>CAZBWO010000004.1:0-212727 GCA_964495885.1 uncultured Alteromonas sp. | reverse complement strand
TTGGATCACACTTTCCAGAATTGGATAAGGATTTTGCCTGATGGAACAGTTGATGAAGAATATGAAAACTGTGAACATGTGACAAGAAATCCCAGCGACCCAGCCTATAATGCTGATACAAGAGGTGATTATGTAAATGATACTGCGGCCATGCCCAGCTTTAGGAGGGAATATTGTTACCTAGAGGAATTGCCTTTGAGCCAGTGCAGTGAAGGAGGCCCCTATTTTTTTGAATATTATGATAGAGATAATTGTGTCTATACGGGAGCCTTTACAGATGACAGGGGAGATTGTCAAGGAACAATTTATGATATTGACCCTGATCAATCTCGTAATTACATGTCGTATGCCCCAGGGGAATGCCTAGACAATTTTACTATTGGTCAGAAGATAAGAATGCGGGAAACGATTAACAATAGTGGTTTATTGCAAAACAAAACCACTGATTTGGCAGCTCTTTATGAACCCTACAAAGGGGAATACTACGTGGCGGGTCCAGGTCCTTCTACGCAAGATCCACCACTTTTCCAACCTGGGTTTAATTACAGATTTGTAGAATGTGATTGTCCTGATGATTGTCCAGAACCAAGCGATTACGATAATATAAGTTTTAGTTATACCAACAATAGCCTGTTGACCATACAAAAGGATGTGACAGACTTTAGTACCATTACACATCCTAACCATACGGCCATCCTAATTGACTTAGTATATGAACTTCCAGATAGTTGTGGGCAAGCCATCCGTAGGTGCTATGATAATTGGAACAAAGCAGCTATGAACGGAAGCCTTACCCAGTTTAACGATGGGGTCTTCAACACCAACATTACGGTTACCCCACAGGATTCAACCCAGATCAACAACCCAAATTTTGTGAATGAACTGAATCCTGGACTTTATAAGGTAGATAAGAATTATGATGATGGCACCAGCAAGGAAACCGTTGTCCTAAAAGAACAAAATGAGTAAATTAGCTGTAAAGAAATGAAGATGCGAATACTATATGTGCTCATTGGGATTCTATGCCTACCGTTTACAGTACAGGCTCAATTGTTTGGCTACCGTACTTCAATCGATTTAGACGTGGGAGTTTCATATGGGTTCACCCCTGGAGACTTTGACAATGATGGAGACCCAGACCTCCTAAGGCTTTCTTTTACAGAATTAGTATGGTATGAAAACATGGATGGGGAGGGCACCTATGGGGAACCTACCATCATTGACAATATTTCAGACCAAAGCCTTAATCAGTTGGTGGTAGATTTAGACGGAGACAATAAACAGGATTTCTTGGTCAGTTTTTTTGGCCAAGACCTCATTGCCTTTTACCGTAACCTGGGCAATGGCAGTTTTGCCCCTATGGAAATTCTCGCCTCCGGCTTAAATAGCGTTAGAGGAATAGCAGCAGGGGATGTTGATGGGGACAATGATCTGGATTTGGTTTTAGGGGTAACCAATGGGTTGGGATTCTATTGGATAGAGCACTTGGACGGAAACGGGAACTTCGGCCCTTTGATCCCTATTAACAATACCCTCTCCCAAGCACGTACCCAGCGCTTGGCAGATGTAGATGGCGACAATGACCTGGATATTGTCACCAATGCAGTGGGGGGTACCATTATGGCATGGTTTGAGAATACCGATGGAAATGGAAATTTTTCTGTACAGCATTCGATAGCCAATAGCGGTCTCTATGAAAATGATTTTGATTTGGTAGACCTGGATGGGGATGATGATCTGGATATTTTAACCCTTGCGGCAGACAAGGCATTTTGGAGGGAGAATACCAACGGACAGGGTGATTTTTCTGAACAACAGACCTTTTATGTCAATACTGTTTCTGGTTTTTCAATCTCTGGCTTACAGGCTATAGATCTAGACAAGGACGGGGATATTGATGCTTGTTATAATGCACCACAACAAGGGATTGCCTATAACCTAAACGATGGAACGGGACTGTTTGGTCCAACTGTTTTATTGGAACCACACATAAATACTGATCTTGATAGAGTTGAAGGGAATATGGATGCTAATGGGGACGGAGATTTGGACTTGTTAAATATCATACGCTTTCAAGGTGCAAATGATAGATATGATTTACAATGGATACGGAACCTTACTTTCTTGGATGGAGTTGATTTCCAGAAAAAGGGCCTACAACTCACTCCCAATCCCGTAGGGGATCTTCTCCGTATCCAAAGTCAGGAACCCCTACAGCAGGCCACATTTTATGACGTGCTGGGTCAATCCATAATGACGGTGCACAAAGATTTTGAGGCCATCCCCGTATCCAACCTACCCACAGGGCTGTATTTCGTAGAAGTGCGCACCACAAGAGGAGCCGCTATCAAACAGGTGGTGAAAGAGTAGGTGCTGGCAAGGCCAGCACAGTGAACCATGAGTCGTGAATGGTGAAAGAAAAGCACCGCTACCGCGCGAAATTACCGCTACCGCGCGAATCCTTCGCGTGGTATAATTTCAACTAAACCTAGTCAATCCTTCGCGTGGTAAAATAGCTTAGACCAATCTTATCTATATTGCTCATTTATAAATCCGCACCTACTAAACTTTCAAGACACTCGCCCCATGTATAGCTTTACCCAGTGAGCAGAAATTATAAATTCAGGAACCCAGAGGGCTTATACTTTGTGAGTTTTGCAGTTGTTGGGTGGTTGAAAGTATTTACAAAAGACAGCTACAAACAAATCCTACTGAAAAGTCCATCCTACTCCCAAGAAGAGAAGGGGATGGAGATTGTTGCTTGGTGTATCATGACCAATCATGTGCATTTGGTATTCCGAAGTATCAACGGGATACATCCCGCAAATCTTTTAGGGGATTTTAAACGATTTACCAGCAAAGCCATGATAAAGGCTATTCAGGAAAACCCAGAAGAATGCAACAGGAATCTATGGCTGGATGTATGTAGGAAAGAAGCCATAAAGTCGCATAATGTTTCCGACTATCAATTTTGGAGGCATGATAATAAACCTATCGAATTATGGAGCAATGCGGTCATCCATGAAAAGATAACCTATGTGCACAGAAACCCAGTTGCAGCAGGGTTGGTATACAAGCCGGAAGCATACCAATACAGCAGTGCAATAGATTATGCAGATGGAAAAGGATTGTTGAAGGGCATTAGGATCTTCCAGTTCTTGGATTGAAAACCACGCGAAAGATTCGCGCGGCAGCGTATGTGAATGATTTAAACCCTGGGCTCTATAAAATCGAAAAGAATTATGAAAATGGGATGGAAAAGGAAAGCATCATCCTCAAGGAAAACAATGAATAAAAAAGGCTTTCGTATATTTATAGTTAGTCAGTAGTGTATTATATGAAGAAAAAAATTATCGTTATAATAGTATTGCTATCCACAGCCCTTTTACCAGCGCAAGTATTTGGGCCAAGGCACCTTATTACGGAAGATGCGGGTTCCGGTAACCGAAAGTTAGGTGATCTCGATGGAGATGGGGATTTAGATTTAATGTCTATTAATTCCTCCCGTTTAGGCTGGCAGGAAAACTTGGACGGGCAAGGTAATTTTGGGCCCCTTATAGAGATTGCACCCGGAATGGGGCAATCACTGGTTCAAGAACTTGTAGATTTAGACGAAGACAATAAATTAGATATACTCATCAGTTATTTTGATAATGATTTCATTGCTTGGTTCCGTAATTTGGGAGGAGGTAATTTCGCCCCTATGCAAACTCTTGCATCTGGTCTTAGTAGTGCTAGTGGTGTGGTTTCGGGAGATATTGATAGGGATGGGGATTTAGATATAGTGCTTGGGGTGACCAACGGGGTGGGATTTTACTGGATAGAACATTTGGATGGAAATGGCACTTTTGGCCCATTGATTCCCATAAATACAACCCTGTCCCAAGCCCGTATGCAACGTTTGGGGGATATAGATGGTGATGGGGATTTGGATATTTTAACCAATTCGGTTGGGGGAACTATCTTGAGTTGGTTTGAAAACACCAATGGGAATGGGGACTTTTCTGTACAGCACGTGATTGCAAATAGTGGTTTTTATGAAAATACCATTGTGTTGAAAGACTTAGATGGGGACGATGACATGGATATTTTCTCCATTACGGTTGAACGTGCCTTTTGGCGGGAGAATACTAACGGGCAGGGTAATTTTGTTGAAGCACAAAATGTATATAATGATGCTGGGGGTTTAGTTGCAGCAGTTGAAGACTTTAATAATGATGAAAAAATAGACGTAGCCTTTTCAACAGATCTTGGACTTGCTTATAGTTTAAATAACGGCAGCGATTTTGATCCGCCAATGTTTATAGAACCTCTTGCAGGATTTAATATAGATGGGCTTACTGATGCCGGGGATATAGATGGGGATGGGGATATAGATTTAACAACCGGAGCAAGAGACCTAGGTGCATCTGGGACTGTAATTAATACCTATTGGTTGGAAAACACTACAATTCTTGGGACTTCTAGTTTTACTATTGAAGGCCTACAACTCACTCCCAACCCCGTAGGGGATATTCTCCGTATCCAAAGCCAAGAACCCCTACAGCAGGCGACATTTTATGACGTGCTGGGGCAATCCTTAATGACGGTGCACAAAGATTTTGAGGCCATCCCCGTATCCAACCTACCCACAGGGCTGTATTTCGTAGAAGTGCGCACCACAAGAGGAGCCGCTATCAAACAGGTGGTGAAAGAGTAGGGTTGCAAGTTAAAAGTTTCATGTAGCTGGTTGTTGCTCTTAATAGGGGAGTAAAGAAATTTGTGTTCATTATTTGCTAAGAAGAATGATTTTAAACAGCTCATTTTCTACTGTATTATATCATAATCCTAACTTGCAACCTCAAACCTGTAACCTGTAACTATATTTCACCCCTCCTAGGTATCAAACCCGTATTAAAGGCGGTACAAAGGCGGTACAAAGGCGGTATAAAGGCGATATAAAGGCGTTGTAAGTCGGTACACGCCCCCTAAAAAGGTGATTTTCAAGCTAAAAAATGTTAAAAGTTATACGCATGCATAATAATAATTCTTATATTGCGTTAATTATTATACATGCATAATAAATAAAATGTGATGGCAGCTAACAATCCAAACACTTCCCCAACACAGATAGGGACTCCCCAAACGGACTGGTTGCCCCATGCCCCAATATGTTTAACTTATCCCGTAACATCCTAAGATGCTTCGGGACTTTAAAACCTTGAGACATGAATCAACAAAGAATCTGTATTTACCCCAGTGACATTGCCATTCTCACCGGAAAGGCAGAACGCTATTGCCGGGAACTGTATCAAGAACTCCGCACCAAACTTCAAAAAGAAAAACACCAACTGGTAAGCTATTGCGAACTCGCCGCATTTATCGGCATCCCAAAGAAAGTGGTGCTAAAAACCATCAACAATAAGCCCATAGAACACGAGGAGGAATAACTACTAGCAAAGCATGTACCATAGGGGGAAACAGAACAAATCCACCCACACTTAAACTTTCAGCCAAACTTTTGGCTCCATTTTTGCTATCTTTCCGCTGTAATACAAACCACGCGTGAAGTTTTATAAGTCCTTACGGTTTCGCATCTTCCTGTCCATGCTGCTCCTGCTGGTGCTTACCTTTATTTCCCTCACCGTGCTTACCGCCATCCAATACAAGGAAGAGGCAGAAGACTACCACAGCGAACGCCTACAGCGGAAGGAAAACAACATCAAGGAAAACATCAACTACGTCCTTAAAAACACCACCTACCCCGTAGAGACAGAGATGATCCCGCTCATCTTTAAGAGCAAAATCTACGAAATAAAGGACATCCACAACCTGGAAATCCACCTATACGACCTACAGGGAAGGCTCCTTAAATCCTCCCGGGCGTCCTTCCTTCGGGATACCTCCTTTGCCAAGCTGTCGCCCAGCGTCCTGCGCGCCATAGAAAACTCACCCAATAAAAGCTATGTGTATAGTTTTGAGGAGGACGGACAGGAATACCAATCGTCCTACTCCTACCTCACCGATGCGTCCTTTAAGCCCCTCGCCATTCTCAACCTGCCGTATATTGAAGATGATGGGTTTATCAACAAGGAGCTGCGCGAAAACATCAAGCGTACGGCCGTAGTGTATAGCTTTCTACTGCTTATCGCCATTGCCCTAGGGTACTTTTTATCCAAGTACATCACTCGTTCGCTCAAAGCGCTAAGCGTCAAGATTACCCAAACAAGGCTCAACCAACGGAACGAAAAGATCAAGATGGAGGAAAGTTCCTCCCAGGAGATCAATGCCTTGGTAAAAGCCTATAACCAGATGATAGATGAGTTGGAGGTGAGTGCCGCCCAATTGGCAAGCAGTGAACGGGAAGCAGCTTGGCGTGAAATGGCCAAGCAGGTGGCGCACGAAATCAAGAATCCGCTAACGCCCATGCGATTGACGGTACAGAGTTTCCAGCGGAAGTTTGACCCCAATGATCCCAATGCCAAGGAAAAGCTGGAAGAGTACAGCCATACCTTGATACAGCAGATAGATACCTTGAGCAGCATTGCTTCGGCCTTTTCTACCTATGCGAAGATGCCTGCCCAGCAGGACGAGAACCTGGACGTGGTGCAGACGGTGAAGCTGGCGCTGGATATCTTCAACGAAGACTACATTTACTTCTTCCCGGATATGAAGGAGGCCGTGTGTAAGTTCGACCGTACCCAGCTGGTGCGGGTCATTACCAACTTGGTGAAGAACAGCATTCAGGCCATTGAAAATAAAAATCCGCAGGATCCCCGTATTGAAGTGCGGGTGTTTCGGGAGGATGAGCACATCCATATCACCGTTTCCGATAACGGTTCAGGGATTTCCGAAGAAAACAAACCCAAGGTCTTTGAGCCCAAGTTCACCACCAAGAGCAGTGGTATGGGACTGGGCCTAGGGATGGTGAAGAATATCGTGGAAACCTACCACGGAAACATCTGGCTGCAAAGCGTGGAAGGCAAAGGGACTACTTTTACCGTTTCCATCCCCACCTGCTAGGGAGATTTTTGTACCTTTAAGGAAACAAAACCCCATAATGAAAACTACATACGATAACTTGTTGGTAACCCGTACCGAAGGCGTCACGACCATTACCATCAACCGTCCGCAAAAACTCAATGCCCTCAACAAGGCCACCATTAAGGAACTGCACAACGCCCTGAAGGTCGCCGATGATAACCAAAAAACCTTGGCCATTATCCTTACCGGAAGTGGTGAAAAGGCCTTTGTGGCCGGGGCCGATATTAGTGAGTTCGCCGACTTCTCCGTCTCCCAGGGACAGGAGCTCGCTTCGGAAGGGCAGGCGTTGTTGTTTGACTTTGTAGCGCATTTGTCTACGCCCGTGATTGCCGCAGTAAACGGATTTGCCCTTGGTGGCGGACTCGAACTGGCGATGGCAGCCCATATTCGGGTGGCGAGTGACAATGCCAAAATGGGCCTTCCTGAAGTCTCCTTGGGTGTGATCCCCGGCTATGGTGGTACCCAACGGCTTCCGCAATTGGTGGGCAAGGGCCGCGCATTTGAAATGATCATGACGGCTGGAATGATTGATGCCAACCAAGCCCTGCAATACGGATTGGTAAACCACGTCACCACCCAAGAGGAATTATTGCCCCTAGCCGAAAAGATTGCCGAAAAGATTTCCCGCAACTCTCCTGTGGCCATCAGTGCTGCCATAGAAGCAGTGAATGCCGGCTATGAGGATGGGGAAAATGGTTTTGATGCCGAAATCATGGCCTTCGGAAAGTGTTTTGGTACAGCAGACTTCCAAGAAGGGACCCAAGCCTTTTTAAATAAGCGCAAACCGAAATTCCCAGGAAAGTAGTAAGGAATAGTTCCAATAGTATTTGGAAATATTCCAATTAATAGTATCTTTGAAGGAGTAATTCCTTCAGAAATTCTATGGCTACCCCTATCAAAGGCCGTGGCGCGCAGCAGCGTATCCACAACCGTTTTTTTGAGCACTCCCATGAGCCCTTGGATGAGTACCTGAATTTTTGTGAAGCCGAAGGGGAAGACCCCGATGCGAACCAGACGAACTATATTGAAGTCTTTCCGAAGACCTTTGTGAACAAGGTGAACAGCCCCGATGTAGGCATGGGCTATTCTGCCAACCCCTACCAAGGCTGCGAGCATGGCTGTGTGTATTGCTACGCCCGAAACAGTCATGAGTATTGGGGCTATGGCGCCGGCTTGGATTTTGAACGGAATATCCTTATTAAAAAAAACGCCCCAGAATTGTTGGTACAGAAGCTGGAGCATCCCAAATGGGGTGGGCATACCATTGTGCTGTCTGGCAACACCGATTGCTACCAACCCATAGAACGCAAGTTGAAACTCACCCGTATGTGCCTACGGATGCTGTTGCGGTTTAAGAACCCTACGGGCATCATTACCAAAAACTCCTTGATTCTTCGCGATTTGGATGTCCTCACCGAAATGGCGAAATACAACATCATTGCGGTGAATATTTCCATCACCACCTTACAGGAAGACACGCGACGCTTGTTGGAACCCCGTACGGCCAGTATTGCCAAACGCTTGAAGACGGTAGAAATCTTATCCAAGAACGGGATTCCGGTGAATGTGATGATTGCACCCATCATTCCCAGTTTGAATAGCCATGAGATCCTGCCCATCATCAAGGAAGTGGCGGCGCGGGGTGCGGTGAGTGTGGGGCACACCGTCGTGCGCCTAAATGGGCAGATTGCCAAGATCTTTGAAGACTGGGCCCGAAAGACCCTGCCCGATAAGGCAGAGCGGATGCTCTCCCAAATAGCCGAATGCCATGCCGGACAACTGAATGACAGCCGTTGGGGTAAACGCATCAAAGGGGAAGGGGCCGTTGCCCAACAGATTGCCGATGCCATGGCCCTAGGCCGAAGGAAATACCTCGCTGGGAAACAAATGCCCGCCCTAGACCGCAGCCACCACTTGCAATTGAAGAGTCCGCAGTATAAGCTCTTCTAAGGAGTCTATATTTATGAAAAGCGGGAAACCCCCTTATGAGGTTTCGGTGGAATTGCGTACTTTTAGGAAAAGACTTTCTATGAAAAAGATTGTTTTATCCTTTATGGTGTTTGCTGTGAGCCTAGGCGTTCATTCCCAGGAACGTACGATACAAGGAACCGTGGTTTCAGTAAATGGGGAACCCGTAGCCAATGCCATCGTGGCCGAAAAAGGTACGTTTAATGAGACAGAGACCGATGCAGACGGAAACTTTCGGCTTGCCCTACAATCTGAAAATGAATTATTGGTCACCGCTTTTATGATGGATCCCAAGACGGTTTTGGTGGGGAATCCTTCGGAAGCCCTATCCATTACCATGGCTACCAATGCTGAGTTGTTGGAGGCAGTTCAGCTTAGAAAAGTAAGAGAACGGGAGGGCAAATATGTAAATACTGCCACTGGAAGAAAGAAAAAAAGAGGCGTAGGGTATTCTGTCTATGATTTGCAAGAAGCCTATATTTCGGCAGGCGATACAGATATGTTTGAAGTTTTCAAGAAAATACCTGGTGTACAAGTAAAGGGAACCACCTTATTGGGTCAAGATCCCTATGTAGGTTTTACTAAGTGGGGTGCCATTAATCCTCCACCGGCCTTGATTGTAGTGGATGATGTCCCTGTGGATCAGAATATGCTTTCTACAATCAATCCCAGTTCAATTGTAGACATCACGTTTCTTAAAAGCCTTGCTTCTACGACCATTTACGGAAGCTTAGGCGGTTTTGGAGTCATTAAGATTACCACCAAAAATTCTCCTTACTATAAGGAGGAAAAGTTACGTGAAAACACTGCCTTGGTAAAAGGAAACGACTATGATGAAAAAGTACCGATGCTTTCTGAATGGGGGATCGCTTCTTCCAAATCCTATTGGCAAGTATTGAACCAAACCACCCAACCCGATGAGGCCTTGGCTTTATACAACGATTTAAAGCAACAACCCGAAAACAGGAACGTACCTTTTTACATAGATGTAGCCGATTATTTTTCCCGTTACGGAAATCTGTATGCCCATACCATTCTTTCAGACCTGTTTAACCAAGCACAGGGGAATGCGCGTATTTTGAAGACCATTGTTTTTACCTTGGAAGAAAAGCAGATGTACAAGCCGGCCATTTATGTGTTGGAGCATACCATAGAAAAGTATCCAGGGCATATTCAGTTGTACCGTGACCTGGCACGCTTGTATGCGGAGGTGGGTCGATACAATACTGCTGCCAACCTGTACAAGCAAATGATTTACAATACGGTGCCCAATGTAGATTTTACGCCTATTGAGGATATTGTGTTTAATGAATTCCGAAGCTTGATTGCCCATCATAAAAACAAGATTGATTACAAGACCTTGCCCAGTGAGTTTATGGTGGCGGGTTTTAAAAAGGATGTCCGGATTGTCTTGGAATACACCAATCCGCAGTCGGAGTTTGAGGTACAGTTTGTTTCCCCCAGTAAAAAGTACTTTACGTGGCAGCATACCTATTTTGACAATGCCGATTTGATTGCGCAGGAGATTGAAAAGGGCTTTGCGCTGAAGGAATTTATCTTGGAGGACAATGACTACGGAAACTGGATTGTGAATGTACGGCAGACCAACGATGCCGAAACGGCCACCCCTACCTATTTAAAGTATACCATTTACAAGGATTACGGTACGCCACAGGAAACCAAGAAGGTAAAAGTGGTAGATCTTTCCAACCACAATAGCAAGGTGACGTTAGACCGGTTTTTCTACTAGGCTAGACTTCTACTTTTGAATGTATTTCCGTCTCCAGCAGTTCAATGAGTTGGTGGGGCTCATAGTCTGATACCTTTTTGGGAGGGTGCACCTCAAATTTCAATCGGGTAAATAGCGGTATAGGAAAGGTCCCAAAGCGTTGCAATTTCCAGGAGTTGTTGATGGTGATGGGTAGTACGTAGGCGTCGGGGGCATGTTCAAATAAGGTAAGCAGCCCTTTTTTACGGAAGGGCTTGGGATGCCCGTCCCTGCTTCGGGTGCCTTCGGCAAAAATCACCATGCTTCGGCCGTTTTCGGAAATATATTTCGCGCCCTTGATGATGGCTTCGGTAGATTGTTTGGGGTTTTTGCGGTCTATAAGGATAGACCCTCCTTTCCGAAGGTTATAGGATACGGTGGGAATGCCTTTTCCCAATTCAATTTTAGAGATGAATTTAGGATGGATCTTCCGCAGGAACCAAATGAGCGGCGGAATGTCCCACATGCTTTGGTGGTTGGAGACGATGATATAGGGCGTGTTTTGGTGTAAGGTCTGCTTATTGGTAAAGGAAATGGTAGCGCCCGTGAGGTGTAGCGCCAAAACGGTGAGTCCGTTACAAATGGTCACCGCGTGTTTATGGGCATTGTACCCAAAAAGGTTGAGGCAAATACGTTGGATGACATCAAACACCACCAGTAGGAGTCCGAAGACCAGGTAAAATAACACCGAAAAAGGGGCCGCCACTATTTTATGCAGGGTTTTCATACCATCAAAAATAAAAAAACCGCCCAAGAAGATGGGCGGTTTTTAGAAGATCTTTTGCGTGGCTTAGCAATAGCTATCGTACGCGCTTTTTAGATTTTCGGAAATCATGTCGGCACTACGGCCTTCAATATGGTGGCGTTCCAACATGTGCACCAATTCCCCGTTCTTGAACAGTGCCATGGAAGGCGAGCTGGGTGGGAAAGGGACCATAAGGGCACGTGCGGCGTCTACGGCTTCAAAATCTACCCCTGCAAACACAGTCACCAAGTGGTCTGGTGTTTTGGCATTTTGCAAGGACATACGAGCACCGGGGCGGGCATTGGCGGCGGCACAGCCACACACCGAATTCACTACTACCAACACGGTGCCATCTTGATGGATGGCTTCATCTACTGCATCTGCAGTGAACAATTCCTGAAAACCAATTTGCGTTAAATCTTCCCGCATGGGTTTTACTAATTCTGGAGGGTACATATCAATACGTTTATAAGGTGTAACAATTTTGGGGCAAAGATAACCAATTTAAGGGCGATACTTCTTAAAATGATGCAAAGACTTTTGAGAATGGCTATCTTTGGTGCCCTTATACATAAATTTCAGTACGCTTAGATGATACGTTGGTTAATGGCCATTTTGGGATATTCTTTTTTTCGCTTTCCTGGGGCGTTAATAGGATTTGTAATAGGAAGTATTTTTGATAATATGAATTTGGGGAAGAAAAAAACCCAACGACGTACCGTTTTTACCACGAGCCAACGGAATGTGACCCCTGCCGACTTTGAATTGAACCTGCTCTCTTTGGCCTCATTGGTGATCAAGGCAGATGGTACCGTGAATCAGAGTGAGTTGGATTATGTACGTCAGTATTTCGTGCAGGCCTACGGAAAGGATCGCGCCAATGCGACCTTCAGGACCTTCAATGAGGTGATTAAAAAGCGGGGAATCTCCGAAGCAAGGATAGGGGATGCCTTTCGGAAGCGGATGCGGTATGAATCACGCTTGCAGGTATTGCACTTTTTGTTCAGTATTGCGAATGCTGATGGGCATGTATCTGATTCCGAAGTGCAGATGATTTCCCGTATTTCTGGATACTTGGGGCTACAGATGCGGGACTTTGAGAGCATCAAGGCCATGTTCTTTAAAAACCCCGATAGCGCCTATAAGATTTTGGAGATTGAACGGAATGCTTCCAATTCAGATATTAAAAAAGCCTATCGCGAAATGGTGAAGAAATACCACCCAGATAAGCTGCAGCACATGGATGAAGCCTATCAAAAAGGCGCCGAGGAGAAATTTAGAAAAGTACAGGAAGCCTACGAGCAATTGCAAAAAGAACGGGGCTTTTAGTAAGGTTTCCAAAGAATATGCTACTACCCCTGCATGAAAACACCACTGCTACTTTCCGTTTGTATGTTATTTGCCACTAGTCTTTGGGCGCAGGACCCCATTTATGAAAAGGATGGGATTGCCATTGAAGGCTATGATGTAGTCTCTTATTTTGAAGGCGAGCCTGTAAAGGGTTCTTCAGACTATACTTCGGAATTGGATGGCGTGACTTTCTACTTTGCCAGTGAGGACCACCGAATGGAATTTGATAAGGCCCCACTAAAATACCTTCCGCAGTATGGTGGCTATTGTGCCTATGCCATGGCCAAGAATGGGGAGCTGGTTTCCATAAACCCAGAAGCTTACCTTATTCAGGATGAAAAGCTGTACCTTTTTTACAAGGCCTGGGGCGTAAACACCCTAAAGAAATGGCAGAAGGAAGATGAAGCTTCCCTTCGAAAGGCGGCCGATGCACAATGGCAACAACATGTGCAACATTAATTATTGAAGCGTATACCGTAACCCGAAGAATAACCGCCTCCCTTGGTTGGGGGCGTACACATAAGACGGATCGAAGGTAAGTCCGTACGGATTATTGGCCGTAGGAACGGCATTGCCTTCCGCATCAAAAGTCACTTCCTTATCGAAAGGATCATTCGCCCGAGCAATGATAAACGGATTGCCTTTGTTGGGGGTCCAATCCAGTATGTTTTTTACCCCTGCGTATAATTCTATTTCATCCCACCCTTCATAGGTAAGCTGTATATTCTGAATGCTCCAGGTAGGGGAAAATTCAGCCCTAGGGTCTAGCGGGCCCAATAAGGGCAAGCGCATGGGGCCATAGATATTCCCTGTATAATCTAATGTAAGGTGGGTGCCATAATGTTTATAGGAAAGTGCCCAAGTCCCTGAAAATTTTTCGGTAAGGATTTGCTGTTGGGTAATGCCATTTTCAGTTTGTGTCACCTCTTGATAGGTAAACCCCAACATGGCGCGTACCCCAGTGGCCAATAATGCATCCAGGTTGAAGCTGGCACCGTATGAGTTGGCAAATCCGTTGAGGTTGTCATAGATAATTTGGTTGGGATTCGTGTCATAGTCGGGGACAATGGCATTCGTAAAATAGGTATACCAGACTGAAGCGTCCAAATTAAAGAGCATTCCGTTTTTAGCATAGACCTTTTTAAGGTAGTTGAGGTTGATGTTATAGGACTGTTCTGGGTCTAAGGCTTCGGTGATGACTACTTCGCGGGCGCCGGTAAGGGCGGCATGTTCTTCCGTAAACAGGTTCACCACCCGAAAGCCGGTACCTGCATTCAGCCGAATGATATCATCCTCTGTAGGCTTCCAACGGTAGGCCAAACGAGGGGTGAGAATGGAACCGTGTCTTTTATCGTAGTCATAGCGTAGCCCAAGAAGGAGTTTGTGGCTTTCAAAAAGTTGCATTTCGTCCTGCACAAAAAGGGAGGGAATGACCACTTCGTCTGGGTTGATGGTTGCAGGGGTATTATCATTGTAAAAGTTATAGCGTGCCGCTACCCCAAAGAGCCAATCGTGTTTTGGACGGGAGTAATCCCAGGTAAGTTGCCCAAACCCAATCTGCTGTTGGGCTAGGTATGAGGTGTTTCCGTAGACCGAATTTTGATCGTGGTAGGAATACGAATACTGAAAATGAATGGGTTGGTTGGTGGGCAATTGGTACCTGCCAATAAGTTCATAGCGGGTGGTGTAAATACTTTCCCCATAAACCACATCGCCTCCCCTGAAATTGGGGTTCCAATTCATTTCCCCGCCCCAGCGGTCTTCATAGAAAAAACGCCCTGCCATGGAAAAAAGCCGGTTGTTTTGCCGTTTAAAGTTCCATTTCTGGAAGACAGACAGTCGGTCCTGCAGGGTGACATCGGTAAAATTATCGTTGTTTTGGTCTATGGGGTTGCTGTAATTATAGTAATTGATTCCGGTAAGCACCTTGGTTTTTTCCCCAATCCCAAACTGAAACGCAGCATCTAGGTTTACTTCCCCCCAAGAAGTGGAGAACCCATCAACCGATATTTTTGGCGCGTTTTCTGGAAGCTTGGTGATGACATTGATAAGCCCACCCACGGCTTCACTTCCGTAAAGGGAAGAGGCAGGCCCTTTCACAATCTCCACCTGTTCTATCAAGGAATTGGGAATCCCAGAAAGGCCATACACGGTTGAAAGTCCGCTTACAATAGGCATGCCGTCAATCAAGACCAAGGTGTAGGGGCCTTCCAACCCGTTGATGTGGATATCACCGGTATTACAAACGTTACAATTGAGTTGGGGGCGTACCCCATTGACGTTTTGCAGGGCTTCAAAAATATTGGGGGTAGGATTTTTTTTAAGAAAGGTGGGAGTGTAGACTTCAACCGGCACCGGACTTTCCAGTCGGTTCACGGGCTTCAAGGTTCCTGTGACAACCACTTCGTCTAAGCTATTATTTTCCGTAAGGGAAAAATGTAGGGGAAGGGAGTGTGGCACTTTAATAGACTTTACTTCTGGGTCATATCCTGTAAAGGAAGCAATGATTTGATAGGTTCCGGAAGGGATGTTGGTTAACTGGAAGTCGCCATTTTCATCAGAGGTTGTTCCGAAGGAGGTTCCTTTTAGATATACGTTTGCAAACGGAAGGGGTTCCCCATCAAAAGAAACCTTGCCCGAAAGGGTGTGTTGCGCATTGACCAACCAACATGAGCACCCTATCCAAATAAAAACAAACCACTTCATTTACTTTTGTCTAATATAAAATTTAGGCAAATCTAAAAATATTTTGTTATTAATCAAAATATGCTACATTTGTAGTATGAAATTCAGTCATTCAGAAGAGAATTACCTCAAGGCCATTTTTCATTTGGAGAAATTGCAACAAGAGGAAGTAAGCACCAATGCCATTGCAGAGCAGTTGGATACCAAGCCTTCTTCGGTCACCGATATGGTACAGAAGTTGGCAGACAAGGAAATGCTTACCTATGTAAAATACAAGGGCACTTCCTTAACCGATGCCGGCAGGAAAAAGGCGTTAAGCGTGATTCGTAAGCACCGTTTATGGGAAACCTTTTTGGTGCAAAAGCTGGACTTTAGCTGGGAGCAGGTACATGAAATTGCAGAGCAGCTGGAGCATATCAAGTCTGAAGAACTCATCAACCGGTTGGATGCCTTTTTGGACTATCCTACGGTAGATCCCCACGGGGATCCCATACCTGATGAAGAGGGAAATTTCAAGAAAACCGCTAAAAAACTACTGAAGGATATGGAGGTTTCAGAGCAGGGGATTTGTGTGGGGGTGAAGAATTCGGAAAGTACATTTTTAACTTACCTCAATAAAAAAAATATAGCCATAGGTAGTGAAATCAAGGTGTTGACCAAGGAAGATTTTGATGAGTCCCTCCAGATTCTAGTCGCTGGGGACTCCTTTTTTGTGTCGAAGCAGATTTCCGAAAACCTATACATTCAAACAATTTAGATATGATGGATCAAGTAATTGCCTATTTTGAACAAATAGATCCCGTTTTGGCGGCACTCTATGCCTCTTTATTTACATGGGGACTTACCGCTTTTGGGGCGGCCTTTGTATTTTTCTTTAAAAACATGAACCGTGCTTGGTTGGATGGCATGTTGGGGTTCACGGGAGGAGTCATGGTAGCGGCCAGTTTTTGGAGCCTATTAGCGCCCGGGATTGAAATGAGTCCTGGGGAAGGGTTCGAGAAGGTGATTCCTTCGGCGGTAGGATTCTTTCTAGGCGCTATTTTTCTCTTTGGGTTGGATAAAATCCTTCCACACTTGCACCTCAATTTTAAGGAATCTGAAAAGGAGGGGATAAAAACCCCTTGGCATAAGACTACCTTGCTTACTTTGGCCATTACCCTGCACAATATCCCTGAAGGATTGGCGGTAGGGGTTTTGTTTGGTGGGGTTGCTGCCGGAATTGACGGTGCTTCCATTGGGGGTGCTGTGGCATTGGCCTTGGGAATTGGATTGCAAAACTTCCCCGAAGGAATTGCGGTAGCCATGCCCCTTCGAAGGGCAGGAATGAGTCGTTATAAAAGCTTTATGTACGGACAGGCTTCTGCATTGGTAGAGCCCGTTGCTGCGGTTTTAGGGGCTTGGGCGGTGCTTACCTTCCAGCCTATTTTGCCCTATGCCTTGGCATTTGCGGCAGGAGCCATGATTTTTGTGGTAGTGGAAGAGGTGATTCCCGAAACCCAAATGGATAAATATACAGACATTGCCACCATGGGCTTTATTGGCGGTTTTATTGTGATGATGACCCTAGATGTGGGCTTAGGATAATTTAGTACCTTGCCCATCATGAAAACACAGCTAGTATTGATTGCATTGGTTTCCCTCTTGGGATGCGGATGTGCTGAAACCAAACCCACCACCCAAAGTAGCCCCTCCGAAATTAACCTTCCCCTTGGCGAAAGCCGAACCTTGGATGGGCATAGCATTACCTTTCTGAAATTATTGGAAGATAGTAGGTGTCCTAAAGACGTACAATGTATTTGGGCGGGCCGGGCCATTTTGCAATTTGAAGTGAAGGAAGCGGGAGGTGCTTCGGAAACCAAGAAAATTTATGTGGGGGCGACCCGTCAAGGGGAGCCCACAAGTTTGGAAGTATTTTCCAATGAAAATCTAAGTTGGAAGGTGGAAGCGGTATTGCCTTCCAAAGCACAAGGAGTTGAAATAAGTAACTACTCCGTAGTCCTTATCAAAACCCCGAAGGATTAATGGCAACCACAATTCTTATCGCCACATTTGGTCTTTCCGCCGTCTAGGGTATGGGAAGACTTCTTTCGGGATTCAAAAGCGGGGACCCAAACAAACTTGCGTATCAAATAAACTAGGGCAATGGTGAAAGTGATAATGACCAGTAACGTTTGCATACGATTAAATTAAGTTAAAAATTGATAGGCTGCAAGTGCCACCGCATAGGCTAAAGCACTCATAAACACCAATTGCCATAGAGGCCATTTCCAACTATTGGTTTCCCTGCGTACCACCGCCAAGGTACTCATGCATTGCATCGCAAAAGCGTAAAACAGCAATAAGGAAACCCCACTGGCAAAATTAAATCTTGGGGTGCCCAAGATAGGATTGATCTCTGCGGCCATCCGTTTACGAATGGTTTCTTCTTCTTCACTTCCCACGCTGTAGATTGTGGCTAATGTACCTACAAAGACTTCACGGGCGGCAAAGGAACTTACGATGGCAATCCCAATTTTCCAATCGTATCCCAAGGGAGCTACCACGGGTTCAATCCCACGGCCTAGGATCCCAATATAGGAATGCTCTAATTTAAAGGAAGCAATTTCTGTTTCAAGGTCTTCTTCCGAAATGGTTTTACCTTGGTATTGTTCAGTAACGATGCGTTCGGCATCCTTGAATTCACCCGGGCCATAGGAAGCCAATACCCAAAGGATGATAGAGATGGCGAGGATGATCTTTCCGGCACCAAACACAAAAGATTTTGTCTTCTCTACCACGGTAATGAGGACATTTTTGGGAAGCGGTACCTTATAATTGGGCATTTCAATGACAAAAAAGGATTTGTTGGGAATGCGTAATACTTTGTCCAGTAGGTAGGCCGAAAAAATAGCTGCCCCAAACCCTAGGAGGTACAAGAACATAAGGGTAAGCCCCTGAAGGCTGAAAATCCCCAAAATACGTTGTTCTGGGATTACCAAGGAAATGATGATGAGGTATACGGGTAATCGTGCCGAACAGGTGGTAAAAGGAGTGACCAAAATGGTAATCAGGCGTTCTTTCCAGTTTTCGATGTTTCGGGTGGCCATGATGGCGGGAATGGCACAGGCAGTTCCCGAAACGAGGGGAACCACACTTTTTCCGCTTAAGCCGAAACGTCGCATGATGCGGTCCATTAAAAACACTACCCTACTCATATACCCTGTTTCCTCTAAGATGGAAATGAAAAGGAAGAGAAAGGCAATCTGCGGAATGAAGATGACGATTCCACCCAATCCCGGGACGATCCCTTCCGCCAATAAACGGGTGAAATCCCCTTCGGGAAGGGCATGTTTCAGCCAATCACTAAGCGAAGCGAAGGTAGCATCAATGAAATCCATGGGGTAGCTACTCCAATCAAAGATGGCTTGGAAAATAAGCATCAAAATTCCGAAGAAAATAAGGTATCCCCACACCTTATGGGTAAGGACCCTATCTAACCTACTGCGCAGGTCCTTTGCATTGGCAGTGTCAATGAATAATGTTTCCTTGAGGAGATCATTAATGAACTGATAGCGTTTAATGGTTTCCTTTTGCTGCAACCGTTTGAGGGTGCTTTTGGTTTCGGTTTTAAAGGATTCTACGCCCTGGAAGGCTTTCCGGTCCAGTTTTCCGAAGTTTACATCCTGGGTAATCACCAGCCATAGTTTATACAAATCCTGATCTGGGAAGGTTTTCCGAAGTCGGTCAAAATACTCTGGCGCAATCACCGAAGCATTCACGCAAGGCAGGGTGTTTAGGCTTCGGTAATTATAGATGGCTTCTTTTAAAGCTTCGAAGCCCTCATTTTTTCGGGAGCTAACCAAGACGATTTTGGTGTTTAGGGTAGCCTCCATTTTTGGAATATCCAAGGAAATGGCTTTCCGTTTCATTCGGTCTGCCATATTAATGACCAGAATGGTAGGAAGCCCTAGGTCTTTTATTTGGGTAAAAAGGAGTAGGTTTCGTTTCAGGTTTTCCACATCACAAACCACCACAGCCAAATCTGGGAAGTCCTTGTCGTTTTTATTGAGCAGGAGTTCAATGACCACGTTTTCATCTATGGAAGAAGCATTTAAGCTATACGTGCCGGGGAGGTCTAGAATATGGGCTTTTCTTCCACGTGGCAGTTTACAGATTCCTTCCTTTTTTTCTACGGTGATGCCGGGATAGTTCCCCACTTTTTGGTTGAGGCCCGTAAGCCGGTTAAAGACCGAAGTTTTCCCTGTGTTGGGATTTCCAAGAAGCGCTACATTAATCTGTTCGGGCATGGGTTATGGAATCAATTCTACTTCGATACGGGCAGCCACTTCCTTACGGATGGCCAAGTGGCTCCCATTGATGTTGAGGTACAGCGGATCTTGAAAAGGGGCGGTTTGTACAAGGTGTACTTCGTTACCGGGAAGACAGCCCATTTCCAATAATTTTAAAGGAACCAACTCTACCGAAAATTCTTTGATTACGGCGCGTTCTCCTTTTTTAAGGCTGGCAATTGTGGGCATTGTCTTTATTTAGATTCATTTTAAACAATGCAAATGTAGCAAAATTTTGGAGATAGGGAACTGCTCGCTATTCTTCTTTTTTAAGGATTTCAATGTCTTCCAGGAGCTGTTCTATGGATTCTGGGTTGGTGCCATCGTAGAAACCGCGTATTCGCTTTTGCTTATCGACTAGCACAAAGTTTTCTGTATGGACCAAATCGTATTTGTTATAAGGGACATCCTTGGCGGCTAGATAGGATTTACGGGCTAGGTCATAGATTTGTTTTTTATCGCCCGTGACCAGGTTCCATTTACTATCATCTACCCCTTTTTTAAGGGCGTAGCGTTTGAGTTGCGCGACGGTATCAATTTCTGGGGTAACCGAATGGGAAAGCAGCAATACCTCTTTATCATTTTTAAGTTCTTCCTGTATTTCGGCCATGTGGTTGGTCATGATGGGGCAAATGGTCGTGCAGGTTGTAAAGAAGAAGTCGGCTACATAGATCTTCCCTTCATAGTCCTTTTGGGTGATGGTATCCCCATTTTGGTTCACTAGGCTGAAGTTGGCAATAGTGTGGTATTTTTTTACATGCTGAAGGGTGGTGTCTACCAATTCGGCAGTAACGTCATTTGGTTGGTAGATGCGAAGGGTTTTTTTTGGTTTTTGTACTTGATAGATAGCATAAATAATGATGATGGAAAGTATTAGCAGTACGATGCCGAAAAACTTGTATTTGGAAAAAAACCGAAGCATGGGCTATTTTTTTACAAAGGTAGTTTCCGAAGAATCCAAAAAAAAGTGTAACCGTTAAAAGTTTTGTAATACTAATGGCTCAAGTTGCTTTTATTTTTTTAACAAGGCGTAATGCCTTACTTTTGTCGTTCAATTTTTGAAACCGTATGGAGTTTATTATAAAAATATCCCAATTTCTACTGAGCTTATCGTTGCTCATTATCCTTCATGAGTTTGGGCATTTCTTACCTGCACGTCTTTTTAAGACGAAGGTGGAAAAGTTCTTTTTGTTTTTTGATATTAAGTTTGCCCTTTTCAAAAAGAAAATTGGGGAGACCGTATATGGGATTGGATGGCTTCCTTTGGGGGGTTATGTAAAAATCGCCGGGATGATTGATGAGAGCATGGATAAGGAGCAGATGGCCGAACCGCCAAAACCTTGGGAATTTAGAAGCAAGCCCGCTTGGCAGCGTCTCATCATTATGTTGGGAGGGGTCATTATGAATTTTATTATTGCCCTGTTGATTTACATATTTGCTTCCTTTTATTATGGAGATACCGATGTGGCCACCAATAGTTTAACAGACGGCTATATGGTGAACAACCCTATTTTACAGGATATTGGTTTTCAAACGGGAGACCAGATTGTTTCCATAGATGGAAAGCCGTATGACAAGTATTCTGATCTTCGGAAAAATCTTATTGTGGCCGAAGAGGTGACTGTAAACCGTAATGGGGAGACCATTTCGTATGACCTGCCGGAAGACTTTTTAGGCAAGTTAAGTACGGGCAGTGATTTGTCATTGTTTGAACTTCGTATTCCCTTCATTGTAGCGCAAGTTTCAGATTCATCCCTAAACAAGAGCAAGGACATAAAGAAGGGGGATAGGATTCTTAGTTTAAATGGGGAACAGATTCGTTATTATGATCAGTTTTCAGATAAATTGGAGCCCTTGAAAGGACAAACCGTTTCTGCGACCATCATACGGGATGGGGAGACCTTATCAAGAGATGTTGTTGTAGATGAAGAGGGAAAGCTTGGGATCTATTATTACAATATCATTCCTATAAAAGTAATGGAAGACCTTGGGTATTTGGAAATGGTACGAAAGGAATACGGTTTTTTTGAAAGTTTTGGGGTAGGTACCCAAAAGTTTGCAGACCAGATGAGCGGTTATTGGGGACAATTGAAGAAAATATTTAACCCTAGTACAGGGGCTTACAAAGGTGTTGGAGGCTTTAAGGCTATTTTTGACATCTTCCCAGATACGTGGAGTTGGGAAGCGTTTTGGAGCATTACCGCCTTTCTTTCCATCATGTTGGGGGTATTGAATTTATTGCCTATCCCCGCATTGGATGGAGGCCATGTGATGTTCCTGTTATGGGAGATGGTCACTGGGAAAAAGCCAGGGGATAAGTTTATGGAATATGCCCAGATGGTTGGGTTCTTTTTGTTGATTGCCTTGGTGCTTTTTGCCAATGGAAATGACATCTATCGAGCGCTCTTTAAATAAAAAATAAAAACTTTTTGCACCGCTTAAAAAATAAGCTATATTTGCATCCGCAAAAATGCTATTGAGCATTCCTCCTTAGCTCAGTTGGTTAGAGCACCTGACTGTTAATCAGGGTGTCGCTGGTTCGAGCCCAGCAGGAGGAGCAGAAATTAAATCCGGTCGTAAGACCGGATTTTTTTATTTAACAATATTGCTGTACTCAAACTCAGCGACACGCCAGCGCAACGACTGGCCCCTCACTTTGAAAGGTCCACTGGACCTTTCAACTTCTGAAGAAGACGTTCGGTCCGGTTCGAGCCCAGCAGGAGGAGCAACCTCAGGATCCCATCATTTGTAATGGGATTTTTTTATGGAAAAAATCTGGACAATCAATGTAGCATAGTTTTGTATTGGTTATATGAATGCCATTTAGAGTGTGCCTCCCTGAATGTGGGCTTTGCTTCACCATTTCGAATGTTGATCTTCGAGATCTTTGCTGCAACTCGCCAGATGGCGCAAAGGTCCTTCCAAACTCTAAAAAATGAAGTATCAGGATCGTAGATATGGGTTGGTTCTCCACCAATCCCATTCACTTCCAATATCTTATAATTTCGATCTTTTTTAAGTACCTCCAGGGAAGGAGTTTTAATGTCGAAACGCCCGAAATAGAATCCTTCCATTTTGTGGCTGAGGTCATCAAAAATGGATATGAGTTCTTCATCAATAAGATGATTACCATTCCTGAACTCAGTTCCTTTATTATGATTTCCGATTCGGTCAAGGATCATGATTTTATTTGCCGGAAGAATATGATTCCATCTGGACTTGAATCTTTTCCTCAACTTCTCCTGGTGCAGAACCGCTCTCGGGTTTGCTTCGATCAATTGTCCCAGGGTACTACTGCCGTCACCAGCAACGCTTAGGAATTTTTTTATGGTAAGGGAAGGAATCACTCCTTTGTTACTGTCAGGTAACCTGTAGTAAAATAATCCGATCTCTAATTCATCATCCACAAACTCCTGTATGATATGGTTCACTTTTAATTTCTTGAGAGATTCCGAGAGTTCTTGTTCGTTATCTACTTTTTTTACATCGATCCCTCGGTAACCTATGTCCGGTTTAAGGATGATCGGAAATTGGATCCCGTTTTTCGATATTTCAGCCATGATCTTTCCAGGCAGACTACCCTTACTCACATAAATAGTTTTCGGCTTGTATTCATCAGGGACAAGTTGAAGGGTCATGTATTTGGAATCACTCAGGATAAAACCATCTATCGCAGGATTGGTTCTTAAGAAAAAGAACAAATTACCTACCTTCAAGGATAACCAAAAATGCTGAATCCACACGGGAATATAATATATCCACATAGGCCAGTATTCCCAATTGCTTAACTTAATGTACCATCTTTTGGACAACAACCGTTTCATCTCTGGCTTTTAAAGTGTTTGCTGAGTTGGTTCGATTTCAGATAAATAATATAGCAACAGCACAAGAATGCAGCTACGGCTAGAATGAACAGTGTTCCATTGTCGCCATTCACTTCAATTCCGAGTAAAAAAATGTGCGAACCCATGGCTCCTAGCATGATTAGCGCACCAAGTAATGCACCGTATATCGACGTTCTTGAGAACAATAGCAGAAAACTTATGATCAATTCCACAATTCCTGATGCTATCCTCGTATATGGCTCCCCTCCGATAGTTGTGAATATGTAAACACTATCGGGGTGAGCGGTGAACTTAAAGAACAAGGTTTGCAATAATATGATCGCGGCAATGATGGCCGCAGATCTCTCCATATAATAACTCGCTTTTCTATTCATGACGTATGGATTTTATATATTTCTTCCAGTTGAGTTGGGCCGACTTGAGGTATTCGGACTCCTTCCGGTTCCATTTTTTTAAAGTATTGTTGAAATACTGATTGTAGAACAAATAGAGTTTACCGTTAACGATCTTATACGTTTTCGGGTCCACGCTCACCAACGTGCCGCTATCTGCCATGGCGTATGCACACCAGCCACCGTAGACCGGGATGTACTTTTCAGGATCAATTTTAAAGGTGTCCAGGTTTTTTTTATTGCTGAATTGGTACCTAATTCCCAGGTGGGTGAACGAAAAAGTTGATTTTCCTTCCACAGGGTTTCCCGAGAAATAACTTACAGCATCAAACCCTTCCAGCGCCAGGCCGTTTTCGTGATTTGTGTATTGTTTGACATCGATTGTTGCTTGTGCCCGGGCAAAGCCGAAACTAGCTAAGATGAATAGGAATAGAAATAAATTCTTCATTGCGCTTCTTTTTAAGTATGTATGTAATTTTTCGTTGTTTTCCATTGAATGACAGCTGAGTAATACTAACCGTACTGATATTATCCTCCCGAAGGATAAATGGTGTGTCTTTTTCGCTGCCGTGTATTTTTAAGATACCGGATTCTGTAGTCTTGTTCATGCCAAGTGAATTGACAAAGAATTCGAGTTTTGCAGTATGCTGTTCCCGGCTGTACAAAGTGGAGGAGGACCACAGATGCGGAGTATCCGTGGCTAGGTCGCTCATATGTTTTCGGTCTCCGTCCCATACCAAGGTTTGTAGTTTCCCCGAACTAACGAGCAACAGAGTGAACGGTTCAATATTTTCAAGGCTGAGATCAGAAAGGAAACTTTCAAAACTTTCAGCCTCAAAAGCTGCGATCACGATCTTACCTCGACTCGCCCGGTATTTATCCTGCTTCTTGTGATTCTGAAAGGCTCCGTTGAGTAAACAAGCAGCACGCCCGTATTCATCCATAGCAATCCAACTTCCACCCTTACTGGCATCCTGAGGGAATATGATCTTAGTACCATTCGCTAGAACCTCTTCCATTGGGAGACGAGTAACCCTAAGCGGACTTTCATCCCGGTTCGAGGTAAGAATGAAACCATTCTCCTTCGGGATATAGCTTACTGTACACATAGCTTCTGGTAATTATTTCGGATAGTGGATGGGGCATACCCGAAGTTCTCATCCAGTGGAATTGTAGTGTCCATTGCCTGTACCCCGATCTTTATCAACGCCAGGTGATGAATGGTATGTTCGATATTGAACGCAAGTTCCCGATAGAAGGTGGAAGCCAATGATATGGATTCGTTTTCTCCGAAAATGGAATAGTCGGATAAAACCCTGAGTTCGAAATCTACAACACCATCTATTGCATTAAGGATCTTTTCTATGTTGTTGATACTTTTGTGCTTACTGTTTTCCAATGATTTGTCCCGCTTTCTATTGTCATAGCTAACCGTTCTCCGATAGTCAAACTCAAGCAGACAGTTGTAGAATTCAATAATGTGCCGAACGTGTGCGCCTACGGATGAACCATTGAGCACCTTCAATTTTGATGCGAATTGCTCATCCGAAAGGTCGGCACATAAAGTTTTTACTTTTTCCAGATGAACTTGTACTGCTGTTAGGATCATAATTGTTAGATTTTAATTTGACACTACAAACGAAAAGCAAAAAAGACCACCAGTCGTTTGAATTCGTGTTTTCAAACGCATTGAAAACAGGGAAAAGAGTTCGGGTTTATTATAGCGTGAATCAAAACCTGCAGATCGTTAATTTCTGAGGTTAATCAGCTACACTTAAGAGCATATGTGTGAGTTTATGAGCCACCTGCTCACCGCCTTCATAGTTCGAAAGTACTACCGTGATATAGCCACTTCGGGTAAATATGGACAGATCGGCACTTATTCCGTAGAAACCACCCGAATGACCTACCACTTTTTCATTGTCATAATCCTCAACCTTAAACCCATAACCGTAGTTATTTGTGTTGTAGTAATCCTTCCACATCATTTCGAGTAGTGGTTTGCCTACAATTTTCTCGTTCGTAAGGGCCAAGGCATAGTTGTGAAGGTCTTCAACCGTCGAGAATCCGCCTCCTGCCGGGCCACCCCTAAGCACGTGTTTCAGGATATTGTTCTCGTATCCAAGTTCATTGTCGGCTTTCGAATACCCTATAGCCAGGTTTTCAACGGGATGATCCATACGGTATGAGTCTGTGTTCTCCATGCCCAAAGGCTCAAAAATCTCTTCACGAACAAAACTGTAATAATCTTTACCACTAACCTTTTCGAGGATCACTCCAAGCAGGAACATCCCCGTATTACTGTACTGGAACCGCTCTCCCGGCACGAAGGCAAGTGTTTCATTTGATATCAACGGTTTATAGTCTTCTAGGTTAATAAATTTATCCCTCGAACTTCCGAAGAACGTTGGATTAAAATAACTACCCAAGCCACTGGAATGTGTTAACAGGTGCCGAATGGTGACTTGTTTGGTAATCGACATTGGGAGCCAGCTTTCATCGAGATAAGAATCTATGGTTTCATCCAGGTCCAATTGTCCTTTTTCCACCATTTTCATTATGGAAAGTGAGGTGAACATCTTATTCATTGAACCAAGGTTGAATTTGGTATCGATTCGATTTTTGATGTGAAATCTTTTAGACGCCTCTCCCACTGCTTGAGTGAAAAGGATTCGATCCTTTTTAGCGATTAAGACGGCTCCCGAAAACAGATCCTTTTCTGAGAGATTTTCTATAAGCACTCTTACCTCCTGTAACATGGACTCTTCGCTGATCGGCTGATCGACCTTTCGGTACAATCCGAAATCCACTTCGCGAAGGGATTGCTTCAAACTACTTTCGTAAACGAGGAAAAGAGTACGGGGCAGGTTGTAATTTTCACCTATTACCTTCAAAATAGTTTCATTATCGACAGGATTTTCGGCTTTGTAGATCCCTTTGTAATCTACTCCTCCTGTGATTGCCATAAAACGTTCCATTCGACTCTTCGTAAAAGCCGCTCCGTCTTCGTTTTTCACATATTTCAGAATGAATTCATCCAAAGCTGCTGAATCTTCAGCATTGATCGCTACGATCAGATCCCCAATGATCTGTGCTTCAGAATAATTTTCCTCGACTTGGGCTAATACTGCTGATGAGTGGAAAATCACTACCAGCATGATAAGTTTAAAGACTGACTTTTTCATGATAATCTGTTTTTTGATCGTTAATAAATTAGTGAAGCCTCACCTGTTTCCCTGATGTCTTCGATGTTGATCCTCAAAAACCGCCAGTCTTCATAGGTTTCGACAATTCCGGTAATTTCTGCTGGCTTTCCAACATATGGCAGGATCCTATCATGTATTGCTCCTCCAACCATATCTGTGATCAAATAGTAGTGGAGATTGTGATTGCTATCGGTCGCTGCAAGAACAGGGGGAATTCCACCTGAGATGCACCGAACAGCGCAACTCCTGTGGATTTTGCCATATCCTGGCTTCATCACCCCGAAATAGCATTTTGGGTCTATGATCTCCCCTGTGAGTGTGACTTTTCCAACTTTTTCTTTTTTGGGAAGAATGTTAGGGTCAGAATTCCCCATTACTTTGATTTTTTCTTCGGAAGTGATTTGGACAAGTGTTTTTCCGTTGTAGTAGATCAGGTTGCCTTCTATGGCTAGTTCCTTTCCTGCCAGTGTCTCAAAATCTTTTCGAATAACAGCGAGGTAGGGATTCACACTTGACTTCCCAAATCCGAGTAGCAGGATATTCTTGTACGAATCATCCGCCACTTTCACCCGTAGCATGGGGTAGGGGTTTTCATGGAAAACTCCCGTTAACCGCGTCTCGCTGGTAAGTTCAAATGAGCCATTTTTAAAAGGTTTTTGGGTAAAAGCGAATACGCCGGCTATTACTATTATTGCGAAAAGTATTGTCCATACGAATCTGCGAATTGCTTTTTTTGTTTTGCTGCCCAAACTTCCGTTTATATAAGGCACAAAGAATTCGTCCTGTTTTTTCATCTTGTTATGATTAGAGGTTCTACTTCGGTTCCTTCAGCATGGGCGTTAGGATCGATGAAAACTGTGCTGCCAACCAGCTTGAGATCGTAAGTGGCAACTTTTTCAGTATAAGGAGGAGGTGACTGTCCATTTTTAGGCAGGTACTGATAACCATGCCATGGGCAGGTGATGCAGCCGTCAATAATCTTTCCTTCACCTAATGGCCCACCTTGATGTTTACAGACATTGTGTATGGCCGATAGCTTGTTTTCGTATTTGAAAATGGCCACGCGCTCCTTATTCAAAGTGAAAATCTTGGCGCGGTCATCCTCTATTTCATCAACTTCGCACACTCTAAACCAGCCTTCCGTTTCAACACTTTGAATTTTATCTGCTCTCAATTCCTGTCTGGCGGATAGCAAGTGAAGTAAAACCACTAATACGAAACCAAGACCGAGTACTATAATTGTGAACAGTGATGTTTCCTGCTGAAATGCACCCAAGAATACGTGAAGCAGGATCAGAACATAGGCTACATATACCATCATGTGAAGTCGCTTCCAGGTTACGGCAGACAGGTTCGCCAGGAAGAAATCATGACTGGTAGCTGCCATAGTGAAGAGAATGAGCAATGCAAAGAATCCCAGTACCTGGAAAGGAAAATTCGACAAGGAAAAATAATCCAGGTTGGAAGTAAAGATAGAATAGATAGGAAATGTATCTCCGAGGGCATGAAACTGGAAGATGGAAAACCCTCCATGAACCAGCGCTGCCAGGAACATACTTACACCCAGATGTCTTCGGTTGTAGAGTATAGAGAGAAACTTTGGCTGCAGCCTGCACAATGGGCCGATTACCAGGATGAGGTGAAGCATTACTACAGCCAGTATCCCAAACCCTCTTATCAGCAAGGTTTCAACAGTTGTTTCTCCATTGACGATAAGGGTAATTCCTGCGAAGAGAAGTAAGAAAATCATCGAAAAACCTGCAATTACCAGATCGTATTTCTTTTTGTACTTGTTCCAAAGCACGAATTTGTACTCGAGTCCCATCAGAATTCAATTTTGGTTATTATTTCATCCTTTATTGTGTCGTAACAGATGATCCCTTCTGGTACCTTTGAAAGATCAAACCTGTATATTCCAATACTGTTCAGTTGCCCCAGGAACTTGCCTTTTGTGCCATTCTGCAAAATGTACAGATTTGTGGATGGGTTTTTAAATGGCGTTTTAAGGTTGAGTACCATGATCAGTGTGTTTTCTGCCTCTAGAAGCTGAACCGATAGTTTGTCGGTATTTGCAATTAGGTTTTCCGTAGTTGAGGGCAGTTGTTGCGATTGTATGTTGCTGAAGTTTTTATTGCTGAAATCAACATCTCTGATGCACAGGAATAGGACGATCGGCATGATAATGACTATCGCAATCCAAACATATCTATGAACTTTGAGTAGTTGGTTATTCATAATGCCTGTTTCTCCTGGGTTTATCATTTTCCGAAGGAAAAATGGCCAGGCTGCTATTACTCCCGGAAGTAGGAGTATTCGAACTGCCCATTTGCTGTTTTTCAACAAGGGATCGATCCTGGGAGCCCCAATTAACAGGAAGTAAATTCCGAAGACAAATCCTGCCAGAAAGTACAGTAGTACACTATTTGCGATGATTATTAGGATAGTTTTCATAATTCGTTTCTATTAGATCAGGGTTGG
The DNA here is from genome assembly GCA_964495885.1 of uncultured Alteromonas sp. Lineage (GTDB taxonomy): Bacteria > Bacteroidota > Bacteroidia > Flavobacteriales > Flavobacteriaceae > PALG01. The sequence goes on along the minus strand of CAZBWO010000004.1, from coordinate 182,939 downwards.
GTCTGTAATTACTTCCAGTAGCCCGGGTCCCTGGTGAGCTTTTAGCTTTTGCAATGCTGGGGCAAGCTCTTCGGCACGGGTTACCTTTATACCCAGGACACCGCAATTATTAGCAAAATCGGCGAAACTGGGATTGTGAAGCGAGGTATGCCAAACATCCACTTGGGCAGCCCTTTGTTCCTTGGAGATCTTTCCCAGTTCGGAATTATTCAACACTACATGCTTGATATTCATGCTGTATTTCACCAAAGTAGTCAGCTCCGACAGGTACTGCCCCAGGCCGCCGTCCCCGGAAAAGGACCAAATAGCACGCTCATGGCCTTGCGCAGCCCAGGCGCCCATTGCGGCAGGAAGGGCAAACCCGATTGAGCCCAGGTAACCCGACATAAGTATTGTTTGCTGTTTCGTTTCAAAATATCTTCCGAAGGAATAGGTGTTGTTGCCAACATCAACGGCGATCACCGCATTGTCTTCGACAACCTGGCTTATGGCATCTACAACGGCAATGGAACTCAGTCCAAGCTCTCCGTTGTCTCGCAGCCTGTTCGATTTTTCGGCTCTCCAGATAGACCATCTTTTTGCAATTTCTTCCTGTTGGGATACAGTGGTTATTTCGTTCTTTGTACTGCAAGACAGCAGGTCTACGGTTTCGGAGATCTCCCCCCAGAGAGCGACATCGACCTTGTGAAATTTGCTAAGGGCCATTGGATCGAAATCCACCTGGATGATTGGTTTTTTCGGAGTGATCCCGGTATGATTGGAAAATGAAGCACCGAATACGATGATGAGATCACTCTCGTTCATGAACCAGGAAGCTATGGGCGTTCCGCTTCTTCCCAGTACGCCACAGCTGAGAGGATGCTGATCCGAGATCTGACCTTTTGCTTTGAATGTGGTAATTACAGGGCAGTTGAGGCTTTCAGCAAAAGAAATAATACTTTGCATGCTAAATCGTGCGCCATGACCAACAATAATGACTGGGCGTCTGGAATTATTGATAAGACGGATCGCTTTGGCCGTCATTTCCTTTGGAGGACTGATATTGAAAGGTGTGATTCGGTTTTCCGGTGTTTGAGGTTTCGATTCCTCAGCTTTTTTACTGAATGCTACCTCATCTGGGAAGGTTAGGTGTGCGACCTCACGTTTTACGATACTGTGTTTTACGGCCAGAGCCATCAGCTCCGAATGGTTGGAGTTGGCATGTACAGCATGATTGAATTCCGCAACATAGTCAAAAGCCCTTACCAGGTCTACTTCCTGGAAGGCACCGGTTCCCAGAACTTGAGTGTTCACCTGTCCAGAAAGTGCCAGGAGCGGTACGCGATCAACTTTTGCATCCCACATCCCTGTGTACATGTTCGTGGCTCCCGGACCGGCGATCCCGAAGCATGCTGCAGGCTTCCCCGTAAGTTTTGCATAGCCCGACGCGGCAAAGGAGGCAGCACCTTCGTGCCGGATCCCGAAGTATTTCAATTTTCCTTTTTCTTCTAATCGTTTCATGGCGTCTGCAACTCCGAGATTGCTATGACCAACCATCCCGAAAACAGTGTTGATTCCCCAATTCACCATGGTTTCCATCATCACATCCGAAACCGTTTCTTCCCGGGGCTTCTCTTCTTCAAGACCAACGTAAATAGCACCATCCTCCTCTTTCACCTGATACGTTTTTACCCCGTCTTCAAATCCACCAGGAGCTTTTCCCGTACAAGGATCGAAATCCCAACCGTGCCAGGGGCAGCGAAGATGTCCGTTCTCTATGGATCCTTCGCCAAGGGGTCCGCCCTGATGCGGGCATTTGTTGTCGAGTGCTGAGAAAACTCCCTTCACGTGTGTCAGGCAGATATCATGATGCTTGGCCGTAACCGATTTCACCCTGCCTTCCGGGAGTAGTTTTTTGTTGCTTAGTACCTTATGCCAAATCACTTTCTTTTTCATGACTACTGTTTATAGGTTTTTAGGAGTAGTTTTTCAATTGTAAGCCCCTGCACGACGATTGAAAAGACCACAACCACGTAGGTTGTAAATACTATGGTGTCCCGGAGTTCACTTTCCGGTAATGTCAACGCCAGGGCAATGGAAATTCCTCCCCTAAGTCCCCCCCAGGTGAGTATTTTTCTTTCTTTTCTTCCTGCCTTCTGATGTCCGGGCAAGACAAGATCAAGGACATATATCACAACATATCTAGATAAAAGGACGATGATGATCGATATAATGGAAACCGGCACATATAGAAATTCGAATTTCAGTGAGATGACTTCCATCCCAATCAGGACAAAGAGTACTGCATTGAAGATTTCGTCCAAAACATCCCAAAATATGCCCATATGCTGTTTAAGTTTTCCTGTGTTCTCTTCCTGGCTAATTCCCTGACCCATGATCAATCCTGCAACTACCATTGCAAGAGCCCCGGACACGTGAAACCATGAAGACAGACTATACCCGCCCAACACGATCGCCAGCGAGATATGTACAGCGATAATTGGTTCGGAAACAACCAACCGAATCAATTTTCTTCCAAGAAAACCTAATAAAATGCCCATTAGGATACCTCCTCCGGCCTCAAAAGTGAATTCCCGAACGATACTTGAGATCTCAAACTCCTGCATCATGGTAGCGAGTGAGAAAATGGACAGGAAAACCACAATCCCCACGCCATCGTTGAATAGGGATTCTCCTACTATTTTTATCTCGGTGTTTTTTGAGGCATTTACCTTCCTGAGAATTGCTAGCACGGCAACCGGGTCGGTAGGAGATATCAGGGCTCCGAATACAAGACAGTAGAGATAGTCCACCGGCAGGCCGAAACTTTGTGTAAGATAGTAGAACAAGGAGCCTATCAGGAATGTGGATAGGATCACACCCAGGGTTGCATAAAGTGTGACCGACAACCTTTGTTTGAGTAAATAATTCAGGTCCACATGAATGGCTCCGGCAAATAGCAAAACTCCCAGTAAGAAGTCGAAAAGTATTTCCCGAAATTCTATCTGATCGACTATATGGCAAATTTGAACAAATACACTATGATGGAAGAAGTAGGAAGCCCCCAGGAATAGCGATACACCAATAGATAGAATCATGACCCCAATAGTTTCAGGCAACTTCAGTATCCTTGCATTGATGAAACTCAGCAACGCCGCAATTGCTATTATTCCTATTATTATCTCGAACATAGCTTGGTGATTCCGGCATATTGAATGCCTGTTAGTAAGTGTATATCGTGGTTACAGGTGGTTAGATCGGTTTCATTGAACAGGGAGATGTCGTTGTAGCCACAGGCTCTGGATATTACTTTGATCAGCTCGTTCGTTGCACCGAAGAAGTTGCAGAGTTGTTTTGCTGAAGAAGAAATAATAAGGCGCTTCCGAAGTGACTCTTTCTGCGTAGCAATCCCAACCGGACAATTGTTACTGCCACAGGCTCGCATACCTAGGCACCCTATGGCCTGTAAAGCCGAATTGGACACAGCGATGGCATCTGCACCAAGCATCAGGGCTTTGGCAAAATCCTCGGCTATCCGCAATCCTCCGGTAATAACCAGTGTTACATCAGACGCCCCTACTTTATCCAGGTACTCCCTTGCCCTGGCCAGTGCCGGGATGGTGGGGACATTAATGTTGTCCCTCAGGATAGTTGGTGCTGATCCTGTGCCTCCTCCCCGACCGTCTAGAATAATATAGTCCACACCTACATCAAGGGCGAACTGAATATCTTTTTCAATATGGCTAGCTGCGATTTTAAAACCAATGGGAATGCCGCCTGTTCGGGTTCTAACTTTCTCTGCAAATGATCTGAAGTCTGTTACAGTTTTCAGATGTTCGAAGGCGGCAGGTGAGATGGCAGCTTCTCCTTTCTTTAGTCCCCTGACACTTGCGATCTCGGCACTCACCTTGCTTCCGGGCAGGTGACCTCCGGTTCCGGTTTTAGCACCTTGCCCGCCTTTAAAATGAAAGGCCTGAACATTATCAAGCTTATCCCAGCTAAAACCAAATTGAGCAGAGGCCAGCTCGTAGAAATACCGCGAATTGTTTGCGTGCTCTTCGGGAAGCATGCCGCCTTCGCCGGAACATATCCCGGTTCCCGCCATTTCTGCTCCTTTTGAAAGAGCGATCTTAGCTTCGCGTGACAAAGCACCGAAGCTCATATCGGAAACAAATAAAGGTATCTCCAGCACCAGTGGCTTTCTTGCGCCGGGGCCAATTACAACCCTTGTGTCAACTGCCTCATCATCAAGCAAGGGTCGACGGGCAAGTTGAGCCGGTAAGAACTGAATATCACTCCAATTCGGAAGTGATGTACGATCCACACCCATGGATGCCGAAAAGCCATGTTTCCCGATCTTTGTCAGTCCATTTTGAGCTAATTCTTTGATATATTCAGTGTAGGGCTCGGGTTCCTCAGGATGGGTATCGGCGAAAGCACCGAGGTATTCGTCACGGTTGAAAGGTTGAGGGAATTCTTGCTCGAACTCTATGATCTCACGTTCATCTATGCAGAGATCATCTCCTTTGATGTATTCCTTGAATTTATATAGTCGTTCTTCGTTATTGTAGGAACTGATCCCCGTGTCGTATCGGTAATCCCAATTGTGTACACCACAAATAAGATTTGCCCCTTCTATATAACCATCGGCCAGCAAAGCCCCTCTGTGATGACATCTTCCATAAAGAACAGAGATGCCCGAGTCGTGTTTCACGATCACCAGGTCAATACTCCTTGCCAGGGCGTAAGTGGGTTTTTTATCTTCAAGGGCAGAGACCGAAGCGATCCTGATATAGTTGTTGTCCTTCATAACACTCAATTCGAATAATGATGGTTACAAAAGAATGAGATAAACTTTCGCCGGTCGTCTGAATTCGTGTATTCAAACGTATTTGAAGTAAGGAAAAGCGTTCGAATTTATAAGCCTACATGAATTCGAACGCCTTTAGGAACTGAATTTTTTCTTGTATTCTGAAGGGGTGAGGCCGGTATTCTTTTTGAATAGCGTGTTGAATGAAGATTTGGAATTGAAACCCACATCGTACATGACTTCCAGTATGGTTTCTTTAGGATCTACCGGATTCTCCAGGCGGTGTTTTGCAAAATCGATCCTGTAATCATTGATAAATGTCATGAAGTTCTTCTGAAAATGGTGATTTATAATCTGCGAGAGCCTTCTGTCCGACATCCCCAGCTGTTCGGCTAAACTGCTCAGCGAAACGCCCAGGTCCGTATAAGGCTTTTCAGTATTAAACAACTCAATAATAGTGTTGAGTTCTTCTTTTGTCGCGTCTTCTACGTGGGTTTGTTGCACCTTGTTATGGACGATCTCATCACTTATCGACTGATCCCTGGTACTCACTCCCTGGAATAATTGTGGCTGCTTCAATCCTTTGTAGAAGATCCAGTTGACCATGATCAATACCATTATATGAACCAGAGTGATTCCGAAAACTACTTTAATCTCTTGAAACAGGTATTCCACTATATCAAAGCACAAGATGATCGCAAAGACAATAAGTATCCATTGTAGCCATTTGAGATCAGTATGTTGAACAGCCGTGGTGTTCTTCAGCACTCTCCGGTATTTTAAAATGCGATAGATAGAATACCCAATGTAGGAAACGATCAGAACGTACATTATATTTTGGGTATACGGATTGAAAGTAAGGTCAAAAAACCAAGTGACAAGTACGATAGCCGCAGGTATAAAATGCAGCAGGAACTTTGGTTTGAATTTAAAATCGCTGAAGATCAGTGACGCTGAATACAGATATAAGACCGGGCCATAAAGCAGCCCGAATACGTTCATTATGTCGTACAACCGCTCAATCAAATAAACATTACGCAAAAGGATTAATCCGAATTGTACGGCCAGCAATAATAGAAAACTCGCGAGTAAATAGTTGCTGCTGCGCTTTTTGCCTTTATGCGTCAGCAAGACAATCCCAAATAGCGTGCTTTGGAAAATTATAATAAGCGGAATAATATTGATAAAGTCGAGTGACAAATAGATGATTTATTTGAGCGAAATAAAAGTAGTAAAAAAGCTAGGACAATAAAATTCAATAAGCAGAATTATATGAAATCGGTCAGATACTTAAATACTATGAACAGATGTTAAATAATAGAAATAGCCATGAGCCAATTCTCTTTCCATAATACGTGCAATTGGTTCGAGTCTAATTAGGATTGGATTTCACTTAACTTTCTAAATAACAACATAATGCGGTTCGATAATGAACTAATAGGGGGAGCAGAAATTAAATCCGGTCGTAAGACCGGATTTTTTTATTTAACAATATTGCTGGACTCAAACTTAGCGACACACCAGCGCACCGGCTGGCTCCTCACTTTGAAAGGTCCACTGGACCTTTCAACTTGTGAAGAAGACGTTCGTTCCGGTTCGAGCCCAGCAGGATCATCAGCAGAATCCCATCAGAAATGATGGGATTTTTTATTTGCCAAAAGTTTTTAAAAACTTCTCTATTTCTTCTCCTTGAGGAATATTCATTTTTTTTCTAATTCGATAACGTGAAGATTTCACAGAAGCTAAAGTGGAATCCTGTACATTCATAATCTCTTTTGTGCTCAAGTTCATTTTTATGAGCTTGCATATTTCAATTTCAGATACCGTAAGTGTTGGGAATAAACTTATAAGCTTTGATTCAAAAGAATCTGGACTACTTTCTAGTATTAATTTGTTTTTTTTGTCAAGTCGTTGTTCAGTATGAATTTGGGTTTGAAGATCAGTAATAAGAGACGAAATATCATTTAGGTTTTTGCTATTGGTTTCTTCTTTAAGAATCTTGATTTTGCCCAATAGTTTTTGTTTAAATTCCCTCCGCATTTCATTATCACTTTTTAAGAGGTTAAGCTGTAGGGTTAAGGATTCTAGTCTCTCATTAAATAAGTCGCGTTCTAGTTCCTCTTTTTTAAGTTGCTCGCGATTAAGTCGTAAAATATTTCGGAAATACAATGCTAAAATACTTATCCCTAACAGAATTAAAATAATAATAACCAAGAATAGATTTTTTTTGGTTTTTTCAGCTTCAACATGGTTCTGAAGTACAGTTTTTTCCATTTGGAACACAAGGTTATCTTTCACTCTTTTTTGCTCATATTCATGTTGAAGCAGTAGTTCAGCAATTTTCTGTTCATTTTTATTATTGAAAACAGAATCGTAAGTGCTTTTATATGCTTTATAATCTTCTAAGGCTTTGCTATACAATTTCATTTGTTTATAAACATCACTCCTTTCTAGTAGATTTGCAGAAAGTCGTTCAGTATAACCATTCTTTGAGGAAAGGTAAATTGCCGAATCTAAGTAAGATATTGCTTTTTCATACTGTTTTTTTTCACTGTAGTTTTTTGCCATGTTACCATAACAAGAAACTAAATACCTTTCATTATTTTGTTCCTTTACTAAAGCTAAATCTTCATAATATAGATTTAAAGATTCATCATATTGTCCTAAATCTGTCAAAACCTTAGCTCTACTGAGTCTAACTCTCAGTAAACCTCTTGGCTTGTTTAATTTCTTAAATAGAGTTTCTGCTTTTTTATAACAATTTAAAGAAACTTCGTGTTCATTCATTTTTGAATATACCGTTCCTTTCATTTCATTGTTCAAGGCCAAGTTCAATGAATCTTGAATAGCAATATTTAAATCAATGGCTTTGTCATAATAAGAAAGTGAAGCTGTATAGTTTTTTTGAAAACGCATGATGGTTGCGATATCTGTATAGGCAACACTTATTAGTTGCGTATCCTTTACTTTTTCGCTTTCTCTTAAAGCATCAAAGAGGTGTTTTAATGATTGTGGGTAGTTCCCTAGTCGCTTTTCACAATAACTTAAGTATCGATATGATTGAATGGTGCGTTTAGTATGATTGTTTTTTAAGCACCATTCTAAATTTTCTTGAAGAAGAGACTTGGCTAATTTTGGGTTGTTGTTAATAAGCTTAAAGGCTCTTTTTTGCTTTTCCTTGAGTTCTTCTGGAAATGAATCTTGAGCCTTATGGCTATGAGTGTTCAAGAATATTAGTAAGCAGAGTATAAATCTAATCACAACTTAAAAATAGAAATTTCTAAAGTACTAGTGAGAAGTACATCTTAAAATTAGCATTAAATGCACAAATATTCAATGCTGCTACTTTTTGCTACCACGAGTAATACACAAAATTTACAAGCCATGAAGTAATTTGTAGCAAATATTCTTTTGGAATGAAACATATACTTATTATAACGGTATTAATCTGTTGTACGCAAAATGTATTAGCACAGGTTGGAATAGGAAATACCAATCCACAAGCACAGCTGGAAATTACAGCTTCTAACCAAACAGCTCCAACAATTACTGATGGCGTTTTAATTCCTAAAATAGACAATTTTCCAGCCGTTAACCCAACAATAGTACAAGATGGGATGTTGGTATATGTAACTGGCAGTGGTACACCAACTAAAGGGTTTTATTATTGGGATAATGCATCTACAAATTGGAAATCACTAACCGCCAAATTGTTATTGGAAGATGCAGATGGGGATACGAAAATTCAAGTTGAAGAAAGTGCAGACGAAGATATTATCCGTTTCGGCACAGCAGGCACAGAGTTTTTTAGAATGAACAATGGGCGTTTAGAAGTTGTTAATACGGGGAATTCTGTTTTTATTGGTCAAGGAGCTGGAGCAAATGACGACCTTTCCAATAATCAAAATACATTTTTAGGATTTAATGCGGGCCTAAATAATACAATTGGCGACCGTAATGTAGCTATAGGGGAGTTTGCGCTTGCTCAAAACGTGTCAGGTGTAATTAATGTAGCTATCGGCCATAATGCATTAGATAATAATATAGACGGTGACAGTAATATTGCTGTTGGAAGCAATTCTTTGAATGATTTAACTTCAGGAGTTCAAAATATAGCTATTGGTTCTGATGCTCTGGGGTCTAACATTTTAGGTTTTCAAAATGTTAGTATAGGGCATCAATCTGGTCAAAATGGTACTACTGGAAGCCGAAATGTTTTTTTAGGGTCTTTTTCTGGACGTTATGCCACTGGTAACAACAATGTGTTTTTGGGGCGTAACGCAGGTAGTGGGAACACGGTTACTGGAAGCGGAAATGTGTTTTTAGGCTTTGCAGCTGGTCAAGATGAATCGGGAAGTAATAAGTTGTACATTGAAAACTCAAGTTCTACCACACCCTTGGTTTATGGCGAGTTTGATAACGACTTGTTACGAGTTAACGGAACATTAAACATCAATAATGCGTATTCATTACCAACAGTTGATGGTAGCAATAATCAGATGCTTGCTACTGATGGTTCAGGAAATATAACTTGGAGTAGTATTGACAAAACTCTTCTAGAAGATACCGATGCCGATACTAAAATACAGGTAGAAGAAAGTGCCGACGAAGATATTATCCGTTTTGATATGGCAGGAACTGAGTATTTTAGAATGAATAATGGAAAACTGGAAGTGGTAAATACAGGCAGATCCGTTTTTATAGGGGAAGGAGCTGGAGAATCGGATGATTTAGCAAATAATGATAATATAGCGATAGGGTATCATGCACTTAAAAACAACAGCTCTGCGACCGGTAATGTAGCTATGGGATATGCCGCATTACTTTCCAAAACAAGTGGCAGTTACAATACGGCTATTGGATTTCGTGCTTTAGGTAGTGGGACAACTACATCAAATAGTATAGGCATAGGGAATCAAGCGGGCTATTTAAATAATGGGAATGGAAATGTTTTTATAGGGAATACCGCTGGCTATTCTGAAACAGGAAGCAATAAATTATATATCGAAAATTCAACCACTACTGACCCATTGCTTTATGGTGAGTTTGACAATAATAGAGTAGGCATTCATACAGGTTCGCCAACGGCTACGCTTTCTGTAAATGGCACTGCAAATAAACCAGGAGGAGGAACTTGGGCTACTTTTTCAGATAGGCGTTTAAAGCAAAATATTACAGATTATACCGAAGGCTTAGATTTAATTAAAAAAATCCATTTGGTAAACTACCAATACAATAACAAATACACCCAATTGTTTGGAGAAAATACTGTAATACAAGGGAAAATTTATCAAGGTGTTATTGCACAAGAACTTCAAAATATAGCACCAGATATGGTGAAAGAAGTTTCGGTTGAAGTTAAAGCAGAAGGTAATGAAGAGCAAGAGATTGTAGGCACAAAGACCTACTTACAGGTAGACTCAAGCAAATTCACCTATGCACTTATCAATTCCGTTAAGGAGCAACAACAAATGATAGAAGAGCTGCTTGAACAACAAAAAAAGATGCAAGAGGAAATAGATAAATTAAAACAGAAAATCAAAGAGTGATTTATGTTTCTAGTTAAAAATATATCTTGAAAGAAAATGAAAGTAACGGGAAGTACAATAAATACTAAGGTTGCTGAAGATAAAACTTTCTATACCAATATATTAGAAATTTCGAATACGCTTAAAAGTTAAAAAATTTGCTTTCAATTTGCCAACTTTTGGTTAATGAGAGAATCTTTGAAATATCAATTTAGGTTTCGATTCGGTTTTCAATCGAATTGATCAAAAATGTTCCTTGAAATGATGGGATTTTTTTGTCATAGTCTTTGAACTTAAAATTGTAATGTATCTAAGGTTGATAGATAAGATTCACCCACGGGTATTTATATGTCTTTTATTACTACCCAATTTTTACCTTTGCTGGTAACTTGATCAATTCTTATAATGTAGGACCTATGAATTCTTAAATATTCTAAGCCATCTGGAGTGCTATTAATAAAATCTCCTATTTTGTATCGAATGGTATATTTTTTATGGCAATGATATACTTGTGTAACCCACTACTTTAATTTTTGAATAAATACAACCAGTTTTTCTTGCAAAGACAATGATTTGTTGAAATGTAGTATATTTCTTTACGACAAATTGCAGATCAATTTTGAATTCCCTTACATGAAAACTTCCATTCGGTCATTTCAGATAGCGTTCTTATTTCTTGTGATGTTATTGCAATCTTGCGGGAATAAGGAGCCCATAGATGCTTCGTTTCTTTTAAATAAAGTGAACGAAAGTCATCAAACGTCCAATCTGCTGGGTAAAAAGATCACTTTTACCTTTAGGGAATATCAATATAGTTTAGAACGAACAAAAGATCATTACATCTATACCAGAACAAAAGATTCTATTCAGGATGTTTTGGATAGCCGGGAAGGATATCAGCGACTACTGCATGGTCAACCAATCAAGATTGCAGACTCCATGGCGGTGAAATATGCAAATTCTGTAAATTCTGTGTTGTATTTTTTCCAGCTACCCTATGTATTAAATGATCCTGCAGCACAACTTGAATATCTTGGTGAAACAACGATAAAGGATAGTGCGTACTATACATTAAAGGTTACGTTCTCAAGAGAACAGGGAGGGGAAGATTATGAGGACGAGTTCCGTTATTGGATTCATGCCGAAAAATTTGAATTAGACTATTTTGCGTATTCCTATAAAACAGATGGGGGCGGAATCCGGTTCCGTGAAGCAATAGATCAGAAAAGAATTGAGGGTATTTTGTTTCAGGATTACATCAATTACAAACCTTCATCCCTTTCGGTTTCCTTAGATTCCCTTCCGAGGCTATTTGAAACACAGCAACTCCAAAAGGTTTCAGAAATTGTGAACACGAATATTGAAGTGTATTAAGCCTTTTTTACAAAATTTTATTACTTTCGCAGCCTTACGGAAAGTGATTGTGATATGAGCGCTAAATTCAAGGAATACAAAGGATTGGACCTTCCCAAGGTAGGCACTGAAATACTCGATTTCTGGAAACAGGAAAACATTTTCGAAAAGAGTATTGCCATTCGGGAGGATGCTACCCCATTTGTCTTTTTTGAAGGCCCTCCTTCCGCAAACGGACTTCCAGGAATTCACCACGTGATGGCTCGTACCATCAAGGATATTTTCTGTAGGTTTAAAACCCAAAAAGGATTTAAAGTTGCCCGGAAAGCCGGATGGGATACCCATGGATTGCCCATTGAATTAGGAGTAGAGAAAGAACTGGGAATCACCAAAGAGGATATTGGTACTAAAATTTCGGTGGAAGACTATAACGAAGCCTGCCGAAAAGCGGTCATGCGCTACACAGATGTGTGGAACCGTGTCACCGAAGAATACGGGTATTGGGTAGATATGGATGATCCCTACATCACCTATGATCCTAAATACATGGAGACCGTTTGGTGGATCCTCAAACAGATTTTCAACAAAGATTTGCTTTACAAAGGATACACCATCCAACCTTATTCACCTAAAGCCGGAACGGGACTTAGCTCCCACGAGCTCAACCAGCCTGGGACCTATCAGGATGTTTCAGATACGACTGTTGTTGCACAGTTCAAAGCAATTTCAGAAACACTACCCAAAATGCTGCAAAGCTATGGTGATGTACATTTCCTTGCATGGACGACTACTCCTTGGACCCTCCCCAGTAATACCGCTTTAACCGTAGGGCCCAAAATAGATTATGTGTTGGTCAAGACTTTTAATCAATACACTTTTGAACCCATTAATGTGATTCTTGCAAAGAATTTGGTAGGGAAACAATTCAGTGGAAAATTTACGCCTGCGGAAAATGAATCAGATTTAGTGTCATATTCAGAAGCAGACAAAAAAATTCCGTATTGGGTTGCCAAAGAATTCAAGGGAAGTGACTTGGTGGAAATACGTTATGAGCAACTATTGCCGTATGCCCTTCCGTTTGAAAATCCTAAAGATGCCTTTCGGGTAATTGCTGGTGATTTTGTGACCACGGAAGACGGTACCGGTATTGTGCACACCGCCCCTACTTTTGGAGCAGATGATGCCAAAGTGGCTAAGGAAGCTACCCCAGAAGTGCCACCTATGCTCGTTCAGGATGAAAACGGAAACCTTGTGCCTTTGGTAGATTTACAGGGGCGCTTCCGTCCGGAAATGGGTGAACTGGCAGGGAAGTATGTAAAGAATGAATATTACGAAGATGGTGACGCTCCTGAAAAGAGCGTGGATGTAGAAATTGCCATTCAACTTAAAACAGATAACAAAGCATTTAAGGTTGAAAAGTACGTGCACAGTTACCCTAACTGCTGGCGTACAGATAAGCCTATTTTATATTACCCCTTAGACTCTTGGTTCATTAAGGTTACGTCCTTCAGGGATCGTATGTTTGAATTGAACCAAAAAATAAATTGGAAGCCAAAAGCAACCGGTGAAGGCCGTTTTGGAAACTGGCTGGCCAATGCCAACGATTGGAACCTCTCCCGTTCACGTTATTGGGGAATCCCATTGCCTATCTGGCGTACCGAAGATGGCAAAGAAGCCCTTTGTATTGGTTCGGTAGAGGAATTGAAAGCTGAAATGGAAAAAGCCGTGGCAGCCGGGGTGATGGAAAAGGCACTTTTTGAAGATTTTGTGGTAGGCGATCATTCCGAAGCAAACTATGCTAAAATAGACCTGCATAAAAATATAGTTGATCAGATTACCCTAGTTTCCGAAAGCGGAAAACCCATGACACGCGAAGCCGATTTGATTGATGTTTGGTTTGATAGTGGAAGCATGCCTTATGCCCAATGGCACTATCCGTTTGAAAACAAGGAAAAAGTAGAAAAAACTTGGCGTAAAGCAGATTTCATTGCAGAAGGCGTAGACCAAACGCGTGGCTGGTTTTATACATTGCACGCTATCGCAACCATGCTTTTTGATGATGTAGCGTATAAGAATGTAGTGAGTAACGGACTCGTATTAGACAAGAACGGACAAAAAATGTCCAAACGTTTAGGGAATGCCGTAGATCCCTTTGAGACGCTTCAGCAATATGGGCCAGATGCCACAAGATGGTACATGATTAGTAATGCCAATCCATGGGATAACCTCAAGTTTGATTTGGATGGTATTTCGGAAGTGCGCAATAAATTCTTCGGAACGTTGTACAATACCTACAGTTTCTTTAGTCTGTATGCCAATTTGGATAATTTCAGTTATTCCGAAGGAGAAATTCCACTTGAAAATAGACCTGAGCTGGACCGATGGATTCTTTCAGAATTGCACACCCTTATTGGGAAGGTAGACGATGCCTACGCAGATTATGAGCCAACCAAGGCGGCAAGGGCGATTTCAGAGTTTGTGCAAGAAAACCTGAGTAATTGGTTCGTGCGATTAAGTAGAAGACGTTTCTGGAAAGGAAGCTATGCCGAAGATAAGATTTCGGGGTATCAAACTTTGTATTCCTGTTTAGTGACCGTTGCACAATTGAGTGCGCCTATTGCACCTTTTTACATGGACCAACTATATAGGGATCTCACCAAAGGAACCATAAAAGGAGGGGAAGCTTCTGTGCACCTAAGTAACTTTCCGAAGCAAAATACGTCATACATCAATAAGGCGTTGGAGCATAAAATGCAACAAGCACAGACAATATCTTCCTTGGTGCTTTCGTTACGACAGCGAGAGAAGATTAAAGTGCGACAGCCTTTGCAAAAAATCATGATCCCTGTACTGGATGAAGCGGCACGGGAAGAGATTTTGGCGGTATCAGACTTAATCAAAAGGGAGGTGAATGTGAAGGAAATAGAATTAATTGATGAAGGCTCTGGTATATTGGTGAAACAAATCAAGCCAGACTTTAAAGTGTTGGGGCCTCGTTTTGGACCAGAAATGAAAGGAGTGGCACAGGCTGTAAATAATTTTGGCCAAGCGGAAATTGCCCAATTGGAAAAGGAAGGAGCCATAGATGTTTCCCACAATGGTAAGATAAGTACCTTGACGCTGGAAGAAGTAATTATTAGTTCCCAGGATATTGAAGGATGGTTGGTAGCCAATGCCAACGGAGTTACCGTAGCACTGGATATTACCATTACCCCAACTTTGAAAAATGAAGGAATTGCAAGAGAGTTGGTAAATAGGATTCAAAACCTTCGGAAAGATGCCGGGCTGGAAGTGACAGACCGTGTGAATGTGCGGGTTCAAGAAGAAAAAACCTTAAAAAACGCGATAAACGAAAATTTAGAGTATATTAAACAAGAAACCTTAACCGAAACGCTGGAGTTTGAAGAAGCCCTGAAGGAAGGTACGGAAGTAGCCTTTGATGGAATTGAGACTCGGTTAAGTATTAAAAAACATTAGAAGTATGGCAACAACACAAAAAAACCGCTATTCCGATAAGGAGCTGGAGGAATTTAAAGCAATCATCGTTGAAAAACTTGATAAAGCAAAAGCGCAATTGGCCCTCATTGAGAGTGCTTATAAAAACGATAGTAATAACGGTACAGATGATACCTCTCCTACCTTTAAAGCCTTTGATGAAGGAAGTGAAGTGATGAGTAAAGAGGCAAATTCTCAGTTAGCCATCCGTCAGGAGAAATTTATCCGGGATTTGAAAAATGCGTTGATAAGAATTGAAAACAAAACCTACGGAATTTGCCGTGTTACCGGAAAATTAATCAACCCAGAACGTTTGAAATTAGTACCGCATGCCACCTTGAGTATTGAGGCTAAAAACATGCAAAAATAGATAGACTCTTTTGAAAGTACGATCTATACTTTCTATATTAAAACCATACCCCATTCTTCGTCAATGGGGTTTTTTATGCTGTTTTTTTGTGGGAATCGCTTACCTACAAGCCCAAAAAGTAACCACTAAATCATGGGAAGCAACACCTTATAAAGTAATAGAAATATTATCTAAGGATGCGTATCAAATCAATATCAGCACATCTCCCCGCGAAAATATCCTTTTACAAATGGAGACTGAAGGGGAACATGCTTCGGAAGTGGTTTTGGAAACGTTCATTAAAGGGGATACTCTCGCATTACAAACGGCTTTCCGTCCCTTCTTTCAGGCTGAAAATGATAAATTAGCAGCGCATAAAGTGATTTCCATAAAGCTTACCTTAGAACTTCCTGAACGCTTACAGGTTTTTGTGAATGCCTATAAAGCACATGTTTTTACTATTGGAACTTTTCAAAAGGTACAATTAGACTTAAAACTTGGAAACGCACTTTTAAGGGAGTTTTCTGGAAATGCTAGAATTCATTCTTGGGAAGGGGATATTGAGGTTTGGGCACAGCCAAATGTACTTGGGAAAGGACTTTCAAAATATGGTGAGGTGAAAAGTGAATTGCTGGTAGGAAGACACCCCAATATCATTGCCGAAAGTGTTAAGGGCAATATAAGCTTGCGAAAAACCCCAGATTAATTATGTACCTTTGCCCGCATTGAAAATACAGCCTCATGTCTTTAACAAGAGCCACTATCATCATACTACTTATTTTGGTAATTGATCAAGTTTCCAAAATCTATATTAAAACCCATTTTACCCTAGGGGAAGATGTAGAGGTGTTTTCATGGTTCAAGATTTATTTCATTGAAAATGAAGGCATGGCTTGGGGAGCAAAAATTCCAGGGAAGTATGGGAAGTTGGCGTTAACTCTATTCAGGATAGGGGCCATTATAGGAATTGGATATTGGTTGTGGGATACCGTTCGGAAAAAGCAGCCTGCCGTTTTAATAGGTTCTATTGCCTTGATTTTTGCAGGTGCCTTCGGAAATATCATCGATTCTGTTTTTTATGGTGTTCTTTTTGGGGACAGTGCGGGTCAAGTAGCAGGATTTCTTCCGGAAGGAGGAGGATACGGCACTTGGTTTCACGGAAAAGTAGTAGATATGTTTTCTTTTTCTTTTTTCAATCCTGTGTTTAACGTAGCCGATTCTTCCATTAGTGTTGGGGTTGCACTATTGTTATTGTTTCACAAGAAAGCTTTTCCGAAGAAAAAGGAAGAGAAAGTGGTTGAAACTGAAACGGAAGAAAAGAATACGTCTATTTAAAATAGATCCTGAAGATAGTTCCTCTATTAAGGTCACTCTCAACCTCAATAGAACCTCCTAAAGCTTCTACTTGATTTTTAACGATAAACAGCCCTACGCCAATTTCTTCAGGATGATCGTGGAAAGTTTCATAGAGATGAAATAGTTTTTCCCCGTCTTTTGCCAAATCTATTCCCACGCCATTATCCTTAAACATCAAGCATGGTCTATCCTCTTCAAAATAACTGAAGATTTGAATGCTGGGGTCCCTGCTTGGATGCTTGAATTTGATGGCATTTGTAATAAAATTCATCAAGAAATTTTCTAAATAACAAGGAATGTATTCTATTTCTGGGATTTCAGAAAAATCTGAAAAAATCTCCACATGGTGATCTGCAATACTGGTTTGAAGCGTTGAAATCACCTTTTTTAAAGCTTCGGAAAAGGAAACTTTTATAAATGAATCCTTACATTTATTTTGGGAAGCACTAATTTCTGATAAATGCGAAACAGAATCGGTAAGTTCTTTGGAAATAGCTTCTATATTCTCCAGTAGATCCCGTTGATCTTCCCTTGAGGTAGCATCTTTCAGAAGTTCAAGGCTTAAATCTAAGTTGTTGGCATGCGATCGTAAATGGTGAGAAACAATGTGCGCAAAGTGAAACAATCTGGAGTTCTGGGATTCAATAATAGCCAATGACTTTTTGAGGTGCAGGGTTTCCTTTTTTTCCTTATCAATATTCCTGAAGACCCCTCTCACTCCTACAACTTTTCCTTCCTCATTCAAAATAGCACTTCCATAGGCATGAACCCAAATGGCTTCTGCTTGATAAGGCAGCATTTTAATTTCTACATCAAAAGATTTTCCCTGGGCACATCGCATAAAGTTTTCCTGTGCCAATGATCTGTGCTCTGGGGCATATAACTGAAGTGTCGTTCGAAGTGAAGGTTGATAGTCTGCAGGCAAGCGGAGAATTTTACGACCTTGAGGATCAATATGACTCTTTTTGTCCTCAAAATTGACCCACCAGCCTCCAACGCCAGATATTTTAGCAACCTGCTCATAATAGAAATCGTCAAATGTCTGTACTTGACTATTTCTGGTGGGGGCTTGGTTTAAAAGAATGTTTTTCCGCTTTTGCGCTAAAAGATTCACAATCATTTAATTTCAGTGGCGAAATATATGAATTTTTAGAGAATTATAAGTAATTTCTTACAAAAATTACATTTTGTATATTTTATCAGGAGTGATGACCATATCAAGTGGGAGGTCCCATGGTTCCTTGGGGAGTTCCTTTTCAGGTTCAAAAAAAGAGAGCCCAATTTTTTTACAAGATGCATTGCAAGTGCTTAAAAATCGGTCATAAAACCCTTTTCCGTATCCCAAACGGTTTCCTGAAACATCAAAAGCTAATAATGGTACAAATACTACATCCAATTGTTCCGGAGAAACTTCCAGACCCTCCACCGGTTCTGGGATTCCAAATGCTGAAAGTTCAATTTTGGTATGTTCTTGTAGTAGGATAGCGCTCATGTTTCCGGTATTGAAATGTGCTTTGGGCACTACAATACTTTTATCCCTTCCTTGTAGGATATGCAATAAAAATTCGGTTTGAACTTCTTTATGTTTTGGGATACTCAAGAAAATATGAAAATAGTTGGCCGTCCAAATGGGTAGGCTAAGGGCATTATTGGCAATCATTAAACTTAAGCCCTCCACTTCTTCCAACGAGAGTTGGGCCCTTAATTGCTGGTATTTTTTTCTATAGAAAGTTTTATCCTTCACAATACTTCCGTAGAGATATGAAACAATGCATCTCCTTGATAAATGAGTGGTGCTTCGTTTACATTAAATACGTACCCGCTTTTTGGGGCTCGAATCCAATAGTGGATTTTCCCATAGGGATCTATAATATGTCCCAGTAATTCCCGTGGTTTAACATAGGATCCTACTTTTACCGTGGGTTTGAACATTCCAGATGCTTGGGCCCTAATCCAACGGCTTTTGGCGATAGTAACCGATTCCTTTCTAGGTACAGAAACCTTAAATTTAGATTGTAGCATCCCTAAATGTTGAAGGATGCGTTTAGAGCCATTCACCCCAGTGTTGCTTACCCCGGCATCTATGGAATTGGATTTTCCACCTTCAAACAAAAGCATGGGGATTCCTTTTTTCTGACAGGCATTTCGGAAGGATTTTTTTAAATTTTTGGAATGAAGTATAAAAGGCGCATTGAAAATATTGGCGAGTTCTATTAATTGTTGGTTCTCTTTTTCAATTCGAATATGTGGTGCGTTAAACCTGCTGGATCCACCAGTATGGAAATCCATACAATAATCTACATGAGGCACGATCTCATTCATAAGTTTGTAGGCCACCTGTGAAGCCAATGATCCCTTTTTACTGCCAGGGAAAGACCGATTGAGGTCCCTTCCGTCTGGGAAATCCCTTGACTTCTGTAAAAACCCTAAAATGTTGATGATAGGAATACAAATAATAGTCCCACATTTCGGCTTATTGATACCTTTGGAAATGAGTTGCCGTACAATTTCCACTCCGTTTACTTCATCCCCATGAATGCCAGCAGTGAATAGCACAGTTGGCCCCGGTTTTTTGGCCCGTTCAATAATGATAGGTACGTCTATAGGGGTATTGGTATGTAATTTGGCAAAGCTGAAGTTGAGTTCCTTAGCCGTTCCCGGTTCAATGGATTCCCCAAATATGGTAAGGCTTTCCGGTTTTTTCTTTGCCATTATTTTCGGTTTCTTTCTATGAATGTGATGATTTTTTTGGCAATATTGATTCCGGTAGTTGATTCAATCCCTTCCAAGCCTGGAGTTGAATTCACCTCCAATACCAAAGGTCCTCTTTCACTTTGTAAAATATCTACTCCGCAGACCCCTAATTTAAGGGCTTTCGCAGCCCGAAGAGCAACCTGCTCCTCCTTTTGGGAAAGTTGAATAATTTCTGAAGAGGCTCCACGATGTAAATTAGACCGGAATTCCCCTTTTTTGGATTGTCTTCGCATGGCTGCAACTATTTGTCCGTCTACAACAATAGCCCTTAGGTCACTTCCTTTTGATTCTGCAATGTATTCCTGTACAATAAACCGAACCTTTGCTGCTTTTAGGGTTTCAATGGTAGAAAGGGCCGAAGTATTTGTTTCTGCGAGAATCACTCCATGCCCATGGGTGCCTTGTAATATTTTGATGATGAGTGGTGCTTCCCCAAAAAACTTCAACAACAATTCTACATCATGGTTGTTGCCTTGATAGGTTTTAGGAACCGGAACCCCTGCATTTGCAAGAATCTGGAAGCTAGTCCATTTGTTTCGGGATTGTAAAATAGCTTCTGCGCCAACCACACAAAAAACGTTCATGCATTCCAAATGCCTTACGAGCGATGAGCCAAGATAGGTGTTGGAGGCACCAATTCTAGGGATTACGGCGTCTAGGTCTTCTACCCGTTCATCGCAAAAATAGAGAATAGGCTTTCCGTCTTCAATGGCGATGGTACACAAAGTAGGATCCATTACTTCCATTACATG
This sequence comes from uncultured Alteromonas sp., assembly GCA_964495885.1. GTDB lineage: Bacteria > Bacteroidota > Bacteroidia > Flavobacteriales > Flavobacteriaceae > PALG01. The sequence continues at coordinate 162,563 of CAZBWO010000004.1, read as the reverse complement.
GTTTCGGGCCATCCCAGCTTTCATCAAGCTTTGGGTAGAGTAAAGGTATTCCCCTCTGGAAAGTACGGCGATGTTCATACTGCAATTTACAAAAAAGAATATCTCTTGAACGTACCACTTAAAATTTTACAGTGACCTTTCCGCGAATAAAAAATGGGGTTCCTGGGGTGAAATGAATCTCTTCTATAGGTGTGGGCTCATTAAAAAGCCTACTTTCTGTAGCAAATTGAGTTTCATTCCATTCGGTATCAAATAGATTTTCCACAATCACACCAAATGTCCAATTCTCAAAAGTATAATTTAGATTTAGATTTGTAATAAAATATCCTTCAGCGACAATTGAATTATTCTCATTCGCAGGTCTATCATCTATAAATCTATAGGATAAGCCACTTGAAAATCCGTTAAGCGCTGTAAGAGTAACCCCGCCAGTAGTTGTAAATCCAGGAGCCAATGGAATAAAATCTGCTCCGTTTGGCTCTTCGGTGCTACGTGCCTTGGTAAAATTTGCATCACTGTACAGGTATAACCAATCTAAGGGTTCGTATCTAATTCCTATATCCAACCCTTGACGAAGGGTTTTTCCACTGGGTTCAACAATCCCTGCATCCCCAACATAGACAAATTCCTGCTCTAATGCTAAAATCCAAAGGGCCGTATTAAAAACTAGTCGGTCTGTAATTTTATAGGTTACCCCTAGGTCACTTCCGTACGCTGCTGGCAAGGTCTGTTTGCCATTATTTGCAACAACGACCCGGGTGTCATTGGAATGAAATCCAATTCCCGATTTTAAGAAGAATTGTAGGTTTTTATTGGGGTTGTAAAATAGGTTTAGCTTTGGACTCGCAAATACTGAAGTTTCACTTTGATTATCATATGTTTCCGAAAGTAAATTTTCATAATCAAACTTGAAATAATCCAACCGAAGGGAAGGACGCACCTTAAATTTTCCAAGGCTTAACTGCGTATTTATAAATCCGAAGGTGTTCACTTGATCAATATTTCCATAGGCTAAGCGTTCCAGTATTTCCTTTCTGTTTTTGGTGTGAAACAAGCCTACTTCGTTATTGTCATCATATCGAAATCCCACTCCAGTCTCATATTCAAAATCCAATGCTTCCAAAAATTCCGGTTGATTGCTAAAGACCGTTTGCAGCCCCATTATCTTACGGGATTCCTGTTGCTTGATTTGATCCCCGTTGACTGGGTCTTCCAAGAAAAAGGTAAAATTGGAAAACAATTCAAAATCATAAGCACTCGCATAAGCCATGGTCTTTAGTTGTTTGTCTTCGGAAAGTTGTTTTTGGTGATGAATCAATAAATTTGTACGAGTGGTATTTCCGCCTTCGGTATCATCTATGGCTCCAAATCTAGTGATGAGACCTGCATCTACGGCTCGCTGCGGAATTTGCCCCGAAGCGTCCCACTTACTCTGAAAATGGGAAGCTGTAAATTGAATTTGCTCTCCATTGCCGTATTGATGGGTGAATTTTGCCATCACATTGAAGCGATTAAAATTTTGCGGACTCTCAAAGGGGCCATCAAATAAATTTAAGGAAGTAGCCAGGTATCCTTGGGTATTTTGTGTGTCCAAGAACTGAAACAACCCAACGGTTCGGAAGCTGTCAAAATCGCCATATTCTACTGAAATACTGCTTTGATTTACTTTATCCAACGTTCGAAATCCAACATATCCAGCGGTGGTAAAATCTCCACGGTTGGCATAGTAGGGCCCTTTTCCAAAATCAATGGCTTGAATGGTTTCAGGGATTAAAAAGTGCAAATCGCTGTATCCTTGTCCGTGAGCATGCGATACCATATTAACAGGCATGCCGTCTACCGTTAGATTAATATCTGTTCCGTGGTCTATGTCAAATCCGCGTAAAAAGATTTGTTCTGCTTTTCCCCCTCCCGCATGTTGCCCTATGAAAAGTCCGGGTACTTTTTGCAGAATCTCTTGGGAAGATTTTACTGGATTTGAATTCAAATCTACGGCGATGAGTTGTGAAAATGTATCCACTTTAGGATTTAGGACTACTTGCTCAAGAGAGATTGTAGAAAGTTGTAATGTTATTCGAATTGGAGTTTGAAAATCATCATTCGTAACAGTATAGATATAGGTCTCATATCCTAATCTGCTGAAGGAAATCGTTTCTCCTTCCATACTATTTTCCAGGGAAAATACTCCCTGACTATTGGTATGTGTGTGGGCTCCTGTCCTATTTTGAAAGATTGCAACATCCTCAAGGAGTTCGCCGGTATCAGATAGCACGGTTCCTGAAATGGATTGGGCCAAGGAAACAATTCCACATAGAAATAAATAACAAAGTAATAGTGGCTTAATATATGGTGGGTTTTTCATAGCATATTTTATCATACCAAACATACGAAGTAAAGTAGGACTAAGTTTTACCTTAGTGATAGTTTAAAAGAGAATCTCTACTTACTGCATTTAGAAAACAAACAACAACCCGTATCTTTGAGAAATGGAAGAAGCCTCCGTACAGTTGCAAATTACCACCCTCCCCAATGATCCAGGGGTATATCAATACTATGATAAGCATGGGAAATTACTGTATGTGGGAAAGGCAAAAAACCTTAAAAAACGGGTCTCTTCCTATTTTACAAAAACTCATGATAACGCCAGAACGAGGCTGTTAGTCAGAAAAATCAAGGAAATCAGGCATATTGTGGTCCCTACCGAAACGGATGCGCTGTTGCTGGAAAACAACTTGATCAAGAAATACCAGCCACGTTACAATGTTATGCTGAAAGATGACAAGACCTATCCTTGGCTGTGCATCAAAAATGAACGGTTTCCGCGAGTCTTTCCTACGAGGAAGCTCATTAAGGACGGCAGCGAATATTTTGGGCCCTATACGCAAATGAAGACCGTACATACTTTATTAGATCTTATAAAGGGATTATATCCTTTACGGACCTGTAATTATGATCTTTCAGAAGAGAAAATACAGGCGGGAAAATATAAAGTTTGTTTGGAATACCATTTGGGAAATTGCCTGGGTCCTTGTGAGGGAAAGTATTCGGAAACTCAATACAACGAAAATATAGAGGCCATTCGGAATATTATTAAAGGGAATTTCAAAGAATCCTTATCCCACTTCAAATCCCAGATGAAAACTTATGCCAAAGACCTTCAATTTGAGGATGCCCAGCGGGTCAAGGAAAAGATTGAAGTGCTGGAAAATTACCAGGCAAAGTCTACGGTGGTAAATCCCAAAATCAATAATGTGGATGTGTTTTCCATTGTTTCAGATGAGACCTATGGCTATGTGAATTTTCTGCAATTATCCTTCGGAAGCATTATTCGTTCGCATACCATGGAGCTGAAAAAAAGGTTGGATGAGACCGATGCGGAACTCTTGGAATTGGCTGTAACGGAACTTCGGCAACGGTTCCATTCCCAGTCGAAGGAAATTTATGTCCCGTTCAAGATAGAAGTGCCAGAGGGAGTTTCGGTTCATGTCCCGAAGTTGGGCGACAAGAAAAAAATCTTGGACCTTTCTGAAAGGAATGCCAAATACTTCCGAATGGAGCGATTTAAGCAGGCAAAGGTGGTAGATCCTGAACGCCATGAAAAAAGAATCATGGCGCAGATGAAAAAAGACCTGCGTCTTTCCGAAGAGCCTAAACATATTGAGTGTTTTGACAACAGTAATATTCAGGGGAATCAACCTGTAGCGGCCTGTGTGGTTTTCAGAAATGGAAAACCAAGTAAAAAGGAATACCGTAAATTCAATATCAAAACCGTAGAGGGTCCTAATGATTTTGCTTCTATGGAAGAAGTGGTCTACCGTCGTTACAAAAGAATGTTGCAGGAGGAGCAACCGTTGCCCCAACTTATCATCATAGATGGGGGGAAAGGTCAGCTTTCTTCAGCATTAAAGAGTTTGGAAGCACTTAATCTACGTGGAAAAATAGCCATTATAGGGATTGCCAAACGATTGGAGGAACTATTTTATCCGGATGATCCTATTCCGTTGTATTTGGACAAAAAATCTGAAACGCTTAAAATAATTCAGCAACTGCGTAACGAGGCGCACCGTTTTGGAATTACCTTTCATAGGGATAAGCGTAGTAAAGAGGCTTGGGAAAGTGCCTTGGAAAGTATTCCGGGGATTGGAGAAAAGACCATCACCCAGCTATTACAGCATTTCAAAAGCCCAAAGCGAATCAAAAATGCTGGATTTGATGAATTGCAGTCGGTTATTGGAGCAGATAAGGCAAAAAAAATAAAGATACATTATCAGGATGCCCATGAATAAGATACTTTTTGGTATAGTATTTCTTTGTTCGGTTTTGGCTTTTGGCCAACAGGACTCTATTTCCCAAAAGGAGCTGAAAGTAGGACTGGTGTTAAGTGGTGGTGGCGCCAAGGGTCTTGCCCATATTGGAGCGTTAAAGGAAATTGAAAAGGCAGGGGTTCGTATAGACTATATTGGGGGCACGAGCATGGGAGCCATTATTGGCGCATTATATGCTTCGGGGTATTCTGCGCATCAATTAGATTCCATTTTCAACACCTTGGATTTCGAAACCTTAATAAGCGACAACGTACCTAGGGGCGCCAAAACTTTTTACGAAAAGGAAGATGCAGAAAAGTATGCCCTTACTTTTCCGTTTGATAACTTTCATTTACGATTTCCGTCTGGAATTTCCAAAGGGCAGAATGTCTATAATCTATTATCTAAACTCATGCTGCACGTAAAGGATGTGGAAGATTTTAATGAATTGCCCGTTCCCTTTTTATGTATTGCCACAGACGTGGAAAAGGGAAAAGAAGTGATTTTGAGAAAAGGATATCTGCCAAGGGCTGTCACCGCTAGCGGGGCATTACCATCCTTATTTAGCCCTGTGGTGATAGATAGTACGTTGTACGTAGATGGGGGAGTGGTGAATAATTATCCGGTAGATGAGGTACGAGCCATGGGTGCCGATATCATTATTGGGGTGGATGTTCAAGATACGTTAAGAACACGAGAGGATCTGCAAACGGCGTTGGATGTGTTGGTTCAGATTAATAATTACCGAACCATTGAAGTGATGAAGCAGAAAATTCAGAAGACGGATGTGTATATCAATCCTAAAATTGATGATTTTTCGGTAGTGTCTTTTGATGAAGGTCAGAAAATCATTGAAGCAGGGGAGTCTGCTACCGAAGCTCTTTCAGAATCCTTGAAAATGATTGCATCGCAACAAAGACCTAAAATTCAAGGAAATATCATTCCCCCGCAACGGGAAAGTATTTTTATAGAAAATATTATTGTAGAGGGTAATGAAAAATACACCCGCTCTTACATTCTTGGAAAATTGAAACTTAGAACTTCGAGTGAAGTTTCCAATAGGGATTTTAGTGACGGGGTAAATAATCTTTCGGCAACCGGTAATTTTGACGGAATTGATTATCAGTTTTACAACCACCCTTCTTTAAAAGACCATTACGATGTTGTCTTTAAAGTAAGGGAAAGCCAATCCAACACCTCTCTAAGATTAGCGGCTCACTATGACAATTTATACAAATCTGCAGCCTTGCTTAATCTCACCAGAAAGCGTGTATTTACAAATAATGATGTGGTTTCTTTCGATTTTATCATAGGGGATAATATTCGATATAATCTAGATTATTACATAGACAAAGGATACAACTGGAGTATTGGGTTGTCTTCCCGGTATCGTTATTTTGAAAAGAATATTGGCCTAGATTTTCTTGGCACCGAATTTTTAGTGCCGCAAAATATTCAACTTAATAGAATTGGTTTGGAATACGAGGAACTTACCAATCAGCTTTTTTTGCAAACGGTTTTCCAAAGAATATTTCAATTAGGGTTGGGAGCAGAACATAAGTGGCTACGTTATTTGTCTGAAACCATTGGGATTGATGAGGAAGGTAACCCCAGAACACTTTTCGAAAACACGCATTACTATAGTACGTATGGGGTGCTTAAATATGACACCTTAGATGACCGGTTTTTTCCATCTAGCGGATTTTATTTTCACGGGGATTTTCATTGGTATTTGTTTGCCAATGGATTGAACGAAGGTTTCGAACCTTTTTCCATAGCTAAAGCACAGGCGGGATATGCCCATAGTTTTACGCCAAATTTTTCAGCGTTTCTAACAACAGAGGGCGGACTTCAAATTGGGAGTACCACTACAGAGTCCTTTAATTTTTTGATGGGGGGATATGGCTTTGTGCCTACGACCAATATTGTTCCTTTGTATGGGTACGAAGAGCTTTCCTTTAGGGGAAACACCTATCTTAAAACTACCCTTGATTTGGATTATGAGTTTGTACGTAAAAATCATTTAACTCTTTCCGGAAATATTGCTAATATAGGGAATGATCTTTTTGAAACCGGGGATTGGATTAGTAGAATAGACTACACTGGGTTTGCCATTGGGTATGGATTGGAAACCTTTCTGGGACCTTTAGAATTGAAATATGCTTATGCTCCAGAATTGGGGGAAGATCAGTGGCATATAACCGCTGGATTTAGATTCTAACTAGGATCAAGGCTATGTGATATTTTTTTATATTTGTGTTATGGCAAATAAAAGCTGGAACAATTTACAATTGCTTCTTAAATTTCTGATAAAACGAAATCCAGAGTGAGTACTTCCACTTGAATTTTTTGTACCTTGTAAGGAATAGTATCAGTTAAATTTAATATGTAAATACATCATGCCATTTTACCATACTTTAGGAAAGATCCCTCCCAAAAGACATACCCAATTCCGTAAACCCGATGGCTCGCTTTATCCAGAACAACTTTTTGGAACTATTGGTTTTGACGGAATGTATAGCAATATTTACCACGAACAGCGTCCCACCCAAGTAAAGGAAATAAAAAAACAATACAGTGTGGCGCCAAAAGTGGCAAAAGCCAATAACATGCAATCCTATCGTTTTAGGGGATTTCAAGTAACTCCAGAAAATGATTTTCTGCAAAGCCGAAAAACCATCCTTACCAATAGCGATTGCAATATCATTTTGGCAGCCCCAAAGCAATCCCTTCGAGACTATTTTTACAAAAATACCGATGCAGACGAGTTGATCTTTATCCACAAGGGAAGCGGAAAGTTGCGTACCTTTTTGGGTAATTTAGATTTCAAATACGGGGATTATTTGTTGATTCCAAGGGGAATTATCTATCAAATAGATTTTGATACAGAAGATAACCGTCTTTTCATTGTAGAATCGTATGATCCTATCTACACACCCAAGCGCTACCGAAACTGGTTTGGGCAACTTTTAGAGCATTCCCCTTTTTGTGAGCGGGATCTGCGAAGACCTAAAGAGCTAGAGACCTATAACGAAAAAGGGGACTTCTTAATGAAAATAAAGAAGCAGGACGAAATCATTGAAATGGTCTATGCAAGCCATCCGTTTGACGTGGTTGGCTATGACGGATATAATTATCCTTATGCTTTTTCAATTCACGACTTTGAACCTATTACCGGCAGGATACATCAACCGCCACCAGTACATCAAACCTTTGAAACTAGTAGTTTTGTAGTTTGTAGCTTTGTGCCCAGATTGTATGACTATCATCCACAAAGTATCCCTGCACCCTACAATCATAGCAATATAGATAGTGATGAAGTCTTGTATTATGTGGATGGGGATTTCATGAGCCGAAACGATATTGAAGCAGGACACATTTCCCTCCACCCAGCGGGAATTCCACATGGGCCGCACCCTGGAGCTACCGAACGAAGTATTGGTAAAACCGAAACCGAAGAACTTGCTGTAATGGTAGATACCTTTAAGCCCCTTCAGGTAACTGAGGAAGCACTTAAAATTGCAGACGATACCTACTTCCAATCCTGGTTGGAAGAATGACCAAACCCAATTGAATTGTTGAAACAAAATCAAAAGAAATGAGTAAGCAAGTAAGTTCCGTAAATTACGGATTGGAAAAAATATTTGAAGGAGCCGAAGACTTCCTTCCACTTCTTGGAACAGATTACGTAGAATTCTATGTGGGGAATGCCAAACAGTCTGCCCATTTTTACAAGACAGCTTTTGGATTTCAATCTCATGCATACAAAGGATTGGAAACGGGCTCTAAGGATAGTGTAAGCTATGTACTGAAACAGGATAAAATTAGATTGGTTTTAACCACGCCCCTAAAAAGCTCTTCGCCCATCAATGAACACATCGTAAAGCATGGTGATGGGGTAAAAATAATTGCCTTATGGGTGGAAGATGCCCGAAAGGCTTTTGAAGAAACCACTAAGCGGGGCGCTAAACCCTATATGGAGCCTACCGTAGAAAAAGACGAACATGGTGAAGTAGTTCGTTCAGGGATTTATACCTATGGCGAAACCGTACACCTATTCGTGGAACGAAAAAATTACCAAGGGACGTTCCTGCCCGGGTATAGAAAATGGGAGTCTGATTACAACCCGAAACCTACTGGTCTGAAATTCATAGATCATATGGTTGGAAATGTAGGATGGGGACAAATGAATACCTGGGTGAAATGGTATGAGGACGTGATGGGATTTGTAAACTTCCTGTCTTTTGATGACAAACAAATCCATACCGAATATTCTGCGTTAATGAGCAAGGTGATGAGTAATGGGAATGGAAGGATTAAATTTCCTATTAATGAACCTGCCGAAGGAATAAAGAAATCCCAAATTGAGGAATATCTTGACTTTTATGAAAGTGCTGGGGTACAGCATTTGGCCCTAGCAACAGATGATATTTTACACACCATCTCTGAGCTGAAGGCAAGAGGGGTAGAGTTTTTACCACCTCCACCGCAAGCGTATTATGACGATGTGCCAAAACGCTTGGGCAGTCACATGGAAATGATGAAAGAAGACTTGAAGGAGCTCCAAAAATTATCTATTTTGGTAGATGCTGATGAGGAAGGGTATTTGCTGCAAATTTTCACAAAACCACTCCAGGATAGACCTACATTGTTTTTTGAAATCATCCAAAGAATGGGTGCCAAAGGGTTTGGAGCAGGGAATTTCAAAGCATTGTTTGAATCCATAGAAAGGGAGCAAGCACAAAGGGGAACCTTGTGATACACAACAAAAAAAGTACTCCGCCGTTATGAATGGCGGAGTTTTTTTAATTTTGGAACAGTAGTTGCAAAGCCATCATGTAGACCCCAAAATAAATGGTATGAAAAAGATTTTTACGTTGCTTTTTATTAGTGCAGTTAGCATCCTTCAGGCGCAGCAAAAAGCATATGGCGATGGCGAATGGTTTAAATTCCGGGTGCATTATGGCTTTGTCACTGCAGGCTGGGCCACCCTTCAGGTGGATAATACCTTGCTGAATGGCCGGGAAGTGTATCATGTAAAAGGAGAAGGAAGGACTGTTGGAGTTTCCAAATGGTTTTTCAATGTAGAAGATTACTACCAATCCTATATTGATAAAAAGAAAAACATTCCCTACAGGTTTATTCGGAAAATTGATGAAGGAGGATATACAAAGGACATTCAAATTGACTTTGACCATGACACCCGTAAGGCATTAGTGCATAACAAGGAGAAGGAAACCAAAGACCTTATTTCCATATCACCCAATGCGCAAGATATGGTTTCTGCATTTTATTACCTTCGGAATCATGTAGACACCAGTTCCATCAAGGAAGGGGATACGGTAGACTTGGATATGTTTTTTGACAAGGAAAGCTATCGTTTCAGACTGAAATTTTTAGGAAGGGAGGTTTTAAAAACAAAATTCGGGAAGATTGCAACACTGAAGTTTCGGCCCTATGTAGAGGCTGGGAGGGTCTTTAAGGAAAAAGAAAGTTTGACGGTTTGGGTGACAGATGATGACAATAAAATTCCGCTGCTAATCAAAGCAGATCTTGCGGTAGGCTCCTTAAAAGCAACCCTTACTGAATTCAAAGGCTTGCAACATTCCTTTAAAATAATTGTAGATAACTAAACCATATACCTGCTCGTGCAACTAGATCCAGAAACCGAACAACTACTTCAGCAATTACAAGAAAAGTATAAGGGCATGGGCCTTGGGCTTAATGTGCATCTGGAAGGACTTCTCTACGGAAAACCTATCACCTATTGGGATTACATCCAAACTGATGCATTGTTGAACCTTCAGGTGCAACGTACCAATCTGCCAGATGAAATGGTCTTCATCATCTACCATCAAATTAATGAGTTGTTGTTTAAGATGATTTTGTGGGAAATTCAGCAGGTGTCCCATCTTGAAAAACTTACGGTTAGCTTTTTTTCGGAACGTTTGATGCGAATAAGTAGGTATTTTGATATGCTAACTTCTTCTTTTCAGATTATGACGGAAGGAATGGAAGTGGAGCAGTATTTAAAATTCAGAACGACCCTTACACCTGCATCCGGATTCCAAAGTGCCCAATACCGAAAAATTGAACTCGCGTCTACAGAATTGATCAATCTTATTGATGCGCGTTTCCGAGAGACTATTGATAGAAATACTCCTTTTGAACACGCGATGGAGCATATGTATTGGCAAGCTGCTGGGAAGGACTATAAAACAGGAAAAAAGACGTATTTACTAAAGGCATTTGAGGAAAAATACAGAGAAGACTTTATTTCTTTTGCAAAAGAATATAATACCATAAATTTGTACACCAAATTTAAGAACCTGCCCCAAGAGGTGAAAGAGGCCCCGGCACTTCAGAAAGCGATGCGCCACTATGATTACACGGTAAATGTTACCTGGGTCATGGCCCACTATAATACGGCGGTGAAGTATTTGAACCACGGCACAGAACCCGAAGAAGCAACCGGCGGAAGTGATTGGGCAAAATACATGCATCCAAAGTACCAAAAGCGTATTTTCTTTCCAGAGGTTTGGACCAAAGAAGAAATTGCCAACTGGGGCCAAGACGTATAAAATATCAATAGATTGAAAAAATTCTATTACATCCCCCTCCTGATTTTTAGCCTACTGGCTTGTTCCAACGACCCTAAAGAAGAAGATCCAATTGAAGAAGAGCCTCAACCTGAAATCATACAAGCCTATGGATATGTCTTAAATGATTTCAACGTAGTGCGTGACACCATTCGCCCTGGTGATACTTTTGGCGGTATTTTAAATGAGTATGGAGTTTCCCAAAGCAAGATATTTGAAGTTGCTACTACTTTTAGCGATAGTTTTGATGTTCGAAAAATTAAGATTGGGAAGCCTTATGTTTTACTGAACTCTAAAGACAGTCTTAATAAGACCCAAGTTTTTATTTACGAAAAGAACAAGGTAGACTATGCTATTGTAGATTTTAGGGATAGTGTCGCCGTTAAATTAGATAAAAAGCCGGTAACGATTATTGAAAAAGAAGCTTCTGGAGTTATTACCAGCTCTCTATATCAAACTATGATGGACAATAATCTTAGTCCGTTTATGGCAGATAGGCTCGCAAATATTTATGCGTGGACGGTAAACTTCTTTCATCTTCAGCCGGGGGATAATTTTAAAATTGTGTATACTGAAAAGTTCATTAATGATACTATTTCCGCAGGCTTAGGGGAAATTAAGGCGGCTAGGTTCGAACACCGCGGTAAACCCATCTATGCCTTCAAATTTAAACCAGAGGCAAATGATAGTATTCCTTTTGATTTTTATGATGAAGAGGCCAATAATCTACGAAGAGCTTTCCTGAAATCTCCTATAAAATTCAATTATAGAATTTCTTCCCGATATAACCTCAATAGAAGAATTGCTTACTATGGGTACAAAGTACGACCTCATAAAGGAACTGATTTTGCAGCCAATGTTGGGACGCCAATCTTAGCAACTGCAGATGGGGTGGTCACGAAAGCAGAGCGACGTGGCGGCAACGGAATATATGTGAAAATCCGTCATAATGAGACCTATGAAACCCAATACTTGCATATGAAACGCTACAATGTAAGAGTGGGTGAATATGTGCAGCAAGGAGATGTTATTGGTTGGGTAGGTATGACCGGTAACACGGGTGGCCCGCATGTATGCTATCGCTTTTGGAAGAATGGGAAGCAGGTAGATCCCTTTCTTGAAGATCTTCCCAATTCCAAACCTCTTGAAAGCCAATATCATGAGGAATATTTCAGTCTTATGACTCCCCTCAAGGACCAACTTGATTGCCTTTCTTTGTAGGTCAATGGCTGGTTAATATTCTTGCATAAATGGTTAATAATCAACAGGATTAACGGATCTTTTCTATTTACTTTTGCGAAATAACTTCATAGCATTTTCTTAACACCAAAAAGGTGCTACGTATTGTTAGGCTAACTTAATTTTGCAACGATAATAACTAAACAATTTATTATGAAAAAAATTCTACTCATTATGTTGTTTCTAGGTGGTCTTACTGCCTATTCACAAGGAACTGTTACAGGTACTGTAACAGATGCCGAACTTGGCGGTCCGCTTCCGGGTGCCAATGTTCTTGAATCTGGTACTACCAATGGAGTAGTAACAGACTTTGACGGTAATTTTTCTATTTCAGTAAGTGCTAACACAGGAACAATAGAAATTACCTATTTAGGATTTGAAAGGCAAAGCATTTCCTTTACACTGGTTAATGGAGCTGCAGATCTTGGGGCTATTAATTTATCTGCTGACGAAAACACACTTTCCGAAGTAGTAATCATTGGATCTGGAGTTGTAGATTTGGCAGAAGACAGGGATACACCAGTTGCAGTATCTACCATTACACAGCAGGACATTCAAAACAAAGTAACAGGAAACGTTGAGATTACAAAAGCCGTGGAAGGAACTCCTTCTGCATATGTTTCTGGTGAAAGCGGATTTGGAGACTCTCAGTTATACCTTCGTGGTTTTGACCAATCTAATATTGCAGTGCTACTAAACGGTCAGCCCGTAAACGGAATGGAAGACGGAAATGTTTATTGGTCTAACTGGGCAGGTATTTCAGATATTGCGAATGCCATTCAGGTACAAAGAGGTTTAGGTGCCTCCAAGTTGGCTATTTCTTCTGTTGGGGGAACTATGAACATTCTTATGAAAGCGGCTGACAAAAAAGAAGGTGGTTTTGCACGTTTCTTAGGAGCTAATGATAGTTATTTTAAAGGAACAGCTTCTTATGATACAGGACTTAGTGATAGTGGATGGGCGTTTTCTGTATTATTGGATTATTGGCAGGCTCACAGAAAATGGGCTCGCGGAACTTACGGAGAAGGACAGAACTATTACTTTTCAGTAGGATACAAACCAAATGAAAAACACGCCTTTAACTTTTTGGTTACAGGTGCTCCTCAATTGCACGGACAAAAATGGAGCCAGTCGCGTGAAATTATTGAAGCAGATCCAAAATTCAATCAGCATTGGGGATATTATGATGGTGAAATTACTTCCGAAAGACAAAACTACTACCACAAGCCAGTGTTAAACTTAAACTGGGACTGGACCATGAGTGATGCTAGTGAATTGTCTACCGTTCTTTACGCCTCTTGGGGTCGTGGAGGTGGAACGGGAGATCGTGGTGATCGACCAGCGAGGACAGAAGACCCAGATGGAGAAGAGGGTCCTTTGTATGGACAAATAGATTATGAAGCTATTGAGGCTTCCAATACCGCTATTGGTGTAGGTGACGTAGATGCTGAATCTGGAAGCAGAGGATACATCAGAAGGGCTTCTGTAAATAATCATCAATGGTATGGACTGGTAACTAATTTTAATCATGACTTCTCTGATAGTTTTTCCATGAATCTTGGTGTGGATGGTAGAATGTATACAGGAGATCACTTTAGGCAAGTTGTAGATTTCTACGGTCTTACAGGATGGGCCAATGATGATAGAACAGGAATGGGCATTGTTACTGCAAATTATGATGCAACACCTTGGTCGGCTCTTTCAGATTTTGCTGATGAAAGTGAAAGAATTAACTATGATTACTCAGAAGACATCAACTATGTAGGTGGTTTTGGTCAGTTGGAATACAGTGACGGAAAATTTTCTACCTTCTTCCAAGGAGCTGTTTCTACGCAGTCTTACCAAAGGGTAGACCGATTTGTGAATATTACTTCCGAAAAAATAAGCAGAGAAGGGTATAATCTTAAAGGAGGTGTAGGATATAATATTGATGGAAAACATAAGATTTTTACTAATATTGGGTACTATTCAAGACAACCTTATTTAGATAATATTTTCTCCTTCAACGATTCAAATGCAGATTTGATCTCTCCAGAAGTAGATAACGAAATCATCCGATCATTTGAAGCAGGATACCATTTTAAAACGCAAGGTTTTAGTGCTAATTTTAATGCATATGTAACAGATTGGTCAAACAGGACAGAATCTTATACAGACGAAATTGATGTTGATGGAGTAGAAGGTGTTGAAGTTTCCGTATTGCAAAGAGGAATTCGCCAATACCATTCTGGTGCAGAATTGGATTTTAAATGGAGAACTGGAAACTGGTTGACCCTTAACGGATATGTTTCTGGAGGTAGCTGGGTATTTAAAGGAAAGTCTAGCGTGTCTGTTTACAACCTAGATACACAAGAGGTAATTTCTGAAGAAGATGGAGTAGACCGACAAGGTGTAAAAGTTTCAACAGCACCACAATTTACCACTGGTCTTGGAGCAAAGGCTAGGGTTCTGGAAGGATTGAGTGTTGATGGGTCTATTAATTATAGGGCAAGACACTATGAATTTACAGATGCTTCAACCTCTATTGACGGGTATACACCTCAAAGACTTCAACCCTATTCTATTACAGATTTAGGTTTGACCTACAAATTTAACTTAGGATCCAACGACTTAACTTTCCGCGCAAACGTATTCAATGTCTTTGATTACATTGGTATTCAAAACAGTGATGCATTTGGATATTATATAGAAAACGGAAGAACTTTCAACGGTTCCCTTCGTTATGCTTTCTAATAGGAAGTAGAGAAACTTACAAAAGGGGTTGGCATTTGCCAACCCCTTTTTTTGTGGAAATAATTGCTACCTTTGAAAAAGACTAAAAGACAACCCTATGTACTCAACCATTCAATTTATGCATTCCTATTGGGCCTATTTGGTTTTATTTATGGTATTGGTAGCTGTAATTAATTCCTTGGCCGGTTTGGTAGGTAAAAAAGAATTTCAGGCAAAAGATTTCCGCTTGGCACTTTTTGCTTTAATCGTAACCCACATCCAATTAGTGTTAGGGTTGATACTCTATTTTATTTCCCCGCTAGGAATGAAATCAATATCCAATAATGGAATGGGTACAGTGATGAAAGATAGTTTATTGCGATTGTATGCCGTAGAACACATTACGGTGATGATTTTGGCAGTAGTATTGATTACCATAGGGTATTCAAAACACAAAAAGAAACTTACTTCGGCTAAAAAATTTAGAACACTATTTATATTCTATGGAATAGGATTTATTTTTATGTTAAGTCGAATTCCATGGCAACAATGGTTTTCCTAAATAAAAAAAGCGCTCAAAATGAGCGCTTTTTTTATGTCTTACTATTGTTCTTTGATAAGGTATAGATACACTGGGAAATGATCGCTAAACCCTCCTGTAAAGCCACCATCTGCATAACTTCTGTAAGGATACCCTTTGTATCGTCCCCTAGGATTTGCTAAGTATCCCTTATTGTAGATGCCCGCTTTGTAAAGTCGGTAGGTGTCGAATTCCTTTTTTGCCAATGCTTCGGAAACAATCATTTGATCAAATAAATTCCACCCATCCCTCCATGCCAAGGTGCCCAGCCCTTTTTTAAACATTTCTTCCATAGGATTGTAAAGTTGTTTTAGACCAACATCTTCCCTTTTGGCTTTTGGTTGTAATACCTCTGTAAGGCTGGGGCTGGTAGGATCATCATTAAGGTCGCCCATAGTAATAATTTTCGCATACGGATCATCACTTAAAAGGGAATCAATGATATGTTTATTCAGCTTTGCTGCTTTAATTCTTTTAAAACGGCTCCTAGCTTCACCTCCACTTCGTGAAGGCCAGTGGTTCACGATAAAGTGCATTTTTTCACCATCCAGCATTCCAGTCACCAACAATTGATCTCTTGTGTAGATTCTTTTAGTAGGCTCGTTATCTTCATAAATTTTCAATTCATGTTTACTGTAATGAGTAGGGGTAAAGACTTTCTTTTGATATAACAATGCAACGTCAATACCTCTTCGGTCTGGCGAGTCAAAATGTATAATGCCATAATCTTTGTTCAAAAGGGAGGGTTCATTTACAAGATCTTCCAGAACTCTTCTGTTTTCAATTTCACAAACCCCAATCACGGCAGGGGATGTGCCAGTAACATCGGCACCAATTTCAGAAATAACCTGCGCCATATTTTTCAACTTAGCCTCATAAATCTCTTGAGTCCAGTGGTCTTTTCCGGTGGGAGTTCGGTCATCATCAAAAGTAATTGGGTCGTCTTCATAATCAAATAGATTTTCAAGATTATAAAAAGCAACCGTATTTACTTTGTAATTTTTGTCTTGAGAATAGGCGTTACATGCGATGATGATTGTACATGCGGTAATCCAGGTTTTCAACTTCATGAATGATGAATATTAAGTTTGCGTAAAATCCTTTACAAAGGATGGGCCAAAAATAAATAATTCATATAAAAAATGTACTTTTGCAGCCCATTTATAACAATTTATTAATCCAAACAAACAACCATTAGGAATGAAACAATTCTTTTTATCCTTTAGTTTTATGGTTCTGATCGCTTCTTTTGCTGCGGCTCAGGATGCTGAAGTTAAGGGAAGGGTGTTGGATGCAAATTCCAACGAACCTATTGTCGCTGTGGAAGTACGTATTCAAGGTACTGCCATTGCCACGGAAACGGATGCTTCTGGAATATTTGCCTTCAGTAGCGCGCTTCCAATGGGAGAGCAAGTACTTATTCTGGATAAGGAAACTTATGTGCTTCAGCGAATTCCAATTACGATTCAAGCTGGTGAAACAGTGAATTTAGATCCGGTACTTCTACAATTAGACCTTACAGCTGTAGAAGCACAGATTGGAGTGATAAGCCTATCAGATAATGAATTAAACCAAGATGAGGGAACAGCTTTTAACGTTTCTGGTTTATTAAATGCCTCTAGGGATGTTTTCTTAAATGCGGCTGCCTTTGATTTTAGCGCCACATTTTTTAGACCTAGGGGGCTTGATAACGAGAACGGAAAAGTACTCATCAATGGTATAGAAATGAACAAACAGTTCAACGGAAGGCCTCAATGGAGTAATTGGGGGGGATTGAACGATGCGCAGAGAAACCGAATTTTCTCCATGGGAACCAAAGCCAATGATTACACCTTTGGGGACTTGGCTGGAACAACCAATATTATTATGAGAGCTTCCCAATACCGTAAGGGAGGAAGGGTTTCCTATGCTTTCGCAAACCGAAGCTATACTGGTCGTTTGATGGGCTCCTATAACAGTGGGGTAGATCAAAATGGCTGGGCGTATTCAGTATTGGTCTCTAGACGCTTTGGAGAGGAAGGATATATTGACGGTACTTTTTACGATGCAAATTCCTTTTTTGCTTCCGTAGAGAAGAAATTAAACGAGAACCATAGCTTAAACCTTTCTGCTTTTTATACTCCTAACAAACGGGGAAGATCTACCGCGATCACCCAAGAGGTAAAAGATTTAAAAGGAAGAGAATACAACCCTAATTGGGGAATGCAAGGGGATGATATTAGAAACAGTAGGGAGCGTTCTATTGAAGAGCCCGTGATTATGTTGAACCACTATTGGGACATTAATGAGAATACCCGCTTGAATACCAATCTTGGATATCAGTTTGGTAAAATTGGGAACACCCGAATTGATAACGGGGGTACCAGATTGTTGGTTACTCCAGATGGACAAACAACCTATGTAGGTGGTGCTAGGAATCCTTTTCCTAATTATTATCAACGTTTGCCCAGTTATTTCCTTAGGGACGCAAATCCAACCGCATATGACTATCAAGCAGCCTACTTGGCACAGCAGGAATTCATAAATGACGGCCAATTAGACTGGAATGCCTTGTATAGAGCGAATGCAATTTCAACTGCAAATGGTGGAAACGCAGTTTATGTAATTCAGGAAGATGTAAATGAAGACACACAATTTACGGCAAATACGATTCTATCATCAGAAATTAACGAAAATATTACCTTGAATGGAAGCTTAAGTTTCCGAAGCCTGAAAAGCGAAAATTATGCAGAGGTAAATGATTTATTGGGAGGAACAGGATATTTGGATGTTGATTTCTTTGCGGAAGAATTAAATACCGGAAACGTAACCTTAGGTGTTGAAGATTTGGCTCAAAGTGATTTGCAAAACCGAAACCGTATCGCACAGGAAGGTGACAGGTACAAATATAATTACGAATTAAATGCCAGCGTTATTACTGGATTTGCACAAGCCCAGTTCAAATACAGTTTGGTAGATTTCTATATAGGGGCTACTGCATCCCAAACCAACTATCAAAGAACTGGACTTTTTGAAAATGGATATTTTCCAGGAAGCCGCTCCTTAGGAGATAGTGAGCAATTGGATTTTACCAATTTCGGAATAAAAGGAGGAGCAACCTATAAAGTAACCGGGCGGCATTTAGTTGATTTGAACGCGGGGTATTTTACAAAAGCTCCAACCTTAAGGAATAGTTTCAGTAACGCCCGTCAGAATAACGATGTGGTGATTGGCTTGGAAGACGTGAAAATCCAAAATGTTGATATAAGTTATATTTATCGCTCACCAATCGTGAAGGCACGTCTAACAGGATATCTTAATACAATTCAAGATCAAACAGATATTAATTTTTACTTCACGGAGTCAATTAATGCCAATGCGTTTGTTCAAGAAGTGGTTACAGGAATTCAAACCCAAAGCATGGGGGCAGAATTAGGAATTGAAGCACAAGTACTTCCTACATTAAAACTAAAAGCAGCAGCTTCGGTAGGGCAAAATGTGTATACAGATAATGCCAGCAATTACTTTACCAGTGATGACTTTGAAGGGGCGTTAAGTTTTGGAGATGGAACAACTTACCTCAAAGATTATCATGTGGCTGGAGGGCCTGAAAGGGCTTATCAAGTTGGGTTTGAATACCGTGATCCAGATTTTTGGTGGGTTGGCTTGACAACCAATTATTTTTCAAATGCCTATATTGATGTTAGTACATTAAGAAGGACATCTGCATTTTTCGAAGATGGAAACGGATTCCCACTATCCAGTTTTGATGAAGAAGTAGCTAGACAGTTGCTAAAGCAAGAAGAAATTAATGATTATTTCTTAGTTAATGTAATTGGAGGAAAATCATGGAAAATAAAAGACTATTACGTAGGCTTTTTCGCATCCATAAACAACCTCCTTGATCAAGAATACAAAACAGGAGGGTTTGAAGATTCCAGAGTTGCAGATTATACTGGATTGGTTGAACAAAGTAAACAAAATACTCCAGTATTTGGTAACCGCTACTTTTTCGGAAACGGGACAACATACTACTTAAACCTATATTTCAGATTTTAAATTAAAAAAAGCTTAATACTATATACAATGAAAAATTTCAGAATTTATAACCTACTTGCACTAATCTTGATGGTTTCCATCACGGTTTCATGTGTAAAAAGTGATGACTTTGACATCCCTGAGACATCTGTGGTAGAAGAACCTGTTTTGGACGGCGAAATTGTAACTATTTCTGCTATGGCTGGTCAGTATGAGCAGGAATTAGATAACTACACTTTTGAAGACACAAACACTTATTTAGAAGGCTATGTGATCTCAAGTGATGAAGCTGGAAACTTTTTTGAGGAAATTATCCTTCAAGATGACCCAACAAATCCTACTCTTGGAATTAGAGTTTTGCTTGATGAAAATCCTCTTTTTACAAAATATGAAGTAGGAAGAAAATTATACATCAAACTAGACGGACTTACGCTTGGGATTTCCAATGGAGTGTTAACCCTAGGAGTTGCAGGAACTTCATTTGTACAAGCAATTCCTGCTCCTCTAGAAGAAGAGCATATCATTCGCTCTGCTGAAGTAGCTACCATTACACCTGTTAATATTACATTGGAAGAATTGGCTTCTTTGCCACTTAGCGATGATGATGACTCTTTTAGAGTGACCAATCTTTATGTGAATATTGAAAATGTACAGTTCATCAAAAATCAAGTAGTTGATAACAACTATACCTATGCTTCTGAAGGTTTTGATGAGTTTGATGGAGAACGTACTATTGAAAACTGTGATACCAAAGATCGTTTGACTTTTAGTACTTCGACCTTCGCTGATTTCAAATCGCTCCTACTCCCCACAGGACGCGGAAACATCTCTGGAATTCTAACAAAAGATTTCTTCGCAGATAAGTTCATCTTGGTAGTGAATGATCCAAGTACAGTAAACTTAACCGATGAGAACCGTTGTGATCCAGAGCCTACAGGAACGTTTGTTTGTGATACCCCAAGTGGTGGCGGAAATGTATTCTGGAGCGAAAATTTCGAGCAGTTTAATGCGATTGAAGATTATGTAGATGCTGGATGGACGAATGTAAATGTGAACGGCGGATCTACCCTTTGGGTAATAGGAAATTTTGACGGTACCAACTATGCACAGATTTCTGGTTTCAATTCTGGAGAAGATGTTATTGAAACTTGGTTGGTTACTCCAAGTATTGATATGGATGGAACAACAGAAGAAGAATTGATGATGGATATCCAAACCAATTTCGATAATGGGGAAATCCTAAGTGTGCTGTTCTCTACTAACTTTACTGGTGATGTAACCACTGCAGACTGGGAGACTTTAGCGGTTTCTATCCCAACAGGGCCTTCTGATGGGTTTGGTACTTTTGAAGCCGTTGGACCTGTGAATATTTCCTGTATCGATGGAACTATTAACTTGGCTTTCCTTTACCAAGGAAGCGACCCAAGTGCGACAACACGTTACCACATAGACAATATTGAAATTACAGGGAACTAAACCCTAAGGGAATATATTTTAATTAATTGGGGGCGGCCTTTAGGCCGCCCCCAATTAATTTTCTGGGGACTAGATTACAATGTTTCCAATAGCTTTGAAATAGCATCCAATTTAGGGGCTAATATTACTTCAATCCTTCGGTTTTTTGCACGTCCCTCAGCAGTATCATTTGAAGTAATAGGGGCATGTTCCCCACGTCCAGCAGCGGTAAGATTTTCTTTTGGGATGGCTCCATTTTGCACTAAAACATCCACAATTGCCGTAGCTCGTTTAGTAGATAGATCCCAATTATTAGTGATATTTCCGTTGGCAGTATAAGGCACATTGTCTGTATGGCCTTCAATCAGGACAGCAATTTCAGGATTTTGGGCGAGTATTTTCCCAAGTGCTACAACAGCTTGTTTTCCATTAGGGTTCACAGCCCAACTACCACTTTCAAAAAGCAGTTTGTTTTCCATGGAAACATATACTTTCCCATCCCGTTGTTCCACCGTTAAACCATTACCTTCAAAATTGGAAAGAGCTGCAGAAATAGCTTCTTTTAGCTTTTTCATTTTTGCATCTTTTGCGGCGATAATGGCTTCCAGTTCTTCTACTCTTTTGGAGCGTTCCTTTAATTTGTTTTCAAGGATTTTTAGCCTTGCCGCTTCTTCAGCTAAGGCTTTTTCCTTGGCCTCTAAAGAAGTTAGTAGCTCCCTGTTTCGTGAGAGATTTTCTGTTAGGATCTCAGAGCTGTTTGCTTCCAAGGCATCGTACGATTCTTTTAGCCGTTCGTAATTAGTCCTTGTAGCAGCTAGTTCCATGGCTAATTGCGCATTAGTTTCTTTCAGTTTTTCAATCTGCTTTTTTGCTGAAGCCAAATTTAAATCTGAAAGGGTTCCATTATTCTGGGCATCTAACTGTGAAGACAGTAATTCATTTTCGGCTTTAAGGTCATCATATTTAGACTGAAGGTCTTCATACAATTGAGTGGAAACACAGGAAGCAAGCAAGAAACTGCTCAGTAGAACGATGGGGATTTTTAAATACGTCATAAGGGTTAGATTAAAATTCCAATTCAACCAAATGCGGACAATGATCACTGTGCATGGCTTCTGGTAAGATAACGGCTCTTTTTAAATTATCTTGTAGGGGTTGGGCTACCATATTATAGTCAATACGCCAGCCTTTGTTATTAGCCCTTGCATTGGCACGGTAACTCCACCAAGTATATTGATGTGGTTCTTTGTTGAAATACCGAAAACTATCAATAAAACCACTATTGATGAAGTTGTCTATCCATTCGCGTTCTACGGGAAGAAACCCAGATACATTTGCATTACGGATGGGATCGTGAATATCTATGGCCCTATGACAGATATTGTAATCTCCACAGATGACCAAATTGGGTTGCTCTCGTTTCAGTTGATCAATATACGCTTGAAAATCTGCCATGTACGTAAGTTTATGGTCTAAGCGTGCGATATTTGTTCCGCTGGGTAAGTATAAACTCATGACCGATACCTCATCAAAGTCTACCCGAAGGTTTCGGCCTTCAGCATCCATATAGTCAATCCCTGTTCCGTAAACTACTTCATTGGGCTTTGTTTTACTGAAAATGGCTACGCCGCTGTACCCTTTTTTTTCGGCACTAAACCAGTAATGATATGGGTAGCCTGCCATTTCAATGGCTTCCACCTCTACCTGTTCTTGCATTGCCTTGGTTTCTTGAATACAGATTACGTCTGGATTTGCTTTTTGCAGCCATTCCAGGAACCCTTTTCTCATAGCTGCACGGATTCCATTTACATTATAGGAGATAATTTTCAAAACATACATATTTTCAGAAACACTAAAATAAAGAACCCCGTATATTTACAGCCAAGGTTCTGGGAAAGGTTTTCACAAAAGAATCAACAAAATAAAAAGGGGTTGAGATAGTTTATACTACTATGGGTCTGCTCCATATTTTGGAAGTCTATGATGAAAAGGTATCTTTTTTTGTTTTTAATGTTGTTGGGAGCGGGAGTCCATGCCCAGGATACCCTGTCTACCTACCGCATAAAAAAAATGGCGATAAAGGACACCTTGTCTATTGATAGTTTCAGCATCAACCCATCTCGTTTTCTAGTAGTAGATAAGCAGGGGGCACCTATTGACAGTACGCTTTATACCGTAGATTTTGTGAAAGGGACACTTTATCCTTCACAAGCACTCAAACAAACCACAGATTCTTTAGAAATCCAATATTTAAGGTATCCATTATTTTTAACACGGGAATATTACATTTTAGACCCCAAAATCATCGTGGAGAATACCAGTAATATTGAAAAATTATACAGCTTGGGGGAACAAAACACCCAAAATAGCTTCACCCCTTTCGAAGGCTTGGACACCCAAGGGAGCATTACACGGGGTATTACCGTTGGGAACAACCAGAATGCGGTGGTAAATAGTGAGTTGGACCTACAAATTATAGGGAAACTTAGTGATAAAGTTTCTATTAGGGCTTCCCTTCAGGATGCTAATTTGCCCACGCAGGAAGGAGGGTATTCCCAAAGTTTGGAAGAGTTTGACCAAATCTTCATTGAACTTTATAGTGATGATTGGAACATTAGGGCTGGAGATGTAGATCTACAAAATAACACTTCCTACTTTGGAAGATTCACTAAAAAAATTCAAGGGATTTCCATGGGTGGTCGTTTGAAACATAAAGACGGGTCTGCTACTTCTGCTTTTCTATCTGGCGGATTGGTGCGTGGGGTTTTTCAAAGGAGTCAGTTTGTTGGGGAGGAAGGAAACCAAGGACCCTATAAATTAACCGGTCCCAACGGTGAATTGTATATTCTAATTGTTTCGGGGAGCGAGCGGGTCTATATCAACGGATTGTTATTGGAACGCGGTGAAAATGCAGATTATGTAATTGATTACAATGCAGGGGAGCTTCGGTTTAACCCAACATATCCTATCACCGCCAATATGCGAATTACAGTAGAATATCAATTTACAGAGCGTAGTTATACCCGTTTTGTAGGATATGGAGGCGGAAGTTTTTCATCAGAAAAGTTGAAAATTGGCGCATATGTATATTCAGAAAATGATGTAAAGAATCAGCCACTTCAACAAAAC
Organism: uncultured Alteromonas sp.; assembly: GCA_964495885.1. Taxonomy (GTDB): domain Bacteria; phylum Bacteroidota; class Bacteroidia; order Flavobacteriales; family Flavobacteriaceae; genus PALG01. The sequence continues at coordinate 138,528 of CAZBWO010000004.1, read as the reverse complement.
CTAACCGAAGAACAAGTTGGCATTCTTTCCAACGCAGGGGATAACCAGGATTTAATGACCGCTCCTTCCGCGGTAGTGGATACCTATTCTGAAAATAAAATCCTGTATAAGAAAGAGGTGGTGGATGGGCAGGAAATTTTTGTTTTTTCCAATAATCCGGAAGATGAACTGTTCAATGTTCGCTTTACACTAGTGGGGGAGAATCAAGGTGATTACATCATTAGTACCGAAAATACCATTGCTCGAATTTTTGAATATGTGGCTCCAATTGGTGGAGTCGCCCAAGGGAGTTATGCGCCCATTATTAGATTGAATGCCCCTGAAAAATTACAAATAGGGGGAGTGCAGGGGCAATATATTCCTTCTGAAAAAACTAATGTCAATTTTGAGGTTGCGGGAAGTGTGAATGATTTGAACCTTTTTTCTGATATTGATAATGAGGATAATGAAGGATTTGCCGTTCATTTTTCTGGAAAGCAACGTGTATTGCAAAGTACAGATTCCCTAACGGTTTCTGCTTTTGGAAGTTTTGACTTTCTACACGAAGATTTTAGAACAGTGGAAAGGCTTTATAATATTGAATTTAAAAGGGATTGGAATCTGGAAATGCCTATGGGTAACCAGAGTTTTGGAATACTTGGTGCGGAAGTCGCTAGCCCTAAAAATGGTACGGGGCGGTATGAACTTCAATTATTGGATTATGCAGAAAATTTCACTGGACAACGCCATGTTCTAGGGTCTATGTTGAAATTTGGGAAGTTGCGATTTTCGTTCAATGGGAGTTATTTGGATAGTGAGAGCGATCTTCAACAAACTACTTTTTCAAGAGCGTACAATACCGCTACCTATTCCTTTAAAAAGGCGTGGTTGGGCACAAAATTAAATGCTGAAAGGAACGAAGTGAATATCCTAAGCAATGATAGTTTGACGCCATTAAGCCAAGGGTTTCAGCAATATGAAGTGTTTACAGGGATAGGTGACAGTACGCAGGTTTTTGCGGAAGTAGGTTACCGCTATCGGGTAAATGATAGTGTTCGGGAGAATAGGCTTCAGAATGTAAATACGTCTAATGACGTATTTTTGAAATCCCGGTTGATTAATTCACAACAAGCACAACTCTCTGTTTTTGCCAACTATAGAAAGTTAACGTATACAAATCCTTCCGAAGAAGATGAAGAAAACCTAAATACAAGGGTTTTGTACAATCAATCCTTATGGAATGGGAATGTACGGTTTAATACGGTTTTTGAAACCAATAATGGTGTACTTCCACAACAAGAATTTACCTACGTGAAAGTAGACCAGGGACAAGGAGTGTATACGTGGATAGACTACAATAATAATGGAGTACAGGAGCTGGAAGAATTTGAAATTGCCCAGTTTCAGGATCAAGCAGAATACGTGCGGGTTTTATTGCCCAATCAGGTGTTTGTTAGGATTAGGAATAATAAGTTCAGTCAAATACTTACTTTGCAGCCAAGGGCTTGGGAGCAAGCTTCGGGCGTCAAAAAAGTACTTTCCCGTTTCTATAATCAAACTTCTTTTGTGATTGACAGAAAGATTGAACGGGAAGGAGGTTTTACGACAATCAATCCTTTTGAAGATGCAGGAGACCGTCAGTTGGGGTTGAACCTGAATTTTAAAAATGTCTTGTTCTTTAACCGTGGAAAGCAACGGTATACCACCAGCTATACCTATGTAAAGAGTGAGAGCAGTAATTTATTGAATTTAGGTCTTCAAGAAAATAATCTGGAAAGCCATCAACTAAATATCACTCATCAATTTTGGGAGTTGTGGGTTGCAAATCTGAAATTGCTCACTGGCGGAAATGAAAGCCTTTCGGAAAACTTTACAAGTAGGAACTACCGTTTAAAAAACTACGGAATCCTTCCGAAGCTGTCCTATTTATTAAACCGCCAAACACGTTTTGATGTCTTTTATGAACGAATGCAAGAGGAGAACAATTTGGGGGATATGGAATTTTTGGATCAACAAAAATGGGGAACTTCCTTTGCCTACAATAATGTGGAGAAAATTTCTATTTCGGGGGAATTCAAGTACATCAACAATGACTTTCAAGGAAGTGCTTTTTCTCCCGTGGCCTATACCATGTTAGAGGGATTGCAACCGGGCACCAACTTTACCTGGAACCTGTTATTTCAAAAACGTATCACAAAGTATTTAGACGTAAACCTTTCGTATTTCGGAAGAAAGAGTGAAAACACTAAAACGGTTCACACAGGATCTGTACAATTGAGGGCATTCTTCTAAAAAGAAAAAGCGGGGAAGATCCCCGCTTTTTTTATTTCAAAATGAAAAGTAATTGAAAATTACTTCACAATGATTTTTGCAGTTTGGAACGTACCAGATCTTTCATCTCCCATTTGAACCAAATACACACCTGAAGCAGCATAAGACATATCCAATTCATATGTATAGGCATCTCCTTCTTTGTCTAGGTTGTTGTAAGCAACAATTTGTCCTAAAGAATTGTAGATGGCAATAGCAAGCGTTTCGTCAAAAGCAGTTTTCATTGAAATCACAAACTGGTTATTAGGCTGTGTAGTAACAACAAGTTTAGAGTTTTCAAGTGGAGGAGTGTCTGTAGCACTTAATACCCCAGTTACAGTTTTAGTAGCACTATCATTACCTGTGTTACTGTCACCAGCCAAATTGGTTTTTGCTTCAATTACGAATGTACCGTTAGAAGACAAATCGGCTGTTTGAGTAAAGGTATAAGTTTCAGAAGTACCAGCAGTGATAGTTCCGCTATAGTTTTCTACGACAGGCGTTCCACCATCAATAGTATATTGAACTTCAGGGTTGGTAATATCATTACTTCCGAAGTTTCTAATGGTGATTATAATAGGCTCAGTAGCATCAAATGTATTCCCAGTAACAGGCTCGTCAATGGTCAATACTCCTAAATCATCAGGAAGTGGAGCTGCCAATTGAAATTGCCCAACGATATCTCTTCGGTTTGCGGCAAAATACTCTGAAACATGCCAGAAAGTATCATCTACAGGGTCTACTGTTAAGTGGGTATAATCTGCATAACGAAGGTTAGTATTGTTTGCAGTACTCTGTGCAATTAAGTCTTCTGCTACGGTCATTACGTTTGGTGGATCTGTAGCAAAACGACCAGTATAATAGATTGCAATCATTTCGGTGTCACTTACAGTACTATATCCCATTCCAATGTTTCCGCTTGAATCCATGGCCATACTTGCTGCAAACGCATCTTTGTTTCCATTAGGGGAAGTATAGGTTCCTTCTTGGAAGATAGTCCAAGGTTGTCCATCTGCTGTTTGGCGTAATTCATACCAACGGATTCCTGCTTTCTCGTTGGCTCCTTGTCCAGCAGCAGGGATTACGTCAACTACAAAGTTAAATACTACAGAGTTATGAGATCCAAATCTTCTGTATTGTGCCTGGTTCATGATAGTTGCTTGCATCGCATCAATATCTGGACCAGCAGGCTGATCTAAATTACTAAAGCTTCCTCCATCAAAAACACTAATAAAGTCGGTAAGACCATCAGAGCCATCAATAATTTGTGCAGCAGAGGTTGAAGAGTTTCCAGGAGTTACCCAGTCTACAGTAGCACTCCATATTTTTAAGTGGTCGTCTGAAACTCCACCCCATGCATCATCTTGAAGATATACAATTGGAACGGGAGTACCATTAGGCGCCAAGTTTCCGTCTGTAGTATGGAAAGCTTGTGGGCTATAGAATCCAGAAGTTGAAATGCCAGGAAGCGGCAATTGAATCATCTGTGCAGGGTTTCCATTCAGCATTTCATTTCTTTCAATAGCGAAAATTCTATTGGATTGCCCAATATTAGCAGTTACCATATAGGTGTCTGCCCAAACAGAAAATTTGGTATAATCTGGAAAAGCTCCAGTCCCAAAACCAGAGGTATATACATGCCAGCCATCATTTACAGGGTCTGAACCTTGACATACCGCAACGTTAAATCCGTTTGGTGAAAAGTCAAATTCGGTAATAACAAAACGGTCTGCTGCCGCATCGTAAAATACAATAGGGTCACCAGCATTATTCCCAGGAAAAAGACTAGAAAGAGAAGCCGCAGGTGTAAGTGGGTTTCCACTTTTGTCAAAAATTCTAAAGGCGCTGTTCCATGCAGCAATGTAATGGTTAGGACCTACAGCTCCAGTTGGATCTGATGGTGTAGCTGTAGCTGTAGTAGTCACGAAAGTTTGCAGTGGAGCTCTGTTTTGACGAAGCTCTGTATTGTTTTGTAATTCTACTAAAGGATCAACAAAGGTTGTTGGGGTTCCTTTTCCAGGAATTACCTTATTTCCACGCTTTCTTTTGGTAAAAACCTTGCTTTCATCATTGTTGAATACAGCTTCAACAAATGTACCGTTTCGCATTTGATCTGCGAGGCTGGGAACATAAACAGGTCCTTCCAACATCCCAGTTTCAATTGGTCCGTAAGATTCCTGTGCTACAACGCCAAGTGTACAAAGGAAAAGAACCATTAAAGAATAAAAAGATTTCATTTTAAATAGGTTTTGGTTATAATTTTTAAATAAGCCTTTAAAATTAATATGTTTTGCTGAAAATCAATTACTTTTTGGTGATTATTTTTGCATTTTCTTAAGTTATTTCGAATGAAGAAGCTGTATCTTTAAGACAATAAAAATCAACTGGCATATTAATTGTACTCAACTAACCAAAATTAAAATTATGAAGTATTTAGCTACTCTTATTTTCCTTGCATGTACCACTTTAGCTTGCTCAAGCTATCAAAAAACAACTAATTCAACTGAAACAAATACCAATGCCATGGCAGATTCCAAGGAAATGATAAGTGAAGGATATACCTTGGGAACGATAATCACCTCCACAGCAGAAGGAGATTGTCCTTATAAAATTGAAGTAATGGGAGACGAGGAACCATATTACTTGGATCCTATTAATCTAGGGGATGATTATAAGAAGCAAGGAATGGAAGTTTGGTTTAAATTTTCTGGATTACGTATGATGAACCGATGTGATGATGCTGCTCCGGTGAATATCAACGCTATGCAAAAAAAGTAATTGCCTATGGCAACCACTTTTTATAAGACATTGTTTCTTTTAGGTGCTTAGCTAGCTCATCCTTAGGTACCCTAATCTGTTCCATTGTGTCACGATGCCTAAGAGTTACCGTGCCATCTTCTATTGTTTGATGGTCTACTGTAATGCAAAAAGGAGTTCCGGCAGCGTCCTGTCTTCTGTATCGGCGGCCTACGGCATCTTTTTCATCATAGGTTACGTGATAATCCCATTTTAGATCCTCTACAATTTCCATGGCTATTTCCGGTAATCCGTCCCTTTTAATAAGCGGCAAAATTGCTGCTTTCGTTGGTGCAAGTATAAAAGGCAACTTCAGTACGGTTCTGGAACTTCCATCTTCTAAGGTTTCTTCTTGAAGGGAGTTGCTAAGTACCGCTAGGAACATTCGGTCAAGCCCAATGGATGTTTCTACTACATAAGGAACATAACGTTCATTGATTTCAGGGTCAAAGAACTGTAATTTTTTCCCAGAGTATTTTTCATGTTGGCTTAAGTCGAAGTCTGTTCTTGAATGAATTCCTTCCAATTCCTTAAAACCAAAAGGAAAATTAAATTCAATATCACAAGCTGCATTGGCATAGTGCGCTAACTTTTCATGATCATGAAATCTATAATTAGATGCTCCCAGTCCTAGCGATAGGTGCCATTTTAAACGGGTTTCCTTCCAGTACTCATACCATTTCATTTCTTCCCCAGGCTTGACAAAGAATTGCATTTCCATTTGTTCAAATTCCCGCATCCTAAAAATGAATTGGCGGGCTACGATTTCATTTCTAAATGCTTTCCCGGTTTGTGCAATTCCGAACGGGATTTTCATTCTCCCTGTTTTTTGTACATTCAGAAAGTTTACAAAGATCCCTTGAGCAGTTTCAGGTCTTAAATATAAGTCTGTTGCATTTTCTGCGGAAGCACCCAATTTTGTGCCAAACATAAGGTTGAATTGACGTACTTCGGTCCAGTTTTTTGAGCCTGTTTCAGGATCTGAAATTTCCAATTCTTCAATAAGAGCTTTTACTCCAGCTAAGTCTTCATTTTCCAAAGACTTTGCCATTCTATTAAGAATTTCCTGCTTTTCATTTCGATACCGAATCACCCGTTCATTGGTAGTTACAAACTGTGCTTCATCAAAATCTTCCCCGAAACGTTTGCGGGCTTTGTCAATTTCCTTTTGTGCTTTCTTTTCAAGCTTTTCAGCATGGTCTTCAATAAGCACGTCTGCACGGTATCTTTTTTTAGAATCTTTATTATCAATTAAGGGGTCATTGAATGCATCAACATGTCCCGAAGCTTTCCAGGTAGTAGGGTGCATAAGGATCGCAGCATCAATACCTACGATATTCTGATGCATGTAAACCATGCTCCTCCACCAATATTCCCGAATATTTTTTTTGAGCTCAACTCCGTTTTGCCCATAGTCATACACTGCGCTTAACCCATCATAGATTTCGCTGGATGCAAAGATGTATCCATACTCTTTGGCATGGGATACTACTTTCTTGAAAAGATCTTCGTTGTTTGCCATGTCGCAAAAATAAAAAAACCGCTACGATAACACGTAGCGGTTTGAGTTTTTTTGGATTGATTTGGGGTTATTTCAATTCCATTTTTGAAGTAGAAACAATTTGAGGTCCATCAAATACATTGATAGTATATACTCCTTCTACAAGGTCCTCTTCTAATGCATCCACCAAGACACACACATCTAATTCTTCTTGTTCATAATATACTTTTGTAGAAGCACTATAATTTAGGGTTCCATTTTCAAACTCCATAGTAGCTTTCTCGCCTAAAAGATTATTTTTAGGATTGATGACCTGTACAAAAAGTAAACGGTCTCCTTTTTGAGCTACAATATTAGGGGTTAGGGTGAAACAAGCACGTACTTTGTCTGCTCTACTGGCTCTTCGTGTATCTACAATTTTACCACTTTTTCTAACAATCACTGCTTCTCCACGAAGATCTACTGCTTTTACCACAGAACCTTTTTTAATGGTTTCAGCCATCGCTAGATTTTCCTGGCTCACAGAATCTACCACTTTAATGGTTTCATTTAATATGGTTTTGGCACTGTCAATTTCTACCGCAAGCATTTGGTTGGCTTGAATAAGGCTATCTGCCCTAGCAAAGAGCATTTTTCTTTCTTCTTTCAACCTTCCAACTTCAGCTTTGTACCTTTTAATTAAGGAAATATTAGCTTCAGATTGTTTCACAGAATCCAATAGGACTTCAATTCGTTCACGTGCTGCTAAAAGGTCTTTATCTTTTAGTTCGTTCTCTTGAATAAGCTCATCATAATTTACAATGAGATCTTCTAGTTCAGTTTCAATTTCAGTTTTTTGTTTTTCAAGACCGGCCACCGTATTTTTGCTATCGTTATACAGCGACACTGTGTATACTCCCAAGGCAATCAATAGGGCCGTTAAAACACCTATAAGAATTTTGAACTTGGTACTACTTCTCTCTTTTTCCATAGTTATAGAATGTTAAGTTTATGAAGCAAATGTAGCTAATGGCCCTATATGCAAACGTTTACGAAATGGTAAAAATAATTAAATTATGTTAAATCTTTTTTTCCCTAAAAGTTGTCAGGGTTGTGGAGGTAAACTATTAGACACAGAAGTAGTTATCTGTACTGTTTGTAGAAATCAATTGCCATTGGCGTGTTTCCATAGGACCAATAGCTTGGTGATGAAACAATTTTTTTTCGGGAGGCTGCCAATAGAGAATGCCACTGCTTTGCTCCAGTTTCAGAAAAGGAATATTACGCAGCATTTACTGCATCAGCTTAAATATAGGAGGCAGGAGCAGATAGGTGATTTTTTGGGAGTATGGTTAGGTACCGAGTTGAGTAAAAAAGAGGAATATAAGAATGTTGACATGGTAATACCCGTCCCTTTGCACAAGAAAAAAGAGCGGCAAAGGGGGTACAATCAGCTTACTAAATTCGGGGAGGCAATCGCTGCTCATTTGAAAATCCCTTACAGGGCAGATGTTTTGCTGAAGGAAAATACCACTCAATCCCAAGTGTTTAAAGGGAGGCTAGGTAGGTTTGGAAACACTTCGGTATTTACATTGGTCCAGCCTGAAGCAATTAAAGGTAAACACCTTTTATTGGTAGACGATTTGGTTACTACTGGGGCTACACTTGAAAAATGTGGAAATGAGCTCATTGTCTCCAATGATGTGAAACTAAGTCTCGCTACGATGGCAATTGCATTGTAAAGTTTGTTATTTTAGCGGTAATGAAACGATATTTTCTCATCACCTGGATGGTAATTTTAAGCATGGTATTTTTTTCACAATGTGCCAAGCGCGGAAACCCCAATGGAGGCCCAAAAGATACCATTCCGCCTGTGGTTTTAAAGAGTAGTCCAGAGAATTATTCCATAAATTTTAAAGGAGATGAGATTAAAATTTATTTTGATGAGTTTATCAAACTGAAAGACCTTCAACAACAGCTCATTGTTTCCCCGCCATTGACATATCAGCCTGTTATTACCCCAATCAGTGCAGCAAAGGTGCTCAAAATTAAAATTAAGGATACCCTTGAAGAAAATACCACCTATGTATTTAACTTTGGAACAAGCATCGTGGATAATAATGAAGGGAATGAATTTGAATACTTTGAATATGTTTTTTCAACAGGGGATTATATAGATAGCCTTCAAGTTCGTGGGACCCTTAAAGAATCATTATACCCAAATTTACAACAGCGAACTACGGTAATGTTGTATGAAGTTTCAGAAACTTTTACAGACTCTATCCTTTTTAAAGAAAAGCCTAAATATGTGACTAGTACCAAAGAGGGCGATGCCCAATTTGAACTTCGGAATTTAAAGGAAGGAACGTATATGTTGGTGGCCCTTCAGGAGGAAACATCCAATTATACCTATGAGCCTAGAACAGATAAGGTTGCTTTTTTGAAAGAATTTGTTCAAATCCCAACAGATTCTACCTTTCAACTTTCCCTTTTTGAGGAAACCTTACCATATCAAATGACCCGACCTAGTCATATTAGCAAACATAAAATTGCCTTTGGCTATGAGGGGAATGTAGATTCGCTCAATGTCAATCCAATGTTTTCTGTACCAGAAGGGTATTCATCACGATGGTTGAGGGACCCTAAAAAGGATTCCTTAAATTATTGGTTTAAACCGGCCTTTGATATTACACAAACAGACACGCTCACTTTTCTGGCTAAAAACAGGGGGCAACTAGATACCTTGCAAGTAAAATTAAAAGAGTTGTATGCAGATTCTTTGGAAGTTCGATTAGTGGGAAGTAGTACAATCATCCCAAGGGATAGTGTTCGCATTGGGGCCAACACTCCTTTGAGCAGTTTTAATGAAGAAAAAATAGTCCTTTTAGATAAGGATTCCCTCGTATTAGATAAACAGGTTGTATTGGACACCCTACGTAACGAGGCGGTTTTAGTATTTGATAAAGCAGAAGATCAAACTTATAGACTTACGGCATATCCTGAAGCACTTACAGACTTCTTTGAGCAGACTAATGATACCCTTCAGTATACCTTGCGAACCAAGGCACTTTCAGATTACGGTACCATCCAATTCAATTTGCAAGGGCTTGAAGACTTTCCTGTGCTTGTTGAACTTACAAATGAAAAGTTTGAAGTAGTTGCCAGCACATATTTAGAAGAAAACAACCTTGTGTATTTTGACTACCTAGAGCCGGCCAATTATTTTTTACGAATAGTATATGATACTAATAAAAATAAGCAATGGGATACAGGAAATTACTTGCAAAAACTTCAGCCTGAAAAAATCGTTTATTATCCCAGCCCTATTGAGATTCGGGCCAATTGGGATAAAAACGAAACCTTCATTTTAGAGTAAATTCATCCCTGTCTGCTAGGAATTGAAATTTTTCACGGGCTTCCAGTTGTTTGTATTTAGACAGGGTATAGGTGGTTATAAATTCATCTTCTAAGGTTGTTTCAGAAGAAATACGCATTCCTAGCATATCATATACCGAACTATGGCCTATATACTCATGACCGTTCCCGTCTTTTCCTATACGGTTAACCCCAATGGTATAAGACATGTTTTCAATGGCGCGGGCTTTTAAAAGAGCATCCCAAGCAGCGGTTCTTACTTTCGGCCAATTGGCCACATAAAGCAATAAGTCATGGTCTTCAGTATTTCTGGACCAAACGGGAAATCGAAGATCATAGCAAATCAATGGGCAGATTTTCCAGTCTTTGTACGTAATGATACATTTCTTTTCTCCTGCGGAATATATTTTATGTTCCCCTGCTAAGGTAAACGTGTGTCTTTTGTCATAGATGTGAAGCGTTGAAGTGCCCTCTACCCATAATAGCCGATTGTAAAACTCCCCATCTTCCTTAATGATAATGCTCCCCGTTATGGCAGCACCCGTTTTAAGGGACTGTTCTTGCATCCATTGTAGCGTTGGTCCATTTAAAGGTTCAGCTAATTCGGAAGCATTCATGGAAAAGCCCGTTGTAAACATTTCCGGAAGGAGAATGACATCGGTAGATTCTTTTAACGAAGCAATTTTTTCTGAAAACATAGCCCTGTTGGCCACCGGATTTTCCCAATGGAGTGAAGCTTGAATCAGCGTAATTTTTAAATCAGCCATGTTGTTGGAGAATTTCCATCAAGATAGTAGCATTTGCTTGTTTGGCAAAGTCAAGAGCCGTTAAATTTTGTTGATTTTTAAGGGTACTATCTGCTCCATTTTCCAATAACAACCGTGTAATGTTTTCATGTCCAAACTTAACGGCAAACATTAGGGCTGTATCGCCCATCTTATTTTGAGCATCTACGGTTGCGCCATGATTTAAAAGGAGTTGTGCCAAATCTTTACGCCCTTTAAAGCAAACGCCCATTAAAGCTGTGTTTCCAGCAGCATCTCTTGTATTAATATCTTGAGGATAGGCCAATATAATTTCTGCAATGTCTTCCCATCCAAAATAGGTGGCAAATACTAAAGGGCTAAATCCTTTGGCATCTTTTTCCTGTACCAAGTTAGGGTGTTCATTTAAAAGTTTTTTTACGGTTTCTGTTTCCCTATTTCTAATTGCATTGAAAAGTTGTTCGATCATATAAAATCATTTAAAAAAAGCGGAATGACCATTACTATCATTCCGCTTTTAGTTGTGCAAACTATTTAGATTACGCTAGTTCAAAGCGGTCTAGGTTCATTACTTTATCCCACGCAGCCACAAAATCTGTTACAAATTTTTCTTTGGCATCATCACTTGCATAAACTTCGGCAATTGCCCTAAGCTCTGAATTGGAGCCAAAAATCAAATCGGCCCTGGTTCCAGTCCATTTGGTTTCACCGGTTTTTCTATCGGTGGCTTCAAAGACATCCTCGTCTTCCGAAGTAGGCTTCCATATAATAACCAAGTCAATAAGATTTGTAAAGAAATCATTGGTAAGTTTTCCGGGTTGATCGGTAAACACGCCATGTTTGGATCCGTCAAAATTAGTATCCAAAACTCTCATTCCGCCCAAAAGAACGGTCATTTCGGGAGCGGTAAGTGTTAACAATTGAGCCTTATCTATTAAATGCTCTTCTGCGGTAACATCAGATTTTTTCTTCAAATAATTTCTGAAACCATCTGCAAAAGGTTCCAGGGCTTCGAAGGACTCCACATCAGTTTGTGCTTCCGAAGCGTCCATTCTACCGGGAGTAAAAGGGACCTTTACATCATATCCCGCATCTTTGGCAGCTTTTTCTACACCAGCACATCCACCTAATACGATGAGGTCTGCCATTGACACTTTTTTGTCGCCAGACTGCGAATCATTGAATTCCTTCTGAATACGCTCAAGGGTATCCAAAACTTTTGCCAATTGTGCTGGGTTATTGACTTTCCAGTTCTTTTGTGGTGCAAAGCGAATACGGGCTCCATTGGCACCACCTCTTTTATCAGATCCCCTAAAGGTAGAGGCCGAAGCCCAAGCAGTACCTACTAATTCTGAAACAGAAAGTCCAGATGCAAGAATAGTTGCTTTTAGGTTTTCAATATCATTTTCGTTTGTCAATTCGTGATTTACAGCAGGAATAGGGTCTTGCCAAATCAAATCTTCTTTTGGCACTTCAGGTCCTAAATACCTACTTTTTGGTCCCATGTCACGATGGGTAAGTTTGTACCATGCTTTTGCGTAGGCTTCTGCAAACTCATCTGGATTTTCCAAAAAGTGTCTTGAAATTTTTTCATAGGCAGGATCCATTCTCAACGAAAGGTCTGTGACCAACATAAAAGGATCATTCATTTTATTTGGGTCGTGTGCATCTGGCACCGTTCCTGCACCGGCTCCATCTTTTGGTTTGTATTGCCATGCGCCTGCTGGACTTTTAGTTAGTTCCCATTCATATCCGAAAAGATTTTCGAAATATGTATGGCTCCATTTGGTTGGAGTATTGGTCCAAGCTCCTTCCAAACCACTGGTAATCGTATCTTTTCCAACTCCCGAACCAAAGTTATTTTTCCATCCCATGCTCTGCATTTCAATACCTGCTCCAGCTGGTTCTGATTCTAAGTAGTCTGTATCTTTTGCGGCTCCGTGGGTTTTTCCGAAGGTATGTCCGCCCGCAATTAATGCTACGGTTTCATAGTCATTCATCGCCATACGGCCAAAAGTTTCACGAATGTAATGTGCGGCTTCAACAGGATCTGGATTTCCGTTATGGCCTTCAGGGTTTACATAGATAAGTCCCATGTGTGCTGCTCCAAGAGGGGCTTCCAAGTCGTCATCCATGTAGCGTTCTTTGCTGCCCAACCATTCTGTTTCAGAACCCCAGTAGGTGTCTTCTTCTGGTTGCCAAACGTCTTCACGGCCTCCAGCAAACCCGAACATTTTTAAGCCCATGGATTCGTGGGCACAATTTCCAGCTAGGATCATCAAATCTGCCCAAGATAATTTTTTTCCATATTTCTTTTTGATGGGCCAAAGCAAAAGACGCGCTTTATCTAGGTTGGCATTATCTGGCCAACTATTTAGTGGGGCAAAGCGTTGTTGTCCGGAACCACCACCTCCGCGGCCATCATGAATTCGGTAAGTACCTGCGCTGTGCCATGCCATTCTGATGAAGAAAGGCCCATAATGACCGTAATCTGCAGGCCACCAATCTTGGCTGTCGGTCATTAGATCATATAAGTCTTTTTTAACCGCTTCAAGGTCTAATTTTTTGAATTCTTCTGCATAGTTGAAGTCTTCATCCATGGGATCGACCATCGATGAGTTTTGTCTTAAAATATTCAGATTAAGTTGGTTAGGCCACCAATCGCGATTGGTTGTTCCTCCTCCAGCGGCATGGGTTACTTTTCCATTAAGAAAGGGGCAGTTCGCCGCAGATTCATTAACATCCCACGCTTCTCCGTGTTGATTCTTATCCATGATTTTGTATTTTCAAATTATCCTTAAAATTACGGAATATATAGGGTTTAGACCATCAAAAACCAATTGTATGTTGCAATCAATCAATCGATAAAACTTATAACAAGCCTACTGTACTATCAGTTGGCTAAATAGAGTTTAAAATGGTTGCGGCTTTTTTCAAGGTTTCCTCGGTTTTGGCAAAACAAACCCTCAATTGCTTGAAATCTTTTTGGTCTTTGTTGAAAACAGAAGTTGGAATTGTTGCCAAATGATGTTCCTTAGTCAGTCTTTCTGCAAACTGTACATCTGGTTCATCAGTAATTTCAGAATAATCCAATAATTGAAAATAGGTGCCTTTGGAAGGAACCCACTTAAAACGGGAGTTTTGAATGAGTTGTAAGAATAGATTTCTTTTGGCTTCATAAAAAGAAGGAAGCGATGTGTAATGTTTTGGTTGCTGAAGGTAAGTTGCCAATCCTCGTTGTATGGGATGATTCACCGAAAAGACATTGTATTGATGTACTTTCCGGAATTCTTCCATCAAGGGTTTAGGGGCCACGCAATAACCCATTTTCCAACCAGTGTTGTGAAATGTTTTGCCAAAGGAAGCAGTGATAAATGTGCGTTGTGATAATGCTTCAAAACGAGCAGCACTTTGGTGCGATTCCCCATCAAAAATGATGTGTTCGTATACTTCGTCACTAATGATCAAAAGATTATGTTTTTCAGCGAGATCTTGAAGTTGAAGCATATCTTCTTCCAAAAAAAGCATGCCACTGGGGTTATGCGGACTATTTACTATAATCATTTTCGTTTTTGAAGTGATGCTGTCTGCAACTTCCTGCCAGTCGGGCCGAAAGGAGGGCGGGGCAAGCTGGATTGCTTTGGTAATCCCTCCAAATAATTGTACCGAAGGTTCATAACAATCATATGCCGGCGCAAACACAATTACTTCATCGCCAGGGTGTATTGTAGCTGCAATGGCAGTAAAAATAGCTTGGGTAGCACCCGCTGTAATCGTAAATTCTGTGTCTGGATGATAAGTTTTTCCGTAGAGGGAATGGATTTTTTCTGAAAGTACTTCCCGTAGTTTTAGATCACCCTGCATAGGGGCATATTGATTGTATCCATCTTTCATGGCCTTAGCAACAGCTTCAATGAGGACTGGATCACTCTCAAAATTTGGAAATCCCTGCGAAAGATTCAGGGCATTATATGCTGAAGCCATTTGGCTCATCACCGTAAAAATGGTAGTTTGTAAATTTGGGAGTTTTGAAGTGTCAATCATAGTGTTTTGGATACGTTTCAATGTAGGTGAGCAAATCATTGATGCATTGCTGGAGATTGTTCTTTATTTCATGACTCCAAAACCGGAAGACCGTATATCCTAATTCAGATAGCATTTGGTTTACTTCCCGGTCACGTTGCATATTTCGTTCGATTTTTGGAACCCAAAACTTTCGGTTGGTTTTTATGGTGTTTTTCTTTTGATCCCAATAATACCCATGCCAAAATTCGCCATCCACAAAAACAGCCAGTTTATATTTCTTAATAGAGATATCTGGTCTGCCAGGCAGATTAGTACGGTTGATGCGGTATCGCACTCCAGCCTTCCAAAGGGCTTTCCTCAGTAATAATTCTGGTTTTGAATTGGTACCGCGAATCTTGCTCATGATCCGCGAGCGTTTCTTAGTGGTATAAAATCCGCTTTCCTCCCGAAATCTTGGTACTTTTATTTTGGGCTCCTTATACATATATACAAAATAGGAAGAATTTTAGGCAATAAAAAATCCTGAGCAACACTCAGGATTTATATATAATTGTTTTCAATAGTAGAATTTATCCTTTAAAACTGGCCGCCAGATATTCCCTGTTCATTCTAGCAATGTTTTCCAAGGAAATTCCTTTAGGGCATTCTATTTCACAAGCCCCCGTATTAGTACAGTTTCCAAAACCTTCCTTGTCCATTTGCTCCACCATATTCAACACCCTTCGGGTGGCTTCTACCTGTCCTTGTGGAAGTAACGCAAACTGACTCACCTTTGCGGAAGTAAACAACATCGCGCTGGCATTTTTACATGCTGCAACACATGCACCACATCCTATACAAGTTGCTGCGTTGAAGGATTCATCGGCAGCTTCTTTTTCTACTGGGATTGCGTTTGCATCGATGGTGTTTCCGGAGGTATTTACCGAAATATATCCTCCTGCTTGCTGAATGCGGTCGAAAGAACTTCGGTCTACCATTAAATCTTTAATGACAGGAAAAGCCTTTGCCCTAAACGGTTCAATGACAATGGTGTCCCCATCATTAAATTTTCGCATATGCAATTGGCAGGTGGTTACCAACCTGTCAGGTCCGTGTGGTTCCCCATTGATTTGAAGGGAACAGGAACCGCAGATTCCTTCACGACAATCATGATCAAAAACCACGGGCTCTTCACCTTTATCTATAAGTTGCTCGTTCAATACATCCAACATTTCCAAAAAGGACATATCGCCTTCCACGCCATCAAGGGAATAATCTTGAAAACTACCCTTGGATTGGTTGTTCTTTTGTCTCCAAATTTTTAATGTAAGCTTCATAATCTACTTGTATGAACGGGTTTTAACTTCAATATTTTCGTATTCCAGATTTTCTTTGTGCAATACCGCATCACTAGGTGCTCCTTTGTATTCCCAAGCGGCAACATACATAAAGTTTTCATCGTCCCTTAGGGCTTCCCCTTCTTCAGTTTGGTATTCCTCACGGAAGTGTCCCCCACAGGATTCATTTCTGTGAAGCGCATCTTTAGCGAATAGTTCACCCAGTTCTAGGAAATCGGCAACACGCCCAGCTTTCTCTAGTTCAGGATTCATTTCGTCTATGCCACCAGGCACTTTCACTTCTTTCCAGAATTCTTCTCGTAATTCTTTAATTTCAGCAATTGCTTCTTGCAGCTCTTTTGCATTACGGGACATTCCGCATTTATTCCACATAATTTTTCCCAATCGCTTGTGGAAATGATCTACACTTTTGGTTCCATTATTATTGACCAATTTTTCCAATTGAGAACGAACACTATTTTCGGCTTCTTCAAATTCAGGAAGATCAGTAGAAATTGGTCCGGTACGAATATCATCCGAAAGGTAATCCCCAATTGTGTAGGGAAGTACGAAATACCCATCTGCCAATCCCTGCATCAAAGCACTAGCTCCCAGACGGTTTGCACCGTGATCGCTAAAATTAGCTTCACCGGCAGCATAACAACCGGGAATGGTCGTCATAAGATTGTAATCTACCCAGATACCGCCCATGGTGTAATGTACTGCTGGATAAATCATCATAGGGGTTTTGTACGGATTCTGGTCTACAATTTTTTCATACATCTGGAACAGGTTTCCGTATTTGTTTTCAATTACTTTTTCCCCTAATTCCCTAATAGTAGCTTCGGAAGGATTTTCAATATGCTGAATGGCCGCTTGTTCTTTTCCGTAGCGCATAATGGCCGAAGCGAAATCTAAGTAAACCGCTTCACCGGTTTTATTCACACCGAAACCAGCGTCACAACGTTCTTTAGCTGCACGGGAAGCAACATCGCGGGGCACTAAGTTTCCGAAAGAAGGATAACGACGCTCCAAATAATAGTCACGGTCTTCCTCTTTAAGTTCGGTAGGTTTTAATTTGCCTTCCCGAATAGCTTTGGCGTCTTCCAATTTTTTAGGCACCCAAATACGTCCGTCATTCCGTAGGGACTCAGACATCAAGGTAAGCTTTGATTGGTGGTCTCCCGAAACAGGGATACAGGTTGGGTGGATTTGGGTATAACAAGGGTTGGCAAAGTAGGCGCCCTTTTTGTGTATTTTCCAGGAAGCAGTTACGTTGCTTCCCATGGCATTGGTGGAAAGAAAAAAGACATTTCCGTAGCCTCCAGAGGCTACTACAACAGCGTGTGCAGAATGGCGTTCAATCTTACCGGTAACCAAATCCCTGGCAATGATCCCTCGGGCTTTTCCGTTTACAATTACCAAATCCAACATTTCATGTCTATTGTAGGATTTTATTTTTCCACGGTTAATTTGTCTGTTCATCGCAGAATATGCACCTAATAGTAATTGTTGTCCTGTTTGTCCTTTTGCGTAGAATGTTCGGGATACCAGCACCCCTCCAAAAGAGCGGTTGTCTAATAATCCACCATATTCCCGCGCAAATGGAACTCCTTGCGCCACGCATTGATCAATAATATTGGCAGATACTTCTGCAAGTCGGTAAACGTTTTCTTCCCGGGAACGATAATCCCCTCCTTTGATGGTGTCATAAAAGAGTCGGTAGACAGAATCTCCATCCCCTTGATAATTCTTTGCTGCATTGATTCCTCCTTGCGCCGCAATGGAGTGCGCCCTTCTAGGGGAATCCTGATAGCAAAATGTTTTTACGTTATAGCCTAATTCGGCTAGGGTGGCAGCGGCACTACCCCCCGCAAGTCCTGTTCCCACTACAATAACATCTATGTTCCGTTTATTGGCTGGGTTTACTAGATCTATATCGTTTTTATGTTTGGTCCACTTATCGGCTAGGGGTCCTTTTGGTAATTGTGCTTCTAATGACATAATCGTAGCGTTTTAGTGGGCAATTTGATTAAAATGATGGTATAGTGCAATAAAAATAAAGCCTAAAGGAATAAGAATTGCAAATGCTTTGGTTACTCCTTTCAGTGCACGTGAATACTTATTATTAAAACCTACACTCTGGAATGAAGATGCGAAACCATGCCAAAGGTGGAGTGCTAATAAAATGAATGCAACCACATACAAACCTGTGCGTACGGGGCTTTCAAATTTATGAACAGTTTCTGCGTAGTAGCGGGTAGGATCTTCTGGGTGTGATTCAAAGTATTTGTGTACAATTTCTGGCACCCAAAAATCATAAAAATGCAATCCCAAAAAGGCGAGCACCACAATTCCGGAAATAATCATATTTCGGGAAGCCCAGCTGGAGTTGGCATTTCCTTTAAAACTTTTGTATTTCACTGCACGAGCGTTTCGGTTTTTGATTTCAAGTACAAATCCCATCATAAAATGGAAGATTACCCCAAAAATCAGAACGGGTTGTAAAACACCCTGAACCAGCCCATTGGTTCCCATAAAATGAGACCAACTATTAAAAGTGTCTGGTGCAATAACCGAAGTTAGGTTAATAGTGAAGTGCTGTGCTAAAAAGAGGACTAAAAATAATCCCGAAAGTGCCATCGCGAATTTTCTAGCGATGGAAGAGGAGAGTAATCCCATAGTTGCTTTTTTCAAGATTTAGACATACAAAAATACGGCTCAAATGATTTAAACCCAAACTTTGCCAAATGTTTTAGGATGAATTTAGAACCAATTTAAACAAACTTGAAATTATTTGACTTCCAATGTTTGTTTGGTTGATTTTCCTCCAATTGCAACAGAAATGGTATAAGTTCCTTTTGGAAGATAGGTTTTCCCGTTATCTGCTTCCGTTATTTTACTATCTTCTTTTTCCAGGGCTTTCACTCCTTTTTTGGAAAGGCTTACATCATAGGTTGCGGTATTGATGCCTTTTACCGCATCCACTTCCCATGATTGTAGTGATGTTCCTTCTTCGGAAGTAACCGTAAAAGTAGCCTTTCCGTTGCTTGGACTATAAAACTGGAGGTCTACCGAAGGTTCATACACCTCACTCCAATCACTGAAACTACTTCCCCATCTTCGAGAGGAACGAATAGGATCTACGGCACTCAAAAGTACTTCCTCAAGAGTGTTTTCATTCAATTGCTGTAGTAGTGATACGTCTGCAATATAGATGGATCGCCCATGGGTGCCTAGTACCAAATCTTTTGCTTCCGGCTGAATCACCAAATCATGAAAGGCTACATTGGGGAGTCCTTCCGCGAAAGGCTGCCAACTTTTTCCCCGATTTAAGGAAACGTATGCTCCATTATCGGTTCCCAGGTATAAGATATTCTCGTTTTCAGGATCTTCCTTGATAACATTTACTGGTGATAATGGTAAATTTCCAGTAATGGAAGTCCATGTTTTCCCATAGTCCTCACTTACATAGGCATACGGTTCAAAGTGATCCCAACGATACCCATTCAATGTGACGTATACTCTTGATTTTTCGTGAGCTGAAGCAATGACCCTACTCACCCATAAATCCTTTGGGAAAGAGTTTGAAATCAATGCCCAATCGGCTCCCGAATTTTTGGAAACATACACTTTTCCATCATCACTTCCCGTGTAAAGTAATCCAAATTGGAAGGGGGATTCCGAAATACTGGTTAAGGTTCCGTAGGCAACATTTCCAACTTTTCCTCCATTCGTGAGATCCCCAGAAATTGCTTCCCAGTCGTTTCCTTGGTTCAGGCTGCGCATTAATTTGTTTCCGCCCAGATACAAAATATCCTGGTTGTGGGAACTTAATAATATAGGTGTTTGCCAGTTGAAGCGGTACGGACTTTCACCAAGTTCATGTTTAGGTTGGATGTAAGTATTCTGATTGGTCTTTCGGTCAAGCCGGAAATAATTTCCAAATTGAAATCCGGTATAGACAATATTTCGGTCTCTTTTATCTATTTGTATTTGCATCCCGTCCCCACCCATGATCATTTCATAGGGGTATTGCCCATTTTGGTGCCAAGCTACATTTTCTTCCGTAGTGTTTGGGCCAACCCAAACCCCATTATCCTGAAGTCCGCCGTAAACATTGTACGGTTCTGCATGATCAATATTTACTGCATAAAATTGTCCTACGGCGGGAGTGTTACATTTGGTCCAGTGTTCACCATCGTCATAACTAATATTTACACCGCCGTCGTTTCCGTTAATAAGGTGGTTGGGGTTATTGGGGTTAATCCATAAGGAATGGTGATCTGCATGCACATTTTCGGCATCAATGGAGGAGAAGGTTTTTCCGCCATCTTTTGATTTTATGATAGGCACTCCGTAAATATAAATGGCATTCGCATTTTTTGGGGAAACATGAATCTTTCCGAAGTAATATCCATAGGAATAATACAAGCCATCCAAGTACCCCTCATGGGTTTTCTTCCAGGTTTTTCCGCCATTGGTACTTTTATAAACTTCTGCGCCTACCACAGGCGTGTCAAACAATAATGTATTGGCGTCTTCTAGATAAATGGCTAAATCTGCTGGTTTGGCAGTTCCTTTTTGAATCATATCCTTTACAGAAGCAGCCGTGTACTTCTGCGGAAAATTATTGCCGCGAAGGAAACCTTCCAGTTTTTTGTTGTCGAGATTTTGGAATGCGGAAGCGCTCATTTGTTTGAAATCTTCTTTTTCAAGGGATTCTGAAGCTGTTTCCTCTTTTTCTTTTTCCCTTCGGAATTGGCTATCGTGAATGAGGTACACTGTATTGTCATCTACCACTGCAAGCCCCATTCTGCCAACACCATCTCCTGTTGGAAGTCCGCTGCCTTCCACCGAAATTTTTGTCCAAGTAGTACCCCCATTGGTACTTTTGTAGAGTCCGCTTGAAGGGCCATTCCCGTTGAAATTCCATGCTTTTCGGTCTTTATCCCAAGCCGAGGCATACATGGTATTGAAATTTGTAGGATTTACGCCAACATCAATGATTCCGGTATGATTATCTATAAATAAGGTTCGGTTCCAAGTTTTTCCGCCATCTACCGTTTTGTAAATTCCTCTTTCCGTATTTTCGGAATAAAGATGACCAACGGCTCCTACCACTATTTCATTTGAATTCTGAGGGTTAATAAGGATATTACCAATGTGGTGGGTATCCTCTAAGCCCATATGTTGCCAGGATTTTCCGTTGTCTGTACTTTTTAACAGCCCAATCCCCGCATAAGAAGAACGGGAAGCATTTACTTCCCCAGTACCTACCCAGAGGGTTCTTGTGTTCCAGTCTACGGCTAAGGCACCCACATTTTGGGTGGGGCTGTTGTCTAATACTGGGGTAAAGCTGGTGCCGTTATTGTTGGTATACCAAACCCCTCCACTGGCATAGCCAACATAAAATTCGGTGGGGTTTTTGGGATTGACGGCCAAATCTACTACCCGACCACTCATTACAGTAGGGCCAATGTTTCTGAAAGGCAGTTTTTGAACTAAGGAATTTTGGGCAAGGGATTCCTTTTGTTCAAGAGAGTTCATTACATTTTCTGCAGGGGTAGCAGTAGGTTGTGCAATAATTCCTAATGGAAATAATAAAAGGAATAGGATGGAAAAATACTTCATTTGGTTGATTTTGATTTCAGAAAAATAGAGAATCCTAAAAATACGTCAAAATTCTTGGAAGAAGTTTAACAGAACCTACCAAATTCCCTAATTTTGAAGAAACTCATAAAATAAGATGAAATACCAAGCCATTAATCACGATCTTTTTATTAAAAACCGTAAAAACTTCATGGCGCAGATGAAGCCCAAGAGCTTGGCGGTTTTTAATAGTAATGACATATATCCCATTAGTGCAGATAGTACCATTCCGTTTCAGCAACATCGCGATATTTTTTACCTGAGTGGGGTAGACCAGGAAGAGAGTATGTTGCTTTTGTTTCCGGATGCCGTAGAAGAAAAGCACCGTGAAATTTTATTCGTTCGGGAGACCAATGAACATATTGCTATTTGGGAAGGGGAGAAGCTTACCAAAGAGCGGGCTTTTGAAGTAAGCGGTATCAAAACCGTGTATTGGCTTTCAGAATTCGATAAAATTTTTGCGGAATTAATGGCACAGTCCGAAACCATTTATTTCAATACCAACGAGCATTACAGGGCAAATGTAGAAACCGAAACCCGTGAAGACCGATTCATTAAAAAAACCAAGGCAAAATATCCTGCACATAGCTGGGCCAAGAGCAATCCTATTTTGCAACGGTTACGATCTGTGAAAAATGCCATTGAAATTGAATTGCTACAAAAGGCCTGTAAGATTACCGAAAAGGGTTTTAGAAGGGTTTTAGGTTTTGTAAAGCCAGGTGTTTGGGAATATGAAATAGAGGCAGAATACATGCATGAATTCCTTCGGAACCGTTCGAAGGGATTTGCGTATACCCCTATCGTTGCCAGCGGGAATAATGCCAATGTGCTTCACTACATTGAAAACAACCAACAATGCAAGGATGGGGAGCTAATCTTAATGGACGTTGGTGCCGAATACGCCAATTACAGCAGTGATATGACCCGAACCATTCCGGTAAATGGGACATTTACCTCAAGACAAAAAGAAGTGTATAATGCGGTCCTTCGCGTAAAGGATGAGGCCACTAAAATGTTAGTGCCTGGAGCGCTTTGGAAGGAATATCATGTTGAGGTTGGGAAGTTAATGACTTCGGAATTATTAGGCTTGGGACTTTTGGATAAAGCAGATGTGCAAAACGAAAACCCAGATTGGCCTGCGTACAAAAAATACTTCATGCACGGAACCAGTCATCATTTGGGGTTGGACACCCATGATTATGGTATTTTATGGGAGCCCATGAAAGCAAACATGGTATTTACGGTAGAGCCGGGAATATATATTCCAGCGGAAGGTTTTGGAATTAGATTGGAAGATGATGTGGTGATCCAAAAGGAAGGGGAACCTTTCAATTTAATGAGGGACATTCCTATTGAAGCAGCCGAAATAGAAGAATTAATGCAATAAAAAAAGCCCGCAGAAGCGGGCTTTTTTGTCTAACCAAACTAATTGAATCCTTACAGATTTAATACGCCGTTTTCGTCCCAAGCAAACTCATTCCATGCATAGGCATCGGCTTGTTCGTCGTTAATGTAGTTTCCATCAACCACATAACGAAATTCGTAGGATTGATCTTTTTCTAAATCTACGGTTCCTTTAAAGGTTCCGTTTTTCAATTTTTTCAATGGATTCTTTTTAGCATTCCACTCATTGAAAGTACCTACTACTTTCACTTCTTCAGCAGTTTCGGCTGGGACAGTAAAAGTAACTTTACAGATAGGTTTTGATTTTAAATATTGCTTTGTAATAGCCATCTTTATTGTTTTAAAATTTATGCTTCAAACATAGGGCTCAATAACCGTATTTCAAATCTTTAACTATAAAAAAATCAAGCAATTAGCAATTTACGAATAAAGCATATCCAGTATTGCGAAATCCTAAAAAATAACGACTTTAAATTATGGACTTTTCAATGATTGATGATTTTAGGTAATGCTCATTTGTAGAAAGATTGTCAACTATATCGTTTTCGTTTTTTGAAAATTTTTTCTGAAATGGTCAAAAAGCGTCAATTATTGATTGTAAACTAAAAAAAATGTACAGCAGCACTTCTATATAAGGGAAAGTAAAGAGTCCTTTTTTTATAATTTTGGCAAATGCAATTTTTATTTCAAAACAAGAAGATTCATTATAAAGTAAATGGCAGGGGACCATACCTGTTGTTATTACATGGTTTTTTGGAAGATTCTACCATTTGGGAAAATTTAATTCCTGCCCTTGTGGAGGAATATACTGTTATCACGATAGATCTTCCAGGTCATGGAACTTCCGAAGTATTGGCAGAGATTCATTCCATGGAATTGATGGCAGAGGTGGTAATTTCGTTATTAAGTGATTTAGGAATCAAAAAAGTTTCGGTGATGGGGCATTCCATGGGAGGATATGTTGCATTGGCAATTGCAGAAAGTGCACCCAGTCTATTGCAACATATACTATTGCTCAATTCCCGTGCGGCTAATGATAGTGAACAGCAGCGGGTAAATAGGAATAGGGCAATTGCCTTGATGAAGACACAGCCTAGTTTGTTCATCAAAATGGGAATTTCGAATTTGTTTTCTGAAAAAGCCCAATTACAGTTTGCCAAAGAAATTAAGGACTTGCAGCTGAAAGCTTTACAATTTCCAGCAGAAGGGATCACTGCAAATATTAAAGGGATGCGTGATCGGAAAAATCGAAGTGATATACTGAAAGATTTCGAGGGTTCAAAATGGATTATCGCTGGACGGGAAGATCCCGTAATACCTTTTTCTGTTTCCGAAGCAATGGCAAATAGTTGTGATTGTGCTATAAAAATCTTGGAAGGAAGTCATATGGGATGGTTGGAAAATAAGGAGCAAATAATTCAATTTTTGCACTTAATCGATAAATTTTAACACTTAATCGACTTTTATTTCATTTTTTTTACTACATTTATCCGAATCAAATAAAGAAAACTATTATGAACCAACCTTCAGCCCACCGTTCGTATTCTTTGTCTGGTTTCGTTTGCAGTGCATTTGGACATGATTATATCATTACCAGAAAGGTAACTAACCACATCAACGAATATTGTTGTACCCATTGTGGAAAAGAGGTAACAGAAGACTATAATGGCAAATTGGAAGTGCTCACTGTGAAAAATAAAGAGATAAATTCATCACTGGCTTCCTTTTTTCAAAAGAAAATGAAGCGGAGAACACTAGCAACATGAGCAATAAATGGCGATGTAAATTGTTTGGACACAACTTAGAATCCTTAAAAAAGAAAGATATACTTATTAAAGAATATTGTTGTAAATGTTGTGGCAATAAATTTACAACTGATGGATATGGCCGTTTAGTTCCACTTTCCAAGTATTGGAAAGAAAACAATTCCTTGTTTGAAAAACATTTTCAATCTAGGGTTAGTGCTTAGTTTTTTTAAGAATTTTCTTCAGAAAAAGTATTCCACCCCCTAGCGATTATGGGTATTTTGGTATCTGCTCTAGTGATTAGATGTACTCCTTCCTTTTCATTGGTCATATGACCTACCACTGTAAGATTCGGATTTCCTTTAATTTTTGGGAAATCATCCATTTTGATCGTAAAAAGTAATTCATAATCTTCTCCTCCACTTAAAGCAATAGTGGTGCTATCAAGATCAAACTCCTCACAGGTGGAGATGACCTGTGGGTCTAAAGGAATCTTATCTTCATATAGATTGCATCCTACTTTTGATTGTTTGCATAGATGTAGAATTTCAGAAGAGAGCCCGTCACTCACATCAATCATAGAAGTGGGTTTTACATTCAATTGTTTCAAAAGGGCAACAATATCTTTTCGTGCTTCGGGTTTTAGTTGCCGTTCTACGAGATAACTATAAGGTTCTAGGTCTGGTTGAGAATTCGGATTTGCTTGAAAGACCTGTTTTTCACGCTCCAATACTTGAAGCCCTAGGTAAGCGGCGCCAATATCTCCAGATAACACCAGTAAATCCCCTTCTTTGGCACCATCACGACATACAATTTGTTCTTTTTCTGTTTGGCCAATTGCTGTAATGCTGATGGTGAGCCCACCTGTGGAAGCCGTGGTGTCTCCTCCTATCAAGTCAACTTTGTACATTTCACAAGCTGCTAGAATTCCATTGTAAAGTGCCTCAAGTGCTTCTACGGGAAACCTATTGGAAACTGCAATAGAAACAGTAATTTGCTGGGCCTCGGCATTCATGGCATATACATCACTCAAATTAACAACAACAGATTTATAACCTAAGTGCTTTAAAGGCATGTATCCTAGGTCGAAATGAATTCCTTCAACCAAAAGATCTGTCGTAACAACCATTTGCTTATTGGCATCATTCAAGATTACTGCCGCATCATCCCCAACCCCTTTTACGGTAGAAGAATGATGAATCTTGATATTTTTAGTGAGGTGGTCTATAAGGCCAAACTCTCCTAATTCGGAAACAGCTGTTTTTTTTGGGTCTTTGTCTTCCAACATTCTGGCAATATTTTTTTGCAAAAATACAGTTTTAAATATTCATATATAAAGAATGGTGATTAGCCTAGCACTCTAAATTTTTAAATTATGTGAAATAAAACCGCATAAAATCTATGATGTTGCTATTATTTTGTAGCTTTGGACATAAAAATTGCAAAAACTGGCAACTTGCCTAAGTTTTGTGAAAATGTAAACTTTTCTAAGAGCTATTAAAATGAATCGATTTTTACTTTTATACAGCCTATTGGCTGGCGTTTTTTCTATCGCACAAACTCCTTGTGATGGTGGAATGGCAGGAGCCTACCCCTGCAGCGGATTTGATCTAATCTCTCACATTCCTCTGTCAACTTTCAACACTTCTGGTGCAAATGACTCCTGGGGTTGGACAGACCCACAGGATGGCAAAGAATATGTGTTGATGGGTTTGGAAAATGGAACAGCATTTATTGATATTTCCACCCCAACATCCCCAGTATATTTAGGGAAACTTCCCACTCATACCAGTGCTACAACATGGCGTGATATTAAAGTCTACAACAACTATGCTTTTATTGTTAGTGAAGCATCTAATCATGGGATGCAGGTATTTGATTTAACAAGATTACGGAATGTACCCAGCCCACCAGTTACTTTCACAGAGGATGCCCACTTTAATGGTTTTGGAAGTGCACACAACCTTGTTATTAATGAAGAAACTGGATATGCCTATGGGGTAGGAACAGATACTTATGGGGGTGGGGCACATTTTGTAAACATTCAAAATCCACTAAATCCTACCAACGCAGGTGGTTGGAATGGAAACTACATTCATGATGGACAGGCGGTAATTTACAATGGTCCAGACCCTGACTATCAAGGAAGTGAAATTTTAGTGAGTAGTAATGGATGGGACCAAAGGGTCACCATTGTGGATGTTAGCAATAAGAGTAATCCTCAAGTCATTTCTACTATTTTTTATTCAGATCCTTCATACACCCACCAAAATTGGTTTACTGAAGACCAAAAATATATGATTTTGGGAGATGAAATTGATGAACAGGATTATGGCTTCAATACCAAAGCGTTGATTTATGATCTTACCGATCTTGATAATCCGGTTTTGAATTTTAATTACTACGGAACCACTCCTGCTACAGATCACAATGGATATGTAAAAGGAAACATCTATTATCTAGCAAATTATGCTGCTGGTTTTAGGGCAATTAATATAGGCGATTTGGCCAATCAGAATGCCACGGAAGTAGGTTATTTTGATACCTACCCTAACCATAATAATGCGGGATATAGTGGAGTTTGGAATGTGTATCCCTATTTCAGTAGTGGAAATATTGCAATTAATGATCGAAGCGGCGGATTTTTCTTGGTTAAATCTTCTACGATAGATACGGTAGATCCGGTTGCTGCATGTCACAATTTTACGGTTTCCCTTAACCAAAATGGGGAGGCTTCAATTTCTGCAGAGGATATAGACGATGGTTCTACAGATGATAGCGGTTTTGTAACGTTAACGGTTTCTCCAAATTCATTCACTTGTAGTGACCTGGGAAATGTAACTGTAACATTGACGGCTACAGATCCTTCGGGAAATACAGACAGTTGCACTGCAATAGTTACCGTTTTGGATGCATTACCTCCTTCTTTCGATTGTCCGCCTAATCAAGCGGTTTTGTATGATACAGGTGAAGATTTTTATACCGTTCCCACATATGCTGTTTCCGAAGAAGATAATTGTACGTCAGTTCCAACTGTAGTACAAAGCCCTTCTGCTGGAACGCAATTGCCGCAGGGTATTTATACTGTTATGATTGATGTCACTGATGATGAAGGAAACACCGCTAGCTGTAGCTTTACACTATCTGTTGAAGAAGATTTGGGTATCCTGGAAAAGGAAGAATCTACCTTTAAGGTTTTCCCAAACCCAACCCAAGATGTCCTTCGAATCATTGCTTCCGAAACACCTATTCATACAATACGAATGTTGGATATTTCTGGAAAGGTCTTACTTCATCAAGAGGGGCCAGGATTAATGGAAAAACAATTAGATGTTAGCGCCTTTTCAAAAGGTATGTATTTTCTGCAAATCAATAATGTTCAAACAGAACAAATCATAAAAAGATAAGTACAATGAGAATCCTTTTTCTAAGTTTTTTGCTAAGTGTTTCAGCAGGTTTTGCCCAAACTCCATGTGTTGGAAATACAGCAGATGGTTATCCCTGTGAAGGCTTTGATCTTATTGCGCATTTCTCATTGAATGATATGAATGCAAATGATGGAAATGATTCTTGGGGATGGGTTGATCCAGATAGCAATATTGAATATGCCATTGTTGGTTTGGATAATGGGACTGCTTTTTTTAATCTTAGCGATCCAGTGAATCCAGTTTATTTGGGAAAATTGCCTACGCATACGGGATCAAGCTTTTGGCGTGACATTAAGGTATACCAAAATCATGCTTTCATTGTGAGTGACATAAATGGAAACCATGGCATGCAGGTATTTGATTTAACACGCCTTAGAAATGTGGCAAGCCCACCCGAAACCTTTACAGAAGATTTTCATTATGATTTAGTGGGAAGCTGTCATAATATTGCCATTAATGAAGATACGGGGTATGCCTATCTCATTGGTTGTGATGATTTTAGCGGCGGACCTGTATTTGTTAATCTTTCAATACCTAACAGTCCTGTTTCTGCAGGGGGCTATGCAGGGTCTGGTTATACACATGATGCACAAATTATCACTTATGATGGGCCAGATACAGATTATATTGGGAAGGAAATTTTATTCGGAAGCAATGAAGATCGCGTGGTAATTGTAGATGTAACCAACAAAGCAAACCCCCAACTTATTTCAACAATTACTTATGCCAATACAGAATATACTCATCAAGGCTGGCTAACAGAAGACCGAAAGTATTTTATGGTTGGCGATGAATTGGATGAGATTTTTGCGGGAATACCAAATACAAGAACGCTGATATTTGATGTAGAAGATTTAGACAACCCTTCTTTTTCTTTTGAATATTTTGGACCTACACCGGCCACAGACCACAATGGATATGTAAAGGGAGATGTTTTTTACATGGCAAATTATAATGCGGGTTTACGAGCGATAGATATCAGTAATATTGAAAGTGGTATCATAACGGAAATAGGTTATTTTGATACCTATCCTTCCGATAACGATACCGGTTATAGCGGTAGTTGGAATGTATATCCCTATCTACCTAGTGGCAATATCATTATTTCGGGAACCAATGGGTTTACCCTTGTTCGAAATCCAGCATTGAATGTAGAAGATATTGCGCAAGAAGTCCAGCTTTCAATATATCCTAATCCGGTTAATAACGAATTGAATATTGAGCTTCAAAATGAAACAATTCAAACGGTTGAGGTTACCAATATCCTTGGACAAAAAATGAGTTCTTTTTCAAACCTAAACGTTGTGAATTTTGTACTTGACACCTCAAAATATCCCTCTGGGATTTACGTTATACATATTAACGAAACCCTCGTAAAAAAATTCATGAAATAGCCCCATGATGAAAAATGTAATTTTAATACTACTGCTATTATTGGTTTTTATTGGTTTTTCATCTTGTTCCAAAGGAGATGACCCGGCACCCTATCAACAGGAAGAAACCCCGCCTGAAGAAGAAGATCCGGTAGAAGAAGAACCTACAGACCTTCCCACTGGTTTTACTGGAGAAGTTGCCTGGGTCAATACCCTTGGCGGAAGTGGAATTGACGAAGCAAATGATATTATAGCAACTTCAGATGGCAATTATCTAATTGTTGGAAACACCTATAGCAACGACGGAGATGTTACTGGTAAGACTACTACAGATTCAGATTATTGGCTTATTAAGATCAATTCCAGTGGAGGGGTGATTTGGAATCGCGTCTATGGAACCGAAGAGGATGAAGTTGCCACCCATGTTTCCAATACAAATGATGGCGGATACATTGTTGCAGGATATAGTAGAGGGAATAATTGTGCAGTTGATAGTAATCAAGGATTTCATGATTATTGGTTTTTAAAATTAAATGCACAAGGGGACGAAGAATGGTGTAAAAATTATGGTTTTGGCGGAAGTGATCAAGCATTTGATATATTTCAAACTTCAGACGGTGGGTATTTTGCCACTGGTTATTTTGATGTGTCTGCAAGTGGTGGAGAAGGAAACGCAGACCGAAGCGGACAAGGAACTCAACATGGAGTCGGGGAGTTTTGGTGTATGAAATTGGATGCGTCTGGCGAATACTACTGGACAAGATATTATGGAGGAACCAATAACGATAGAAGTTATGATGCATTAGAGACTGCAGATGGTGGTTTCTTGCTCTTTGGTCACTCCGAAAGTGATGACTTTGATATTACAGATAGTAAAGGAAGCTATGATTATTGGGTGGTAAAAGTAAGTGGTGATGGTGTCATGCAATGGACCAAGTCATTCGGTGGATTGGGAATTGATGTTGCCTATGCTGCAACTCAGGCGCCAAACGGAAATTATTTTATTGTGGGTGACTCTAGAAGTAATGAACAGGATGTTACACAAAATTATGGGAACGCAGACCTGTGGTTGGTAGAAATGAATCCTTCTGGTGGCCTTGTCTCCCAAAAAAGTTTTGGAGGATCGCAGTTTGATACGGCTAGAGGAATTGAAGTTCTGTCTGGCGGATATATTTTAATGACAGGGGCATCTGGAAGTAGTGATAATGACGTGTCTGAAAATAAAGGATTTAATGATATGTGGGTAGTAATCTTGAATCCTCAAAAAGAACTTGTTTTTGAAAAATCCATCGGTGGAAGTAATATCGATTTCGGTGAAGCCGTTGTGGTAACCCCAGATGGTTCAGTCATTTCGGTAGGTGATACCGAAAGTAGTGACGGAAATATTGCCCAAAATAAAGGAAGTAAAGATATCTTAATTGTAAAAATAAATTAGACCTACTTAAAAACTATGAGAAAAATTGCATTCTTGGCTTTTAGCCTTTTAGGACTAACAGCCTGTAATAATGATGACAGCGGTGAAACCCCAAAAGACATTCAGGTGAATTTCACCTTCAGTGAAAATTGGGATGGGGAAGATATTTCCACAGCAGATTATGAAACGACCGTGTATACCAATGCACACGGCGAAACCCTTACCCTTTCCAAATTGGTATATCTTATTTCTGATGTGACTTTTACCGCTACGGATGGCACTGAATATGATGCAGGAGATTATTTTTTGGTCGAAGCAGATGAAACCGAAGTCAATAGCTTTACACCAGCCTTAGAGATTCCCGAAGGAACCTATACTGTAAGCTTCACTTTCGGATTTGATGACGAAGATAATGTATCGGGAATTTACAATGATTTAAATTCAGCTGATGGCGGCTGGAATGTCCCAGACCCATTGGGCGGTGGCTACCATTACATGCGTATGGAAGGAAGGTACATGGCTGCAGGTTCTACTGATGAAGTGAGCTTTCAATACCATACAATCCGTGCCAATAAGCATACAACTTTGCCACCTGGGCCAGGCACGTTGGAGTTTACAGAAGATACTTCTTTTGAAGTTAGTCTGGGCCAAATTACCATTTCTGAGGGCACGACCATCACTATCAACATGAATGTTGCAGAATGGTTCAAAAACCCAGAAATATGGGATCTTACAGAATTGTATACGATATTGATGCCTAACTACGAGGCACAAATCAAAATGAACAAAAACGGAAAAGCTGGGGTGTTTAGCCTTGGTGAAATCACTCAATAATGCGGAAAGGGATACTGGCCATAACCCTCATATTTTTACTTGTTGGTTGTAAAGATACCGACGATGAGATAGGGTATATGGCAACTCCCGTAGACTTGGAAATTCCGCAGCTTTTTGAAGATAATATCCTTCCTCCGGTTATTCCAGAGGATAACCCACTTACGGAGGAAGGAATTGCTTTGGGCCAAAAACTTTTCTTTGACCCAATCCTTTCAGCAAACAATACACAAGCTTGTGCAGATTGTCATAGAGCTCCAAATGCATTTACAGACCCAAGGCAATTTAGTGTGGGTATTGATGGTTCGGTGGGAACAAGAAATTCCATGCCCCTGTTTAACTTGGCGTGGAACTATGGAGAAAAATTCTTTTGGGACGGAAGAGCAAACTCCCTAGAAGAACAAATTTTAGATCCGGTTACAAACCCTATTGAAATGGCCAATACTTGGCCCAACGCGGTAAGTGCGCTAGAAAGTGATGCAATGTATCCACAGCTTTTTGAAGAGGCATTTGGGGTGACTACGATTGACTCAACCTTAGTGACCAAGGCAATCGCTCAGTTTTTGAGAACTTTGGTTTCCTCCAATTCTAAGTTTGATCGCTATTTATTGGGAGAAGTAGAATTAACGCCCTCCGAAGAAAACGGATTGGCAATTTTTCTTGATGAACAAAGGGGAGATTGTTTTCATTGCCACGGAAATCCATTTAATCCGCTTTGGACAGATAATATTTTTCACAATAACGGGTTGGATGAATTTTTTGAAGACAGAGGTTTAGGGCGTGTGACCGGAGATCCCCGAGATGACGGAAAATTTAAGACTCCTTCTTTGCGGAATTTGGCCTACACTGCTCCTTACATGCACGATGGTCGTTTTGAAACCTTGGATGATGTCATAAACCATTATTCTGAAGGATTGGTCTATTCTGAAACCATAGACCCTCTTATGAAAAAAGTAGGAGAAGGAGGGGTACAGCTTTCAGAATCAGACAAAGCAGACCTTAAAGCCTTTTTATTGTCTCTTTCAGACCCTAGTTTTATCAACAATCCAAACTTTTAAGGCTACACAATTTCCGTGTGCTGTTAATTATTACTTAAATCTATCGCACTATCATGTTTAATTGTTTTATCGCTATGGTGAAACAAGGGATTTGCAGTATATTTGCCCCACAATTTAGAATAAATCTACATTGAATGATTACAGTAAGCGAAAGCGCCAAATCAAAAATCGTTCAATTAATGAACGAAGAAGGCTTTAGCCCTGAAACCGATTATGTTCGGGTGGGGGTGAAAAGTGGAGGCTGTTCCGGGCTGTCTTATGAATTGAAGTTTGATAAGCAACAAGCAGACGGGGACAAGCTTTTTGAAGATAATTTTGTTCGATTGATTGTAGACAAGAAAAGTTTTTTATACTTGGTTGGGACCACCCTTGAGTATAGTGGAGGTCTTAACGGAAAAGGCTTTGTTTTTAACAACCCCAACGCAAATAGAACTTGCGGCTGCGGCGAAAGCTTTTCACTTTAAAATAAGAACATGGGAAAGTTTACGGAAGACGACTTAAAAAAAGAATTGGAAACCAAGGAATATGAGTATGGTTTCTATACCGATATAGAATCTGATACCTTTCCGGTAGGTCTTAATGAGGATATCGTACGGGCCATTTCCAAAAAGAAAGAAGAACCTGAATGGATGACCGAATGGCGTCTGGAGGCTTTTCGTATTTGGGAACAAATGGAGGAGCCAGATTGGGCGAACGTTACTTATGAAAAGCCTAATTTTCAGAATATCTCCTATTACTCGGCACCCGCCAAAAAACCAAAATATGAGAGTTTGGATGAAGTAGATCCTGAATTATTGGAAACCTTCAACAAATTGGGAATTTCTTTGGAAGAGCAAAAAAAGTTGGCTGGTGTAGCAGTAGATATTGTGATGGATTCGGTTTCCGTAGCCACCACTTTCAAGAAAACCCTTGCTGAAAAAGGAATTATATTTTGTTCCATTTCCGAAGCGATTCGGGAATATCCTGAATTGGTAAAAAAATACATTGGCACTGTGGTTCCCCAAAAAGATAATTTCTATGCAGCACTCAATAGTGCGGTTTTTAGTGATGGATCTTTCTGTTATATTCCAAAAGGAGTGCGTTGCCCCATGGAGCTTTCCACTTACTTCAGAATCAATCAGGCAGGTACGGGTCAGTTTGAACGAACCTTGGTAATTGCAGATGAAGGAAGCTATGTAAGTTACTTGGAAGGATGTACCGCGCCTATGCGGGATGAAAATCAGTTACACGCTGCAGTTGTTGAATTGATTGCATTAGACAATGCTGAAATAAAATACTCTACTGTACAAAATTGGTATCCAGGAGGTAAAGATGGAAAGGGAGGGGTTTTTAACTTTGTTACCAAAAGAGGACTTTGCGAGAAAAACGCGAAAATCTCTTGGACACAGGTAGAAACAGGAAGTGCTGTTACCTGGAAATATCCTAGCTGTATTTTAAAAGGCGATAATTCCATTGGAGAGTTTTACTCCATTGCGGTAACCAATAACTACCAACAAGCAGATACAGGTACGAAGATGATTCACTTAGGAAAGAATACAAAAAGTACCATTATTTCCAAGGGAATCTCTGCTGGGAAATCGCAAAATAGTTATAGAGGGTTAGTGAAGATAAGTCCGCGTGCAGAAAACGCCCGAAACTTTTCGCAATGTGATTCATTGCTTATGGGCAATAACTGTGGTGCACATACCTTTCCCTATATTGAAACAAGCAATAAATCTGCTCAAGTAGAACACGAAGCTACGACCAGTAAGATTGGGGAGGATCAAATTTTTTATTGTAATCAAAGAGGAATAGATACCGAAAAAGCAATTGCTTTAATCGTGAATGGTTTTAGCAAGGAAGTTTTAAATAAATTGCCCATGGAATTTGCCGTGGAAGCACAAAAGTTATTGGAAATCAGTTTAGAAGGATCTGTAGGTTAATTAAACACAAATAGTATGAAAAAGTTCTTTTTGTTCGTAATGGTTTTGGGGGCCATGAATATGGTTTCCTGTAAAAATGGTTCAAATCAAGAAAATGAAGACGTTTCTGAAGTCGCAGAAGTAGATCCAGATGAGGATCGCAAATTGATCAATGGAGATTATGCACATTTCGTTGGGGAATATTACTATTCCGAAGAAGGTGCGGTCATTAAAGGTGAGCAATATATCTATGCGGTTAAACTGAACGATCTTGCCAAGGAATTGGCAGAAATGGTTGAGCCCGTAAAAAAAGAAGAATTTGATATGGTGCCAGTGGTTGTCAAAGGATTCACCGATAGAAATCCAGCCCTTGATGAAGGAAAGGAAGTCTGGGAGCGAATCTTAACAATCAAGGAAATTGTTTCGGTTGGGGATGCCCCTGCAGAAGCAGATATTAGAATTGAAGAACCCAAAAGTTAGTTATGTTAGAGATTAAAAATGTACATGCAGGTATAGAAGAAAAAGATATTCTGAAAGGAATCAACCTTCACGTAAAACCAGGGGAAGTACATGCCATCATGGGACCTAATGGGTCTGGTAAAAGTACCTTTGCATCGGTTGTAGCAGGAAATGAAGATTTTGAATTAGAAGAAGGTGATATCGTTTTAGATGAGGAATCCATCATTGAGCTTGATCCTGAAGAGCGTGCCCATAAAGGGGTTTTCCTGTCTTTCCAATATCCTGTGGAAATTCCTGGGGTTTCGGTAACCAACTTTATCAAAACAGCCATTAACGAAACACGTAAGGCGAAAGGTTTGGAGGAAATGCCCGCAGGTGAGATGCTTCAAAAGATTAAAGAAAAAGCAGACTTACTTAATATTGATAGAAAATTTCTTTCCCGCTCCCTAAATGAAGGGTTTTCAGGAGGTGAGAAGAAACGAAATGAAATCTTCCAAATGGCCATGTTAGAACCTAAATTGGCAATTTTAGATGAAACAGATTCTGGATTGGATATTGATGCATTGAAAGTAGTGGCCAACGGTGTGAATAAACTACGAAGTCCAGAAAATGCCGTAATTGTTATTACGCACTACCAGCGTTTACTGGATTATATCGTTCCAGATTACGTGCACGTTATGTTGGATGGAAAAATTGTAAAATCGGGTACCAAAGAGCTCGCCTACGAGCTGGAAGAAAAAGGGTACGACTGGTTAAAAGAAGAAGTTAAAGCCTAACGTATGAGCTTAAAAGACAAATTAATTTCATCATATCTGGCCTTTGAGGATTACCTCACAGAAGATTCGCCTATTCACGAACTTCGAAATAAATCAATTAAAAACTTTGAAACTTTAGGTTTTCCTTCCAAGAAAGAAGAGGCTTGGAAATATACCTCCCTAAATTCATTGTTGAATGAAGATTACCGGGTCTTTCCAAAGCAGGAAACTACCTTGGATTTTAAGGATGTGAAGAAATATTTTTTACATGATTTAGACACCTACAAAATTGTTTTTGTGGATGGAATTTACAGCTCGTTTCTTTCTTCAACCACACATGATGGAATGGATATTTGTTTGCTGTCTGCAGCCTTCAGTAAGGACAAATACAAGCCGGTGGTTGAAGCTTACTTCAACAAAGTGGCTAAAGATGAAAGCCTTACTTCATTGAATACGGCTTTCGCGAAAGAAGGGGCATACATTTACATTCCCAACAATAAAGAGGTAGAGAAACCTGTAGAAATCATTAATTTTTACACTGGTTCTGAAGCTGCCTTGATGCTACAACCTAGAAACCTCATTATCGTTGGGGAAAATTCGCATATTCAAATAATTGAACGGCATCAAAGCCTTTCTGGGAACCCGGTACTAACCAATTCGGTAACCGAAATTTTCGCGGAAAAAAGAGCCTACGTAGACTATTATAAAATTCAGAATGATGTGCCTTCGGCTTCCTTAATTGATAGCACCTATATCAAGCAGGAGCGGGATAGTGTATGTAGTGTGCATACTTTTTCCTTTGGAGGAAAACTTACGCGAAACAATTTGAACTTCTATCAGTATGGAGAGCATTGCGATTCCATCCTAAACGGAATTACAATTTTGGAAGATCGTCAACATGTAGATCACAATACCTTAGTTTACCATACGGCCCCTAATTGTGAAAGCCACCAAGACTACAAAGGTATTTTTGACGACCAATCTACAGGGGTTTTTAATGGGAAAGTATATGTTGAAAAAGAAGCCCAAAAACTAGATGCATTTCAACAAAACAATAACATTCTCATAAGTGATAAGGCCACGATCAATTCAAAACCGCAACTGGAAATTTTTGCAGATGATGTAAAATGTTCCCATGGGTGTACGATTGGACAGCTGGATGAAGATGCATTGTTTTATCTGCGAAGCCGTGGAATAGGAAAAAAAGAAGCCAGGGCATTGTTAATGTACGCTTTTGCCAATAATGTTTTGGAAAGTGTGAAAATCCCAGAGCTGAAAAAAAGAATCAATTTACTTATCGCTAAAAAGATTGGCGTAAGTCTTGGATTTAACCTTTAATAGCCAACTTTTGGAGTGAGTTTTCCTGTGGAACAAATACGCAAGGATTTTCCAATCCTTCAAAGAAGGGTGAATGGATATCCTTTGGTGTATTTGGACAACGCTGCTACCTCACAAAAACCAAAAGCAGTCATTGATTGTATTGTAGATTATTATTCCCGTTATAATGCGAATATCCATAGAGGGGTGCATACGCTCTCACAGGAAGCTACAGATGCCTACGAATTGGCGCGCAGGAAAATTCAAAAACATTTTCAAGTATCCCATCCAGAGGAAATTATTTTCACTTCGGGGACAACCCATGGAATAAATCTGGTCGCCAACGGATTTGCAGCGCTGTTAAATAAAGGGGATGAAGTATTGGTTTCGGCTATGGAACACCATTCCAATATCGTTCCTTGGCAAATGTTGTGCGAAAAAACCGGGGCAATCCTCAAGGTAATTCCTATGAATCAAGAAGGGGAATTGGTGATGACCGTTTTTGATGACTTACTTTCAGAAAAAACCAAAATAGTCTTTGTCAATCATGTTTCCAATGCTTTGGGAACTATTAATCCAATTTCAGAAATAATTGAAAAAGCCCACAAAAAAGGTGCGGCAGTACTCATAGATGGTGCACAATCCTGCATGCATGAAAAGCCTAACCTAACTGCCTTGGATGTGGATTTTTACGTAACCTCTGCCCACAAAATGTGTGGCCCTACAGGTGTTGGCATCTTATATGGAAAAAAAGAGTGGTTAGAAAAACTGCCCCCTTATCAAGGTGGAGGAGAAATGATCAAAGAAGTGTCTTTTGAAAAAACTACCTATGCAGATTTACCCCATAAGTTTGAAGCCGGCACGCCTAATATCGCAGGAGGCATTGCGTTTGGGGCTGCGATAGATTATTTAAATGGCATTGGGTTTGATAAGATTAAAGAGTATGAAAATAATCTATTGGAATATGCCACAAAAAGACTATTGGAAATAGAAGGACTAAAGATTTATGGAACTGCTGAAAAAAAGACCTCTGTTATTTCCTTCAATTTAGAAGGAATACATCCCTATGATGTGGGAACAATTGTAGATAAACTGGGGATAGCCGTACGCACGGGTCATCATTGTGCCCAGCCGGTGATGGAATTTTACGCTATTCCAGGAACTGTAAGGGCATCGATTGCTTTTTATAACACCAAGGAGGAGATTGATCGTTTGGTGGAAGCGGTTCAAAAAGCTAAAATGATGCTTAGTTAACAGATTTTTATCACTATTACCAATCCTTTTGTGGTATCTTAGAATCATAAAAACCAATAATAATCATGAAAAAACTTATTTTTTTACTCTTAGCACCTATAATGTTTATGAGTTGCGATGAAACCAAAAAAGTAATTGATGCAGCCGGGAATGTGCAGCTTTCAGGAACGTATACCGTTAACTCCCTTAACGGACAGAACATTAATACGCAAATGGAACTTCCTTACATTACCTTTGCAGCATTAGACAAGTCTGTTAAAGGAAACACCGGTTGTAATTCTTTCTTCGGAAAGTATACATTAGATTTATATGCACTTGCCTTTGCAGACATTGCCTCTACCGAAATGGCTTGCGAACAGCCTATCATGGATGTTGAAAATGCATTTTTACAAGCCCTAAGAAATACGGGGTCCTATCAGTTGCAAAATGGAGAACTCACGCTTTATTCCAAAACAGATAGAAGCGTATTGCTCACCGCTGTAAAACAAAAAACTGCCGAAGACCAGTAATGAAGATTGAAACCATACAACAGGATATAGTAGAAGAGTTTTCCCTTTTTGAAGATTGGATGGACAAATACGAACATCTAATCCAAATGGGAAAGTCCCTTCCACTTATTGATGAAACCCTTAAGACCGATGAAAAACTCATCAAGGGTTGCCAAAGTAAAGTATGGTTAAATGCTGAATTGAAAGATGGAAAAGTATCCTACACAGCAGATAGTGATGCCATTATTACTAAAGGAATTATAGCGGTTTTGGTACGCGTGTTTTCCAATCAGCCACCAGAAGCGATTGTAGCGGCAGACACTTCCTTTATTGATGAAATTGGATTGAAAGAACATCTTTCTCCTACAAGGGCCAACGGTTTGGTCTCCATGATCAAACAAATGAAATTATATGCAGTAGCCTATCAGGCACAAATGAAGAATTAAATTATGAGTGATACTACCCAAATAGACACAACAGAGCTTGGCGAAAAAATAGTGAAAGTCCTTAAAACGATTTTTGATCCAGAAATCCCAGTAGATATCTACGAGCTGGGATTAATCTATGATGTTTTCGTGAATGAGGATTTGGAAGTAAAAATATTAATGACACTTACAACTCCCAATTGCCCAGTTGCAGAAACATTGCCAAAGGAGGTAGAAGATAAAGTGAAAAGCATCAAAATGGTTAAAGATGCTGAAGTAGAAATTACTTTTGATCCTCCATGGAGTCAAGATCTCATGAGCGAAGAAGCAAAATTAGAATTAGGAATGCTCTAAATGGAAGGAGAGATTGTAAATAGGGTAGCCAATAGCGCTTTAATTACTATTGACCTGGAAGAATTCTATCCTGAAGGAGAAAGGGTTACCTTGGATATTTCCCAATGGTTGCTAGAAGGGCTTGTGTTAAGAGAGAAAGAATTTCGGGATACTGTAAAAAATATTGATACAACTATTTATAAGGATGCTTACGTTGCTTTATATTGCAGTACCGAAGCCATCATTCCAGCTTGGGCGTATATGCTAGTAACTTCCCAACTCTCTGGGATTGCAAGAAAAGTTGTGGTAGGCTCTTTAGCTGATCTTGAAACCTTACTTTTTGCTGAAATTATCCAGTCAATAGAGGTCTCCAATTTTAAAAATAAACCTGTTATTATTAAGGGATGTGCTCATAAGCCTATTCCAGAAAATGCCTACATTCTCTTAACCCAAAAGCTTCGGAATGTAGCAAAAAGCGTGATGTACGGTGAAGCCTGTTCTGCTGTTCCGCTTTTCAAAAATAAATAACTGTATTTCAGTTAACTAACTACTATTTTTTATTTTTTTCTTTTTCCCAATAAAAATCCACTGTAATTTTGCAGCAACCTATTAAATCTAAACGTATGAAAAAAACTTTACTTTTTGTTGCACTCTTCTTAGGTGCTTTTATGGTCAATGCCCAAGATGAGGCTACTACAGAAGAAGGGCCAAAAGATGGATGGACCCGGGAAGGAAACATTTCGTTGTTATTTAGCCAAGCCGCTTTTAACGCAGAATGGACAGGTGGTGGGACATCTAATTATGCCGCAAACCTGAACCTTTCCTATACCGCAAATTTAAAGAGAGGTGATTGGAGCTGGGATAACCGATTATTGGTAGACTACGGTATCAGCAAGACCAGAGATCAAGAATTTACCCGTAAAACCAGTGACCGATTTGAAATTAATTCGATTTTGGGAAAACAAATCAATGAGAGCAATTGGTATTATTCCTATTTCTTGAACTTTAAAACCCAAATGACATCTGGCTATGTTTTTGGGGAAGATGCAAACGGAAATGAAACAAGAACCGAAACTACTAAGGCTTTTTCGCCAGCCTATGTACAAACAGGTCCTGGGGTGCTTTGGAAAAAAAGTGACAACCTTTTTGTAAACGTATCACCAGCTACGGCAAAATTCATCTTCGTGAATGGAGATTTTACTAATATAGGTAACGATCAAGCCGCAATAGATGCCTTTAATGCAGCTGGCGGCTATTTTGGTGTAGAGGCAAATGACACGATGCGTTTTGAGTTCGGTGCATCTTTAAATGCCTATGCCAAGTTTAAAGTGATGGAAAATATTTCAATAGAAAACATTTTGAATCTCTACAGCAACTACTTGGAAGATCCACAAAACGTGGATATAGATTACACTGCAAATATTGTGATGTCTATTAACAAATGGATTACTGCGAATGTAGCTTTCCAAGCGATATATGATGATAATGCAGTTGAAGCATTCCAGATTCGGGAAGCACTTGGGGTTGGATTAACCTATGGTTTTTAAAATACCCTTCTAAAAATTAAAAAGCCTGTTTTTACAACAGGCTTTTTTTTATTCTTCTATAATTTCAGGATATAGAAAGTTGTTGTAGGGGAAACGCGTTACGTGTATTTCCCTTACCTTTTCATATACTTTTTTTCTGAACGCTTCCCAATTATCCTTATTCAGTGCCGAAATAAAAATGGCATCACCTTCTGTACGGGCCATCCATGTTTTTTTCCATTCCTCTATACTGAAATGGGCTGTGGTTTTTTCAGTAGCCAAGTCATCTTCCGGCAAGGCTTCGGCTTCATAGGCATCAATCTTATTAAATACCATAAGGGTTGGCTTATCCCTGCTTTCTATTTCATCTAGGATGCTATTCACTGAAGCAATATGATCTTCAAAAGAGGGATGCGAAATATCTACCACATGAAGCAGTAAATCTGCTTCCCGAACTTCATCCAAAGTACTTTTGAAAGATTCAACCAATTGCGTAGGGAGTTTACGAATAAACCCTACCGTATCGCTCAATAAAAAAGGAAGATTACCAATGACCACTTTTCGAACGGTAGTATCTAAAGTCGCAAAGAGCTTATTTTCCGCAAAAACCTCACTTTTGCTAATGACATTCATTAAGGTAGACTTTCCAACATTGGTATATCCAACCAGTGCCACTCGAACCAAAGACCCGCGGTTCCCGCGCTGCACCTCCATCTGTTTGTCTATTTTTTCAAGTTTCTTCTTTAGAAGGGCAATACGGTCCCTTACAATCCTTCGGTCTGTTTCAATTTCGGTTTCCCCAGGACCGCGCATTCCAATACCCCCACGTTGCCGTTCCAAGTGCGTCCACATTCCAGCCAAACGGGGCAAGAGGTATTCGTATTGGGCAAGCTCTACCTGGGTTCGTGCATAACTGGTTTTGGCACGTTGGGCGAAAATATCTAAAATGAGATTGGTCCTATCAATGATTTTACAGCGTAGGATTTTTTCAATATTTTTTTGTTGTGCAGGAGAAAGTTCATCATCAAAAATTGCAGTTCCAACGTCATTTTCGGTAACAAATGTCTTTACCTGTTCCATTTTCCCTGAACCAATGAAAGTTTTTGGATTGGGCATTTCCCTTTTTTGGGTAAAACGTTTTAAAACTTCCCCTCCGGCAGTATACGCTAAAAATTCAAGTTCGTCCAGATACTCTTTAGACTTATCTTCATCTTGGTGCTTTGTAACAAGCCCAATAAGGACCACCTTTTCATATTCGTGTTCTTCCTGTTCTAACATACAATTCAATTAAGCCATGCAAAGGTACGAAACTGTTTTGACGGGTTTTTGTAATTTGCAACAAAACAACCGAATGAAGGAGGGCGTCCCTGAACAAATAAATTTATTTTCCATTGCTTTTTACAATTTGGAAAATCTTTTCGATACCCAAAACGATCCCCTAACCCTAGATGATGATTTTACTGAAAATGCCGATAGGAAATGGACACAAAAAAGATTAGCAAAAAAACTTCATAAGCTTGGAAAGGTGATTTCCAACATCGGGTATGAAGATATAGGTCATCCTCCAGTTATTATTGGTGTTTCCGAAGTGGAAAACAAACAAGTTTTGGAAGAATTGATTCAGACTAAATTTTTAAAAAGTAAGCGGTATGGTCTAGTGCATTTTGATTCCCCTGACGAAAGAGGAATAGATAATGCTTTACTATACAGAAAAGACTACTTCAACATACAACATACTGAAGTGCACGAGCTTTTGGTTACCAACGAATATGGTGAAAGGGACTATACTCGTGATATTTTGCATGTCTCTGGTTTACTATCCGGACACCCATTGCATATCTTAGTGAATCATTGGCCCTCCAGAAGGAAAGGTACAGAAGAAACCTCCTATAAGCGTATTG
Organism: uncultured Alteromonas sp.; assembly: GCA_964495885.1. Lineage (GTDB taxonomy): Bacteria > Bacteroidota > Bacteroidia > Flavobacteriales > Flavobacteriaceae > PALG01. The sequence continues at coordinate 95,218 of CAZBWO010000004.1, read as the reverse complement.
CAGCTGCAGAACGCAATTTGGAAATCGTACAGCGTATCATGCAACAAGACCCAGAGGCAAGAGTACTTGTAATGGGAGACTTTAATGACGATCCCTTTAGTGAAAGTGTAAAGGTGCTTACTTCGCAATATTTTTATAACCCCATGGAAGTTTTATTGAGTCACAGTAGTGGGAGTCTTGGGCATCAAGGAGAGTGGCATCTATTTGACCAGATTTTATTGTCACATCCTTTTTTGAAAGGACATGGGAATCCCTTTCAGTTTAAAACCGCAAAAATCTTCAAGCCTGCTTATCTGCAGGAATATAAAGGAAGGTATAAAGGGTTCCCTTTTCGAACCTATATTGGGAAAAAATATATTGGCGGAATGAGTGACCACTTTCCTGTTTACGGAATTTTCGAAGTGAAAAAATCATGATTTTTTAATCGGAAATTTCTTTCAATTCCTCTAAAATAAATCAATGTTATTTCAGATTGCGCTTTTTTGATTACATTAGTCCAGAATAACCACCAACCCTATAAAAATGATTACATTTTTACCTCTTAAGCGTTTAAGATTGACGCTATTTATGATTTTTTCCTTTCTAGGATTTTTTACTGCATTAGGACAAGCACCCGGGTGCCCAAGTGTTGATGCAGGTGATGATACTGTAATTGATTGTTCCAATGGTTCAGGATGCGTTAATCTGACTGCTGATTTTTTGCCCATAGGGGAAACAACAACATATGATGTTTCGAGTATAGATTATGCACCTCCCTTTCCTTTCACAGGATTGTCTAACCCTGTAAGTGTTGGAGCAGATGACGTGTGGTCTGAGGTCATTACTTTACCTTTTGAATTTTGTTTTTTTGACGGCACCTACTCAGAAGTGGTAATAGGATCTAATGGTATTATTTCTTTTGACACTTCCCAAGCGGGTACTTTTTGTGATTTTACTATTGGGGAAACAGAATTAATCCCAAATGTAAACTTGCACCAAAATGCCATCATGATGTACCATGATATTGATCCAAGATGGGGAGTTGCAGAGGTTGGATATGAGATTATAGGTGAATATCCATGTAGAACCTTAGTGGTAAGCTTTGCTAATGTACATTATTATAATTTTTCTAATCCAACTAATGGTGCAATTTCAACATTTCAAATTGTATTATACGAGACAACCAATGCCATAGAGTTTTATTTGCAAACAAAACCAGACCCTTTTGACCACTTGGCATCACCTATTAATGGAGGTCGTGCAGTCTTAGGGATTCAAAATAGTAATGCTACCGAAGGTTTCACACCACCTGGCAGAAATACCAGTGTTTGGGAAGCATTTGATGAGGCATGGAGGTTTACACCTGCCGGGACTCCTGTTTATACATTAGAGTGGACAGATTCCAATGGGACTGTTGTTGGGGATGAACCTACTATTGAAGTTTGCCCTTCTGCAGATGAAACCTATACAGCTAGTGTGACTTACACAAATTGTAATGGAGATACGGTTATGGTTGAAGATGATGTTCTGGTTACTGTTGATGGAGGTGTATTTTCCGTAGATTTAGGCGGGGATCAAATATTTTGTGATACCCCATCTTATGATATTACTGCCGAATTAGAGGATGCAGATCCTGCAGATGCTACTTTCTTATGGAGTACAGGTGAAACTACCCAGACTATTACAGTTACCACAACAGATGTTTATAGCTGTGAAGTAACCGTAGATGGTTGTACAATTGTGGAAAGTGTAGAAATCACCTTTTTAACAAGCCCAAATTGCACCATTGCTCCAGTTTGTCAAACCATAGATTTTGAAGAAAATTTTGGTACGGGAACGGGTCGTGTTTGTGATTTAAATGGTGCGACAACTACCTATACATGTAATACTAGTTCCCAAGTGGAAGATGGAGAATATTCTATCAGTAACACCTCTACAGGTTTGAATTCTGGATGGCATATAGATATGGAAGACCATACAGTGGGAGATGTGGATGGAAGAATGCTTTTTGTTAATGCCGACTTTAGCCCAGGGGAATTTTATAGAAGAACGATTACACTTACAGCAAATGAAGACTATACCTTTGATGCTTGGCTTACCTCTGTCTATGATACAGACACCAATATATGTGGAGGAAACAGTATTCCCTCTAACGTATTGTTTAGGATAGAAGACACCAATGGGAACCTTATTGAAGAGGTGGCCACTGGAGATATTGTAAATGGCCCAGATCCAAACTGGCAGCAATATTCTATTAGTTTCAACACTGGTGCCAATACAGACATTCAATTAGTGCTTATCAATAATTCTGCAGGAGGCTGCGGAAATGACATTGCAATTGATGATATTACCCTTACACTGGAGAGTGGAGAACCAAATATTGAGACTCCAGATGATCTATCGGCTTGTGATGAAACTGGAAACGAAGAGGCTACTTTTAATTTGGAAGATCAGATCCCAACTATTTTGAACGGACAAGACCCAGTTCTTTTCAATGTGACTTTCCATTTAACACAATTGGAGGCCGAAGCAAATATTAATGCTATCACAACACCAGACGCATATCAAAACGCCAACAATCCAGAGACTATATATGTTAGGGTTGAGAAGGCTAGCGATCCGCCTTGTTTTAGTACCGTGAATTTTGAACTAATGGTTGATCCAGTTCTGGATTTAGATATAACATTGCCAGAGACAATTGATATTTGCAGCACAGATCCACTACCAGAACTGGATGCTACTCCACAAAATAGTGAAGTAGATCTTGAGCTAGTAACCTATGAATGGAGAGATGGATCAGGTACTATTGTTTCTACGGAAGCGATTTTTATACCTACAGCTCCTGGTATTTACACGGTAACGGTTTCTTATGCGCCATGTAATGAAGAAACCTACACTGTAACACTGTCAATTGTAGAAACTCCCACCCTAGAATTAGGAGATGATGTAATACTATGTGAAGGTGAAAGTTATGAGATTATTCCTGAAATTGGTGGAAATACCGAAGGAATTTCTTACTTATGGAGTACTGGGGAAACTACAGAAACTATTATTGTGGATGCCTCGGGCACCTATTCTTTAGAAATTACTGTAGGACCTTGTGTGGTTTCAGATAGTGTGAATATTGAAATCAATCAAAATCCTGAAGTGTTCATAGGAGAGGATTTTAAAACCTGTCCAGATGAACCTAATGTACTTACCGCTACATCTAGTGATACAGGTGTTACCTACCAATGGTTTCAGAATGGAGATCTCATCGTTGGTGCAACAGAAAGCACCTATGAGTTTATGCTTCCACCCAATACAGTAGGAGAACAGATTTTCATGGTGGAAGTAGCCGCGGGATCTTGTGTCTCTTCCGCAGCTATAGCAGTTCAATTGTACGATGTGGATAATTGTACCATTTCCGAAGGATTGTCACCAAACGGTGACGGCAAGAATGACTGTTTGAACTTGGAGTTCCTATCAGACAGGACGGAAGGGTTCTCCCTTGAAGTCTTCAATAGATATGGAATGAGTCTCTATGATAATGCCAACTATATCAATGAATTTTGTGGACTGGATAGGGATGGAAATGAACTTCCCACAGGAACCTATTTCTATGTGATTAAATTTAATACACCAGACCCTATATATGGGGAAGTGAAGACAGGATACATATACATCAACAAAGATGAAAATTAATTTGGTATGAGAAGGTTTTTGAATATGAAACAAGAATATAAAACGACAGATAAACAACCCATTATAATGAAAAAATTTTCACTATTTCTTCTATTAATAAGCATACTTAGTACAGGGATTGTTTCGGCTCAGCAAGATCCGCAATACACTCAGTACATGTATAATATGAATGTCGTAAATCCAGCATATGCAGGATCTAAGGAAACCTTATCCATAACCGGGCTGTACAGAAAGCAATGGTCTGGATTGGAGGGCGCCCCCGAAACCATTACACTTTCAGCACATTCGCCTATTGCAGATAAAATAGGTTTAGGACTATCTGCTATCAAAGATGAATTGGGGCCTGTAAAGGAAACCAATGTTTATGTAGATTTCTCCTATACGCTACAAGTGTCCAAAAGCATGTATTTGGCTTTAGGATTGAAGGCCGGTGCTACTTTCCACGATGTGGGATTAAGTGGTTTAGAACTGCAGGATAATGATGACCCGTTCTTTACGAATGATATCAATAATACGTATCCCAACATAGGAGCAGGTGCATTCTTTTACGGAGATAATTTTTACGTAGGTCTTTCGGTACCCAACTTCTTGAATTCTGTGCATTTAGATGAAAACGGATTGAAGTTTGGTAGTGAGACCCAGCACTATTTTGCCACTGCGGGATATGTGTTCCAAGTTTCGGATAATGTGAAATTGAAACCATCCGCAATGGTGAAATCGGCATTTGATGCCCCGCTATCTTTCGATGCGAACCTGAATGCCTTATTTTATGAAAAATTTGAATTGGGAGTTTCTTACCGTTTGGAAGATTCATTCGCAGGACTGGTAGGATTTCAGGCAACAGACTACCTTCGCATAGGCTATGCCTATGACCATGTGGTGAGCGACTTGGATGTAGTGACCAATGCTTCTCATGAAGTGATCCTAACATTTGACCTGTTCTTTAAACAAAAATCACTTCGTTCACCAAGATACTTCTAAATCATTTTAAGTTAAGTACCATGAAAAAGATCGTTACCATACTTCTTATACTACTTGTTACTTTTTCAGTAACAGCACAAAATAAAGACACTAAAAAGGCAGATGACCTATACAACCGTCTTGCTTATACAGATGCTGCAGAAGCCTATCAAAAACTTTTAAAACAAGGGAAAGGCAGTAGATATGTCTTTAACCAATTGGCGAATAGTTATTATTTTATCAATGATACCAAAAAGGCAGAAACCTATTATAAAAGAGTTGTAAAGGGTAGAAAAGTAGAGTCGGAAACTGTATATAACTATGCGCAATCACTTAAGGCAAATGGCAATTACAGTGAGTACAGTACTTGGATGAAAAAGTTTGCAGAAATGGAGCCTAATGATTCCAGAGCAAAGGAATTCATGAAAGACCCAAATTATGTCCCAAAAATCATTGAAGACTATGCTCGTTTTGAAGTAAAAAACTTAGAAGATATTAATACCGAATATTCAGAATTTGGCGGAATTACTGTCGGGAAAGATTTTTATTTCTCTTCGGCACGTAATACCAATCGTAGGAAATATCACTGGGATGAACAGCCATTTTTAGATATTTATAAAGCTGAGCACGTAGGAAATACCGTAAAAAACGCATCCCTTTTGGAAGGAGATGTCAATACTAAATACCACGAGGGTAATATGGCTTTTTCACCAGATGGGAAGCGGATGTATTTTGACCGAAATGATTACTTGAATGGTAAATTTCAGAAAAACGAAGAAGGAATCAACCAAATCAATGTATACTATTCAGAGTGGGTAGATGGCGGTTGGAAAGGTGTATTTTCTTTACCGTTCAATAGTAGTGAATACTCTTCGGGTCATCCAGCCTTAACCCCCAATGGCAATATGCTTTATTTTGTGAGCGATAAGCCTGGTGGAAAAGGAGATTCAGATATTTATAGGGTAAGTATTGATGCCAATGGGAATTTTGGTACTCCTGAAGCATTAGGGGCCAATATCAATACTGAAGGAAAAGAAGTATTCCCCTTTATTGATGCTAATGGGAACCTTTATTTTTCAAGTAACGGTCACCTTGGATTGGGCGGATTGGATATTTTTTATGCGGAAGCCAATGGAACAGGCTTCAAGGATCCAGTGAATCTTGGGAAAGTAGCCAATACGGAAGATGATGACTTTGCTTTTATTTTTGACCCCAATACCGAAACAGGTTATTTGAGTTCCAATAGGGAAGGTGGAAAAGGAGCTGATGATATTTACATGGTAAAAGCGGTAGAGCCTCCATGTAATATTGATATGGATATTCTTGTCGTAAATGAATATACAAATGAGCCAATTTTTGGAGCACGATTGGATCTATATGACGGACAAGAAAATATTTTAGGAACCAAAACCACTGCGGAAGATGGAAAAGGAATGATAGAGGCTGCCTGTAAGCAACCTCATGTTGTTCAGGCTTTCATGCGAGGATTTGAACCAAATTCGGTAAGTGTGGATGCAATGGAAAAAGGTGCGGTTTCCAAAACAATTAAATTAAGACCTATTGAAGCCATTATTGTAGATGATAAAATTGAATTGGACCCCATCCTTTTTGATTACAATAAGCATAACATTAAACCCCAAGCGGCTTTTGAATTGGATAAATTGGTAGAAATCATGAAAAAATACCCCAATTTGAAAATCAATGTAGAAAGTCATACGGATAATCAAGGAAATGCAGATTATAACAGGGAGCTTTCCGAAAAGCGTGCCCAGTCTACTGTTCAATACGTCATTTCACAAGGAATAGACGCTTCGCGTATTAGCGGGAAAGGTTTTGGGGAAGACAAACCTGCCGTAGCGTGTGGAAGTAATTGTACTGATGCTGAACATCAAAAGAATAGACGCTCAGAATTTATCATCATAGAACGATAAGCATTCTAAAAAGCTATCAAATCAATAAAAAAACCCCGCTATACAGTGGGGTTTTTTAATGAAACTAACTAAACGTAAATGAGTAAATTATTTATGGAGAAGGTTTTTTAAAAGAAGCCAACCCCCTATTTGTGTAGTGTAACTCCCCAGTTAATCTTCAGTGATCTAGGGGTTGGCTTTGTTTTTCAAATATGGGGTAGAAAAAGAGGAACCGCAAATGGTGTTTCTTTCAATTTATGAATTCAAACTGTGGATTTATAAATTACAAACTACAGTACCTCCAACTTTTATCTAGCTAAAAACAGCATAGAATTTAAGTTAGTTAAGCGTGTACAAACGGATATAAACGGAAGTATATGTCTATTATACGGTTATCGAGTTTTTAATAAGGAAGTTTGTTCCATCAAAGCCTATTGGCAGATGTGATTTTTTAACTCTTTAAATTTATTAACTATGAACAACTTGAGAAACAAAGTACAACTAATTGGAAACCTAGGAAATGACCCAGAAATTATTACACTTGATTCTGGAAAAAAATTAGCAAAATTCTCTATTGCTACTAATGAACATTACAAAAATTCAAAAGGAGAAAAAGTGACAGAAACCCAATGGCATAATGTGGTAGCTTGGGGGAAAACAGCAGAAATTATTGAAAGTTATGTCTCCAAAGGTAAAGAAGTAGCTGTTGAAGGGAAGTTAACTACCCGATCTTGGGAGGATAAAGAAGGAAATAAACGATATACTACAGAAGTAGTTTGTAATGAATTGCTCCTTTTAGGAAAATAGTCAAAGGAATATATTATCCTTAAGCTACGGGGCGGCCTATGGCCGCCCCGTAGTTATTAAGACTTATAAAAACGTTCCCACATTTCTTTTTCCAATTGTTCCCGATGGTCTGGATGGGCAATGGAAATAAGTTCCTTGGCACGTTGTTTTAGACTTTTACCAAATAAATTAACCACGCCAAATTCAGTGGCAACATAATGTACATGGGCTCTTGTAGTAGTTACCCCTGCTCCATATTTTAAATGGGGAACAATTTTTGAAAGTCCTTTTTTGGTGGCAGAAGGCATCGCAATAATGGGTTTTCCCCCAGGAGATAAGGAAGCCCCACGAATAAAGTCCATTTGTCCACCTACCCCAGAGAATTGATAATCTCCAATAGTGTCGGCACAGACTTGTCCCGTAAAATCAATTTCAATTGCGCTATTTATTGCAGTAACCTTTGGATTCCTTTTAATAATGGATGTGTCGTTGGTATAGCCCGCTTCTTTAAAATGAACCAAGGGGTTGTCGTCAATAAAGTCATATAATTTTCGGGAACCAACAGCAAAGGTGGTTACAATTTTTCCAGTCTTCACTTCTTTTTCTTCTCCAGTGATAATACCTTTTTCTACCAATGGAAGGATTCCGTCTGAAAACATTTCGGTATGAATACCCAATCTTTTGTGATTGCCCAAATTATGAAGTACGGCATTAGGGATGTTTCCAATCCCCATTTGAAGCGTTGCCCCATCTTCAATAAGACCCGCTACATGGGCCCCAATTTTTTGTTCAACTTCAGAAGGAGCACCAGCCAATGACTCGTGAATTGGGGATACGTGATTTACGGCAAAGTCAATCTGACTACTATGAATAATTCCATCTCCGTGGGTTCTGGGAACCCTTGGGTTGATAATCGCTACCACCTTTTTTGCCTTTTGAATGGCAGGTAATGTAATGTCAACCGAAACCCCCAGTGAACAATACCCATGTTTGTCTGGAGGGGAGACCTGAATGAATGCCACATCCAAGGGTAAAATATTTCTTCTAAATAGCCAGTGTATTTCACTCAAAAAGATAGGAATGTAATCACCGGCATTTGAATTGATGCCTTTGCGCACATTGGCTCCAACAAAAAAGCTGTTCACCCTAAATGCTTTATTATAGGGTTCTAAAATATATTTTGCTTCTCCATCGGTGTGAATTTGAACAATTTCTACATTTTCCAATTCTTCATAGCGCTCACACAATTTATCAATTAGAAAGTTTGGAGTCATGGCAGCGCCTTGAAAAAAGACACGGTCTCCAGATTTTACAATGCCAACAGCATCATCTATGGAAACAATTTCAAGAGGGGTTTTCATTTCATCTTATTTAAGAGGACAAAGTTCCGTAAACGAATAAATTTTCAATATGATAATTATCACTGTATAATTAAGGTTTGTTAAAATTATTGGTTCATGATTGAAATTACTAATCTATGGTTAGGTTCCTTCCTCTTAAATTCAACAAATCCAGTCTTTTTATGTTAAATATAATAGAATTATGCCCTCTGCGATTAGACAAATCAGGGATATTCCTAAAGGATTGTTACCTTTGCAGCCCAAATTAATGAAAGCATAAGTATATGACACCCAGTGGAAAAATAGAACTCATGGCACCAGCAGGGAATTTTGAATCCCTTCAGGCGGCTATTGATAATGGAGCTGATTCTGTATATTTTGGTGTAGAGCAACTAAATATGCGGGCAAGGGCGAGTATCAATTTCACCTTAGATGACCTTCCTGAAATCGTAAATCGTTGCGAAAAGAAACAGGTGCGCACCTATTTAACCTTGAACACCATTATTTATGACCACGACCTGTCTATTATAAAGACATTGTTGGATGCTGCAAAAGCCGCTAACATTACTGCCGTGATTGCAATGGATCAAGCCGTTATTGCCTACGCTAGGCAAATTGATATGGAAGTACATATCTCCACGCAAATCAATATTACCAATATTGAAACGGTGAAGTTTTATGCAATGTTCGCAGATACCATGGTGATGAGTAGGGAGCTCAGTCTTCGGCAGGTGAAAAAAATCATAGACCAAATAGAAAAGGAACAGGTGAAAGGACCTTCCGGGAATTTGGTTGAAATTGAAATATTTGGACACGGAGCCCTTTGTATGGCGGTTTCCGGAAAATGCTACTTAAGTCTTCATTCGCACAACTCTTCTGCAAATAGAGGGGCTTGTAAACAAAACTGCCGTAAAAAGTATACGGTTATCGATCAGGAAAGCGGTTTTGAAATTGAGTTGGACAATGAATACATGATGTCTCCAAAAGACCTTTGTACCTTAGAATTTTTAGACCAAGTGATAGATACTGGTGTAAAAGTCTTGAAAATTGAAGGTAGGGGGCGTGCTCCAGAATATGTAGCTAAGGTAATCAAGACGTATCGTGAAGCCATTGATGCATATTACGATGGGAACTTCAGTCAGGATAAGGTAAAAAACTGGATGACAGAATTGGGAAAAGTATACAATCGTGGCTTTTGGAGTGGCTATTACCTAGGGCAGAAGTTAGGCGAATGGAGCCAAGCCAATGGTTCTAAAGCAACCCAAAAGAAAGTGTATGTTGGGAAAGGAATGCATTTCTTTCCGAAGTCCAACATTGGGGAATTTAAAATTGAAGCCTACGATATTAAATTAGGGGATACTATCTTAATTACAGGGCCTACCACTGGTGTGGAAGAATTGGAACTTACCGAAATGTTGGTGAATGACGAACCAAAGGACGTGGCTACAAAAGGAGACTCCATTACCGTGCCTTTGAAATTCAGGGTTCGGCCATCTGATAAGCTTTACAAAATTGTCAAGACAGAATTCGCCGACGTAAAAGCTCAATCCTAATGGTGGTTGTAACCCTTCAGCGGAATAAATGCATTGGCTGTAATTACTGTGTTGAATTAGCTCCTGGCCAATTTCAGATGTCAAAAAAAGACGGAAAAAGTGTCTTGTTACATTCCAATGAAAAAAAGGGTTTCTTCACCCTTAAAACTCCAGATGATTCCATCTACGAGCCTTGTAAGGAAGCGCAAAAGGCGTGTCCAGTAAATATCATTACCACAAAGCAGGTTTAATATTGAAAAGCCTCTGCAGCAGCTTTATAAGTATTTAAATGTGCTTCAATAATGACGCCTACGTCTTTGGAGTAGCCTCCACCCATACTTACTTGAACAGGGATTCCATAGTTTTTTAATGTTTCAAATACAAATAAATCACGTTGGTAGCAGCCTTCTATGCTACAGTTTAATCTTCCAAGTTTGTCTGAAGATAAAATATCTACCCCGCTTAAATAGAATGCAAAATCTGGTTGAACCTTTTCGAGAAGCCTTGGGAGTGTGTTTTTTAGAATAGATAGATAGGTTTCATCATTTGTCCCGTCTTCCAAGGGAATGTCCAAATCACTTTTCTCTTTCCGAAAAGGATAGTTTTTTGCACCATGCATGGAAAAGGTAAACACCCTTTTTTCCATTTCAAAAATTTTTGCAGTACCATTCCCTTGATGTACATCTAGATCAATGATTATAATTTGTTTAACTGTTTTGTCATCCAATAAACTTTGTGCAGCCACCGCTTGGTCATTCAATAAACAAAATGCCTCCCCGCTATCCGCGTAGGCGTGATGTGTACCACCTGCAATATTAAGAGAAACCCCATATTGTATAGCATTATGGCACCCTTGGAGGGTTCCATCTATAATGTAGTGCCCTCTATCTACAAGCTCTTTCCGAAGTGGGAATCCTATTTTTCGAATTTCCTTTTGGTTTAATTCAAGGTTTGTCAGTCGGTGGTAATATTGAGGTGTATGGACTTGAATAATTTTTTCTGAGGAAACCTTAGAAGGTGTAAAAAAATTATTCGGTTTACAAACACCTTTTTCTATAAGCTTTTGAGGTAATAAATGGTATTTTTCCATTGGGAATCGATGCCCATTTGGAAGTGTATATTTATAAATAGGATGGTATGCTATCTTTAGCATTTTAGCTAATGGACATTCCGTTCCCTACTTTATCATCAGGGCTCACAAATACTAACTTGCCTTCCGGGGTTTCGGTCATTAAAATCATTCCCTCACTTTGCACTCCACGAAGATTCCGCGGTGCTAGATTTACCAATACCGTAACTTGTTTGCCTATCACTTCTTCCGCAGAAAAACTTTCGGCAATACCAGAAACTATGGTTCTAACATCAATTCCGGTATCTACCTTTAATACCAATAATTTCTTGGCTTTTGGCATTTTTTCAGCTTCTAAAATGGTTCCCACCCGAAGATCCAGCTTAGTAAAATCATCAAAGGAAATCGTTTCTTTTTGTGGGATCACTTCTTGGTTCATGGCTTCATTTGCTTTTTTGCTGGCCTCCAGCTTGTCTAATTGTTGTTGTATTTGGGAATCTTCTATTTTGCTGAAAAGTAAGTCACTTTTCCCAATGGTATGCCCTGCCGAAAGCACCTCATGATTTGTTTGGATGGATTCCCAACTTGGAATTGTTGGCAAAGCCGAAAAATTCAGGATTCTTTTTAATTTTTCCGAAGTAAACGGCAAAAACGGTTCGCTCAAAATCGCCAATGCCGATGCAATCTGCAGTGCCATATACATTACCGTTTGAGTACGTCCTTCATCTGTTTTAATGGTTTTCCAAGGTTCCTCATCTGCTAGGTATTTATTCCCCAATCGTGCCACTTGCATCATGGTATTTTGCGCTTCACGGAAGCGGTATTTTTCAATGGATTGGCTAATTAACGCAGGATAGGATTGTAATTCCTTAAGGGTGGAATGGTCTACTTCGTTAAATGCTTCGGGAGTTGGGACTGTTCCCCCATAGTATTTTTCAGTGAGTACAGCGACCCTATTTACAAAGTTTCCGAAAATTGCCACCAATTCATTATTGTTACGGGCTTGAAAATCGGTCCAGGTAAAATCGTTATCCTTGGTTTCCGGGGCATTGGCTGTTAATACGTACCGCAGCACATCCTGCTGATTTGGAAAATCTTGCAAATACTCGTGCAACCAGACCGCCCAGTTTTTACTGGTGGAAATTTTGTTACCTTCCAAGTTTAAAAATTCATTGGCAGGTACGTTATCCGGTACAATGAAACTTCCATCGGCCTTCAGCATACTGGGGAAAATAATACAGTGAAAAACAATGTTATCCTTCCCGATAAAGTGCAATAGCTTGCTTTGGTTATCTTTCCAGTAAGGTTCCCAATCTTTGCCTTCTCTTTCTCCCCATTCCTTGGTTGCCGAAATATAGCCAATGGGTGCATCAAACCACACGTATAACACTTTTCCTTCGGCACCTTTTACTGGAACCGGAATCCCCCAATCTAAATCGCGGGTTACAGCGCGAGGCCTTAGCCCATCATCTATCCAGGATTTGCATTGTCCCAGCACATTTGATTTCCAGTCGGTAGCATGCTCCGTAAGAATCCATTCTTTTAGCCATGGTTCATACTCATTTAATGGGAGGAACCAATGTTTGGTTTCTTTTAAAATAGGTTTACTTCCGGAAATCGCACTCTTGGGATTAATCAAATCGGTAGCATTGTGGGAAGTCCCGCAGTTTTCACATTGATCCCCATAACTTTCTTCGTTCCCGCATTTAGGGCAAGTCCCAATCACAAATCGGTCTGCTAAAAATTGCTGGGCTTCTTCATCATATAATTGTTGGGTGACCTCTTCAATGAATTTTCCGCTTTCGTATAATTTTTTAAAAAAAGCGGAAGCTGTTTCATGATGGATCTTTGCGGAAGTTCGGGAGTAATTATCAAATGAAATCCCAAAATCTTCAAAAGACTGCTTAATAATTGCGTGATATTTATCTACTACTTCTTGCGGACTAACCCCTTCTTTTTTGGCTTTCAGCGTAATGGGAACACCATGTTCATCACTTCCGCAGACAAAGACTACATCTTTCCCTTGAAGTCTTTGAAACCTTGCATAAATATCTGCTGGCACGTATACCCCTGCTAAATGTCCAATATGAACGGGTCCATTAGTATATGGAAGCGCGGCGGTAATAGTATATCTTTTGGGATCTATCATGAACTGCAATTAAGTCCCAAAAATAAGAATTTTGCGAAGGAAAAAGTAGTTCCTATTCAATAAACCCTTCATAGGGATTTGAAAAGGATTATTTTAGGATGAAAGCTTTGCTAAAATGTTGTCCGCCATAAGAAATTCTATAAATATATTGCCCTAAGCTTAAACGCTTATTGATGGATTCCCGAACCCTTATTCGTTTTTTACCCTCCAGAAATACTTGATTGGCCAAAGTGCCAATGTCGCGTCCAAGCATATCATATAATTTTACAACGGTATGTCCAGCTGCTGGGATATCGAGTAAAATATAGACTCCATTTTCGTCATAAACAGGAGCATGGGTGAACCGTTTCCCGGCGCCAAAATCCCCGTTGGAAAGTCCTTCACATGAAAACCCAAGGTTTAGCTGCTCGTAAGTTTCATTCAACATAATATCACTTATTGTTTGCTCATCCAAACAAAACCAATTAGTGAGTACTGTGGTGTACACATCCCGAAAATCTGTGGAAGGAATTAGATTGTCATTGGCATCCCAAACATTCAGATCTGGGTGTGATCCTACAAAACCGCTTCCGTTGAGTCCGCTTCCGAAGAGAAACATGGGAGAAGCTGCGCCATGATCTGTTCCTTCAGAACCATTTTCATAGGGTCTTCTTCCAAACTCGGAAATAGTCATAGACAATACCTTATCGTCCATTCCGCTGGTTCCTAAATCATCATAAAAAGCTTTAATAGTAGAAGAAAGATCTTCCAGCAATTCCTGATGTCTAATCACTTGATTGGCATGCGTGTCAAAACTTCCCAAGGAAACCATGTACACTTTTGTGCCCAATCCTCCTTTAATAAGTTTCGCTACTGCAGCCAATTGCTGGGCAAGATCCCCACTTCCATAATTTGCGTTATTGGTTCCGTTGATATAGGCATTGTGTATGACCTGCGCATAATTAAACGTGGTATTTGCAGTAGCCCTCATAAAAAGCAACTTGTCACCATAAACACAATCTGGAAGGTTCAATACATCGTGCAATGCTCCATTTTGGGCAACATTTTCCAACTGGTCTAGATTGGCTACGGTAAAAGCATAGTTGTTGTCATTTCCATCAAAAATAAGGTTTCCCACATTCCCTACCTGTACGGCAGGGGGGATGTCAGGCGGATTAATGAGGTAATCTGGATACAAATCCTCAAAATAGCGTCCCCACCAACCAGTAGGTTCTTCAAAGGTGTCTGCAGTTGAAGCCCAAATATCAGTTGAACGGAAATGGGATAAATTTTGTTCTGGATACCCCACACCATGCACTACTTTCATTTTACCATCACCCCAAACCGACTCTAGGTCGTTCATGTAATTTGGAATGGCAAAATCTGGATTCAAACTCAATAAGTCACTTTGTTCATGCCGTATCGTTGGCCGAAGGTTGGCATAAGACCCATAATCATAAACAGGGACAATGGTGTTCAAGCCGTCGTTTCCACCTTCTAACCGAATAATCACTAAAATATTGTCGTTTTCTGCATTGGCTAAGGCAACCGAAAGAGGGGAAGGTTTATTGGCCGAAACCATTTGGTTTCCCAGCATCATACTTCCCCCACCCACTATTCCCAGGGCCTGAATAAATGAACGTCTACTCCAAAAATTGTGTTCCTGATCATGAACCGATTGTCCTTCGGTTTCTTTCTTTGAATTTTTATGGTTGTGTAAATCGTGTGAGCACATAGTAGATTATTTTAGTTGAAATTCAGGAAGGGTTGCCAAATGAACGAGTAGCAGATACACTTGTAGCGGTGCTTGACTCCAGTCTAGATTCCAGAGTCCGTCATCATAATAATTCTGTGGAATTTCCCATTTAAAAATATCAGTAGCTACATCATAATCTGAAGCAGTAAACAATTCCTTCGCATTGAAATAATCTACTATGACCCTTGTAATGTAGGCGGGGTCAATACTATTATTGCTAAGATCTTTTGCAAGATTTCTGAAGGTTTCCTCTTGACCATTGGAAAACAATGTGCCCAAATAGGCTTCAAAAAGTTGCCAACGTCCTGTGAGCGTTGAAGTGCTAATCCAGTCTTCGTCCCGTTGCCATCCCGAAACATCTGGTGGTTGATATAGTATTTGCCCTAACACACCTGCATAGTAGATAAAAGCTTCCATTAAATCATTGTTGTAGGGGAATTCACTTTCGTTTACAAATTGAAAGATGAGGTCAAACGGACTTTTAATCACTACACCTAAGGCATTTTCATCAAAGAAATGTTCGCTTTTGAACAATTGTTTCAATACAGGAACAAATTCAAAATTATTGTCAATGAGTGTTTGCGCTAGAGGAGCAATAATATTGGTTTCAATGTCTACATCTACTTCTGGGCTTACGAAATATTGGTATAATTTTCGACAGATATATGGAGCAATTAAGTCAGCCCGTTCTTGAAATAATAGATCAATCACATCATCATAACCCCAGTTACCGGTTTGCCCGAAAATCGTTTTATTACCATCATAAAAGGTGCTTGAATCAAAATAGATTGGTGCGCCGGGTTCTGTCCAGTGGTTATAGCCAGTAAGTGCTTTGGCGGTTTCAGTGATATCGTCTTCGGTATATCCATTGCCTTCCCCAAGGGTGAATAATTCAAACAATTCCCTAGCGTAGTTTTCATTGGGTTGCTGATTGGTGTTTTCAAATCCGTTAAGGTATATCAACATGGCAGGAGTGAGTCCCATTTCCCGCGTTAAAGTTTTGAAATTTCCTAGAGCGTGGGTTTCAGCTGTATTGTAATACTGAAATAAATAAGGAGCATAGAAGTAATCATCCAATTCTGTTACAAAATGATTCAGCCAGAAAGCAACCATTCTTCCACGAAGTTTTTGGTTGAGCATATTATCCCCGGTTAAAATTCTCCAATCTAAAATGTATTGTTCATTTTCCGTTTGATAATCCACAAAATCACTCACCGCATAATAGCCCCAAAAGGGTGCGGGTGTTAAGGGTAAAGTATATGCACCATCCACCAAATTATCAATAAACTGGCCTGGGGATAGCGGTAAGGCATTGTCTACTTCCAGTTGAGAAGCTCCAAACCCCACCCGCCTAAAGGTGTGTTTGATTTTACTGGTATTCCAAGGATTCCCGGCAGTGGGGACAAAAGGTATAAGGGTTCCAAGATTACAAGAGGAAGTAGTTGTTAGATCCATAAGGAGTTAGATTTGAGTATCTTAAATTACCATTTTTTTAAACATACCGTAGTTCTTAGAGTGCTTTTTAACAAAAAAGGTTACATTTATGACCTGCTCTTCTTAAAAAGGTTTAATGCGAACACCAGAAGTACTTCAAGCTGGGGATACAGTAGCTATTGTTTCTACAGCAAGAAAAATTTCCAAAGCAGAATTAGCACCCGCAATGGAATTGCTGTCCCAATGGGGACTACAATATGTTTTGGGAGAGACCATAGGAGCTTCGGAGGACCAATTTGCAGGGGATGATACTTTACGCGCTAAAGACTTTCAACAAATGATGGATGACCCCAATATAAAAGCCATTTGGTGTGCCAGGGGAGGATATGGGACGGTCCGTATCATTGACCAGTTGGATTTTTCCAAGTTTATCAAAAATCCAAAATGGATTATTGGCTATAGTGATGTTACGGTGTTGCACAGTCATTTACATAGTTTGGGAGTATCAAGTTTGCATGCAGCCATGCCATTGCATATTGAAAAGAAAACCAAAGAGACCGAGGAAAGCCTTCGTAAGGCATTGTTTGGGAAATCCTACACTATTGAAACAAGTGCCCATCCTTTAAATAGAAATGGGACTTCGGAAGGGATGTTGGTAGGCGGAAACCTTTCGATTCTCTATTCGCTTTGCGGAAGTGCCAGTACCTTGGATACTCGAGGAAAGATTCTCTTTTTGGAAGACTTGGATGAATATCTTTACCATATAGACCGCATGATGCAAAACCTGAAACGCAACGGCATGTTGAAGGATTTAGTAGGATTGGTGGTTGGCGGAATGACCCAAATGAATGACAACACCATTCCCTTTGGAAAAACTGCAGAGGAAATCATTGCCGAAACGGTAAAGGAATATAACTACCCGGTTTGTTTTGGGTTTCCAGCAGGTCATGGAGAAGGGAATGAAGCGATGATGATGGGAAAAAAGGTTAAATTAGTGGTAGACAAACATACAACACTCACTTTTTAAATGGCCTACCACAACGAACTGGGGAAATTGGGGGAAGACCTTGCCGTCGCCTTTTTACTGAAGCAAGGCTATACCATTTTGGAACGCAATTTTACATTCCAAAAGGCAGAAATTGACATCATTGCCCAAAAAGAGGAAGATACCGTGGTCATTGTGGAGGTGAAAACCCGTAATAGTGCTGTGTTTGGTGATCCACAGGAATTTGTTTCAAAAAGTAAAATCAAACTATTGGTTAAAGCGGCCAATGAATACATTGTTTCCCAACAGTTGGATGTGGAGGTTCGGTTTGATATTATTGCCGTGCTGAAAAATAAAAAAGAAGAATCCCTTGAGCATTTTGAAAATGCATTCTATCATTTTTGAGGAGTATCGTTCTTTTTCTTTCGGAATAAAAACCCCAACGGAAGCCAAATTAGGAAAAACAGGAATTTTCCCGTCACCAAGCCAAAAATGGTAATAATGGCTGCAATTACCATAAGCCCATAGGACCAGTTTTTATTCATTTATTGAAACTTCTTGAGGAATAATTTCTTGCAATTGCTTCAGGATAGCAGATACCGAATTTGCTTTTTCAAAACGTAATAACAATCGAAGTCCGTTTCTGGTCTGTTTTTCCTTTAGGGTAATTTTACGTGGATGGTTTTGGACATACTGTAATAACCTTCCGAAGGTTTTCCCTTGATAAAATCCGCTTTGCTGGTCTTTTATAAAATATCCAATGAAGCTACCATTTTTCATTACAATTCGTTCCAATCCCAAAGCTAGGGCCAGCCATTTAATACGAACGCTATTTAAAAGGTCTTCGGTTTGTACGGGAAGTGGTCCAAACCGATCGATTAATTCCCTTTCAAATTGTGCAAGCTCTTCTTCGGTTTTTAACTCATTGAGCTTGGTGTAAAGGTTCAATCGTTCGGTAATGTTATTGATGTAATCATCTGGAAAGAGGAGTTCAAAATCTGTATCAATAGTGGTTTCCTTTAAGAATTCCTTTTTCTCATGTTCAGTCCCCGCATACAAATCCTTAAATTCTTTTTCTTTCAGTTCATCAATTGCTTCCGAAAGGATTTTCTGATAGGTTTCGAAACCAATTTCATTGATAAATCCGCTTTGTTCGCCGCCCAATAAATCACCGGCACCGCGAATTTCCAAATCCTTCATGGCAATTTGAAACCCACTACCCAATTCGCTAAATTGTTCTAAGGCAGTGATTCGTTTTCGGGCATCATCGGTCATGGCAGAGTAGGGTGGCGTAATGAAATAGCAAAACGCTTTTTTATTGCTTCTGCCCACGCGCCCCCGCATTTGGTGCAAATCGCTTAATCCGAAATTATTGGCATTATTGATAAAAATAGTATTGGCGTTGGGGACGTCCAGTCCGCTTTCAATAATTGTGGTAGAGACCAACACATCAAATTCATTATTCATAAAGGCCAACATCAATTGCTCTAATTTTCTGCCTTCCATTTGGCCATGCCCAATTCCAACTTTTGCATCTGGGACTAAACGTTGCAACATGCCCGCTACTTCTTTGATGTTCTCAATTCTATTGTGCACAAAAAATACTTGTCCGCCCCGTGAAATTTCATACCGAATGGCATCCCGAATGATTTCTTCTGAAAAACGGATAACCTGTGTTTCTACGGGATAGCGATTGGGTGGCGGAGTGTTGATCACCGAAAGATCACGGGCAGCCATCAAGCTAAACTGAAGTGTCCTGGGAATAGGGGTGGCGGTTAATGTAAGCGTATCTACATTTTCCTTGATGGTTTTAAGTTTATCTTTGACAGCCACTCCAAATTTTTGCTCTTCGTCTATGATGAGTAATCCCAAGTTTTTGAATTCAACTGTTTTGTTTACCAGTTGGTGGGTGCCAATGACAATATCCAACGTGCCATTTTTTAGAGTGTCCAGAACTTCCCTTCGTTGTTTAGTAGATCTAAACCGATTGAGGTAGTTTACATTTACCGGCAGATCTTTCAAACGTTCAGAAAAAGTTTTGAAATGCTGAAATGCCAAAATAGTAGTAGGCACTAAAACCGCTACTTGCTTTCCATTATCTACCGCCTTAAAGGCTGCCCTTATGGCTACTTCGGTTTTTCCAAAACCTACATCCCCACAGATTAATCGATCCATTGGGCGCTCGCTTTCCATATCCTTTTTAATGTCTTCGGTAGCCTTTATTTGGTCTGGTGTGTCTTCGTATAAAAAGGAAGATTCCAATTCAAGCTGGAGGTAAGAATCAGGATGGTATTGATACCCTTTCTGGACCCTTCTTTTGGCATATAGTTCAATAAGGCTGAAGGCGATTTCCTTGACCCTTTTTTTGGTTTTTTGTTTTAGTTTTTTCCAAGCGGCGCTTCCCAATTTGTAGATTTTAGGGACAGCGCCATCCTTTCCGTTGTATTTCGAAATTTTATGCAACGAATGGATACTTAAGTAAAGAATATCCCTTTCGCCATAAAATAATTTGATGGCTTCTTGGGTTTTACCTTCCACTTCAATTTTCTGGAGTCCGCCAAATTTTCCAATTCCGTGGTCAATATGGGTCACATAGTCCCCAACTTCCAAATTGGTAAGTTCCTTAAGTGTGATGGCTTGTTTTTTAGCATAGCCATTTTTAAGGTGGAATTTATGGTAGCGCTCAAAAATTTGATGATCTGTGTAGCAGGCAATATTTAACTCATTATCCCGAAAGCCTTTATAAAGAGGAAAAACGACGGTTTCAAATTGGTCTACGTGCTGTTGGGCATCTTCAAAAATATCATGAAACCGTTTGGCTTGGGATTCGCTGCTACAAAAAATATAATTGGTAATTCCCGCTTCGGTATTCTCATTAAGATGCTCAATCAATACATTGAATTGCTTGTTGAAAGAAGGTTGTGGGGCAGTGGAAAATGTAATTTCAGAGGTGGGGGCTGTTTCCCCTTCAGAGAAAAACACCTTCGTGTAATCTTTCATTTGTGCCCTAAGCAAAGCAGAGTTGCAAAACAATTCTGAGGGCTCACTCAGTTTTATTTCAGTATCCATTTCCTTGAAAGTATCTTCTGCCTTTCGGAAAAGTTTGTCTAAACCACCAAGGAGGAGGGCTTCGTTTTTAACAAGTACCACCGATTTACCCGGAATGTACTTCAGAAAACTCTCCCTTTTTTCCTGAATAAGTTTGTTTTCCACATTGGGAATAATGGAAATTTTCTTGAGGGTTTCCTGTGAGAGTTGGGTTTCTACATCAAAGGTGCGGATACTTTCCACTTCATCCCCAAAAAACTCAATACGGTAAGGCTCATCATTGCTGAAGGAGAATACATCCAAAATTCCTCCCCGCACAGAAAACTCACCAGGTTCTGTCACAAAATCTGTACGTTTAAACTGGTACTCAAAAAGCACTTCATTTACAAAATCAACAGAGACTTCTTCTCCTACCTTGAGTTTGAGTGTGTTTCGTTCCAGCTCCTTTCTGGTAACCACCTTTTCAAAAAGTGCTTCGGGGTAGCTTACGATTAGGGCTGGTTTTTTTCTGGAGTTAATGCGGTTAAGTACTTCACTTCGCAACAAGACATTGGCATTGTCTGTTTCTTCTATTTGGTAAGGCCTACGATAGCTTCCGGGGTAAAAAAGTACATTTTCCTCTCCCAGTAATTGCTCTAAATCGTTCAGGTGATAGGCTGCTTCTTCTTTATCGTTCAGCACAAATAAAAAAGGAATTTCCGTGGCTTTAAAAAGATGGGAAACAACCAGTGATAAAGAAGAGCCAGTAAGGCCTTTGGCAAGGATCGCAGGTTCTTTTTGGGCAATAGCTTCCCCTAGTTTTCGGGTTTTCGAAGACTGTACATACAACGACTGGACCAAGGTTTTGCTCATTGCGGGGCAAAGATAATAAACCTAGCTTTCGCACAAAGCGGCGAAGGTTATTTTTAGGTGAATTTTTCAGGGAAAAACGATTTACAAATTTTATATTTGCAGCATTAATTAAGAGCTATGTCATTTACCGATTTATTTTCCAGCGGAACCCATAAAAGAAACTTGGCCCATTTTGCCTCTTTGGCAAATATTGCTTACACCCACGGAGGTATTCATGAAGAAGAAGCAAAATTATTGAAGCGATTTTCAACTAAGTTGGATGTTTCAGAATCAGAATATCAAGAAATCCTGAAGGACCCTTCCAAATACCCAATTAGCGGATCTAATAGTGCAGATGAGCGTTTGGAGCGTATGTTGGATTTATTCAAAATGATTTTTGCCGATAATGAAATTAATGACCAGGAAAGAATGCTTATTGAAAAGTATGCAATTGGTTTAGGATATACTGAGGAATTGGCGCAAAAACTTATTAAAAGATCTGTGGAAATTTTTAAGGGAGGCCTTGATTTGGAAGATTACCGCTATCTTTTAAATAAATAACAATAACATTAATAAGATATTTTAGGAGGGTTTGTGCAATTGCATGAACCCTTCTGCTTTTTCTACCATATTGGTGCTTCCGCAAATAAAGGGGGTTCTTTGGTGCAATTGGGTAGGTTGGATATCCATAATTCTTTGATAGCCGTCGCTCGCTTTCCCTCCGGCTTGTTCTGCAATAAATGCCATAGGATTACATTCATACAACAAACGTAGTTTTCCCTCGGGGTCTTTAGCAGTATTTGGATAAATGTAGATGCCGCCTTTGATCATATTTCGGTGAAAGTCTGAAACCAATGACCCAATATATCGGGAAGTATAGGGGCGATCCCCTTCTTCCTTTTGACAGTATTTAATGTAATCTTTCACACCTTGGGGGAAATGCACATAATTTCCCTCATTCACAGAATATATCTGCCCATCTTTTGGGAATTGCATGTTGGGATGTGATAGGTAATAGGTTCCAATGGCAGGATTTAGGGTAAATCCGTTCACCCCATGTCCTGTGGTATACACAATCATGGTTGAGGTTCCATAGATGATATAGCCTGCCGCTACTTGTTTGTGGCCAGGTTGTAAAAAATCCTCCAAGGTAACGGGAGTTCCCTCTGGGGTGACCCTTCGGTAGACTGAAAAAATAGTTCCTACGGAAACATTTACATCAATATTGGAAGAACCGTCCAAAGGATCAATCAGTACCACATATTTATTATCGTTTTTTTCGTTCCTTCCTTTGATGGTAATGAAATCATCCTCCTCTTCACTGGCAATTCCGCAGACAATTTCACGGTTAGTTAGCGTTTTAATAAAGGCGGTATTGGCATATACATCAAGTTTTTGTTGATCCTCTCCTTGTATGTTTGTGTCTCCAGCAGCTCCTAAAATATCAACCAATCCTGCCTTATTTACTTCATGATTTACAACTTTAGCCGCTAATCTAATAGAATTAATAAGCCTGGAAAGTTCTCCGGAGGAATACTTGAATTCGCCCTGATTTTCAATAATGAATTCCCCTAGCGTCTTGTTTTTCTGTGGCATCATGCTGGAAAGGTTGTGAATTTGCAGCAAATATCGGGGTTTTTTAAGAAATAGAAACGATATTTGTGGGTCAATTGTTCGCCATGGAAGCCATTATAAGAAATGCCGAAAGGAAAGACCTTCCTCAAATTTTGGAACTCATAAAAGAGCTGGCAATTTATGAAAAGGAACCAGATGCCGTTGAAGTGACCGTTGCTGAATTAGAAGATGCAGGCTTTGGAAAGAACCCACAATATTATTGTTTTGTTGCTGAAGTTTCCGGAACCATTGTGGGGATGGCACTGCTTTATTTTCGGTTTTCAACATGGAAGGGGAAAACTGTTCATTTGGAAGATTTGATCGTGACACAATCCATGCGTGGAAAGGGTATTGGGGAGCAACTGTACCGAAGAGTCATGGAATTTGCTTTAGCGCATGATGTAAAAAGGGTGAACTGGGAGGTCATTGGTTGGAATACTGGGGCCATTCAGTTTTATGAACGAACCGGGGCGAAAGTATTAAATGACTGGTGGCGCGTAGATTTTAGTAAGGATGCACTTGAAAAATATATGAACCTATGAAAGTGTTTAAGTTTGGTGGTGCTTCGGTGAAGGATGCCGAAGGCGTGATGAATGTAAAAAAAGTACTCGATTTCACAAATCAAAAAAATTTGGTGGTAGTTGTTTCGGCAATGGGAAAAACCACCAATGCCTTAGAGGAAGTGGTTCATTGTTATTTTCAGGAACCTGAATCACTAGAGGCAAAGATTTCCGAAGTCTACCAATTCCATCGCGATATTCTGGAAGGATTGTTTCCTAATCCTTCCCATGAAATATTTAAAAAAACCAATGGTTGGTTTGAGTCCCTTCGCGGATTTTTAGACACCAATAAATCTAAAAACCACGCTTTTGTATATGATCAAGTGGTAAGCACAGGAGAATTAATCTCCACGACTATTGTTTCTGCCTACCTTAATGAATCCGGATTGGAGAACCAATGGTTGGATGTGAGAACTTGTATTTGTACCGACGATTATTACCGGGATGCAAAAGTAGATTGGGAGCTAACCCAAGCCAACATTTCTGAAAAAGTAAAGAAATCTGGAATTACCATTACGCAAGGTTTTTTAGGTTCAGAGTCTGAAAATAATTTCACCACCACCTTGGGGCGGGAAGGAAGTGACTATACGGCAGCCATTTTTGCGTATTGTCTCAATGCTGAAAATGTAACCATTTGGAAGGATGTACATGGGGTGTTGAATGCAGACCCTAGGTATTTTTCAGAAACTACATTGTTGCATCAAATCTCTTACAGGGAAGCCATAGAGTTGGCTTTTTATGGGGCTTCCGTGATACACCCTAAAACGCTACAGCCCCTTCAGCGAAAAGAAATTCCGTTGTTTGTAAAATCATTTGAAGATCCTAGTTTGCCAGGCACCTGTGTAGGGAAAGGTGTACAATTAGATCCCATGACCTCTTGTTTTATTTTACGCAAGAATAGGGTGCTTATTTCACTTTCTTCACTTGACTTCAGTTTTATGATGGAAGATAATATAGGAGAAGTTTTTAGCCTACTGCATCATTATAAAATGAAGGTAGAGTTGATGCAGAATTCCGCCATTAGTTTTTCGGTTTGTATTGATAATAAGTTCAATAAGTTGCCATCATTGCTAGCCAAATTGAAGGAAAAATTTAATGTCACCTTTTATGAAGGAGTGACACTGTATACGATTAGACACAGTAAACCCGTTGAGATTCAGTCCTTAGTACAAGGAAAAAAGGTATTGTTAAAACAGGAAACAGGTGAAACAGTACAACTCATTGTAAATGAATAGGTAAACCATTCTGTAGGTTTCGCTATATTTGTGTAGAACAAATTTGATCAACATCTAACCAATATGGGACTTGTAAATGCCAAGGAAGTTGCTAAAGCAATCAAGGTTGATAACCTTGGTTTTATAGGGACTTCTATGGGTTGGATTCTTATGAAAGTCCTTAAAATTTCCACGCTTAATAAAATTTACGACAGAAATAAGCATCTACAGGATCTAGAGTTCATTAATGGTCTGTTGAAAGAATTTGAAATTAATTTTGAAATTCCCGAGGAAGACCTCAAACGAATTCCTAAAAGTGGAGCTTTTATTACTATTTCCAATCACCCCTTGGGAGGTATTGATGGTATTTTATTGCTGAAGTTTTTATTGGAACACCGCCCTGATTTTAAAATCATTGCCAATTTCCTATTGCACCGTATTGAGCCTTTAAAGCCTTTCGTGATGCCGGTAAATCCTTTTGAAACCCATAAGGATGCCAAGAGTAGTGTCATGGGGTTTAAAGCTGCCTTGAAACATATGGCAGAAGAGCATCCGTTGGGGATTTTCCCTGCAGGGGAAGTTTCCACTTATAGGGATGGTAAATTAATGGTGGACAAACCCTGGGAAGTAGCTGCAATGAAACTTATCAAAAAGGCGGAAGTTCCTGTGGTACCCATCTATTTTCATGCGAAAAATAGCAAGTTATTTTATAGGTTGGCCAAATTAAATGATACCCTTCGAACGGCTAAATTGCCTTCAGAATTACTTACGCAAAAGGAAAGGATCATTAAAGTACGGATTGGCAATCCCATTTCGGTTTCAGATCAAGCCGAACACGAAGATTTACAAGATTTCACAGAGTTTCTTCGGAAGAAGACCTACATGTTGTCCAATCCGTTTGAAAAGAAAAAATTACTGGAAACCATTCCTAAAACCTTAAAGATTCCGAAGCCTCCCAAAAAAATCGCGGGTCCCATTCCAACCTCTGCCATGAAAGCGGAAGTAGAGGAGTTGCGGCAAAGGGATAAACGACTATTGATTAGCAAAAACTATGAAGTATTCTTGGCGCAGGCAGATGCCATTCCAAATATTTTGCAGGAAATAGGCAGGCTTAGGGAAATTACCTTTAGGGAAGTTGGAGAGGGAACCAATAATGCAACAGATCTTGATAAGTTTGACTCCTATTACCACCACATGTTCCTATGGGATGATGATGCCCAAATGATTGCCGGTGCATATCGAATGGGACTTGGGGCACATATTTATGCGCAATACGGGATTGATGGGTTTTATTTGCAGGACCTATTTAGGTTTGATCCCGAATTACATGACATGATGAGCAAATCCATTGAAATGGGTCGTGCGTTCATTGTTAAGGAATACCAACAACGCCCCATGCCGCTTTTCCTTCTTTGGAAGGGAATTGTACATACCACGCTTCGGTTTCCAGAGCACCGTTATTTGATAGGTGGGGTTAGTATTAGTAATAAGTTTTCAGAATTTAGTAAAAGTTTGATGATTGAATTCATGAAGTCTAATTACTATGATCCTTATGTGGCGCAATATGTCAAGCCGAAGAAAGAGTATAAAGTAAAACTGAAAGATGCCGATAAAGACTTTATTTTTGATGAGTCTGAAGCCGATTTGAATAAATTCGACAAGCTTATTGATGAGGTGGAACCAGGGAGTCTTCGGTTGCCAGTGCTTATCAAAAAATACATCAAACAAAATGCAAAAGTGGTTGCGTTTAACGTAGACCCCCTTTTCAATAATGCCATAGATGGTTTGATGTATATTAGAATTGCAGATCTCCCCGAAAGTACCGTAAAGCCAGTAATGGAAGAGTTTCAAGCAGAATTGGAACGGAAATATCTTGGGAAAGAAGAAGAGTAAAACTATTCTTTGGTTTTAATTTTACAGGTGTTCCAGCCAAAAATTGGATATAGAGGGCAAAATCCAGTCAAACCCGTAAAAGTAGTTGCTGCTGCAAAAGCTAATAGCAAAATGGCTACCAATCCATGAATAATTCCTGTGAAATATAGAACTAGAATGATTGCTGCTGCTATAAATCGAAGTAGACGATCCAGAGACCCCATGTTTTTTTTCAGTTTCATTGATACTAGATATTTTAGCTGCTCTGTATTATTTAGGTTCAAAAATTAAATATACAGAGGTACTATCTCCAACATTCAACACTTCGTGTACTGTAAATTCAGATTTATTGAAGTCATATCCGGTGGGCACCTCCACTTCACGTATTCCACTATCATCGGTAATTTGAAAAGTACTCCCTTGAAGGGTATACCCAAAATGTGGCGCATGACGATGTTTTTCATGACCTACGCCTGGAGGAAACGTACATTTCAAGACACGTATAGTATCATCTTCCATTAAAACTTCGCACACTTTTTCTCCTTTCCAGCCAGCTTCCAAAGGATCTGGTAAATCACACATTGATAGAAAAGTTGTAATTCCCAATAAAAACAACCCTATAATAGCCGGGACTGCTTGTACGACAAAGATTTTTTTGGAAACTGTCTTCGCTCCCACAATTCCTGCTACCACAACACAGGATAGAAAAAAAAGGGCTACCCAAAGTTTCCATTGGGGATTTTTAATAAAGAGTGACCAAATGAGCCCTGCAGCTAAAAAAGCATTGTAAAGACCTTGATTGGCCATCATGGACTTGGTCTTTGGGAATAAATCTTTTGGGACTCCTCTAAAGATTTTAGGCGCCTTAGTAGTCCAGGCGAAGGCTTCCAGCCAAAAAAAATAGAGATGCAGAAAAGCAACCAGCCCGATAAAAAAGTTAGTTAGTATTGTCACGTTTTATAGATAGGTGTCTATAAAATTACGACAATATTCCTTGATTTCATTACGGGTTTTTTCGAAAGCAGCATGTTTTTCTTCTTTTGACCCTTCTATCCTGGAGGGATCTGAAAAATTATGATGCAATCGTTTGGCATTTGGTGCCGGAATAAAAGGGCAGTTTTCATTTGCATGGTCACATACTGTAATAATATAATCCCAAGGGATATGTTGGTATTCATCTACATGGTTTGAGGTATGAGTAGTGATATCAATACCATCTTCGGCCATAATGGAAACTGCACCAGGGTTGAGCCCGTGGGTTTCAATTCCTGCACTAAAAACATTGAGTTTTTCTTTTCCGAAAGTTTTTAAATACCCATGGACCATTTGGCTTCGGCAGCTGTTTCCGGTACAAAGTACCAATACGTTTTTCATATAGTTTATTTTTTTACTTCTTCTTTCCAAGGCGATGTTATCATACCAAATCCCATTGCGTTGACCTATTTTTTCCCTAAATCCTATTTCCCTGAAGCCACATTTTTGGTGTAGTTGAATGCTTCCAATATTCTGTGGGAAGATGCGAGCTTGTAGTGTCCAAAAGCCCAATTTTTCACTTTCTCCAACCAAATGATTCAACAGCAGCTTTCCAACCCCTTTTCCTTGAAATTCCGTTGAAATGTAAATTGTTACTTCTGCGACACCTTTATAAACTTCCCTTTTTGAAACACTACTTAGCGCACACCATCCGATAATTTGTGATTGAGTGCTAACGATAAACCTGCCTTCTTTTAGAAATTTTTCATCCCATTGTTTCCATGTTGGAACTTTGGTTTCAAAAGTGGCAATTCCTGTTGCCATTCCATCTGCATATATTTTTGCCACGGAAGGATAATGGGCTTCCTCAACAGGTAGTATATTCAGCTTAGCAACATCCACTTCCGGGGGCACAATTTGAAACAGTAGTTTCGTAAATATCCTCTGGGATACCGCAGGTTTCTTTTGCCTTGCAATCGGTCTTTTGGATTGCAAGTTTTACTATGATATTCTTTTCAGAGGAAACAATTTCATTCACAAAAAGCTGTGCCGTATGGAACTGTTCATTACTGTATTCAAATTTTATTTCAGCGTCTAGGTCATAGGGCTTCATTTGTCCAACTTTTTTTAGAATTCCCAGGGCTTTCAGAGTGCTCATATATGTTTTTTCATCTTTTTCCAACGGACTTTCCCATAGTTGAACAATAGTTTCATTCCAATGGTCGGTACCGCTTCCGCAGTCTACGGAATCTATTTGTACATGTTTTACCTCTGTAATATGATAATTGGCGCCAACAGTTGCCCCTGGGCGGTATTCAAAAAGTAGTGATTTTCCTTTGCTTTTTTCCAAAAGGTTAAAAAATTCAATGGTTTTCATATCTATTGTTTTTTAGCAGCAATTTGCTGAAGTGTTATTGAAAAAGGTATTGAGTAATTGTTGAAATTGTTTAAAGCGTTTTGCATTGATACAGTAGCAAAGTGCCTTTCCTTCAAAATTCCCTTGCAGCAGCCCAGCTTTTTTGATCACTTGTAAATGCTGTGAAATGGTAGGTTGCGAAAGGCCTATTTCTTCCACTAAATCGGTACAAATACAGGCATTTTGTTTGCCAATGTATTCCAAGATGGCCACCCGCGCTGGATGTGATAACACCTTTGCCAGTTCTGCAATTTCAATTTGGGTAGTGGAATGGATGTCTATTTTAGAAGCTCCCATATCAAATATTTAATATTGCAATATTACGATAATAATAGTAAATAAAAAAGCTTTCAGGGAATTTTGAAAGCTTTTGTATAATCTTAGAACCAAGGACGCTTGTTCACTTGATAGGTTTGGTAGAACTCTTCGTCACTTTTGGTGAGGTAGATGATTCCTTCAATAAGTGAAACAATCCCTACGGCCATAATGATGAAAATTCCAATGATAAAGCAGTAGGTTAGAAGACCAATTATAAATCATCCTAAAAGGATAAATCCTTCTTTGTTGTATCCAAGAATGAATTTGTGCACCCCGAAGGCTCCCACAAAAATTGCCAGCAAACCTGCCAGTAACTTTTTGTTTTCCCCACTATTGGTTGCTTCGTTCCAGCCTTCTTTAAATTCTTTGGCGGTACTCTTGGCTTCGTCTTTTATTTCTTGAGCGGTGTCTTTTGCCTCTTCGCCCAAATTTTCTTTGTTTTCTTCAGACATGGTTGAATGTTTTTGGTTGAACCGCTAAAATAGGTATTTTTTTAAAACGGGATATACCAGAAATCCATTACTTTCCTATTGTTGATCCAAAAATACCTGATCTACAGGCTCCCATAATTCAATTTTATTACCATCATTGTCCATGATCCAACCAAACTTTCCGTATTCGTAGGTTTCCATATCCCCAACAATGGTAACCCCTTCTTCCTTTAAAATCTTCAGTAGTTCTTCAAGATTTTCAACACGGTAATTAAACATGAAATCCTTTTCGGAAGGGGCATAATATTTAGTATCATTTGCAAACGGACTCCATTGCGTGCTGCAGTCATTTCCTTCTTTGTCTTTCCACCAAAAGGTACATCCGTAGTCATCTGTATCAAAGCCTAAATGCTTTTTATACCATTCTTTTGAAGCGTTTGGATCTGTAGATTTAAAAAACATCCCGCCAATTCCAGTTACTCTTTTTTTCATCTTTTTAAATTTGTTTCATATAAATGTATCCAATCTTTAGGGGTCATCTTTTCACATAGTTCCCCAATTAATTCATAAGGAATATCCTCCATTTTTTTTAGACGGAGGCAGCTTTTCCCCATATCCAATTTGTACTTACAGTGTTTCGGGTATTCCGAAACGAACCAGTCATACAAATCCTTATTCGCATACAATCCCATATGGTAAAATCCGATAAAATTTTTCTGGGAAGCAATACTCACAAAGGGAAGTGGAAGCTTCGGGTCACAATGATAGCCGGGCGGATAGACACTATGGGGAACCACATAGCCTATCATTCCGTAGGACATTGTTTCCTCAAACCCTTTCGGGAGCTGCTTTTTAATTGTATTCCTAAGTTGCTCCATGGGAGCTTTGCGGTCTTCCGGAATCTGTGCCAAATACTCATCTGGCGAGGTAGCTTTATACTGCATGGTAACTATTATTTACGTTGTAAAACAAGTGCTGAAATAAGGGAAACAACAAATCCTATGAGTACGACAGAGGCGAACATTACAAAGGCCATAAAACCCGAGCCGCCGTATTGTTCCATTTGTTGTTCCAGTTCGGCTTTTTTAACTTCAAAAGTTTCAGCAGGCATCGAATCCTTCATGGTTCCTAAAGTTGTTTCCAAATATTCCTGCGCAAAATCTGGATTGATGACTGTTGTGTAAATATAATCAATAATCGCGGTGCCCAACCCTGTTATCACGGCGATAAGGAGCCCTATCCACAGCGCTTTGCCAAAACTCACTTTTCCACCGTTTTCCTTATCTCGAAAGTGCTTGATCCCGAAGAATACAAAACTCAAGGAAATAAGCATCGAAGCATAACCCAATACCTCTTGAACGGAGTAATCTAGATGCTGAAGTAATAAAAACCCAATGAGGAAAAGAACCATTGAGGTTACAAGCCCAAAGATTCCATACTTAAATACTGTTTTAATCATGATGTTTGCTTTTTTGATGAGTCAAAAGTACGTTGATATTCAAATTTGAGACTCATACGAAAGTACCAAATTCCTACTACTTTCGTAGTATTTGGGCGTTTACGGAAGAATATTTAGGGATTTTGCCTTTTGGATGGCTTGCGTCCTTCGTTTTACATTCAGTTTTTGAAACAGATTGGAAGCATGGGTTTTTACGGTATGTTCTGAAACAAATAGGGCCTGTCCTATTTCCTTATTGGAAAGTCCTTCTGAAATTTTCTGAAGGATTTCATACTCCCGTTTGCTAATGCCCAATTCTTCAATTTTCTGGAAGTTTATGGGGACATCTCCCTCTATGACCGATTGATTCCTTTTTTTGGAAATGAAAAGACCAATCAGTAAAAAAATGAGGGCAATACCCGCAATGACGAACTCTATTTTTAAATCGCCCGAGCTAATACTATACTTACTAATTTGAAATAGCCCAATAAGGGCAATGATAATTCCCGAAAATGTAAGTACTGTTTTTTTCATGGTGTTTATAACGGGAACGCTTCTGTAATCTTTTCTACGATGGTTTCCGCTAATTTAATTTTACTCTCAACGGTCCAGCCAGCAACGTGGGGTGTAAGCAACACATTGTCCATAGCCATTAGTTCCTTTAATGCTTTGGGCATTTCCGTAGCAAATAACGACTCAAAGGAACTTTTTTCATATTCCAGCACATCCAATCCAGCTCCTAAAATTTTTCCATTTTTTAAAGCAGTTACCAAATCTTCGGTTACCACACATTTTCCTCTTGCGGTGTTGAGTAGCCAGAACGGTTTTTTAAAATTGTTGATGAACGTCTCATTCACCATTTGGTGAGTTTCTGGGGTCCATGGTACGTGAAGGCTTACTACATCGGCCATATCAAACAAAGTTTGGAGGCTTACTTGAGTTGCGTTTTTATTACCTACATCTTCTTGAATGTCATAACAAAGAGCGGTACAGTTGAATCCTTTTAATTTTTTGGCGAAGGCTTTCCCCATATTTCCGTATCCTATAAGCCCTACTATTTTTCCGTCTAATTCTACTCCTCTGTTAGCTTCCCTATTCCATTGCCCACTGGTGACTTCGCGATGGGCTTTGTTAAGATTATTGAACAAGGAAAGTAGCATTCCAAGTGTATGTTCGCCTACTGCATTTTTATTGCCTTCTGGAGCCGAAATTAAGGTCACTCCTTTTTCCTGTGCATACGGGATGTCAATATTTTCCAATCCCGCTCCAACTCTGGCAACGAATTTAAGGTTTTTGGCAGCATCTAAAAAAGAAGCATCTATACTAAATCTACTTCTTATTACAACACCATCATATTGGTCAATTATTTTTAGGACCTCTTCTTTTGTGGAAGTATACATTTCTTTATTGGTATATCCATAAGAAGAGAGTTGTTCCAGGAGCAATGGGTGATTGGTATCCAAGTGAAGTATTTTCATAGGAAAAGGGCTTTAATTTCAGATGGAATTTCGATGGGTTTTTTTGTGGATGCATCTACAAGGCACCACAAGGTTTGCGCTTCAATTAAAAGGGTTTCATTTCTGAAAATTCGGTACTGTCGTTCACTTCGTACTCCATGAGCGGTAGTAACCCATGTTTTTATATCTAAAGAATCGCCTTCAAAGGCTTCTGCTTTATACTGAATGGTATGACGCAGGACGTACCAGACATATTTATCCTGAAGAGTTTCCGAAGCGACCAATTTCCAGTGCTCCTCTGCAATATCAATACACCATTGAAGATAGGCAAGATTATTTACATGCTGGCGTTCGTCAATTGCCGAAGCAGGTACAATCCATTCTTTTTGAAAAACTTTTGTGCTCAAAAGCCAAGCATTAGTTTAGAGATATAGAAAAACAGAAAAATTCCAAAAATATCATTGCTGGTCGTAATAAAAGGTCCGGTGGCAATGGCCGGATCTATTCCTCTTCTGTGCAGAATGATGGGGATAAATGTTCCAACCAATGCTGCGACAATAATCACAGATAGCATAGAAATCGCAATTGTAAACCCAACGGTTTGGTCGAGCCTTGCCACCAAGGCGAATAAAATTACCAATAGCCCCAGTGCTATTCCATTAATCAATGCTAAACCAACCTCCTTCAAAAGCCTGTTAAAAAGGCTTCCTTTTAAATTGTCATTGGCAAGACCTTGAACAATAATCGCACTGGATTGTACTCCCACATTTCCTGCCATGGCCGCAATGAGTGGGGTGAAAAAGAACAGTTCCACATAACTAGTAATGGCCTCGTCAAACCCTTTCATGATGTATACACTTCCCAATCCGCCAAAAAGTCCCAAGACCAACCATGGAAGTCGGGCACGGGTAAGTTTGAAAAGGCTGTCATCTGCTTCCACATCACTGGAAATACCGGCCGCCATCTGGTAGTCTTTTTCGGCTTCGTCTTTGATAAAATCTACGATATCATCAATGGTTACCCTACCTACCAAAATGCCTTCTTCATCTACCACGGGAATCGCTTCCAAGTCATATTTTTGCATGATTCTAGCCACATCTTCCCCTTCGGTATGAACGGTTACGTAATCTACTTTTGGAATATAAATATCACTAATATGGGCTTTTTCTGGGGCAGTAAGTAGATCTTTCAGAGAGAGCCTCCCTTTTAGCCGCCCTTCTTTGTCTACCACATAAATAGAATGAACCCTAGTTACATTTTTGGCTTGCCTTCTCATCTCACGAACACACCCAGCTGTAGTCCAGGTTTCCTTTACTTTTACCATTTCCTTTGCCATGAGCCCACCTGCGGTATCTTCGTCATATTTAAGCAGCTCAACGATGTCTGCCGCATGGTCTTCATCTTCAATTTTATTGATAACTTTTTGTTGGATATCTGCATCTAATTCAGAGATGACATCGGCGGCGTCATCAGTATCCATTTCATCAAGTTCCCGGGCAATTTCCTTTGGTGAAAGTTGTTCCAAAATCTTTTCCCGGATATCATCATCTACTTCCATCAAGGCTTCGGAAGTAGTATCGCTATCCAAGGATTTTACAAGGTAAATAGCATCTTCTGTATCAAGTTCTTCGAGGATTTCGGCTACATCGGCAAAGTGGAACTCATTAAAGATTTCCCGAATGGCCATTCGGTCTTTCTGCGCAATGAGGCGCTCTATGGTATCTAGGAATTCTGTAGTGACTTCAAATGCCATCGTTTTCCAGTTTTTGGGTGAGCTTTATGAAATCCTGAACAGAAAGTTGCTCGGGTCGCTGCGTAAAGATAGTATCTTCTTTTAGTTTTTGGGAGATTCCGAAGCTTTTTAAACTATTCCATATGGTTTTTCTTCGTTGTTGGAAAGCCGTTTTCACAATTTTGAAGAACAGCACTTCATCACAAGGAAGTTTTTTGTCTTCCTTTCTTTGTAGTCGTAAGACCCCGCTATCTACTTTTGGTGGTGGGGAAAAAGCACCTGGTTTTACGGTGAAAAGGTATTCTGCATCGTAAAAAGCCTGTACCAATACCGAAAGGATTCCGTAGGTTTTACTGCCAGGGGGTTCACAAATACGTTGTGCCACTTCCTTTTGAAACATCCCCGTGAACTCTGGGATTTGATGGCGCCACTCCAAGGTTTTAAAAACGATTTGGGAAGAAATGTTATAGGGAAAATTTCCAGTGATGGCGAAGGGCGATTCCCCAAAAAGTTGTGAAAGGTCATACTTTAGAAAATCACCTTCAATGATTGAAAAATCGTCAAGAGGATAATGTTCTTGCAAATAGGCAATGGATTCCGCATCTACATCCATCACACTAAGTTTGATGTCTTTTTGTAGTAAATATTTGGTTAGGATGCCCATGCCGGGACCAATTTCAAGTACATTTTGGTATCCTTCTAAGGTAAGGGTGTTGCCAATTTTTTCGGCAATACCCTCATCGTGTAAAAAATGTTGGCCTAGGTGTTTTTTAGCTCGAACAGATTTCATGACAATTCATGAATTACTTCCAATTCGGTGCGGAAAGCCACAAATTTTCCTGCAAATGGGGCGCTTTGCGCTCTAAGGGTTTCAGCATCTTCTTCTAAGTAACGCTTAAGGGTTTCCTTACTGTCGGTTCTATACTGAATGGAATAGGTGATACCGCCCATTTCTTCTTCTACCTGCACCCGGGTCATTAAGGCATTGTTGAATTTTCCAGTCGCTAACATGGCGGGAATATGTTCAGATTTCATCCATTCTACCCATGCTTCATGAACACTTTCCTCTATATTAATGGTTACATTATAGATATACATGCTTAATTGATTTCATCCCCGCGAAGGGATCTGTAGTGTTTTCTTGCTTCCACAAAATAAATACTATCTTCAAAATTGAAGATGATTTGTTCATATAATTCCTTAGCCTTATCGGGCTGCTGTAATTGGTTTTCGTAGAGCTGTGCTAAAAAATAGTGTGCGTCATCTGCTAGGATATCGTCATTGTAAAATTCGATAAGTTGGGCATAGGCATTTGCAGCTTTTTGAAATTCCTTTCTTTTCTCATAAATCTTACCCAATTTCAGGAGGGTTTCATCTTCAATCTTCTCCCCTTTGTGTTGGGTGAGAATTTCATTAAGGATTTCCAAGGCTTTGCTGTATTCATGCTGAAGGTCCCTTAAATCTGCTTTGGCAAATTTTTTAAGCGCGGTTTGGGTAGAGTCTTCCAATGAATTGTCCCGAATCATCAGACTTAATTGCATGGCGTCATTGGCAATAAGCTGCGAAGCCGATTTTTTCAAGACGTCCAGTTGTGTTTGCGCCCACTCAAAATCTCCTTTGAAATAACTGGTTCTTGCTACCTTAAATCGCGCTTCCTGCGCCAAAACATCATTCTTTATCTTATTCTGAATTTGCGAATAATAAATAAGTGCTTCATTAAATTTTTCATCAAAGACCAATATATCTGCCAACTTCATTTTGATTCTTGCTTCTTGATAAACCGAAAGTTGTTTTTTGGCCAATTCCTTAAGATTCTGAATGGCCATTTCTTTTTTTCGATAGCGAAACGCGAGAAAATCATTGTAATCTATCTGAAGAAGATAGGTTTCATTGTCATCCCCAAAAGCTTCAATGAGTTCTTTGAATTCTTCATCTATTTTTGGGTAGTCTTCTTCCGAAGCCAATTGAAGCTTCATCTGCAGTTGTAGTTGATGTGCCCCAAGTTTAACGGAAGGCCTATCTGCTTTTTCAATAATAAATTCTAGAATTTCAGTAGCATCTTCATAATAACCTTCATCCATAGCAATAACCCCTAAATCCATTAAAGAGGAGAGTCCGCCACCTTGACGAACGTAGATTGCCTTTTCCTGCATAAATGCTTTTTTGAAATCTTTTTGTTGTACAAAAAGCCAGCTCAGAAGATTGTTATATACGACATCTGGGTCTTGCTGTAATTTTTTCAGCAAGGCTTTCCGAAGCATTTCATTGGATTCATTGGAAGGGTCTTCTGTGATATACCTACTCAGGTTTCGCTTTATGGTAGCGGTGTAGGACGGATTTGTTTGAATAAGATCTAAGTACATTTCAAACATTTTCCCAAGTTTTCCCTGCTCTCCATAAATCTGGGCCAATTGGGCGTGGTAACTTCGGGAGGGGTCCATTTCCATGGCCAATTCATACGTTTTTACGGCTTCATCCAACAGACTATATTCCGTAAAAGCCTTGCCAATATTGTAGGCGTACAAAGGCCTTTCCTTTACAAAGTCAATGGCTATCTGATAGTTTTCCTTTGCCAGACTATCCTTTTTCTGAAGAGCATAGTTATAGCCTAATTCTACAAAGAGTTGTGGGAGTCCCCTTCGGCTTTCCAAAAAATCTTTTAGGGTAGTTTCTGCTTCCTGAAATTGCTCCAGTTGCTGATGTGTTTTTACCAAATCTATGATATAACGGGTGTGTCCGGGATTCTGGCGGACTAACTTTTTATAAATGGAAAGTGCTTTTTCAAATTCGCCTTGGTCAAAATAATTTTTAGCCAATAAATCATTTTGGGCGCTTGCTATAAAGCTCCAACATAAAAACCCTATCAAGAGAATTGTGCGCATGGGATAAAGATACCTTTGTTGACTGTAAATACCAACAAAGTTCATGCCTTTCCGCAAGGAGGGATTAGTCTATCAAGTCAAAACCACAATAAGGAACCAAAACCTCTGGAATTTTAATACCTTGGGGAGTCTGGTAATTTTCCAATATTCCAGCCATCACCCTAGGAAGCGCCAAGGAACTACCATTCAAGGTGTGGGCTAGTTTGTTTTTTCCGTCGGTGTCTTTGAAACGTAATTTTAATCTGTTGGCTTGAAAGCTTTCAAAATTTGAAACGGAAGAAATTTCCAGCCAGCGGTCTTGTGCAGTAGAGAATACTTCAAAATCATACGTGAGGGCAGAAGTAAACCCTAAATCTCCTCCGCAAAGCCTTAGAATACGGTAGGGGAGTTGAAGTTCTTTCAGGATGCCTTTCACATGATCAACCATATTGTCTAGGGCAGCATAGCTATTATCTGGATGTTCAATACGAACAATTTCTACTTTATCAAATTGATGTAAGCGATTCAACCCACGTACATGTGCTCCATAACTTCCTGCTTCCCTTCTGAAACAAGGTGTGTATCCCGTACAGGCAATAGGAAGTTGGTTGTGTGGGAGTAGTTCATCCCGAAACATGTTGGTAATAGGAACTTCAGCGGTTGGGATAAGATAAAAAGGCTGCTCTTCATTAATCACATACATTTGTCCTTCCTTATCTGGAAGTTGTCCTGTTCCGTAGCCAGAGGCTTCATTTACCATATGGGGTACTTGAAATTCTGTGTAACCAGCTTCGGTGTTTTTGTCCAAAAAATAGGTGATAAGTGCTCTTTGAAGCTTTGCTCCCTTTCCTTTATATACAGGAAAACCTGCCCCTGTGATCTTTACCCCAAGTTCAAAATCGATGAGGTCATATTTTTTTGCCAATTCCCAATGCGGGAGTGCTTCTTGATCCAGTACAGGGATGTAACCTTCCCTAAAAACTTCCTCATTGTCATTCTCATCGCTTCCGGCAGGAACCAACTCATTTGGAATATTGGGCAAGGTATAAAGCAGCTCTTCCAGTTTTGAAGCTGTTTCTGTCATTTGCTCCTTCAGGTCTTGGGATGCTGTTTTAAGGGTGCTTGTTTTTTCTTTCAGCTCATTCGCTTTTTCAACTTCTCCGTTTTTATACAATTGTCCAATTTCCTTGGAGTAGGTATTCAGCTGCGCAAGGGTTTCATCTAATGTTGCTTGCGCATTTCTGCGGTTTTCATCTAATTCAAGTATTTCGTTGAGTAATTTCTCGGCATCCAAGCCTCTTTTGCCAAGGGCTTTGATATATTGCTCTTTATTTTCACGAATGTTGCTTACCTGTAGCATGCGTTCTTTAGTTTTTGGAACTGCAAAGGTAGCAAAAATGACGCCTTTGGATGCTATTTTTTTGTTTCGAATGAAGGGGAAGGCAAAATCCATTCGTGATGTGAAAATGGTTGCCAAGGTTCTGCTGTGAGGTCTACCTTCGGATTGATAAATTCATGGAACTCCCCACCATTAATTTTTACTTTACAATCCACAAATACAGCAACGTCCTTTCCTTTTTCAGCTTCGATTTTATGAATTCGCTGTGCCATTTGCCAAATAAAATCTGGTTTAGATCGTACATTTCTAAATTGTTTTTTGGAAAGTAATGTTTGATAGGGATAATTATACCGTTCCCCTGTAGCTTTATCCTCTACCCAAAAGTTGAGCAGGCCGGTACGGGTGCGAAGCATCATACGCCAGCTTAGGCGATGCCCTTCTTCCGTCCAAAGTACATTGTCTTTTATAAACCAGTGCCGAAGTGGTAATGCAATTTGAAAAATGAAATAGAGGCTGAACAAAGTAATTCCCAACGATTTCCATGAAGGAATTGAAACAATTTCAGAAGTATATACCTCACGTCTCAACCTGAAACGTTTGATAAGTGTTTCCGAAGAGAAAAAGAAAAAAGCGAACGCAATGCTCATGTAGGGAAAGATCCCTATTTGAAATACAATGGAGTTGAACAGATGAAAAAACAAGGAAAGTAGAAATCCAAAAACGCGTGTTTTTTTCCAAAGTAATAATGGAATGATGAGCAAATCAAATAAAATCCCAAAATAGGCAATGCTATAATGAACCCATTGCTGTTGTAGAAATTCGCCAATGAGCCAGTAGTCTTTTTTGCCTTTCATGAAAAGGGCTGGTGCTGTCCCGTCTAACCATTGTGGATATATTTTTGCAACAGCGGCATAAGTGAATACAATCCACACTTGTGTAATAAAAACCACTTTCACCCAATGTGGCATATGCAATTTTTTTATTGCAGGATTTCTGGCATCCAATGAAAGGTATCTATTTGCAGGTAACAAAACCATTAACCAGCAGAGCAGCATCATAAGATAATAATGGTTGTTGTAGGCGCTTTTTTGCATGAGATATACGCAAGTCCACATAAGGGCGTAGGCTGCCATGCTCCATCGGTATTTGTATCCCAGCATCACGCCTATCCCGAAGATTCCCATCAATACGAAATAGAAGTACATTCCATTTCCGGGGAGGGGTTGTAAAAAGTCAAAACCAATAAAGTTGAAGGTAAACTGCGGTTCAACCAAGACCGTTTTTACCCATCCGGTTGCAATTGCGCCAAATGCTTCAATGGTAATGAGGAGTCCAAAAGCTATACGCCAAAGGGCCAGTCCTGTATTATCTACTCTTTTAAATAGCCATTGCATCATTGTTTTGCAAGATAACTTCGTGCATGTTTTTCATCTTCATGAATTGCCTTTTTGAGGGCCTCCATGTTTTCAAAGACCAATTCATCCCTTATAAAATGGATAAACTCTATGGTAAGTTCTTTTCCGTAGAGGTCTTTTTCAAAATCCAAGATAAAGGTTTCAATCGTTTGGGAAGTGCCACCAACTGTTGGATTGGTTCCTATACTGGTAAGTCCGTAATGGGTTTCGTTAGCAATATAAACTTTGGTAAGATACACGCCGTTTTTAGGGATGAGCTTATAGGATACCGATACTTTAAGGTTGGCGGTAGGATAGGAAATTGTTTTTCCCAAGCTTTTTCCTTTTACTACGGTTCCGTGAAGTTGGTAGGAATATCCCAAATAGTTATTGGCCGTTTCAATGGCTCCTTCGGAAAGGGCATTTCTAATTTTTGTAGAACTTATGGTTACATCGTCCAGTTCCTTTGCAGAGATTTCTTCCACAACAAAGTCGTATACTTCCCCAAACTCCTTCAGGTCATCAATATTGGCAGTACGGTTTCTTCCGAAGCGGTGGTCATACCCAATGATAATCTTTTTGGCTTTCAACTGATGTACTAAAATATCCCTCACGTATTCCACCGCATTTAAACGGGAGAACTCTCTTGTAAAGGGTTGTACCACGATATGGTCTACTCCAAGTTCTTCCAAAAGGGCTTTTTTTTCAGGAAGGGTATTTAATAATTTAAGATCGCTATCCTTTTGAAGGACCATCCTAGGGTGAGGGAAAAAAGTAAGTAAGACAGATTCCAGATGTTCCTTTTGTGCCGTTTCAACCAACCGTTTGAGAATGGCTTTGTGGCCCAAATGAACCCCATCAAAAGTACCAATGGTTACTACGGTATTTCTGGAAGCGGAAAAGGAAGCTGCAGACTTGTGTTCTTTCAATTTATTTGCCATTAAATGTGTTCATGGTATTTTTGATTCCGGCAAGGCCGAAAGATTCAATAACCGAAGTGGCTTTTTCCAATCTTTCAGGCAGTTCCTGTGTTTCATCTTCATTCCACTCGCCTAACACATAATCTACCTGTCTTCCTTTGGAAAATCGATCTCCAATTCCAAACCGAAACCGGTTATACTGCGTGGTTTGTAATTGGTTCTGAATATCTTTAAGTCCGTTATGCCCGCCATCGCTTCCCTTGGTTTTCACTCGAAGGGTTCCAAAGGGGAGGTTTAGGTCATCCGTAATGACCAAAAGGTTTTCCAAGGGGATATTTTCCTTGTCCAACCAATACTTTACTGCCTTACCACTTAAGTTCATAAAGGTGCTTGGCTTCAACAAAAGAAAACTTCTACCTTTTTTCTTGTGTACCGTAATGTCTCCCAATTTGGCCGTTTCCCATGGTAATTCATGTTGGTTGGCAAGGTAATCCAAAATTTGGAAGCCTATATTGTGACGGGTATTACTATATTTTGGGCCAATATTTCCCAGCCCTACAATCAAGAATTTTTTCATAGAATCTCCTTCAATATACTCACGTTCTTCTTGGGAAGCAAAAAGTTTTCTGAACAACCAAAACATGGTATGATATTTCTGTAAAAATAAAAAAAGCATCCCATTTGAGGGATGCTTTCATATGTTCTCTGTAAGAAAAATTTATTCTTGAGCTTCAGCAGCTGGAGCTTCGGTTGCTTCACCACCTTCTGCAGCGGCTTCTCCTTCGTCTCCATCTTCGTCTTCGTCTTCGTCTTCAGTATCAGCAATTGCTGTACGGGAAGTTCTAACTTGACAAATTACCGCATTGTCACGGTGCATGATTTTGAAGTCTTCTTGTTCGATTGCAGAAACATACATTTTATGACCAATACGCATTTCGGTAATGTCTGCTTCAATAAAGTCTGGCAAATCCTTTGGAAGGGCTTTCACACGAAGTTTTCTGTTCACGATTCTAAGTACCCCACCATTTTTCACCCCTCTGGAGTTTCCAACGATTTTCACAGGAATCTCCATAGTTACTTCCTTGTCATCAAAAATTTGATAGAAGTCCATGTGAAGGATTCGGTCTGTTATTGGGTGAAATTGAATGTCTTGAAGGACACAGTCAATTTTCTCACCGCCTTCCAATTCAATTACAACTGTGTGTGCATCTGGAGTGTACACCAAGTCTTTGAAGGCAATTTCATCTGCTGAAAAGTGGATAGGTGTATCTCCTCCGTAGATTACGCAGGGGACCTTTCCAGCATTACGTAAGGCTTTGGTTGACACCTTGCCCACGCTTTCTCTTTGGGATCCGTTAATTGTAATAGATTTCATTGTAATAGATTAATTAAACATAAAAACACTTGGCTTTGAGCCAAAGCGGCTGCAAAGGTAGTTTTTTTTCTGAAAAGACCTACGGAAAAGCAGGTTTTTTAAGGATACCTACATTAGGAATTTAGAACTAATAGAGCGGTTCTCATTTACCCGAAGCATGACATCGGCAAATAGGGGAGCACAGGTAAGTACTTTTATTTTGGAACTCTCTTTCCGAAGCGGGATGGAATCTGTCACAATTAATTCTTCCAGCTTTGAATTTTCAAGACGTTCATAAGCATTTCCGGAAAGGATGGGATGGGTGCAAATAGCCCGTACACTTTTGGCGCCGCGCTCCATCATCAAGTCGGCTGCTTTGGTTAATGTTCCTGCAGTATCAACCATGTCATCTGCCAATACTACGTTTTTTCCTTCTACATCGCCAATAAGTTCCATGTGCGATATGATATTTGCCTTTGCGCGTTGCTTGTAACAGATAACCACATCACACTCCAACGCTTTGGAATAAGCATATGCCCTTTTGGAACCTCCCATGTCTGGTGAAGCAATGGTGAGGTTGTCTAG
Organism: uncultured Alteromonas sp.; assembly: GCA_964495885.1. GTDB lineage: Bacteria > Bacteroidota > Bacteroidia > Flavobacteriales > Flavobacteriaceae > PALG01. The sequence continues at coordinate 52,298 of CAZBWO010000004.1, read as the reverse complement.
GTTTAGTTTTTTTAGATACGGAAGGAAAATAGTAGAAGCAAAAAGGTGATCTACTGGCTTTTCGAAAAAACCTTGAATTTGGTCTGCATGCAAATCCATAGTAATGATCCTAGTAGCTCCAGCCGTTTCCAACATTTTGGCAACCAATTTCGCGGCAATGGGAACCCGGGGTTTGTCCTTTCGGTCTTGCCTAGCCCATCCAAAATAGGGGAGCACTGCCGTGATGTGCCTAGCTGAGGCTCTTTTGGCAGCATCCAACATCAACAACATTTCCATAAGATGATCACTATTTGGGAAGGTAGACCCAATGATGAAAACCCTACTTCCACGAACCGATTCTTCAAAAGAAGGTTGAAATTCACCATCACTATAAGTTGAGGTGATGACATTTCCTAATGAAATTCCAAAGGCTTTGGCGATATCTTTGGCGAGGTGTTGACTTTGTTTACAGGCAAAAATTTTGGGTTCCGGAATGGGTGCAGACATGTTGATTAGTTTAGATGGCTACAAAAATAAAGGGTTGGGAGCAATTTTTCGTAAAAATGATAAGACGAATTACTAACAAATTATAATTATTTGTTTATTTTTGCCGTCCCGTTAGCCTTGGTGGCGGAATTGGTAGACGCGCACGACTCAAACTCGTGTTCCTAACGGAGTGTGGGTTCGATTCCCACCCAAGGTACAACAAACCAGAAAAAAGGTTGAATTTCAAGCGAGCTTCTTTTGAAGCTCGTTTTTTTTTTTAAAGTTTATGTAGGGATTCTTTTTTGTGGTTTTCAAGTGTGTCTTTAAGATAAAACACCTAAGCATAGGAGTATTTTTGTAGCTTTCTTTTACCTTTACAAAAACCAATCGTATGTCTGAATTTTGGCTGTATTTTAAACTGGGACTTGAACATGTGCTGGATTGGAACGCCTATGATCATGTACTTTTCATTATTGCCCTTTGCGCTGCTTACGCATGGTCTTCTTGGAAGCGTTTACTGGTTTTGGTTTCCCTTTTCACCTTAGGCCATACGGTTTCACTAGTGGTAACACATTACGAAGTGGTTCGGGTTTCCCCGGTTTGGGTAGAATTTTTAATTCCAATAACAATTATAGTAGCGGCCATCTACAATATCATTCAGGTAAATACTGCTCCAAAAAACACACGTATTGGGGTGCTCTTTTTTATTACGTTGTTTTTTGGGGTGATTCATGGATTTGGCTTCGGAAGGTATTTCAATCAAATAAATGATGAGAAACGATTTGCTCCACTGTTGGAGTTTGCTTTGGGGATTGAAATTTCACAAGTGATCATTGTGCTATGTGTATTGATTATTGGATTTCTGCTAAAAACGTTCTTTAGGTTTCAGCAGCGTGATTGGGTTTTGGTCATCTCAAGTATTATCATTGGAATGGCATTTCCCATGTTATTGGAACAATGGCCTTTTTAGAAGGTTTTTTCGGAAACATTTAACACCCAATTCTTTTGTGGGAGCGTAACTTCCTTTTAAATTCGCTACTAATACTTTATTATGAATATAGAGAAGCAACGACAATATGATATTGCCTATCTAAGAATGGCCCAGGAATGGAGCCAACTTTCTTATTGTAAACGTAGGAAAGTAGGGGCATTGATTGTCAAGGATAAAATGATCATTAGTGACGGTTACAACGGAACGCCTACGGGTTTCGAAAATATCTGTGAAGATGAAGAAGGGTATACCAAGTGGTATGTATTGCATGCCGAAGCCAATGCCATTTTAAAAGTTGCTGCTTCTACCCAATCTTGTGTAGGGGCTACCCTATACATTACTATGTCTCCCTGCCAGCAATGTAGTAAATTAATCCATCAAGCCGGAATTCACCGCTTGGTATATCACCAAGGATATAAAGATGATTCGGGATTGAAATTTTTAGAAAAAGCTGGCGTTGATATTACACATATAGATTCTTTAGATAGATGAGTTCTGCCAAAAAATACCTTCCATTAATTGTTGGTGCTGCTATAGCGCTGGGGGTATTTGTGGGTTCAAAACTGAATTTTCAGGATACGAATAAGAAAATATTCGCGACCAATTCAAAAAAAGACAAGCTCAATAGGTTGATTGATTACATTGACTATGAGTATGTGGATGAAGTGAATACAGATAGTATTGTGGATGTTACCGTAAATGGAATTTTAGAAAACCTAGACCCCCATTCGGTATATATTCCCGTTTCAGAATACGAAGACAATGCAGATGACATGCGTGGGAATTTTGTGGGGATTGGCGTGAGTTTTTATGTGTATCGCGACTCCATTGCAGTCATCCGCGCCATTGAAGGCGGAAGTGCTGAAAAGGTTGGCATTAAAGGAGGTGATAGGATTTTATATGCCGATGGTAAAAAACTTTTTGGGGAAGAGGTCAATCGTGACAGTATTTCTAAATTTCTGAAAGGGGAAATTAATTCAAAGGTCACTTTAAAAGTATACCGGGAAGGAGCAGATGATTTGCTTACCTTTAAACTAAAGAGACGCCGGGTCCCTTTGATTAGTGTGGATGCTTCGTATATGGTAGATGACCAATTGGGCTACATTAAAGTGAATCGTTTTTCGGAAACGACCTATGAGGAATTCAAAAAAGCATTAGAGACCCTTATGGATCAAGGCATGGAAAACTTGATTCTGGATCTCAGGAACAATCCGGGGGGGTATATTTCTTCCGCAGAAAAAATACTGGATGAATTTTTAGAGGACGACAAATTATTGTTGATCACAAAGAACAAAACAGGGGAAGAAACCAGAACCTATGCTTCTGGGAAAGGAGATTTTGAACACGGGAAATTGTTTGTGCTTATCAATGAAAATTCTGCTTCGGCCAGTGAAATTGTGGCAGGTGCGCTTCAGGATAATGATAAAGGTACCATTGTAGGTAGACGGTCTTTTGGAAAAGGATTGGTGCAAAGGGAAATGGCATTGGGAGACGGAAGCGCGGTTCGGCTTACCATTGCAAGATATTACACACCTACGGGCCGATCTATCCAGCGTCCCTATGGAGACGGAAACAATTCCTATTACAGTGATTACGAAAAGAGATACCGAAACGGGGAGTTGTTACATGCAGATAGTATTCAAGTGGCAGATTCCCTTCGGTTTGTGACGCCCAGGGGGAAAGTGGTCTATGGCGGGGGAGGCATCATTCCAGATGTATTTGTGCCAAAGGATACCAGTATTGAAAATGAAACCTTGCGCTATGTAACCCGAAATGGTTTCATGAGCTATTTTATTTTTGAATATTTAGAGGAAAATAGGGGCCGATTTAAAGATGTTCCTTTTGAAGATTTCAAGGAAAATTACGAAATAGGGGATAATTTGGCTGCGTCTTTTATTTCCTATTCCAGGCTTCAGGAAGCGCAGATTGATATGACCCAGTATGATGCCGAATTGAAATTAGCCCTTAAGGCCAACATTGCCCAACAGTTGTATGGCCCCAATGAATATGAAATCATCTTGAACGCCAATGACCAGATGATTCAAAAGGTGCGAGAGCTACAATCTAGACCTTAAGATTTATCTCCTTTTTTGTTTTTTGGAAATGGAAACAGCAGTATTTAGGATGCCCATCAAGACCAATGCACAAGCAGCTGCGAAAATCCCAATGAGTGCCACAAGACTATCTCCCTCCAATAGATTTTCGAAATCAAGTTTGGTGCTATTGTAAATAATAAGAGCCAATGCTAGGGCCATGATGATATACCGAAAAATCTTCATATGCTTCAATTAAATAATTCCTGAATGTTTGAGGTGAATAGTTTTACCGAAATCGCTAATAAAATCACCCCGAATATTTTTTCTATGATTGCAATGCCGTTGGCTCCCAATAACTTTTGAAGCTTTCCGGAGGTTTTCAGTACAAGGAAAACTACTAGTACATTCACCAAAATTGCGATGATAATGTTCTGGGCCTCATATTCTGCCCTTAGGGAAACCAAGGTGGTGAGCGAGCCTGGTCCAGCTACCATGGGGAAAGCAATTGGGAACACAGTAGCAGTCTGTTTCTTGCCCTTTTTTTCTTTAAATAAGGTAACCCCTAAAATCATTTCCATGGCAATAAAAAACAGGATAAAAGCCCCAGCTACCGCAAACTCATTTACGTTAATCCCAATGAGTTTAAGGATTTCTTCTCCAACAAACAGAAAAACAACCATGACCACCGCAGCAATGATAGAGGCCTTGGTACTACTAATATGCCCGTTTTTTTCCCTTAGCGAAATAATAACGGGAATACTGCCAATAATGTCTATGACAGCAAATAACACCATACTGGCAGTTGCTATTTCCTTAAAGTTTAGCATCATCCCTTTTCAATTTGTGGCAAAATTACGGAAACAAATACGTACCCTTCCTATTTTTACCAGAAAATAGCCGTTATCTTTGCCCTATGTTTCAATTGGGAAAAACCATCGTTTCCGAAGAAATCCTAGATAGGGATTTTGTGTGCAATCTCAATGCTTGTAAAGGGGCTTGTTGTATTGAAGGGGAAGCAGGCGCCCCAGTCACTGAAACAGAAGTTTCCATCCTACAGGAAATCTATCCAAAAGTGAAGCCTTTTTTACGTGCTGAAGGGATTGCTGCCATAGAGGCGCAAGGTACTCATATTGTGAGTCCGTTGGACGAATTGGAAACCCCATTGATTGATGGAAAGGAATGTGCGTATGTTACCTTTACGGAAAGTGGGATTGCTTCTTGCGGGATTGAAGATGCCTTCAGAGCCGGTGAAATTGACTTCCAAAAGCCTATTTCCTGTCATCTCTATCCAGTTAGGGTGCAGGAATACAGTGAATTTGCCGCTGTAAATTACCACAAATGGCCAATTTGTGATGATGCCTGTGTGTTAGGGAAAGAGCTGCAGGTGCCAGTCTATATATTTGTAAAGGAAGCACTTATTAGAAAGTTTGGACCCGACTGGTATACTGCTTTGGAGAAAGTTGCCGCTGATCTTTAAAGGTCGACTCCTTATCCATGTTTTAAAATATCTCCAATAACTGGTTTGCAACTTCTTATTTGTTAGTATATTAGAGCAACCAATAATCTTTTAATTATGAAACGTATTTTATTAGCACTAACAGTTATGCTACTTATTTCTTGTGATAACCCGGTTTCCAAGAAAATAAAGGAAACCAAGGAGAATGTAGAAAACACCAACAATGCCATCAAGGAAATGAACGACATGCAGGAGGATATTGAAGCCTTAAAAGAGGTAACTCCGCTTACCAATGAGGAGTTGAAGGCTTGGCTCCCAGATGAAGTGAATGGGATGAAGCGCATTGCCTACAAAGCCGGTCAAACCAGTTTCATGAAAATTGCCTCTTTGGAAGCTACCTATGCCAATGAAGACAAAAGCAAGACCTTTAAAGTGACCATTATGGATGGAGCAGGGGAAATGGGCGCTGCCGCCACAGCGGGTGTTCGTATTTTATTCTCCCAGGATTTTGAAGAGGAGTCTGAAACCAAAACCCGAAGGACCATCACTAAAGATGGAGTTAAGGCCATTGAAGAATACTGGAAAGACCGAAATAACAGCAGCATACAATTAATGCAGAACGACCGTTTTTACATTAAAGCCGATGGCAAGAATATGAATATAGAAGAAACTTGGGATGCCATTGATGATATGGATGCCGAAGATTTGGGATAAATTAAATATATATAAAACTAAAAAGGGCTGTAACTTTGAAGTTATAGCCCTTTTTAGTTTTTAATAGAACCTGTTTGAAGTTATTCATCCTTAACTTCTGCATCAACTATCAAGTTTGCATTATGACTATTGTTATATTCATCTAACAAATTGCTTAATGCTTTGACTAGATCCATTGATTCCATAAGAAGGTTAAAATACAAGGTGGTATTCTTTGGACTTGATTCTTCAGTTCTGGTCCTCGAGATTTGCTTATCAATCTTGTTTGATAAAATTTCATTTATCCCTGGGATTTGATTTATAATTTCAGATAATTTTTCAAACTCCTTAGACTCAAAAACAGATTGTACTTCATCCAGTAACATGCTTAATTTTTCATTTACTTCCTGAAGATCTCTAATCTGATTAAATCTTAAAGCTTTATGATTGTTGTTTACATGTTTGTAGCTTTTTTTGGAGATGTACTCTAACGATTGGGCAATGTCTGTTAAATATGCCAAAATAGTAATATAGAAGTTGCTTCCTCGTACACTGGTTTCATCTAAGTTTTTAATGAAATAAAAGATGTTATTTCTTAAATCTTCAATTTCATTATCTAATTTTTCAACACCTTTTTTACTCTTTTTAAGCTTCGAGGTATCTTGTTTAGCAAGACCTTTCAGTACATCAGAATAAATTTTATTTGTTCTGGAGACTACATTAGAGATATTCTGCGCACTTTCTGAAATGATCCCTTGTACGGTCTTACTTTCAGATTTTTTAAGCCCGGTTCTATCTAATTTAGCTTTGCTTTTCTTTTTGTGCGAGATATAATTTCTAATCAATAAACCTATGGCAACTAATAAAAGGATGGCAATTGCGGGGCCTTTGCCAAGATAAATTATATAGGTTAGTGTTCCTGCTGCTACAAAGGCACTAAATGCTGTAAAAAACCATCCTCCAATTACGTTTATCACCCCTGCTACTCGGTAAACAGCACTTTCACGTCCCCAAGCCCTATCTGAAAGGGATGTACCCATTGCAACCATAAAAGTTACGTAAGTAGTGGAAAGGGGAAGCTTCATTGATGTTGCAATTGAAATTAACACACCTGCCACTGTTAAATTTACAGATGCTCTAATCAAATCAAAAGCAGGAACTTCATGAGCTCTACTTGCAGGAATGTTTTGATTTGGTTTCTCAAAGCTATTTGCAATTTTGTCTTGGGTAGATTGAGGAATAATTGCACCCATAGCAGAAACTAATTTAGTGCTACCTTTTACAATTGCCCTTGAAAGCATGTTTGGGCTAAATTTTTCTGAACCATCACCTTGCCTTGAAAGTCCAATTTCTGTTTCGGTTACAGTTCTAGCCTTTTTAGATAGCCATAAAGTGATTACCATGATACCCCCTGCAATGAAAAGTAGTAATGGTTCGGCAGGAACTTTCTTGTCTAACACATTCATTGAAAAAGCTGTAGCAGCATCGCCAAATGCAGCCCAGGCTTCATATGAATGGTAGGCAGCCATAGGAACACCAATAAAATTAACTAAGTCATTTCCTGAGAATGCAAGTGCTAATCCAAAAGTACCTACTGCAATTACAATTATGAGAATGCTTTTTTTGAATATTTTGGTAAAAAGGAAAGAAAACAGTGTAAAGAATAAAAAACCTCCACCAATTATAAACCACATTTGGCTTTCTAAAATATCCTTGAAAGTTCCATAATAGGGTGTCCCTTTGAGTCCCTTAAAAAAGATAAAATATCCGATAGCAGTTAAAGTAACGCCACCAAAAATTGCTCCAAAATTTTTGATTTTTTCTTCGTAATGGAAAGTAAAAATTAATCTTGAAATCCACTGAATAATTGCACCAATGGTAAATGCAATGACTACAGACAATAAAATTCCCGAAATAATTTCAGTTGCTTTGTCGGTATTTATATAGTTTGTTATTGCAGCAAAACTTTCAGTATCATTGGCACTTATTTTTATTAGGGCCATGACCACAGCAGCTCCCAGTAATTCAAATACGATAGAAACAGTTGTGGAAGTTGGCATTCCAAGGGTGTTGAAAAAGTCCAGCAATAAAACATCTGTAATCATCACGGCCATAAAAATGATCATGATTTCATCGAAGTAAAATTCGCCAGGTACAAAGATTCCCTTTCGGGCGACCTCCATCATACCACTTGAAAAAACTGCTCCAATAAAAATTCCAAGACTTGCAATAATCATGATACTTTTAAAGGAAATGGCCTTTGAGCCAATAGCAGAATTCAAAAAGTTAACAGCGTCATTGCTTACTCCAACTACTAAATCAACAATAGCTAGACCAGCAAGAGCAACTAACATTAATAGATAAATATTCTCCATTTTATGGTTTAATTATTTGCTGCAAATTTCTAAATTATATACAGTTTGATTGTTACTAAATTGTTATATTAAAGATGGACATCAAATCCTATTCTAAATTCTATAAAATCCTTTTCACCGCCCAATTGGGAATAGGTAAAATCTGATTGGATTTTAAGTTTATGCCCTACAACGTACTTTGAAAATCCTAATGTGTATTGATCTTCTCCTAATCTTTCAGTAACAGCATCAAAATCTGTATTTGTATAGCGTCCCACAATTTCGTAATTATTTTTGAATAAATACCCTGCTTGTAGATTTAGTGAGTTTCCAACTAATACAATGTCACCTGTCTCTGTTCCATCTGGGTCAATTGCTACTGGTGCATCGGCATCGCGATTAGCATATTCTCCCATAAATGAAATACCTTTATATTTGAACATTGCATCCACAAAAAATGTGGTGATGTTGGTTTCGTATAAAGACCCGTCACTTAAGAACATGTAAGAGCCCAAATTACTTCTTGTTTTAACTGCATTTTCATTATAGTCATAGGTTGCGCCAACCATTAGCTTCGGTTGACTTTCCCTTACCAAATCGGCCTGTACATAATCCCCCTTGGATTTGAACTTGCCAAAAGGATGGATTTCAATTCTTCCGGTATATTGTAAACCTCCCTCATTTCCTTCGGTAATGTTTCTGCCTTCACCTTGGGATAGTGCAAATTTTTCTCGAAAGAATAAATTTCCTAAACTGAAGTGATGACGAAGCTGAATTCCCATATCACGATCAATATTAAACCTGCTATTCAATAGGGATCTATCTATAAGTTGAAGATCTCCCGAAGAAACAACTCGTTCTACATTACCAGGTAATTTTGTTTGACCTGCCCATAACTCGAAATTTTCATAAAAATTCCATTTAATTACAGCGTCTAGAATGAACCTAGGCGTATTTCTGTTAAACGGATTACTTCCTGAAATATCACGATTAGATAATCCTAACTCAATCTTATATTTTAATTTTGGAGTATAAACCCAACCGTCTAATTTCAAACGTGCTCGTCTAACTAGGAAATTGTATTCTGGGCTGTCATAATCAACACCATCGTGATTCCATTTCGATTGGTATCTAACTTGTATACGAGGCGCAAATTTTACATTAAAGGTACTATCCTTAGCAGTGTAATTTATTATTCCTTTTCCGAAGGTTGAATCACTTATTTCTTGTGAACTTACTTTAAGCCCAATTAGGGCCATCAATAGAAAGACAATACAGGACTGTTTCATTAAAATCGGTTTAAGTTTTTGTCGCTGCAAAGAACTTAAATCATTTGAATGTCAATGTTTCGTAATTGTTAAGTTTTGAGTTTGGAAAGCAAAAAAAAGCTGCCCCAAAGGGCAGCTCCCACATAGATAAAATCTAGTCGACAAAAACTTAAAGATTTCAATGTGTGTGCACGAAGCACATTACAAATAAAAGCGTTGATTGTAGCTTAAATATCAATTCTACATTAAATAAACATTAAATGTGTTAACTCTTAAAATTCAAAAAATAAATATTGGAAATAACTGAAAATCAATAAAATACATTTTTAATGTTAATTTAACGTTACGTAAACGTGTATTTATCGTTATGATTTCTTATTTTTGAATTACATAACCCTTAAATGTAATTATATGAAACGCTTAATTATGATGGTTTGTGTGATTTGTTTGACAACGGTCTCAATGGCTCAGGATAACAAACTGGACACATACCAAAGAGAAGGGAAACTAATAAAAGCTACTTTGTATCATGATAATGGACAGGTTGCTCAAACTGGTTTCTACACATTGGATAATAAGCTAGAGGGTGAATGGATTAGTTATGATTCCGCAGGAAATAAAACTGCGGTAGCTAACTACCAAAATGGCGAAAAGGTTGGAACTTGGTTGTTTTACCAAGGAGATGTAATTAAAGAAGTTAATTACTCTAATTCCAAAATCGCCAAAGTAACTACTTTTCAGATAACTGATACACGAGTAGTTACGTACTAAGACAAAAACTTAAAGAAAAAAAAGAGCCTCGGTATACCGAGGCTCTTTTTTTATAGAACAAAATTTTTGAGGCTTAGTTAGAACGAGTCCATCCAGCACCCCAAGTGGCATAATCTGTTCCGGTACCGTTTCCATCTCCAGAAAGGAAATCACTTTCATCAAAAGTATAACCGGTATCGTTCTTTACTTTGGTAGTTACGTTATTGAAAGTTACATCAATAGCTTGTAAAAGATCATCCAACACACCTTGTCCGGTTGGGTTGTCACCGTTATCACCATCTAGATCAAAAGCTTCATCGTAATCAGAGATCAATACATTTGTAAAGATTCCTTGTGTTCCAGCACGTAGTCTAATTGCTTCACTGTCGGCTGCAGTGGCAACATCTCCAACAATAGTAACATTCGTTACATTTGGAGCGGAGAAATAACCACCTTCGTTAGAGAAGTCTGTATTGTAGCCATCACATTCAAAAGCTTTATCGTGGCTAGACAAGTGCATTACATAAATATCTGTAAGTGTACCGGTAAATCCTTCAGTCCAATCAATTGAATCATCTTCGGAACCTACTACGGAAAGGTGACTAGCGTTTACGGTTCCTCCAAAGAATTCAAAACCATCATCAGACCCAATAAATACCTGTACGTAGTCAATCATGGTTTCGTTACCAACTGCATATAAAGATACTCCGTTCAATTCAGTGTTTCCATCAATTGCTCCACCAGCATACTCTACACGAACATATTGAAGGGAACCAGAGTTGTCTGTTGGATCATTTCCACCGTAGGAAAGACCACCTACCTCAGTAGTGGAAGTATCATCAGATCCAGCGGCAGTTGAGTTAATTGGTGCTCTTCCGCAGATGACCAAACCACCCCAGTCACCAGAACCTGGATTTGCAGCATTAGAGGTAAAGATGATAGGTTCACTTGCGTTTCCGTTGGCGATAATTTGTGCACCTTGTTGGATAGCGATATACGCATTAACTCCTACAGGCTCTGCATAAATAGTCATTCCAGCAGGAATGGTAAGTTTCGTGCCAGGTTGCATTAAAACAGGTCCTGTAATTACATAGGTTTTACCTGCTTCCAAAGTTAGGTCTGAGCTGTAAACACCACTCAAGTTAATGGTGTCGTCTCCACTAGTTCCACCACTGTTGTTGTTAACCACACTGTTATCCACGCTATTGTCTTGGATAATGATATCTGCGGTGTCATCACTTTCGCAAGAAGCGAAGAGAAAGGCAAAAACGCCTATGAATAAGAAAAATTTGGTTTTCATCATTTTTAAATTTAAAGTAAGTAATTCGTTTTTTATAGTTTATATTTAAGGGTTAGTCCTACGTTAATTCCTCTTTTGAATTCCCGGATGGTTACATCCCCATTGTTCACCAATCCGAAAGGATCCAATAATACACTGCCATCGGCACCTGTATTTTCCCGAACAAGGGTTACTGCTGGGTTAAGGATATTTTTGACACTTAGGTTTGCTTCAAAATGCTCCCCAAAAGCGTTTCTCCAAATAAAGTTTAAGGTAGGCACGGCTTTTTCTACCAAGTTTCCTAAATCCCCACTTCCCAATGCATAGATTCTATCTGAAAAGTAGGAGAAGGTAGCCGTAGCTTGTGGTTTGTAATTCCCAAAAGTTGGGGTGTAGTTTACATCTGCATTGGCAATGAATTCTGAAGCTCCCTGTAATTCAGAGGTAGTTCGGTCTCCAAAGGAAGTTCCAAAGGTGAAGCCATCTGCAGTAGAAATTGTTTTAAGATCTTGCTCTGTACTGGTGTATGCAAAATTTCCACCCACCGAAAATAAAGCGTTGTTATCTGCGTCCATAAAGATGTTCTTACGAACTTCCAACTCTGCACCATATACTTGGGCTTCTTCCCCTGTTCTGAAGAAACGCTGGTTACCGGTGGCATCAGTAGCAACTACCCTGTTTACAGGATCTTTGATAGTTTTATAGAATGCGCCTACGGAAATAAGTTCTCCAGAGCTTGGGAACCATTCGTATTTTAGATCTAAGTTTAGGATTTCAGAATAACTAGGGCCAGTTCCGTCTATTTTACCCAACAAATCTGGGTTACCACCCACACGTTGTGTTACAGATTCGTACACAAAGTTGGCAACTTCCTTGAATTCTGGATAGGAGGCAGTCTGACTTCCCGCAGCACGAAGGTTCATGTCTTCGTTAAGGGCATATTTTATACTTAAGCTTGGGAAGAATAAGTTGTCCTGTACTTCACGGAAACCAGAATCTGTAGGTACTGGGTTGATTACATCATAAACAATAGATTGTCTCCAGTTTTCGATCCTAATGCCAGGTACGAATAGGAATTTACCAACTTCAATATCTGCGGTTAAGAATCCTGCGTGAATATCTAAATTACCGGTATAGGTGTTTTCATATAACTGCGGACGGTTTTCAAGACTTAAATAACTGTCTATTCCTAGTGGTTGTCTGGCCACTCTCAGGTTCCAAAGTCCAGAGCCGTCAGGGATATCAATGTTGTTTACATTAAAGAAGTCATCCAGTCTGAAAGGATTCGTAACAGGATTGGCATTTTTGTCTAAGATTTCATATCCGTAGCGCCAGTTATTGAAGCGACGTTCTTTTGTTCTTCCGTTGTATCCTAAGGTAATATTGATGGCTTCGGAAACCTTATAGTTTAGGTTCATGTAGCTGTTTAGCTCGTCATCTTCGATGCTTTGAAAATAGCGCTGATTGTCAAACGCGATGTTGTCGTAGAAAATCGCATTGGTGTTAGGATCATCATCCAAGAAAAACTGAAAGTCTTCCAAAGAGATTCTTTTTCTATCGGGTTCATCAGAGAACACTTTGTTGAAACCAATTCCCCAATCTACAAGCCACTTGTCATCTTCAAATTTGTGGGTACCATTCAATTGATTCACAAAAATCATGTCTTGGTTGAACTGAACATTCATCACATAGAATCCACCATCGCCATTTCCACTGAAACCATCACGATTGAAACCTTGACCTCCAATTCCGTAATAACCAACACCATCTTTGGTTGTATTGGAAAATAAAGAGGTATACTTTAATTTATGTCCAGACTTATGGTTGTAGATAATAGATCCAAGGGCAGAGGTATTAGTATTGTAGCTATACTCATCTACGTTAGGGAATCTAAGTTTTACGTCGTTCGTAAAGTCAACGGCAGGTCCTTGAAGGAATTGATATCCGTTATCAAAAACGGCAGTTCCAAAGAAGCTCAAGCGTTGGTTGTCATCAATATTGAAGGAATACCCACCTTCAATACTTCCGTTGAAGTTGATGGGGCTTCCCGCATCTTGGGGATCAACTCCATGTGATAGTACAATCGCAAAAGGATTGTTGTCGTATCTGTTGTAAAATCCGAAGTAGCTAGGGCCTTCACTTCTTACAAAATCCTCTCCAATAGCATTTGAATTGAATCCAGAATTCACAGAAACCGCAAAGTAGCCAGGGCCTGTATATTCCTTAGAATTGATGTTTACGTTCCCTGCACTGAAATCACCGTAGAAATAACTGTTGTAGGCTTTACTTACACCTACATTTTCAATAATTTCTGAAGGAAATAAGTCAAGGTTGATGTTCTTTTTGTTTACGTCATTGGAAGGCAATGACAAATTGTTCATGGTGGTGTTTTGGTATCGGTCACCCAAACCTCTTACAAACACGTCACTACTTCCTTGTTGTTGTGAAACCCCAGAAATTTGGGCTACTGCAGCGGCGGCATCATCAACTCCCTTTCTGGAAAGTTCTTCTGCACCGATGCTCTGTATAATGGTTGTTGCTTTCTTTTGTTCCAACAAAAGCGCTACCTCACTTTTCCTACTTACGGTAGTTTTAATTACTACTTCGTCCAAAGCAGCAGCACTAGCACCCATAGGTACATTAATAGTGGTTACTTTATTGTTTTCTACCACTACGTTTGGAATTTCAACAGTCTCATAACCTACAAAACTGAATACAACGGTGTAGGTTCCAACAGGTACGTTCTTAATTTCGTACAAACCATCAATATCAGAAGTGGTTCCCATAGTAGAACCTTTGATGAAGGCATTGGCAAAAGCCAGAGGCTCATTGTTAAAGTCAGTATCTGTAAGCTGTCCTACAATTGTACCAGTTCCTTGGGAAAAGGTAAGGGCGGTAAAACTTAAAAATATGAGGGTAAAGAATTTTTTCATTGCTTGTTACATTTCTCGGGGCAAAGATGCGTTGGCAATGTAAAGCAGGTGTTAAGTGGGAATTATGTTTAAATCAACCAAAGGTTATGTTAATGTTAACCATAAAAACCTATTTTTTGCCACGTATTGATACATTGAAAATAGTATCTTGCGGTAGAAATTTACAGCACTATGATGCAATGGGAACAATTGTTATCCCTTAAACGGCAAGGAGATACTTTTAAAAGATTACGTATAGAGCAGGATGAGCTTCGATTGGGATTTGAAGTAGATTATGACCGGGTTATTTTCTCTTCGGCATTTAGAAGCCTTCAAGATAAAACACAGGTAATTCCTCTTTCCAAAACTTCCTTTGTACATACCCGTTTAACCCATAGTTTAGAGGTTTCGGTAGTGGGAAGATCCCTTGGGCGTGCCGTTGGGCAGGCTATTTTGAAAAAACATCCCCAGCTTCAGAAAACCCATGGGCATCAACCGCATGATTTTGGAGCCATTGTGGCTGCTGCAGCATTGGCACACGATATTGGTAATCCGCCTTTTGGCCACAGTGGCGAAAAAGCCATTGGCGATTATTTCCTGAATGGGGAAGGAAAGCGGTTTCAAAATATACTTTCCAAAAAAGAATACCAAGACTTGGTAGATTTTGAAGGGAATGCCAACGGATTTAAAATCCTAACAGAGACAAAAAATGGTGTTTCCGGTGGTTTACGGCTTTCCTATGCAACACTGGGTGCTTTTATGAAATACCCCAAACAATCACTTCCCAAAAAGCCAACAACTCATATTGCCGATAAAAAATATGGGGTATTTCAAAGTGAAGTTCCATTTTTTGAAGAGGTAGCAGAAGAGTTAGGGTTATTGGCTGTTGGCGAAAACAGGTATGCAAGACACCCACTTACCTTTCTTGTGGAAGCGGCAGATGATATTTGTTATTCCCTTATTGATTTTGAGGACGGAATTAATCTGGGCTTGATTCAAGAAGAGTTTGCTTTGGAGTATTTAGTAAAGTTGGTAAAGGACACCCTTCAGAAAGAAAAGTTTCATCAACTTACCCATACCGCCGATAGGATTGCCTATCTGCGGTCCTTAGCCATTGCAGTGCTTATAGAAGAGGCGGTCGCTATTTTTATCAAAAACGAAGATGCTATTTTAAAGGGGGATTTTTCCGAAGCCCTACTAGACCACAGTACATTTAAGGCTCAAATAGCCGATATTTTAAAAATTAGTATTGAAAAGGTGTATCGTAGCAAGGAAGTAGTTGAAAAGGAAATTGCAGGCTATAATGTGCTTTCTACTTTATTAAACACCTATACCCACGCTTTTGAGCGCCAAAGGGATCAAAAGGAACGGCATTTTGATAGATTGGTGATACAGAATAGCGGACTTACCATGCATGAAGAGGCAACGACCTACGAATTCCTGTTGGAAATTTGCAACTATATTTCCAGGTTGACAGATGGGAATGCCTTATTGCAATACCAAAAAATAAGTGGGGAGTTTTAGAGATATCCTTTGAGGGTGCTTTTGATTTTTTCGGAAGAAATTCCAGCCCAATCCTTCAGTTCTTCAATAGTTCCCTGCTGCGGAAACTTATCTGGAATACCCAAAATCTTCAAGGTGTTTTTATAGTTGTTTGCTGAAGCGAATTCAGCAATGGCACTTCCAAATCCGCCCAACTGAACTCCGTCCTCAACGGTAATCAGTATATCAAATTTTTGAAATATTTCATGTAATAAGGCTTCGTCCAAAGGTTTCACAAACCGAAGGTCATAATGGGCTACTCTATTAGTTTCGGGAAGATTGTCAATCGCTTCTTGAACTTCATGCGCCATCGTACCTAAAGATAAAACTGCAATGGAACCTCCCTCTTTTAGTTGTTGTCCTTTTCCGATAAGAATTTCAGTAAAAGGTTGTTCCCAATCCAAAATAAAGCCCCTTCCTCTTGGGTAGCGGATGGCTATGGGATGTGAAAGCCCTAGTTGTGCTGTATATAGTATATTCCGAAGCTCAATGACATCTTTTGGAGCCATCACAACCAAATTAGGAATACACCGTAAATAAGCAATATCGAAGATTCCGTGGTGTGTGGCTCCATCCTCTCCAACGATTCCTGCTCTATCCAGACAAAAAATTATTGGCAGGTTTTGAAGGCATACATCATGAATGATTTGATCGTACGCACGTTGCAAAAAGGTAGAGTATATATTGCAATACACGGTTTTCCCTTGGGTAGCGAGCCCTGCAGAAAACGTAACCGCATGTTGCTCTGCAATACCTACATCAAAAGCCCTGTCTGGAAAAGCATCCATCATAAACTTTAAGGAGCTTCCAGTGGGCATAGCGGGTGTAATACCAATGATATTTTGGTTATTTGTTGCTAATTCCACTAAGGTTTTACCAAACACATCCTGAAATTTTGGGGGCAGTCCCTCATCATCCTTAGGATACAGTTCCCCAGTTATTGCATCAAATTTGCCAGGTGCGTGATAGGTAACTTGTTGTTCTTCGGCCTGCTTTAGTCCTTTCCCTTTTGTGGTAACCACATGCAATAATTTGGGGCCTTTTATATATTTAAGTCTTTCAAGTGTTTCGAGCAGTTGTGGAAGGTCATGCCCGTCAACTAGTCCAACATAGTTAAAGTTTAATGATTCAAAAAGATTGCCAGATGAAGGATTATTTTCTAAAGTGGTTTTGGTAAGGTATTCCTTCAAGGCTCCCACACTGGGGTCAATACCTATGGCATTATCATTAAGGATCACCAATAAATTCGCCGAAGTCACCCCTGCATGGTTCAACGCTTCGAAGGCCATTCCGCTAGCGATGGATGCATCCCCAACTACTGCAATATGTTGCCGCTCAAGGTTGCCGTCTAAATTCGCAGCAATTGCCATTCCCAAAGCAGCAGAAATAGCCGTGCTACTATGCCCGGTTCCAAATGAGTCATATTTGCTTTCAGCTATTTTTGGAAATCCACTTATACCATCCCATTGTCTATTGGTATGAAATTTTGAACGTCTGCCGGTAAGTATTTTATGTCCGTAGGCTTGATGCCCAACATCCCAAATAAGCAAATCGTTTGGGGTATTAAACACATAATGTAAAGCAATAGTAAGTTCCACTACTCCCAAGCTCGCTCCTAGGTGTCCGGCTTTGGTGGCTACAATGGCAATAATGAATTCACGCAGCTCCTTGGCGATTTGGGGAAGTTTTTCCTTCGGAAGCTTTCGTAGGTCCAACGGACTCTCAATAGTATCTAGATAACGTGCTGACACAAAAGCAAAGATACGGCTATTCTTTCCTAAACTGAAGGGCTTTCCAAGGTGAATTTGTACCTTTGAATTTTCCAAGAGCGTATGATTACACCATTTGATGATTCCTATTTTATGAAGAAAGCGCTGCAGGAAGCCGAAACGGCTTTCGATAATGGTGAAATCCCCGTAGGTGCTGTGATTACGGTAAACCATCAAATTATTGCAAGGGCACACAACCTTACCGAAACCTTGAATGATGTTACCGCCCATGCAGAGATGCAGGCCATTACAGCTGCGGCTAATTATTTGGGTGGAAAGTACCTCACAGAGTGTACTTTGTATGTTACTTTAGAACCTTGCGCCATGTGTGCAGGGGCCTTGTACTGGAGTCAGATAGCAAGGGTGGTCTATGGGGCTCGTGACGAACAAAGGGGTTGTATCAATCTACAGACTCCTTTGCATCCCAAAACTGAAATTAAGGGAGGTGTTCTTGCAGAAGAGGCAAGTGAACTTTTAAAGCGGTTCTTTATAGAAAAAAGAAATTTAAATTAAAGTACTATATTTAAAGCTAATTCTTTAATATACTATTTTTCTATGCGATCGTTTTTATTTCTTCTTATAATTCCTTTTTTGATTCTTTCTTGTGATAAAAGCTCTTCAAGTGATGATATGACTAATGATGAAGCAAATGATGAGGAAAATATACAGGATACGCAAAATCTACAATTAGACCCTAGCTTTTCAGATGAGGGTATTTTTAGATATGAAAATTTCTATCCCTCAACGAGTACCATTTCTAAACTACAATTTGATAACCAAGGGAGGTTATATGCTTCGCTTATCAGTCGTATAATGACTAGATTGCTCCCTAATGGTGGGTTAGATTTATCGTATGGTGATATGGGAATTGTAATGCCCCAAAGCAGCACCTATGCACTCTTTAAGGAGTTTGTTGTTAATGAAGACTATTCTCTAGTGGGAGTTGGCTTTCCTAGAATAAGATTGGCTAAACTTACTCCAAATGGTTATTATGACGGTAGTTTCGGGGTTAATGGTGTTGCTGACCACGGTGATGATCGAGGTAATCTCAATGCAATTGCTGCTTTAAGTTCTGGTGGCTATATTGTGGGAGGTAGAGCAGAAAACAATGGGATTGAAAAAGTTACAATAAGAAAAACACTTCCTAATGGGCAACGTGATTTTACATATTCAGATCAAACAGTCTTTGGGGAGAGCAGTGTATCTAGAACATTTGAGACAGCGTCTGGTCGAATATATTATAATTTAAGGAAGAATGGAGCACAATCAAGTACTTCTGGAATATTAATCACAAATCCCATAGGTACTCCAATATTTAATGTCCCTCCAGATTCCAATCAAACATCAAATGTCTTTGCATTGGGATATTATTCTCATCCAGATGAAGAAGGTAACATATTTGTACTTTCCTATAATGACAATACTGGAGAAAGTAAATTAACTAAATACAATAACAATGGAATAGTACAGTTTGAAGTTGGTAGGCGAGTGGGAAACATCTGGAGAATTTTGATTGATAGTGAACAAAGAATCATAATTGCATCTGGTGGAATTGGCTTTGCCGTCCAACGCTTTCTTCCTTCAGGTGAATTGGATACAACCTTTGGAGTGGATGGCTATGCTGAATACTATTTCCAAGATGAGATTTCTAGCGAGGTGAAAGATGTAAACTTATATAATGATCAACTATATATCTCAGGAAATTTAAGTGGTTACCCATTTGTAGCACGCTTTCTTGAAATAGAATAAATTAAAAAACCCCCTGAAATTTCAGAGGGTTTTAACTTGTCAAAAATGCGAAAGATATATTTTATTCGTAAATCACTCGTATTTTAGTGGCAACCATGCCTTTTTTTCCTTCGGTTTCTTCGTACTCTACTTTATCTCCTTGAGAGATCGCTTCTCCATTAAGTCCTGTTACGTGTACAAAAATATCCTGGCCAGTTTCGTCGTTGGTGATGAAACCATACCCTTTGGATTCGTTAAAGAATTTTACTGTTCCTTCCATTGTAATAATAAAAAAATAAATTAATAATGCCCCAAAGGTACATTATTTATGACCTTGAACGTTACGTAATTGTAACTATTTTCAAAAAATTATTGATTTACAGTTTTTTGTCCTTTCCATAATCCCGCATTTTTTCAATGTTTTCTTTTGTAAGCATATAGTCTTTTACACTTCTATTTTTCCAACGATGGTAAATAAAAAGGGGCATAAAAACGAAACACAAGGCAGAAACCGAAAGCCCAATAAATAATGCTCCGGTTTTAGGATCTTCAGGTTTGAGGTAAAAGCCAGTGCAGGCTAAGCAAACAATTGCAACGAATAAGAAAATGAGGATATATTTCATTTATTTCCAGAAAAGTCAATCAGTTTTCTTCGGTAGGCCGTGAGTAATTTCGATTTAGAGATAAATCCAAAATACGAATTTTCTGAAACAACCGGTAAATTCCAAGCGCCTGTTTCCTGAAATTTTTTCATTACATCGGTCATACGATCTTGTTCCAAATTGATAATCGCAGGAGGGTTTTGCATCAACTCCCTTGCTGTGATTTCAGAATAAAGACTTTGATCAAACATTACGGGGCGTAGATCATCCAGCAATAAAATTCCTTCCAACGTTTGCGTTTCGGGGTGCACTACCGGGAAGATATTCCGTTTAGAATGAACCACAGCTTCTTGTACAATTTCCCCAAGGGTCATTTCAGAATGGACCACTTTAAAATTTTGTTCCACCACCGATTTCAAATCCATCAGGGTTAAGACCATGTGGTCTTTATTATGGGTAATGAGTTCACCTTTTCGGCCTAATTCCATGGCGTATACCGAGTGCGGGGTAAAGTATTTAGTTACTGAAAATGAAATCGCCGCAGTAATCATCAACGGAATGAACAATTCATACCCACCTGTTACTTCGGCAATAAGGAAAATAGCCGTCAAAGGGGCATGTAATACCCCAGCCATAAGTCCCGTCATGCCCACTAGCGTAAAATTACTTTCAGAAATACTACCTATTCCTAATTGGTTGATGAGTTTTGCAAAGGAAAACCCCATAATACTACCCATAAATAAGGTAGGTGAGAAGATTCCACCTACTCCGCCTGCCCCAAAAGTAATCCCACTGGCAATTACTTTGGAAAGCATCAGTCCTAAAAGAAGTGCAATCATGATCCAGGTATTGGAACTATCTAAATGCAGGATGTTATTTTCAAGTGCTTTTTCGGCATTACCTTGTACCAAGTTGTTCATCACATCGAACCCTTCACCATATAAAGGTGGGATAAGATAAATGAGCAATCCAATGGCTACCCCTCCAATAAGCAACCGATTGATAGGGTTCTTGATTCGTTGGAACAAGGATTGGAGGAGCTCATAAATTTTACTGAAGTAAATTGAAATAAGTGCTGCAAATAGCCCAAGAAGAATATAGAAAGGAATGTCCCGAAGCTGGAAGCTGTCTTCAATCTGAAAAGGTAGGATGAGGTCGTTTCCAAAGAAAAAATACGAAGTTATAATTGCTGAAACCGATGCTAACAAAAGTGGAATTAACGAAACCAAGGTAAGGTCTAAGCTAAATACTTCCACGGCAAAAATAATGGCCGCAATGGGAGCCTTGAAAATAGAAGCCATGGCCCCTGCAGCCGCACAGCCAATTAACAAGGTTCGGGTAGATTGGTTTAGATGCAATAATCTTGAAAGGTTAGAACTAAACGCAGCCCCTGTAGCCACGGTAGGGCCTTCCAATCCTACCGATCCCCCGAAACCTACTGTGATGGGTGCGGCAATTAAACTCCCAAACATTTGAAACCGTTTCATGATCCCTTTTCTTTTGGAAATGGCGTAAAGGGTAGAAGGAATGCCGTGATTTACTTTATTTCTAAGAATATACTTGATGTACAGGTACACCAGGGTAAATCCAATGATAGGGAAGATGAAATAAAACGCAGAGTGCACATCCTTTACCAGCTTCCCTTCTAATAGCCATTGAATAAGGTAGGTGAGGTTTTTGATAAGCATGGCACCAATCCCAGCCAAAAATCCAACTACAATACTTATCAAAAAAACAAACTGCTTGTGGGATATGTGCTTAATGCGCCATATCAAGAAACGGGCAAGCAGTGATTTTTTGTTAGTTGGCATAGTAAACCCTGCCAATACAGGGTGTATTTATTATTTCTTCAAAGCTAAATGCAATTCATCAAGCTGTGCTTGATCAATATTGGAGGGTGCATCAATCATTACGTCCCGTCCCGCGTTGTTTTTAGGAAATGCAATAAAATCACGAATGGTTTCCTGTCCGCCCAAAATCGCCACCAATCGGTCCAATCCAAAGGCAATCCCGCCATGGGGAGGTGCTCCATATTGGAAGGCATCCATTAAAAATCCAAACTGTGCTTTGGCCTCTTCTTCGGTAAATCCAAGATAGTCAAACATTTTAGATTGAATTCCCTTATCATGAATACGTATAGACCCTCCGCCAATTTCATTTCCATTCAATACCAAGTCATAGGCATTTGCCTTTACGGCACCTGGATCTGTTTTCAACAATTCCATTTGCCCGGGCTTTGGGGAAGTGAAGGGGTGGTGCATCGCATGATAACGTTGGGTTTCTTCGTCCCATTCCAAGAGTGGGAAATCTACTACCCATAGTGGAGCAAATTCATCTGCTTTCCGAAGGTTCAAGCGTTCTGCCATTTCCATTCGTAATGCGCTAAGTTGGGGTCGCACTTTTTGAGTGTCACCTGAAAGCACACAAATAAGGTCCCCTGCATTGGCTCCGGTTGCTTCTGCCCACTTTGCTAAATCTTCCTGATCATAGAATTTATCTACCGAAGATTTATAAGTGCCATCTTCATTGCAACGGCAGTATACCATTCCAAGGGCGCCAATTTGAGGACGCTTTACCCAATCTATAAGTTGATCAATTTCTTTTCTACTGAAAGCGTTTCCTCCGGGAATGGCAATTCCCACTACCAATTCAGCATTATTGAATACATTGAAATCTTTGTGTTGGGCGACTTCGTTCAATTCGCCAAATTCCATTCCGAAGCGGATATCCGGCTTGTCATTTCCGAAGCGTTTCATCGCTTCATCATAGGTCATTCTTGGGAAATCTGCTACATCAACATCATTGATTTGTTTCAGTAAATGTTTGGTAAGGCCTTCAAAGGTGTTTAGGATATCTTCCTGCTCCACAAATGCCATTTCACAGTCTATCTGGGTGAATTCTGGTTGGCGGTCTGCGCGAAGGTCTTCATCCCTGAAGCATTTCACAATTTGGAAATATTTATCCATTCCACCCACCATGAGCAATTGCTTAAATGTTTGTGGTGACTGCGGAAGGGCATAAAACTGGCCTTCATTCATTCGGGAAGGCACTACAAAATCCCTAGCTCCTTCTGGGGTGGATTTAATAAGGTAAGGTGTTTCCACTTCCACAAAATCCTTTGCAGAAAGATAATTTCTAACAGCCATGGTGACTTTATGCCTAAAAATTAGATTCTCCCTAACTGGGTTTCTTCTAATATCAAGGTATCGATATTTCATTCGAAGGTCTTCCCCACCATCGGTTTCATTTTCAATGGTAAATGGAGGAGTAATGGAAGGATTTAATACAGAAAGCTTGGAAACCAAAATTTCGATATCCCCTGTTGCCATGTTAGGGTTTTTGGATTCCCTTTCAATGACTTTCCCTTCCACTTGCACGACAAATTCCCTAGCTAATTGGGAAGCAGCTTCCATAACTGCTTTTTCAGTGCGTTCTTCATCAAAAATAAGTTGGGTAATCCCATAGCGATCCCTAAGGTCTACCCAAATCATAAATCCTTTGTCACGAATTTTCTGAACCCAACCTGCCAAGGTTACGGTTTGTCCAATATGCTCGGTACGTAGTTGTCCGTTATTATGCGTTCTGTACATAGTCTTACTTTAAAGCTGTGCAAATTTAAGGAAGTTATGCCATTCTGTAAGAAAAAAACCCTAGCCATTTCGCTAGGGTTTTTAAATCTTCTTTTTTTATTCGGAAGCGGTGACTTCCTCTAATTCATTCACTGCACGTTTTGTTTTTTTCCGAAGCCACATTTTAAATTTGGTCACAAGGAAAAACAATACGGGAACAATGACCAGAGTTAGGAACGTTGCCACAAAGAGCCCGTAGATTACCGTCCAGGCTAAGGGTCCCCAGAAAATCACATTATCCCCTCCCATGTAAATATTTGGATTGAAATTCCTGAAAAGAGTAAAGAAATTAATATTGAAACCTATGGCCAACGGAATTAACCCCAATATCGTGGTAATTGCAGTAAGCAATACCGGTCTAAGACGTGCTTTTCCTGCACGTACAATAGATTCAAACAGGTCATTGACCTCTAAATAGTCATGATCCTCAACATCCAGCGCTACTTTTTTCCGATCTATCAATAATTGTGCATAATCTAAAAGTACCACCCCATTATTTACCACAACCCCTGCTAGGGATATGATTCCCACCATAGTCATCATAATAACGAAAGCACTTCCGGTAACTACAATTCCTCCAAAGACCCCAATAAAGCTCAAAAAGATAGCCAACATGATAATGGCCGGTTTTGATACCGAGTTAAACTGAAAGATCAATATAAAAAAGATCAACCCTAAGCCAGTAAAGAACGCACCCATTAAGAAGGTCATTTGTTTGTTTTGCTCTTCAATCTGGCCGGTGTAATCAACATGTATATCATCTGGCATGTTTTCAAAACTTTTCATTTCGTTTTGAATCTGGCTTACCACCGCACCAGCATCGGTATACCCAGGAGCAAGGGCAGAATACACCGTTACCACCCGTTTTGTGTCTTTATGCTTGATGGCACTAAAACCAGAGGAATTTTCATACTCGGCTACAGCCGAAACAGGAATCTCCTTGATTTGTCCCGAAGCCATATCCCTAAAAGTGATTTTCTGATTGAAAAGTGCACTTTTGTCGTAGCGGTTTTCTTCATTAAAGCGAACATAAATATCAAAATCATCCCCGTCTTCTTTGTAGATTCCTGCTTTGGTTCCAAAAATTGAATTTCGGAGTTGTTGTCCAACCTGTGATGCACTTACACCTAATTCACCAGCTTTCTCCCGGTCTACCACCACACGGGTAATGGGCTTATTTTTGTTTACATCAATCTTTAATTCATCAATACCTGCAATGTTTTTGGTATTGATAAATTCGCGCATGTTTTCGGCAGTATTAATAAGTTCATTGTAATCGTCCCCTTCCAATTCAATATTAATTGGGGCTCCAGTAGGAGGTCCTGCCGCATCCTTTTCTACAGAAATAAGCACGCCGGGGTAAATCCCTACCAATGCTTTCTGTACTTTCTGCCGAAGTAACTCACTGTCTTTCCCTTTTCGGTATTTGAATTCTCTCATGGAAGCAGTGATTTTAGCCTTATGGGGCATTTCTGCAGCAGATCCCATATCGGTTTGCGGATTTCCAGCACCTTCGCCAACTTGCGATACTGCACTTTCTACCATGAAATTATAACCCCCATCGAGGTATTCTTCACTTTCCAATACTTTGTATACCCTTTTTTCAATTTCCTTGGTAATGGTATTGGTTTTTTCAATGGCTGTTCCTTCGGGATATTCTATGTAGACAATAATTTGGTTAGGGATATTGTCTGGAAAGAATTCCACCTTGGTACGTTGCGTACCCAGAGAAATTCCGAAGGCCACAAACGAGATAATCAATAATAAAAAGGTAGCCCCTACCAATGCATAGGGTCTCCATTTAGAGAGTGCCCATCGCAACTGTCGTTCATAAAAACGTTCCAGTTTCACCAAGGTTCTTGTTTGGAAATTATTGGCCCATTTTCTTAAGAAAATTCGGTAGACCCACATCATAATAGCCGTAAATACCATCAATGTTCCCAAGCCACGGTATGCTCCCGCAACCATAAAAACGATAATACCAATGAATGCCATAATTCCGGTCATCAAAAGAATTCGTTTTACGGGCATGTCTTTGTCTTCCACTTTCATGAATTGGGATACCAATACCGAATTAAAAAAGATAGCTACAAATAGCGAAGAGCCCAATACAATGGAAAGGGTCTGCGGAAGAATCATCATAAATTCCCCCATAATCCCTGGCCATAGCCCCAAGGGAATAAATGCTGCTACTGTTGTTGCCGTGGAAATGATAATGGGAAAGGCAATTTCCCCAATTCCTTTTTTCGCAGCTTGAACACGTGTCATGCCTTCCTCATCCATCAAACGATACACGTTTTCTACCACCACAATACCATTGTCAACCAACATTCCCAGTCCCATAATTAACCCAAATAATACCATGGTATTGAGGGTGATGCCAAACATGTTCAGAATCATTAATGACATAAACATCGACATAGGGATTGCAAATCCTACAAATATGGCGTTCTTAAATCCTAGGAAGAACATTAACACCGTCACTACCAAGATCACCCCAAAGATGATATTGTTTACCAAGTCGTCTACTTGTCCAATGGTTACCGAGGATTGATCATTGGCAATGGTGACTTCCAAATCTGGAGGAAACACATTTGCCTTGGCATCATCAACGATCACTTGAATCTGTTCGGCGGCAGCCACCATGTTTTTACCTGCTCTTTTTTTCACATCCAGCATGACTACTGGTTCTCCAAATTCACGCGCATATGTGGTTTTGTCTTCCTCTTGGAAAGAAACAGTTGCGATATCTTTCAGGTAAATGGGGTGGTCATTTTCAGACTTTACCACAAAATTTTCCAATTCTGAAGGATTCTCGATCTCCCCAAGAATACGAATGGTTCTTCGTTGTCCGCTTTGTTTGATATTTCCCGCAGACATGGTCATGTTTCCACCGTTGATGGAATTGATCACATCACTGAAAGTTACTTGCGAAGCCATCATTTTATAGATATCTACAGCAACTTCCACCTCTTTTTCCTGGGCTCCACGAATGGCGACCTCTTTAATTTCCAAGAGGTCTTCAATTTCATCCTGAAGGTATTCTCCGTATTCCTTTAGCTTTTCTACTGGATAATCACCTGAAATATTAATGTTCAGAATTGGGAATTCTTCCGAAAGGCTTAACTCAAACACATCGGGTTCAACCTTAGCCCCGTTAAACGTAGGCCAATCTTCTCCCGAGGTTTTGGATTCTACCTCGTCTTTTACTTTCAGCTTGGCTTCTTCCACCGTAATATTTTCATCAAACTCTACAATTACCATGGAGTAATCTTCACTTGAAGTAGAAGTGATTTCAACAACGTTGCTTACGGTTTTCAATTCATCTTCCAGTGGATCTGTGATGAGTTTTTCAATGTCTTCCGCAGTATTTCCGGGGTAAACGGTGCTTACGTATATTTTGGTTTCGTTTACCTCTGGAAAGTTTTCGCGGGGCATATCGAAAAAGGCATTAATCCCCAAATAGAAGAATACCAAAATAAGCACGTAAATCGTGGTTTTATTGTTGATTGCCCAGGAGGATAATGCAAATTCTTTATCGACTTTCTTTTGTCTTTCGGTCATGGTTGAATACGTTTCGTTGGCTTATTGGTTGTCTTCGGAAGCTCCATTATAATTAATGACTTCCACACTCTGTTGGTCTTTTACACTTCGGGCACCTTCTTGAATGATTTCATCGCCGCTTTCTATTCCTGAAAGTACTTCAATCACGTCACCTTGGGTTTTACCGGTGGTTATGATCACTTTTTTGGCATGCCCAATATTTTCAGTGTTTTTATCATTTACCACATACACATATTGTTCTCCTTCCGCATTTTCAGAAATTACGCTTTGCGGAATTAGAATTGCTTTTTCATTAGTGTAGTCGTTTATTTTCAACTTTGCGGTAAGATTAGGTTTGATAGTTTGGTCTTGATTTGGGATGCCCACCTCTACCTTAAAGGTTCTATTTGCTGGATTAATATAATCGCCAGCTTGCCGAACTTCTGCATCAATTGTTTTATTCAATACTGGAAAAGAAACTTTTACGTCTTTTCCTTTGGTCACATCTTCTATGTAACGTTCCGGCACATCGGTTTCAATGTACATGTTGCTAAGGTTTACTATTCGCATCAAGGCGGTTTGTCCGGCAGCTACTACACTTCCCTGTTCTGTGATCACATCATCAATAGTTCCAGAGAAAGGAGCCCTTACCACAGTTTTGGCAATTTGTTGTTTTAATTGGTCCACAGCCCGTGCTTGGGCTTCATAATTAGACTTTGCTTGCAGGTATTGGATTTCACTTCCAATTTTTTGGTCCCATAAACGCTGTTGGCGCTCATAAGTGGTTTTGGCCAAATCGGCTTGAATTTGCAATTGGGCTAATTGTTGGCTTAATCCGCCATCATCAATTTTTGCCAAGGTTTGCCCTTTGCTTACCCTTTGCCCTTCTTTTACGTATACTTGGGTTAAGATTCCGTTGTATTCTGGAGTAATAACCAACAAGTTTTTAGTGGTAACATTTCCTTGAATTTCAAAATAGTGAGTAAAAACTTCCTCTTTAGCTACGAGTGTGGTAATTAAAGGGACATTTTTAACGGTATCTAACTTGGCAATAGCCTCATCTAATTGTTTTAGTTGTTCATTGATGGAAGTTTTCTGTGTAACAATTTCTTCTCGTTTGGCCCGCAATTGTTCCAAATTTCCAGATGCAATGATAGATTCTGTGGATTGCTGTTTGCCCCCACAAGACGTGAGTAGGATGGAGGCTACAGTAATGATGAATAATGTTCTCATAATATTGTGGTTATCGGTGGTCTTGATTTAGTTGATTGTTGGAGTGTTTAAAAGGGTTTCCAGTTCTGTTTTGGCGTTAATTACATCCAACATAGATTGGAAATATTGCTGTTGTGCACTATATAATTGTGTTTGGGCTTGTCTCAAATCGAAGCTTGAGGCAATTCCTTCCGTAAATTTCACTTGGTTTTTTTGCTCAATGCGTTGGGCAAGTGCTAGGTTCTTTTTGGCATTTTCGTATTTATCTATACTGAACTGATAGTTACTTCGTGCATTTTCAAATTCTAGTTCAATTTGTTGAACGGTTTGATCAAATTGGGTTTTCGCTTGCTCCAGTGCAATTTTAGCCTGTTGTGTTCTTGCGCCTCGCATGCCACTACTAAAAATGGGAATGTTCATTTGCACCCCAAGGATAGAAGATTGAAACCATCGTTGGTCACCATCTAAAAAAGTAAAACTATCACTATTGGCTTGGGTGCCATAATTTACAAAAGCAGACAAACTAGGAAGCGCTTTACTTTTTTCCAATTTCATCTCTAGCGAGCGCTGCTCAATAAGATTATTTGCTATTTGGTAATCTACATTATCTTCAATAGTGAGGCCTTGCTCCAAAAAGTTAAGTTGGATTTGCTCCTGTGTAAGGCTATCCAGATTTTCTGTGAGTGTTACTTGCGCTTCAATATCTATACCTACTGCAAGATTGAACATTTGCTGTGCAATCTGCAATGATCTTTGAGCATTGTTTAGATTGATATCAATATCCAACAAAGTAATTTCCAGTTGTTCTACATTTTCCTCTTCGGTGAGTCCGTTCTCATAAATTTTTCGGGTTTCATAGAGGTTGCTTTCCAAAGTGGTTTTGTTTTTTTGAAAGATGGCGACGAGTTCTTCAGCAAGGAGCACACTTCCGTAAGCGTTGATGACCCCTTTTCGAACTTCCAGCAAGGTTTTTTCATTGGCATTTTCAGTATAATCCAAAAAAACTTTTGCTGCTTGAAGGCCCACAAGGTAGCTTCCATCAAAAATTAATTGGTTAAGTGTGGCCACTGCATTGGCATTTTGTTTTGTCCCAAATGTTACAGGGGTAAATGTGCCAGGTGCTCCTCCCGTAAGTTCTGCAGGGATAAGGGTTACGGGTTGTTTTAAGTTATTATTGTAGGAGATGTTAGCACTTATCTGCGGAAGACCACTTGCCGTGGTTTCCCATTTTTGTTTTAAAGCTTTGGCTACATCACGACGTGCGTTTATTGCTGTATAACTGCTGTCTAAGGCAAAAGTAATGGCTTCTTCCAGTGAAAAAGCATACTCCTTTTCCTGCGCAAAGGAAAACAGTGTGCAAAACAATAAAAGTAGCAGAGGTTTTTTAGTCATTGATTTGTGTATTGATAAATTGGTTAAGTATTTTTTGTCCTTTTGCTGTTACAATCCCCCTAAGGTGGTATTCTAGGTAATCTTCCATGACCATAATTTTTGGGAATTGTTGAGGAGGAAAGAGATTTTCGTTATTGATTTCACTGAGTGCTAAAAAATAGAGCCTTGAAATAAAATCAATATTGATATTTTTCCGATAGTAACCACCTTCAACCCCCCTCTTAAGGTTATCGAGCGTACATTCATTCATGTTTTCAAACTTCATTTGCTTCATCATTGCATAAATCTCTGGATAGTATTTCTGAAGTTGGTATTGTGGGGAGGCCTTTTCATTTTTCAACTGAAGCATTGCAAATTTTTTAATCTCATACAATTCTTCAATAGGGTTTTTATCTAAAGACCTAATATGGTCTATGCCGCAACTAATCGTATGAAAAACGGTTAATACGGTTTCCTTTACCAATTGCGTTTTATTTTTGAAATGTGCGTAAATGGTCTTTTTTGAAATTCCCATTTCGTTTGCAATATCATCCATGGTCACGCTCTTGAACCCAAGGTTGATAAACATTTCTGCCGATTTCTGTATAATTTTTTCTTTCATAAAGAGCGACAAAAGTAACACGGAAACTTTTTTTGTTTTAAAAGTTTCCCAAGTTTTACAATAATTTAACATAGAGTTTGAATTCCCAAGCGATTGGGAATTCAATGGCAAAGTGTATTTTAGTGGCAAAATTGTATATGGAGTTATTATTGGAGTACCGAAATCTTCTGGAAGACTACCTTAAAACAAGGATTGTACATAAAAAACCGGAACAACTATATACCCCTATTTCTTATATCATGGAACTAGGCGGAAAAAGATTACGCCCTTTCCTAACCTTAATGGCCGCCGAATGTTTTGGTGCCTCCCCAAAAGAAGCATTAAGTGCAGCTACTGCGGTAGAATTGTTCCATAATTTCTCATTGATTCACGATGATATTATGGATGACGCGCCATTGCGAAGAGGAAAGGCTACTGTTCATGAAAAATGGGATGTGAATACTGGGATTCTTTCGGGAGATGCAATGCTCATTTTGGCCTATCAACATTTTGAAGAATATCCTCCTGAAGTCTTTCAGGAAATGGCAAAATTGTTTAGTAAAACGGCCTTGGAGGTATGTGAGGGTCAGCAATACGATGTAGACTTTGAAATTCGTGAAGAGGTTGCTATTTCAGAATATATTACCATGATTTCGTATAAAACAGCAGTTCTGGTTGGGGCAGCACTGCAAATGGGAGCGATTGTAGCAAAAACTTCTGGCCAAAATAAAATGAATATCTACGAATTTGGAAGGAACCTTGGCATTGCCTTTCAATTACAGGATGATTATTTGGATGCGTTTGGAAATCCTGAAACCTTCGGAAAACAGGTAGGAGGGGATATTTTGGCGAACAAAAAGACATTCCTATACATTAAATCGCTTCAAGAAGGAAGTGTAGAAATGAAAAGTTCCCTCAAAAAATGGTATGAAACAAAGAAAGGTCCAGCTGAACAAAAAATTGCCGAGGTGACTGAAATTTTTGAGGCATCTGGGGCTGCAAGAGCTATTCAGCAGGAAATTGAAAGTTATACCCAGCAAGCGTTTGAAATTCTTGATACCATAGAAATGAAGGATCATTATAAAGAACAATTACGGCAATTTGGCATATGGTTAATGAACCGGAAGGTCTAAAAATATACCCTTACAAATGGCATCCAGGCATTGGCATAGATACTGTTTTCCTCATCATAAAGGAGGTCATATCTAACACCAATGGTTACTTGTTGCGCACGATAACCAGCTCCTATAAATAAGGCAGGCACCCAATAGTTGTCATTTTCCAGTTCCAAAAAATCTTCATATTTCCTATGTACGTGTAGTTCTTCAAATTCTGCGGAAAGCTGTATCTCCGGAATAGGGTTGAATAAACTAATAAGGCTTCCGCCCAAAATAGTAGAACGATACCTATCTTTTAAAGTATTATAAGTTCCGTTAAGGCCAATACCAATGGCAAATTGCTCATTAAAATTATAAATGGCACTAGGCGCAAGTGTTCCACTAAAAAAGCCGTCGCCAAAACTTAATCCAAGTCCGCCCCCAAAGCGAACATTCCTCCAAAATTCATTTTGGGTTTCTTGGGCACTTAGGAATGTTGTTGTAAAGAAAAGGCCTGCCAATAGGAGTATCATGTATGTTTTTCCCATAATAATTGATGCTAATAGATATCTTAAATATATTAAAATGAGCGTAGAGTATTTTCGTAATTGTTGTATTTTTGTTGCTGTTTACAAAAAAAGAAGCCAGAATCCCAATATAATGGATCGATTTTCATTCCTCAATGCGGTGCATCCTTCCTACATCGCCGAACTTTATGACAAATATTTACAATTCCCAGATAGTGTAGAACCTAGTTGGCGTGCCTTTTTTCAAGGATTTGATTTTGGAATTGAAAACGGGTCTTTGGAAGCCCTAGGAATTGAAGCGGGTTCTGAAGCCCATAAAAGCATGCTGAATGAGTTTCGGGTGGTTCAACTTATTGATGGCTACAGAAACCGAGGACATTTATTCACAAAGACCAATCCGGTAAGGGAACGAAGAAAATACAGTCCAACCCTAGCGTTGGAGAATTTTGGTTTGTCTGCAGATGACTTGGATTTAGAGTTTGAAGCAGGAGCTATTTTAGGCATTGGAAAAACGTCGCTTCAGGAAATCATTCGGCACTTGGAAGCCATTTATTGTGATGCTATTGGGGTAGAATATATGTACATCCGTAACCCAGAAGAAATTAAATGGATTCAAAACTGGCTGAACGTAAATGACAATCATCCCACCTTTTCTCCTTCAGAAAAGAAACATATTCTAAAAAAGCTAAATGAGGCTCTTTCATTTGAGACGTTCCTACACTCCAAATATGTAGGGCAAAAACGATTTTCCATTGAGGGCGTAGATGCTATCATTCCAGGATTGGATTCGCTTATTGAAAAAGGGTCTGAAAATGGCATCGAACAATTTGTGGTAGGGATGGCACATAGGGGTAGATTGAATGTGTTGGCCAATATTTTTGGAAAATCCCCCGAGGCAATTTTTAGTGAGTTTGATAGCAAGGAATATGACGAAGAAGAGCTTTTTGACGGGGATGTAAAATACCATATGGGATGGACGAGTTTCCGAACTACCGAAAAGGAAAAGAAAGTTCGTATGGATCTTGCACCAAACCCTTCCCACCTAGAGACGGTAAATGCAGTTGTGGAAGGAATTGCCCGTGCGAAACTAGATCACCAATTGGGAGGTGATGAAAAGAAAATATTGCCCATTTTGATTCATGGGGATGCTGCAATTGCTGGCCAAGGTGTGGTATATGAGGTCATCCAAATGGCACAACTAGAGGCATACCGTACTGGCGGAACCATTCACGTGGTGGCAAATAATCAAGTAGGTTTTACCACCAACTACCTAGATGCCCGATCCTCTACGTATTGTACAGATGTTGGAAAAGTTACGCTTTCGCCAGTATTGCACGTAAATGCAGACGATGTTGAATCTGTTTGCCACGCTTTCGCTTTTGCCTTGGATTTCAGGATGCAATTTGGCCGGGACGTATTTATTGATGTATTGGGCTACAGAAAATATGGACACAATGAAGGAGATGAGCCCCGTTTTACGCAGCCTAAATTATACAGAGCTATTTCGAAGCATCAAAACCCAAGGGATTTATATGCTGAAAAACTATTAAAAGAAGGGGTGATTGACAAAGGCTATGTTGCCGAGCTGGAAAAAGCATACAAATCTGAATTGGAAGAAGATTTGGAAGAATCCCGAAAAAAAGATAAAACCGTCATTACCGAAATTCTTGCCGATGATTGGGAATCTTATGAAATGGGAACGTTGGAAGACATCAAGGCTCCAGTTGATACAACTTTTGACCTCAAGAAACTGGACAAATTGGCGAAAGGAATTTCACAACTTCCAACCGATAAAAAATTCATGCGTAAGATTCAAAGAATCATAGAAGATCGTCATACGCGTTACTTTGAAACGAATGAATTAGATTGGGCCATGGGGGAATTGCTGGCCTATGCCACGCTCATGGAAGAAGGTTTCAATGTACGAATGACAGGTCAGGATGTAGAACGAGGAACGTTTTCCCATCGTCATGCAACCATTAAAACCGAAGACGACGCCGAAGAAGTAAATCTTCACAATACCATGGATCTTAAAGGTCATATGGATATTTATAACTCTTTACTTTCAGAGTATGGAGTGGTAGGATTTGATTACGGTTATGCCATGGCTGCCCCCGAGACTTTGACCATTTGGGAAGCTCAGTTTGGGGATTTTTCCAACGGGGCGCAAATTATGATGGACCAATATATCTCTGCGGCAGAGTCTAAATGGAAAGTGCAAAATGGTTTGGTTATGTTACTTCCACATGGTTATGAAGGCCAAGGATCTGAACACTCCAGCGCGCGTATGGAACGCTACCTTCAGCTTTGTTCAAGGCACAATATGGTAGTTGCCGATGTAACTACCCCTGCCAATTTTTTCCACATGTTGCGAAGGCACATGAAGTGGAATTTTAGAAAGCCATTAATTGTTTTTACTCCCAAAAGCTTACTACGTCATCCCAAAGTTGTTTCAACAAAAGAAGAATTGGCCAAGGGTAGCTTTATGGAAGTGATAGATGATACTTCCGTAGATAAAAAGAAAGTGACTTCGCTTGTTTTCTGTACGGGTAAATTTTATTACGATTTATTGGAAGCCCGGGATGAAAAGCAACGTGAAGATGTTGCTTTGGTAAGGGTTGAGCAGTTGTTTCCTCTTCCTGTGGAAAAATTAAAAGCCATTATTGATACCTATCCTAACGTTACAGATTATGTCTGGGCCCAAGAAGAGCCAAGAAATATGGGTGCTTGGGGATTCATGTTGATGAACTTCAACTGGCTGCAACTAAGGGTAGCCTCCCGAAATGTATACAGCTCACCTGCTGCAGGAAGTAGTACAAGATCTAAGGCACGTCACCAAGAAGTGATTAAAAATGTTTTTGAAACCCCTAATCCGAAAAAGGAAAAATAGAATACTATGTTAGAAATGAAAGTTCCCTCCCCTGGGGAGTCCATCACCGAAGTTGAAATAGCCCAATGGCTTGTTGCCGATGGGGACTATGTTGAAAAAGACCAAGCAATTGCCGAAGTAGATAGTGACAAAGCTACCTTAGAGCTTCCTGCGGAAGCCAGTGGGGTGATTACCTTGAAAGCTGAAGAAGGCGATGCGGTAGCAGTAGGAGCAGTGGTTTGTTTGATTGATACCGATGCCCCAAAACCTGAAGGCAAAGAAGACGACGAACCTGAAACATATAAAAATCCCGGTGATGAAACCGGAAAGGGGAATGCAGCCCCAGATTTGGATAAGCAACGTGCTGAAACTTCAAAGTCTACTGAAAAAGCTCCACCAGCAGACAAAAAAACCTACGCATCTGGGACACCTTCTCCAGCAGCAAAGAAAATATTGGATGAAAAGGGAATTGACGCTGCTTCCGTAACTGGAACAGGAAAAGATGGGCGTATTACAAAAGACGATGCCGTAAAAGCAACGCCATCTATGGGTACTCCAGGATCTGGAGCTAGAGGTTCAGAGCGAAAGAAACTTTCCATGCTTCGTAGAAAGGTAGCAGAGCGATTGGTTGCTGCAAAGAATGAGACGGCGATGCTCACTACATTTAATGAGGTGGATATGGGGCCTATTTTTGAACTTCGGAAACAATACAAAGAAACCTTTAAAGAAAAACATGGGGTAGGTTTAGGGTTTATGTCATTCTTTACATTAGCGGTTGTAAGAGCTTTGGAGCTGTATCCAGATGTGAATTCAATGATTGATGGGGATTATAAAATCACCTATGATTATAAAGATATCTCTATTGCGGTTTCTGGACCAAAAGGATTAATGGTACCGGTCATTCGGAATGCAGAGAACTTAACCTTCCGTGGAGTAGAATCTGAAGTAAAAAGATTGGCATTACGTGCAAGGGACGGACAAATTACCGTAGATGAAATGACAGGAGGTACATTTACCATTTCCAATGGAGGGGTTTTCGGAAGTATGCTTTCTACTCCTATCATCAATCCTCCGCAATCGGGTATTTTGGGGATGCACAATATTGTGGAGCGGCCAATTGTAAAAGATGGTGAGATCGTGATTGCACCTGTGATGTATGTGGCGTTAAGTTATGACCACCGTATTATTGATGGTAGGGAGTCTGTAGGTTTCTTGGTGGCTGTAAAGGAAGCCTTGGAAAATCCAGTTGAACTGTTAATGGAAAATAATATTGAAAAAGCACTAGAGCTATAAACTAGTGCCTATACTGTATAAAAAAAGCCCCAATTTTTGGGGCTTTTTTATTTTGGTTAGTTAGTTAATTCAACCTCACTTTAAGAAACAAAATAGCTAATAACATTTAAGAGAATAATGAAAACAACCATAAGCGAGATGACAAAAATAGTTACTCGGTCATGTCCTAATTTTTTCATTTTGGTCTCTGTTTCCATGAAATTTTGTTTACAGTGTAAAATTCTTTTAATATCATGAAAATCCAAATACGTACTAACACGTATTTTTAGTGAAGCTTGTCTTGATGTTCCTTCGCCCAGATGAGTAAGCTATTGGTTTTGTGTTCTAATTTAAGCTTATTAATCATATTGCTTCGGTGTTTTTCCACTGTTCTGTGGGAAATAAATAACATCGCGGCGATTTCCTTATTGGTCTTGTCTTTTGCGATTAATTTTAAAATTTTCTTTTCCGAAGGTGTTAGGACATTTAAGCTGCTATTTCCATGGGATTGTAAAGAGAGGAGTTCTTTGATTTTCGGACTAAAATAGGGATTGCCTTCTGAAACGGTTTTAATGCAGTTCTCAATTTCTTCCAAAGCAAATTCCTTAAGGATGTATCCGTATACTTGTAGCTCTTTCGCCTTGTGGTAAAGGTCCTTTTCCTTGTGGAAGGTAATAAGGATGATTTTGGTGTTTAATTGATTGTTTTGACACTTTTGTGCAATTTCCAGCCCAGACATAAAAGGCATTTGAATGTCCAGTATGGCTATATCCGGTTCCATCTTTGCGATAAGATTGTAAGCTTCGCGACCATTATTACCAGTACCAATAATATTATAGCCTTTTTCTTGTAAAAAATCGTTGAGTCCTTTTAATAAAAGGGGGTGGTCATCTGCAATGATAATGGATTCCTGTCTCATACCGTTGGGAATTTAAAGGAGAGGGTGGTGCCTTCGTTTTTTTTGGAGGTTACTTTCATCTGTCCTTTTAAAAACTTGGTTCGTTCTAAAAGTGTTTTAAGGCCTAAGCTTTGAACGTTTTGATATTCTTCGGAAAAATCAAAACCAATACCATTGTCTTTTATTTCCAGAATAATGGCATCAATGGTTCGCTTTATTGTGACTTTTCCGGCTTCTGCCTTTGCATGTTTAATGATATTGTTTAAGGATTCCTGTACAATGCGATAGAGGTTGACTTCTTGTTTTTTACTGAAAATATGGTCTATATTTTCAATATCTGAAGAAATAAACAAGGTGGTGTTTTCGTCCACCTGGTTGAGTGACATTTCTATGGCCTTGGTGATTCCCAATTCCTGAAGCTGAAATGGATGCAAGTCTCTGGAAATTCCGCGAACTTCCTCGATGGCATTTTCTGCTAATTTTTGGGTTTCAGTATCCTGGGTCTGTGTCAATTTATTTTTTAGGAGCAATAATTGTTGCCCCAATCCATCATGTAAGTCTTTAGAAATGCGTTTCCGTTCTTCCTCTTGAGACAATAATAATTCCTGGCTGAATTTCTCTTGCAAGATTTTTTTGTTTTTAAGGACCATTCTGTTTCTATATACCAAGACGAGACCAAAAAACAGTGCTAAAGCAATGCTAATGAAAAGAAACCTTTTTTTGGCAGCTTCATTGTCTTTTTCCAGTAATTGGATGTTGGTGTTTTTGGCGATTAGTTCGCGTTCCTTCTTTTCGGTTTCATAAAGGGTTTGATAATACGCTAGCGAATTTGCCGTCGTTCTATTGTAGATGGAGTCTTTCACCTTTTCAAGATCAATTCTGTACTCCAAAGCTTTTTGAAAAGATCCTTTTTTCGTAAAAACTTCACTTAGTAACTCTTTTGAGGCAATTATATCTTCTTCATATCTCATACTTTGGGCCGCTTGCTGTTTTTTTGTAGCATAGAATAACGCTGTGTCTAGCTTGTTCTCAAAAAGCGCCATTCGGGAGCGTATTTCTGAATAGTGGCTCACATAAATTAAATCCTTTATTTCAGGATTATGGTACTGCCTTACAATCTGGAAATATTTTTCAGCTTCCTTTATATTCCCTTCGCTGAGGTAATGGTCTATTAACTTTGAAAAAACATATAATCTGTCATAGATAATATTTTCTTTTTGGGAGCTATCCATGAGCAAGTCATATGCTTTCTTTAAATAGGAGAGGTGTAGTTGGTTGTTTCCAAGTTTTTTGTAATCTAATGCCTGATTATAGTACATCACCAACAAGTGTTGTTGAAGTCCTAAATCTTGGATTTTTTTTATATTTTTTTCCCGCTCTTCCTTCGCTTTTTCATAGAACCCATTCATGCTATACATAGTGGTAATACCCTGTTGTGCAAATACCATGTATTCATAATCTCCCAATGCTTCAAAATAATTGTAAGCTTTTTGATAGTATTCACCTGCGGGTACAAATTTCCCTAGATTGGAATACGCCTGTCCACTAAATAAAAATGCATCAGCAAGATGTATAGAATCCCTTTTTGGAAAGTTTTCAATGGCTTCTTGATAATCCTCAATTGCTTGTTCCAAGTTCAATCGATAGTTTGCACCACCTCTTTTCAGATATAAACTTGCGACCAGAAAAGAGTCCTTTATTTTGTATTTCCTAGCCAAAAGCTCATCAATCATTCTAACAGCCTTCTCTGGCTGATTGGCATGTGAGGTAAGAGTATAGCTTAAACTAATCATCTTTTTGGCCGCCGCTTTTATGCTGTCCAATTCTTTGGCCAATTCAATATATGCAATGCTATTGTTTATAAATTGCTGTAAATCCTTCCTGCCCTCTTTTGATAGGATAGAATCCAGGGCTACCAATTTTATCTGCGGAGAAGAGGCGGTGTCCTTCATGTTTTTGTAATATTCCAAATCCTGGGAAAAACAGAAGCTGCTCCAAAAAAAAGAAAGAGTACAAATTAGGGCCCGTAAGTAATATATTTTCAAGAGGTAATATTTTGAAGGGCAGGTGTAAAATTAATAAAAAAAATGGGAAAAGGTCTACCTTTTGAAATAGGCGCAATTTCGTCCATAATCAATAACGGCGCGACGCTTTTTTAGGAAATCGGCTCCTAAAATCCCATGCACAGGTAATTCATTTGCTTGAGCTAAAGCTTCATTTACATGGGTCATATCAAATAAGACGAAGGATAATTTCCGAAATACTAAAGAACCTATTTTTAATGTATTGTTGTGGGCCATTTTGGTTTCCATATTAATTGCACCGGCACCGGCAGCTTTTATTTCGGTGTTTTCTGAAAATAAATTGAAATAAGGAACACTTTCAAAGCCAATACAGCTGGAGGAAGCCCCAGTATCTAGGATAAACTGCCCTGTTTGGCCATTTACTTCAAGGGATAATCGATAATGCCCTGTACTCAACTTCAACAAGGAGAGTCTTTCAAAGCCGCTGTTTTCTAAAAATGTTCGAAGGGATTCCAAGTTTTTTTCGCAAATATAACGAACAAATACTAGTTTTGTGGTCATGTTGATAGATACCCATACCCACCTCTACAGTGAGGCATTTGCAGAAGACAGGAATGCAATGATACAACGGGCCCTAAATGTTGGTGTGGAGCATTTTTACATACCCGCCATAGACTCCAGTTATACTGCATCAATGTATGAATTGGAAAAAAGCAATCCGAAGAAAGTTTCGCTTATGATGGGGTTGCACCCAACCTCTGTAAAAGCCAATTTTGAAGAAGAACTGGCGCATGTAGAAGAACAGTTTCAGCAGCGTGAATTTTGTGCAGTAGGAGAAATAGGGATTGATTTATATTGGGATAAAAGCACTTTGGAAATACAGAAAATCGCTTTCAAGAGGCAAATTCAGCTTGCGAAAAGAAAAGCACTTCCTATTGTGATTCATTGTAGGGATGCGTTTGATGAAATTTTTGAAGTGTTGGAGACCGAAAAAGATGAAACGCTTTACGGAATATTTCATTGTTTTACGGGAACCTTGGAAGAGGCCCATAAAGCAATAGGCTTCGGAATGAAACTTGGAATAGGAGGGGTGGTTACTTTTAAAAATGGAAAGATAGACACATTTCTGGATCAAATTCCCCTGAAGCACCTTGTGCTGGAAACAGATGCACCTTATCTTGCCCCAGTGCCTTATAGGGGGAAGCGAAATGAAAGTAGTTACCTTCCTTTAATTTGTGAAAAAGTGGCTGCTATCTATGGAATTTCCGAAGAAGAAGTAGCTTCAAAAACCACTCAAAACGCCTTGGAAATATTTAAAAAATGACCGCTTCGAAATCACGCATACTGCTTATCTATACAGGAGGAACCATTGGAATGATAAAAGATCCTATGACTGGAGCTTTGAAAAGTTTCAATTTTGATGAATTATTGAAATACATCCCAGAGATCAATCTTTTGGATTGCTCTATTCAAACTCATAGCTTTCAGCACCCCATAGATAGTTCCAATATGAAACCTGAATATTGGGTGAACCTCGTGGAAATTATTGAAAAGGAGTATGATCATTATGATGGGTTTGTGGTGCTTCACGGTAGCGATACCATGTCCTACACGGCTTCTGCCCTTAGTTTTATGCTGGAAAATCTTTCCAAACCTATCATCTTTACAGGATCTCAATTACCTATTGGAGATCTTCGAACAGACGCTAAGGAAAATCTCATTACCTCATTGCAAATTGCCGCTCTTCAAGAGCACGGGAAGGCCAAGGTGCAGGAAGTCTGTTTGTATTTTGAATATAAATTGTATCGTGCAAATAGAACTACCAAAATAAGCGCTGAACAATTTGAAGCCTTTGACTCCCTTAATTACCCTGCATTGGCAGAAAGTGGTGTGCGGTTATTTTTTAATGAAACTGCTTTGTGGAGACAGGAAAGTGAAGCTCCTTTAAAGGTGTATAAATCCATGGAAACGCAAATCCTGCTAGTTAAATTATTTCCAGGCTTGGCAGAAGCAACCTTTCGTCATTTATTAGCATTAAAAGGCTTGAAGGGAGTGGTATTGGAGACCTTCGGAAGTGGAAATGCAACCAATGAAGCTTGGTTGTTGGATTCTTTGGAAGAAACCATATCAAAAGGAATCCCGGTAGTAAACATTACCCAATGTGATGGTGGAGGAGTGGTGATGGGATTGTATGAAACAAGTATGGGATTGGAAAGGATTGGAGTTATTTCTGGATGGGACATGACAACTGAAGCTGCCATCACTAAAATGATGTACCTTTTGGGAAGACAACTGAAAGGGGAAAACTTCAAAGAACAATTTGAGAAATCCCTAAGAGGGGAAATCACCAAAATTTAGGCTTCAAATATTTTACCAAATTATTTTTTTTTTGTTATTTGCCATCCCGTTTGTAAAAACGGTTAAACTAGAGAGGTGGCCGAGTGGTCGAAGGCGCACGCCTGGAAAGTGTGTATACGCCAAAAGCGTATCGAGGGTTCGAATCCCTTCCTCTCTGCAAATTAATATCCTGAATATAATTTTGCTCAAGAAGACTTGTGCTAAAATTTCTTATATTAGGGTAATCACATATCAAATTTGTGCAAAGCCCAAGAGTGCTTTATAAAACAAGACCTATTAGTAAACTGCAGCAGTTATTTTATTGCAGATTAACTAAATAATTTTATATCTTTAAACCTTAAACTAATAACTAAAATCAAACTTTAAGTCGATAGCAATGAAAAAATTATTTTCTATTCTAGCAATTGCCGCAATGGTTTTTGCAGGCACAACCAACGTAAACGCAACCACTGCGCAAACCATGCCTACGAGTTTGCAAACACTTTCTTCCGCAGCCACTATATCATTGGTTCAGGAAGAGGAGGCTTCTTCGGAAGGAACGTCCAAGAGTTTCCATCAAGAACTAAAGCAACGATTCATTGAAGGAGGCCCAGGATTTATGGGTATTGTATTGTTGTGTTTGATTCTTGGATTGGCAATTGCCATTGAAAGAATCATCTTCCTTAATCTTTCTACTACCAATACCAATAAATTGGCAAGCAATGTGGAAGAAGCATTGAACAGTGGGGGGATCGAAGCCGCTAAAGAGGTATGTAGAAATACAAAAGGACCTGTTGCTTCAATATACTATCAAGGCCTTGACAGAGCAGATGAAAGCATCGATGCAGCAGAAAAAGCAGTTGTATCTTATGGTGGTGTTCAAATGGGACAGTTAGAGAAAAACGTTTCTTGGATTTCATTATTTATCGCTTTGGCACCTATGCTTGGATTCATGGGTACGGTAATTGGTATGATTCAAGCTTTTGATAAAATCCAAGCTGCTGGTGATATGAACCCTTCCCTTGTAGCAGGAGGTATTAAAGTAGCCCTTTTGACTACAGTATTTGGATTGATCGTTGCGATTATCCTTCAAATCTTCTATAACTATATCATTGCTAAAATTGATAGTATTGTAAACAATATGGAAGATGCTTCTATCACGTTAATTGATATGTTGGTAGAATACAAAAACAAAAAATAATATTTAAAACCAGCAAAATGGCTTTACATAAAATTGTAAAAATACTAGCATTGGTGTTCGGCTTGGCAGGAATTATTACGTATGTGATGATTCTGTTAAAAGGAGACGATGCTATTGAAACTGAAGCTGCAATGGGTGATCTATCAGCGGTGTCCCCAATATATACAGTAGCACTTATTGTATTTGTGCTCCTCATCCTATTTGTGGTCTTCTTTGTGCTAAAGGGAATCGCTTCTGGAAACATTAAAAAAACCTTACTTTCTGTAGGGGCGTTTTTACTCATTGTTATCATTGGGTATGTGATGTCAAGCGGAAGTTTGGATGGTCTTCCTGCAGATTTGATTCAAACAGAGAATGTAACCGAAAAGACCTCGAAATGGGTTGGTGCAGGTCTCAATACCTTTTACATCCTTGCAATCCTAGCAGTAGGATCAATGATTTTTAGTGGATTCAAAAAAGTAACAAACCGATAATATGGCAAGAAGAGCAACACCCGAAGTAAATGCGGGGTCTATGGCAGATATTGCCTTCCTTCTACTCATATTCTTCTTGGTCACCACCACGATTGAGAAAGATAAGGGTATTGCAAGGCAGTTGCCGCCAGATATTGAAATAGAAGACCCGCCAGTAATCAAACAGAAAAATCTGTTTGTGGTGAATGTGAATAAGAACGATCAGCTCTTGGTTGAAGAAGAGCTTATGGATTTGAAAGACCTTAGACAGGCAGCTATCGACTTTTTAGATAATGGAGGTGCTCCTTCAGGATCTCCAGAATATTGTAACTACTGTCAAGGTAAACGATCTGCAGAGTCTTCAGATAATCCTCAAAAAGCGGTAATTTCAGTTCAAAATGACCGACTTACATCTTATGAAATGTATATCGCCGTTCAGAATGAATTGGTAGCAGCGTATAACTATTTGAGGGATCGAGAGTCACAACGTTTGTTTGGATGGAAATACACCGATATCAAAAACGCTATCAACTCTGGTGATATTGGCGAAATAGAAGCAGAGTCTTACAAGGATGACATGGAAAGAGTTCAAGAATTGTTTCCTTTAAAGCTGTCTGAAGCAGAACCTAGAAAATCTGGATCTTAAACCCGAAAGAGTATGTCAAAATTTAAAAAGAAAAAAGGCGGTGATTTGCCGGCAATTTCAACAGCATCCCTTCCAGATATTGTTTTCATGTTATTGTTCTTCTTTATGGTGGTAACCGTATTAAGGGATAGTAACTTGATGGTACAACAACGTCTTCCAAAAGGGGATCAAGTTGAAAAATTGAAGAAAGACAGATCGGTGTTTATCTATGCTGGAAAGCCTGGTTCTGGATATGAAAAATATGGAACAGAAGCTAAAATTCAGATAGGGGACAAGTTCACAGACATTACTAATATTAAGTTTGCATTGGAAGAATTACGACGTAAACTTCGCCCTGAACTTCAGGATAAGGTAATGGTCGCCCTTAAAGTAGATAAAGAAACCAATACAGGTTTAGTGACAGATATTAAACAGGAATTGAGAGATCAAAACCTTCTTAAAATTATTTATATCACAACACCTGGAAACCAATTGAATCAATAATTGGGAATAGAATTTAAATGAAAGGCGCCTAAAAAAATAGGCGCCTTTTTTATATTAGTTAATACCATTTTGGTTAGCTATCTTTATACAATGAAGCTACTCATTTCTATATCATTCCTCTTCACAATGTTAATGATATACTCTCCATTGTCTGCACAAGAGGATAGTCTTTCTGTAAAAAACCCAGATAAAAAGTATAGGGAAGATCAATTTTATGTTGGGGTCACCTATAATTTGCTCACCAATGTACCGGATGCTGTTAATTTAAGTGGGGTTTCAGGAGGGATACAATTGGGATTCTTAAGGGATATGCCTATCAATGAAGAAAGAAATATGGCTATAGCTTTAGGAGTAGGTTTTGCATTTGACCGTTTTGGTCAAACTTTATTTATTGGGGAAGACACACAAGAAAACACAATTTTCAAGCCATTGGAAAGTGATATAGACTATTCAAGCAACCGTTTCAGTACAGCCGCATTGGAACTTCCCTTGGAGTTCCGCTGGCGAACATCAACACCCACACAATATAAATTTTGGAGAATCTATGCAGGAGCCCGTTTAAGCTATACCTATTGGTATAGAGCGTATTTGTCTCAACCAAATAATAATGTATCACAAACAGATATACCAGAGTTTGAGCCTTTAAGGGTGGCCGCAACATTGTCTTTGGGGTATAGCACTTTCAATTTCTATGTGAATTATAGTATTACCCCTTTTTTTAATGGAGCTTTTGTAGAAGGAACTCAGAAAGAAATAGGGTTTAACCCTTTAAAGGTGGGGATTATA
Organism: uncultured Alteromonas sp.; assembly: GCA_964495885.1. GTDB lineage: Bacteria > Bacteroidota > Bacteroidia > Flavobacteriales > Flavobacteriaceae > PALG01. Next base: position 7,505 of record CAZBWO010000004.1, on the reverse strand, counting down.
TTTTATATTCTATAGCCAGAAATTAAGCATCGATACTTGCGGAATTACCCCTACAAAAAAACCAAGGATCAACTCTAAAAATGTGTGGGATCTTGTATTAAGCCTTGAAGTAGCAACCCATCCATTGGCAAAAAGAAATAGCCCAATCCAAAATAACATGTTTACCTGAAAATGTACGCTTAAGGCAATGACAAAAAAAGTGAGTCCAGCTATGCCCATTTGGTGAAGACTAATCTTTACTCTAAAAAACACCATAAGTAAAGCCGTAAGGGTAGAAAAAAGAACTCCCACAAAAAAATAATAGAGTTCTGGGGTAATATAGGGGTCAAAAACTAATTTAATGATAGCTAAGACTGCCACACTTTGTATCATCAAGGGGATTCTTCGCTCCCTAACTTCTGGTAAAGCAATAGACTGTACCCATCCTAAATTCTTCAGCAGAAAAAAAATAACAATTGGTAAAAGAATAGTGAGAATGATGATGGCAACAAATTTTGCCTGTAAAATTTCGGGCTCTAAGTACCTAGGTGTAATAAGATAATACGTAATTGTACCAATTAAAGGCATTAACAAAGGATGCCAAATATAAGCGCCAATTCGCAGAAACGTATTCATCTATATTTCCTTTCGTAATCTAGCTACCGGGAGGTCTAGTTGTTCGCGATATTTTGCAACAGTTCTTCTTGCAATGGGATAACCCTTTTCTTTTAATATTTTTGCAAGTTTATCATCGGTAAGGGGTTTCCTTTTGTCTTCTTCGGAAATAGTTATTTCCAATATTTTTTTGATTTCCTTGGTAGAAACATCCTCTCCTTGATCATTTTTCATAGATTCACTAAAGAATTCCTTGATGAGTTTAGTGCCATAAGGGGTGTCTACATACTTACTGTTTGCGACCCTTGATACTGTTGAAACATCCATGTCTATTGTATCTGCAATGTCTTTCAGAATCATTGGTTTTAATTTTCGCTCATCCCCAGATAGAAAATATTCCTTTTGGTGATGCATTATTGCATTCATGGTAACATACAATGTTTGTTGCCTTTGTTTGATGGCGTCAATAAACCATTTTGCAGCATCTAATTTTTGTTTAATGAATAGCACGGCATCTTTTTGTGATTTAGACTTTTCCTTGGCGGCTTTATACCCTTTTAGCATATTGCTATATTCCCTTGACACATGAAGTTCTGGTGCATTTCTTCCGTTTAAGGTAAGCTCTAATTCGCCATCCACAATCCTGATGGTAAAATCTGGGACTACATGCTCCACGATTCGTGTGTTTCCAGAGTAGGTTCCTCCGGGTTTGGGATTTAAACCTTCAATTTCGTGAATTGCTTCGCGAAGTTGGTCTTCGGAAATATCAAACTTAGATAATAGTTTTTTGTAATGTTTTTTTGAAAATGCATCAAAAGCCTCTTCTATGATTACTGTAGCGAGTTCTACAGATGGTGTTTCCTCCTTTCTTTTCAGCTGAATAAGCAAACATTCCTGAAGATCCCTTGCTGCAACCCCAGCGGGATCTAAATCCTGAACAATAGTCAAAACTTTTTCTACTTCCTCTTCCGAAGCATAAATGTTTTGCGTGAAAGCCAAATCATCTACAATGTCTGCGACTTCGCGCCTTATATAGCCGCTTTCGTCCACGCTGCCCACAAGAAATTGGGCAATCTCAAAATCTTTATCATTTAACCGAAAAGTGTTGAGTTGTTGCAGTAAGTGCTGATTAAAGGAAGTGCCCGAAGCATATGGGGTTTGCTTTTCTTCATCGTCTGCACTGTAATTATTGGAAGAAAGCTTGTAACTGGGGATTTCATCATCGCTTAAATAATCATCAACATCAATCTCTGCTTCAATATGTTCATTATCATCATAATCGTCATACTCATCCGTTTCAAATTCATCACTAGGATTATCCTCCTGGTCTTTTCCACCTTCCAAAGCAGGGTTTTCTTCCATTTCCTGTGAAACACGTTGTTCAAATGCTTGTGTAGGCAATTGTATGAGTTTCATCAACTGGATTTGTTGAGGCGAAAGCTTCTGGGATAATTTAAAATTTAATTGCTGTTTAAGCATCTAGTTACCGTCTTTCCTATAAAAATAAAAAAAATCCAGCAACGGATATGTTCGATACTGGATTTAAAATATAATTAACTTTTTATTTTTTAAAATGATGCATTTCCTGGGGTTCTTGGATAAGGAATTACATCGCGGATGTTCCCCATACCAGTAACAAATTGAACCAATCGTTCAAACCCTAAGCCAAATCCGCTGTGTACACAAGTGCCAAATTTCCGAAGGTCCAGATACCAATAAAGTTCTTCTTCCGGAATGTCCATGGCTTTCATTTTTTCCTTTAAAACCTCATAGCGCTCTTCCCGTTGAGATCCTCCAACAATTTCACCAATTCCAGGGAATAGTACATCCATGGCACGAACTGTTTTTTCATCATCATTCAAACGCATGTAAAATGCCTTGATTTTGGCTGGATAATCAAAAAGGATAACAGGACATTTAAAGTGTTTTTCTACCAAAAATCGCTCATGTTCACTCTGTAAATCGGCTCCCCATTCTTCAATGAGATAATTGAACTTCTTCTTTTTGTTTGGCTTGCTATTTTTTAGGATTTCAATAGCTTCAGTGTAGCTTACCCTAACGAAGTTATTTTTCAGTATGAACTCCAATTTTTCCCGAAGAGGCATTTCACTTCGTTCGGTTTGTGGTTTGGATTTTTCTTCTTCCAACAATCTATTCTCCAAAAATGCAAGGTCATCTGCACAGTGCTCCAAAGCATATTTGATGACATATTTGATGAAATCTTCCGCAAGATCCATGTTATCATCCAGATCATAAAACGCCATCTCGGGTTCAATCATCCAGAACTCGGCCAAATGACGAGATGTATTTGAATTTTCTGCACGGAAGGTAGGTCCGAAAGTATACACTTTTCCTAAGCCCATGGCGTAAGTTTCGGCTTCCAATTGGCCACTTACGGTTAAGTTGGTTTCCTTCTGAAAGAAATCCTTTTTGTAATTCACATCACCTTGGTCATCTTTGGGCGGATTGGTAGGATCTAAAGTCGTCACCCGAAACATTTCACCGGCTCCTTCTGCATCACTTCCTGTAATGATTGGGGTGTGCATGTAAAAGAATCCATTCTTTTGAAAGTAGTCATGTATGGCAAAGGCTAGCTTAGAGCGTAGACGCATTACGGCACCAAACGTATTGGTTCTTACCCTTAAGTGGGCTTGTTCCCTAAGGGTTTCAAGGGAATGTCTTTTAGGGCTTAAAATGGTTTTTTTAACTTCCTCTGGATCTGCTTCGCCAAGTACTTCAATTTTTGAAACCTGCACTTCCACCGCTTGCCCTTGCCCTTGGCTTTCCACCAAGGTTCCCTCCACCTGAATGGCAGCGCCGTTGGTTATCTTTTTTAGGATGGCTTCTTCAAAATTTTCAAAATCTACCACACACTGTAAATTGTGTAGGGTAGAGCCATCATTGAGGTGTATAAATCTGTTGCTTCTAAACGAGCGTACCCAACCTCTCACCATAATAGGGTGCAGGGAAGGCTCGCTTTGCAATAGTTCTTTGATTTCTTTTGTCTGCATAGTTCCTGTTTTCAAGCCGTAAAGATACTTTTTTTTGAAGTTTTGAAAATTATGAAATCAAGGTTTCTTCCTCTTCTTTTTCTACTTCCTCATCGGTACTGGGTAAAATCTGCATGGAAGGTTTTTTGAAAGTTTCCTTATTGGCAATTTCACGTTCCAAGGAAAGTAATAACGAAGGTAGCAACAGTAGGTTAGACATCATGGCAAATAGTAATGTTGCAGATACTAAAGCTCCTAGGGCTACGGTTCCACCAAAACTTGAAATGGTAAATACCGAAAACCCAAAAAAGAGTACAATAGAAGTATAAAACATGCTTACTCCAGTTTCGCGAAGGGCAGCATAAACAGACTTCTTTATCTTCCAATCATTGGCAATGAGTTCTTGGCGGTATTTGGCCAAAAAGTGAATGGTATCATCTACCGAAATCCCAAACGCAATACTAAATACCAATATGGTAGAGGGTTTAATGGGAACGCCAATGAATCCCATTAATCCCGCCGTGATAAGCAATGGAAGTAAATTGGGGATGAGGGACACCAAAATCATTTTAAAACTTCGGAACATCCAAGCCATAAACAAAGCGATTAACAAAATAGCCAACGATAATGATATGAGGAGGTTGTTCACCAAGTATTTAGTTCCTTTTTGAAAGACAAATGCTTTTCCGGTAATGGAAACATCATATCGGTCTTCGGGAAATATTTTTTGCACTTCACTTCTAATATCCTCTTCAATCCTATCAAAACGTTCCGTCTGGGTATCTTTCATGAAGGTAGTGATGCGGGCATATTGGCCAGTGGAGTCTACATAGCTGTTCAGTAAATTGGTGGCTCCGGAACTACTCTTCGCATAAGACAGAATAAAGGTGCGTTCTTGGCTATTGGGTAATTGATAATACTCTGGATTGTTATTGTAATAAGCCTGTTTAGAATATTTCACTAGTTCTACCACTGAAATGGGTTTGGATAATTCAGGGATCTCCTCTAAATAAGCCTGGAGTTCATCCATCCTTTTTAGGGTAGCCAATTTCATGACCCCTTTTTCCCGTTTGGTGTCAATGAGTATTTCCAAGGGCATAATTCCCTCATATTCTTTTTCGAAAAAAGCAATGTCTTTATAAAAATCTTTGTCTTTCGGCATGTCTTCAATTAGACTTCCGGAAAGTTTAATATTGTAAATGCCTATGATACTTGTACATAGAAATAAGATCGTTAATACAAAAATCGCAATGCGGTGCTCCTTTACCATACGCTCCATCCAATTCACAAACTTTCCAATCCATTGTTTGTTCAAATGCCGAAGGTGCTTGTATTTTGGAATCGCCATGTAACTATACACAATGGGGATGATAAACAAGCTTAAAAGGAAAATTGCGATAATGTTGATGGAAGCGACAATACCGAATTCTTTCAGCAATTTACTATTGGTCAAGATAAATGTGGCAAAACCTGAAGCCGTGGTTACATTGGTCATCAAGGTTGCATTTCCTACTTTGGTAATCACCCGTTGCAAGGATTTCGCTTGATTGCCATGCAAGATGATTTCCTGTTGGTATTTATTGATGAGGAAAATACAATTGGGAATTCCAATCACAATAATAAGCGGCGGAATCAAGGCGGTGAGCACCGTAATTTCGTAATGCAATAAGCCCAATACCCCAAAGGACCACATTACTCCAATGATTACGGTAATCATTGAAATAAAAGTTGCCCGAAACGACCTAAAAAAGAAAAAGAAAATTAAAGAGGTTACCAAAAGTGCCGCTCCAATGAACAATCCAATTTCATCAATAATGTTTTGGGAGTTCAGTGTTCGAATGTAGGGCATTCCGGAAGCATACACCTTTACCCCGGTAGATGCTTCAAATTGATCTATCAATGGGATTAAATCTTCTATGATAAAATCCTTTCTTGCGGGTGTGTTTACCAATTCCTTTTTCAAATAGACGGCAGTACGCACTGAAGTTTTACTGGGGCTGTACACCAACCCTTCATAAAAAGGAAGCTTATGGAATAATTCTTTTTTGTACCTATTTAGTAATTCCTCGTTTAAAACTGAATCCTGGATAAAAGGAACCATTCTAAAAGCTGCCGTATCTTCCCTTTTTTCCAATTTTTGAAGATCTCCAACCGAAAGGGATAAGGCTACGGTATTGAATTGTTCGATATTCTTGGATAATTGTGTCCACTCCTGAAACACTTTAGGTTCGAACAAAGCACTGTCTTTTACCCCTAATATGATGAGGTTTCCTTCTTCGCCAAACTGATTTAAAAACTGCTGATATTCTTCATTATAGGGATGATCATCTGGTAGAAGGTTTGCCTCTGTGTAGGTAAACCGCATATTTTTCCACTGCATGGCAAAAAATACAGTAGCGGCAAGAATTCCCAAGATAATCAAGGTCCTGTTTCGAAGAATGAACCTAGCTACCGCACTCCAAAAACCAATGCTAAAAAGTTTATCCAAAAAGGCATGCTTAAAATCGGCGCAAAGGTACTAAATTACCTAGGATTGAAATGATAAGATTGTATTATAATTTTAAATTGAAAGTAAACTTCACCGAGAGGTTATCTTCCCATTTAGGGAGGTGATAAAAATCACAAGGTAAATAAGCATAATTAAAAACTAAAATTAGCATTTAAGAGAAGATAACCTTGTAAGATTTTTGTGATACTTTGATTAATAATACTTTGTTGCGTATTGTTTTCTACCAAATTATTGTTGTTTAGATTTAATATGTTAAACCCTGTTATACCATATTCCCAATTTGAAGATTCTCTTTTGTAAAAAATGGAAGGATTTAAGTAAAAAATATTGGTATTTATATTATCTGTTTCAAATATTGAATAGTTAGACTCTACATTCCAGATAATATTTTTTGAAATAACCCCATCCAAATTAAGATAAGGCTGCCTTTGTGCTAATCTTGATTTTAAGGAATTAAAATTAAATGTTGAATAGGTATACCTATATCCTAGCGAAATGTGTATTGGGGAATTTTTAAAATTTGAACTAGCTTCAGAAAAACCACCTATTGTATTATTTTTAAATTCGAAAGGGTTATTGTTTTCAAAATATCGGTTTTTTACGAAATCTATATTAATGCTATTAGTAAAAGTAAGAGGTAATGATTTGAAACGTTTTTCAAAAAAAAATAGATTTGAAAAAAAATCATTATCATTAATTAATTGGTATTGTGTAACTGTTACATTGGGAGAGTTAAATATATTATTACCTATATCTTTCCGTCTTTTTCTAAATGTAGAATTAAATACAAATGAAAAATTTGTACTTTTTATGATCTGATGTTGATAATTAATTTGATGAGATGGAAATATATTATTGAAATTTAAATTATTGTTTACACTTAAATTTCTATAATTTCTAACTACTGGGTTTATTATTAAATTATCAATAGTATTCGTTTCATTGTCATAGCTATAACTTAAAATGCCATAGTTGTTTTCGCTAATTTTTAATTTTACAGAAGTGTTAATGTCAAAAAATAATAATTCACTTCCTACATTATTAAAATTTTGTAAATTAAAATTATAACCCAAGCCTAGAGTATACTTAATATTAGGATTTAAATTAAAACTTATTGTAGAGCTAACTCTTGATTGATAGGAACTTAGTGTTAAATTATTATTTTGAAATAAATTATTTTGTGTTTCTATTTTCCTATGGTTATAACTTAAATTAACTGAATTTGATAAATAAAAATTAGAAAACTCTTTGTCATATTTTATGTTTAAACCTGCTCTTTTATTGTTGTTTTTAACCTCTTGATTAATTATTGAACTATCAGTGTTTAATATTGGTCTATTTGCATCAATTAATAAATTTTCATTATTATTAATTAAATTGAAGAAGCTTTCTAGATTTAAAAGAGCATTTTT
>CAZBWO010000003.1:0-229798 GCA_964495885.1 uncultured Alteromonas sp. | reverse complement strand
TCAGGTCGAACTCCGCAAATCCGTCGTTGTCCGAATCGCAGACAACCAAGGGATCGGGCATGTCATTAATTGTGAAGGGTGGTGCAAATTCAATATAAACCTCTCCTTCAGAAGTACAGACTCCTGCAAAATCTACTATAATTTTATATCGTCCAGTTGTTGTAACATCTAACACTGGACCTGTTTCCGCAGGAACAAAAGGCACAAATATTCCAGAGCCTAGAGGATCTTCATATTGCCACTCAAAAGTAGTTCCTGGAGGTGCAGAAATATCGGGAATAATAGTATAAGTTTCCCCTTCGCATCTAGCATTCCCAGTAGGCACCGTTAAATCTACCCCCAAGTCTACACTTCCGATATCCAAACTTCCAGCTCTAAAAAATACAGCAGAATCTAAAAGGCTATCACCTCTATCTGCGATAACCATCTTTAACTCATAGGTCTCGCCAGGTATAAGTGTTGCTTGCGCAGTTAGTGACTGAGTATATCCATCAAATTGGATTTCATTTAAATTATTAGCCCCTACATTGCTAATATAAAATTCTGGGAAAAAATTAACACCTGGTATTTCTGGACCACATAAAAATGTGTCTGAATGAATAGACAACGTACTTACTGGAACATCTGTTGAACCAGGCACTGCTGCGATATTGATTCCGCCATATGCCGTCCCAGAAGTATTTGGGATTCCAGGCCCACGTAGGAGAAATGCAAAACCATCCCTAAACTGGGAATCACACTCAAAATCGTTTTCATATTCTTCCGAAGCAAAAATAAAATCGAAAGTTACATCAGACACGATGGGTACAAATTCAAACTGAAAGATAGTAGCATTATTAGTGGGTTGATTGTCGCCACTTTGTATATCTAATAAGGTTTTAAGGTCTGGATCTCCACCCCATCCAGTTCCGGTTCCAGTTTCACTGGAAGTATCATTTGGACCTTCGGCCTCTAAAGCAAACCCAGAAGAAAGAATAATACCACTTTGGAACGGAAAAGTGGTTCCCGTGGCATCAAAAAATCCCCAGCTTCTTTCAGCAAGATTCGCAACACCCGCAGGGTTTTCTTGAAGATTCGTAAAAGTTACACTTACGCAATCCCCTCCCAAAAGTACTTCATTGACAAGTTCCTCTGCAGTGAGTGCAGTTTCTGGGGCTGCAGGGTCATTCACTACAATAGACTGCCCAACAGATGAAAAACTTATCAGCAAGAGGAGATAAAGGGGATAAAGTCTCATCATTAATAAATTGTTAATTTGCCAAATATATTGAATACTGCGGTTTTCTTTCCTAGTTTTGCAGAAAATTCCCATAAAATGCAAGAATTTAACATTGCTATTCAAGCAACCACTAATGATACCATAAAAAAATTTGTAGCAAATACTTTTTTGGTCCAAGCAGAAAGTTTTGAATTCAAGAATATTGATGAAGCAAAAGACAGCCCATTAGCGCAACAATTATTTCATCTCCCTTTTGTAAAAACGATTTACATTTCGCAGAATTTCATAGCAATTGAGAAGTTTAATATTGTGGAATGGGATGACGTTGAGGATGCTGTTGCGGAAGCTATTTCGGGATACCTTAATGATGGACTTGAGGTAATTCAATCAAAAAATAAATCTACAAAAGTTCCTGTTACGGTCTATGCGGAAAGCACTCCCAATCCAAATGTGATGAAATTCGTTTCCAATAAACCACTTGTTGATGGAATTTTTGAATTCAAAATACCTTCGGAAGCTTCCAGCGCCCCCATTGCACAAGCCTTGTTTCAATTTCCCTTTGTTGACACTGTTTTTATTGCTGGTAATTATATTTCCATCACAAAAAAAACTGAGGTTTCTTGGCAGGAAATCGTAATGGAAATTAGAGATTTCATTAAGGAGTATTTAGAAAGTGGACAAAAAATTATACTTGATGATTTACTGAAGGAAAGCCTTCAAGAGTCAACAACAGATAAAAAACCTGCAAAAACTCCAGAAAACGATATTGAAAAAGAGATTGTAAATATCCTAAAAGAATACGTTGAACCTGCTGTAGCTGGGGATGGTGGACATATTGCTTTTGAATCTTACGAAGCAGATTCCAAAACCGTACGTGTACTTTTGCAAGGTGCCTGCAGTGGCTGCCCTTCCTCTACGGTTACCTTAAAAAATGGTATTGAAACCATGCTTCGGGAAATGCTTCAAGGGAAAGTAAATTATGTGGAAGCCATTAACGGATAGTGGTATTTAATTTGTACCTTTAAGAGGTAACCTAAAATTTATTCCTATGGCAATCCTTAAAGTTATTGAAGTATTGGCCAATTCTGAAAAGAGTTGGGAAGATGCAACCCGAAAAGCCGTTAAACAGGCTGCCAAAAGCGTAAAACATATTCGCTCTGTGTATGTTCAAGAGCAAAGTGCAACCGTAAACGATGAAGAAGTTACTGAGTTTCGGGTAAATGTGAAAATCACATTTGAAGTAAAATAGCACCTATTTTTAGGCTAGAAATACGCTTTTGGTTTTTATCAAAAGCGTATTTTTGTTTTCTTATGCGAAAAACCCAAAATATCCTTATTGCATGCCTCATGGCATGTTTCCTATTTTCTTGTAATCAAACTAAAAAAGAAACGGTGGAAGAGCATCTTTATACCAACGAATTGGTCAATGAGACCAGTCCATACTTACTACAACATGCACATAACCCTGTAGACTGGAAACCTTGGGGACCAAAGGTGTTGGAAGAAGCTAAAAATGCAAAAAAACTAATGATTGTGAGTATTGGGTATGCCGCATGCCATTGGTGCCATGTTATGGAGCGGGAGAGCTTCGAGGATTCTACCGTTGCTGCAATTATGAACACCCACTACCTTTCGGTTAAGGTAGATAGGGAGGAACGCCCAGATGTAGATCAAATATATATTAATGCAGTTCAGCTAATGAATGGAAATGCTGGGTGGCCATTGAATGTCATCACCTTGCCTGATGGTCGACCTGTTTTTGGCGGAACTTATTTTAAGAAAGAGGATTGGATACAAGTTTTGCAACAACTTCAGGAACTATATGAGTCTGAACCCGATAAACTTATACAATATGCTGATAGACTGGAAGAAGGCATTAAAAGTCTTGATCTTGTTGAAATAAATACCTCTGAGGTAGATTTTTCCAAATTTGCGCTTCAGCCTACATTGGAAAAATGGAAACAAAGCCTTGATACTATAGATGGAGGCGATAGGGGTGCACCAAAATTTATGATGCCTAATAAATTGGCGTATTTCCTAAGGGCAGGAATTGAACACGAAGATGGCATTCTTATAAATCATGTAAAGCGCTCCCTTCAAAAAATGGCCTATGGAGGAATTTACGACCACATTGGAGGTGGTTTTGCTAGATATAGCACCGATGATCGCTGGCATGTTCCACATTTTGAAAAAATGCTATATGACAATGCGCAATTGGTAAGTCTTTACAGTAACGCATACAAGGCCTTTCAAGACTCTCTTTACAAAGAAGTTGTTGAGGAAACCTTGGGGTATATCCAACGGGAGATGACTGATGAAACTGGGGCTTTCTATTCTTCCTTGGATGCCGATAGCGAAACTTCAGAAGGCGAGCTAGAAGAAGGTGCTTTTTACACATTCACCAAGGAAGAGCTCCAAGAAGTAATTCCCTCCTCTGACTGGGAAATGTTTCAGGCATATTTCAATATTAATGAAAAAGGATTTTGGAAAGAGGAAAACAAATATGTACTCTTCAGGTCTTTGTCAAATAGTGAGTTATCTCAAGCATTTTCCATAGAAGAGCGTTTACTTGAAAATAAAGTTTCCAATTGGAAAAAATCAGTATTCGAATATCGAGAAAAACGTCCAAAAACCAGACTGGATGACAAAACCCTTACTTCATGGAATGCTTTGATGATATTGGGATATGTAGATGCTTACAAAGCATTTGGAAATGAAGCTTATTTAGAAATTGCACTTAAGAATGCTTCTTTTATTTCTAGACAACAACTCATGAAAGACGGAAGTCTTTGGCATTCTTATAAAGATGGAAAAAGCAGTATTCCTGGGTATTTGGAGGACTATGCCCAATTAACTCAGGCTTTTATTGCTTTACACGAAGTTACCCTGGATCAAAAATGGATTGAACTATCAAATTTAATGACTCAATACGTGTTTGATCATTTTTTTGATGAAGGTAGCCATATGTTCTATTTTACTTCTGCCAAAGAAAAAGAGATCATTACACGGAACTTTGAATACAGGGATAATGTAATTCCAGCTTCCAACTCGGTAATGGCAAAAAATTTATTTATACTATCGCATCATTATGATAGTGAGTTGTATCGACAAACCGCACAACAAATGTTAAAAAATATACTTCCGGAAATGGCGCAGTACCCTAATAGTTTTTCTAATTGGCTGGATCTTTTACAGAATTATCGTTTCAAATTTTATGAAGTGGTGGTGGTTGGTGAAAATGCACCGAAAAAAGTTGCTGAAATCAACCGAAACTACCTCCCACATATTTTAATTTCTGGAAGTCCAAAGGTTCCTGTTAAAATGCCCTTGCTGGAAGAGCGCTACGTAGATGGGAAAACCGTGATTTATGTTTGTGAAAACTACACCTGCAAACTTCCTGTACAAGAATCTGAAAAAGCACTTGAATTACTTCGATAAACTAAAAATTGGATTTAGGTTACTTTTTAAAATGATTTTATGATTGTTTACTTGGGCTTCAGAAGTTTCAAAATTTACAATTTACCGGTCGGAATTTATGTTTTAAGATTATTTTCACATTTTTTACCATTCATTTTTTCATTCCGTTGTCTATATTCGTGCCTTCTGAAAAAATGAAGTCTCAAACTTTAAATTCCAATTTCGGAATTACAACAAAAAAAACATGAAGAAGTACACCCTCATCACTTTGATTTTACTAATTGTTCCTTTTTTTACTTATGCCCAAAAGGAACCAACCAATAACGATTCTGAAAATTACCTTACCCAAGGTACAATTAAAGTTAGCAAGGACAGTAATTACAAAGGTTCTCACTATGCTAATGATAATTTCGTGAGAGGGACAGTTTACAAAGGACAAAAACCGGTTGCAGCGAATGTAGGGATTCGCTACAATGCCTACAGGGATGAAATGGAAATCAAAGAAAATCTCAATCAGCCTGATATTTCTGCGAAGGTGATGCTAAAATCCCCAGATATTTATGTTCGAATAGCTAACGAAGTTTTTGTATACCTTCCGTTAGATACAACAGGGATGAAATCTGGATATTTTCAAGTATATTTTGAGGGAACTAAATTTGAGTTGTACAAAAAAATTACAAAAGACTTTTTGGAAGGTTTCGAATCTGCCAATTCCTACACAAGAGATGTCCCTGCGGTATACAAACAAAAAGAGAACTTCTTTTTACATGTGAAAGACACCGGTGTTTTTATGGAACTACCTAGCTCTAAGAGAAAAAAACTGGATGCTTTTGGTTCTTTGAAAAAACAAGTGAAGAACTACACGAAAGATGAAGACCTTAACATCAATCGTGAAAAGGATTTAATTAAAGCGGTTGAATACGCAGACGGGCTTTAATCCTTTTCTTCTTTAAGCTTTCTTACATAAAAAGAAGGATACAACCCATAGATTTTATAAAAGGTTTTAGAGAATGATTCAGCATTATTGAATCCAGATTCCTCTGCGATGGCTTTAATGGTATATTTTCTAAAGGTGGGATTATTCCGTAATTCTTCAAAAGCATAAGCTACACGCAAATGATTGATGTAATTAGAGAAGTTTTTTTGCTTTTCGTGATTAATAATATTCGACAAATAAGTAGAATTTGTTCCTAGCATTTTTGCTACTTCATTTAAGGAAATATCTGAAGACAGGTATTTCTTTTCTTTTTCAAATGTTTCCAATTTGTCCATAAGCTCCTGAACAATCTCTTCTGAAATATCCAACGACTTTTTATCATTTAAAGGATTACTGGAAGGTTGATCTGCTCCTTTATGCATTAATTGTTCATATCGCTTTCGATAGATCTGTTGTCTGTTGAAATAATAAAAGCCAATTCCGAATACCAGCAGCAAAAGAAACAAAACAATCCAAAGCTTTGTGTTTGCCTTTTGATTTTCTTCTTGTAAACCCTCAATGAATTTATTTTTGCCCTCCAACAAATTGGGAATGGTATAGTCTTTAGTCGTTTTTTCCTTTATGTAAATTTGCTTCGCATCTATCATACTATCTACGGAAACTAATTGATATAAATAATAAAGCTCTTCCTCTGGATTGTTCTGTTGCTTGTAAAAAGCTACTAGTTTATGGTAGACTTCGGGTAACTCTGGGGTTAATATTTCATCTTTTTGAAATAAGGAATCTATCCTTTTAAAATTTGCAATAGATAAATCTTCATTCCCTATTTCTTTCAAAATAAGTCCTTTATAATAATGATAATAGATAGGATAACTATTCACAAAATACTCCTTCTTTTCATGGGCCTTTTCCAAGCTATCCAAAGCGGCGGCATACTCTTTCTGTAAATACAATGCAGATCCTATCCTCGAAACAAATGCATAATAGGTAATAGTGTCTTTTACCTTAAGCGATTCCCAAATACCTTTCTTAAAGAAATAAAGAGCAGAGTCAGGATAATTAAGCCTAACATAACATTTCCCAAGTCCTTCCAAGGAAGCCATGTAATGCTCGTAATAGCGATTCAGTTCCTTGTGTTCTTGCAATAAAGAAAAAGTGAGCTTTTCTGCTTCTAATGTTTTTTGATAATCTCCCCAAAGTTCATTAATTCCGTTAATCTGGTGCAATGCCGTTACTTGATGCTCAATATTGTTTTTTTTCTTTGCGTATTTATATGCTTCAATTGCTTCCTGAAGGCTCTCTTCATACGCTTCATTATTATAATGATACAAGGATTTGAAAAGGTGACCAATGGTTGGAAAATTTGGGTGATTGGAATTCGCAGAGTATACTATGGTAGAATCTAAAAACTGAATGGCATTAGGATAGTTGGAAACAAAGGAAAGCCGACTATAGCCACGTGCCATTTCCAAACTGTCACCTACTTTCTTTCCCTTTTCAATGTAAGCCCTAGCAATTTTTTTTGCTGAAACTGTATCGGTAACAACTTGATCGTACAAAACGATAAGTTCTTCAAAAGAAGCCTTTTGGATTTTCTCTTCAAAGGAAGCCTCTTGCCCGTTTATTTGTAATGAAACAAAAAACAACAGAAAGAAGCAATATTTTATAGTTTGGTTGGCGCGCATCTTCATATATTTCGAAACTAATCATAATAAACCAAAGCCCCTAAACCATACACACCATTTTTATAAAAATAGACCCAATTTTCATACATCTTGGGCACGATAATTGGTTTATCATTAGTAGCTTTCTTACATTTGTTACAAATAAAAAAATTATGAAAAATACATTTATAGCATTTGCCATCATTTTGATTACCACCACTGTTAGCGCACAGAATTTTGGTGGTGGGTATGGGAGTAGACAGTTTACCAGCGATCTTTTCCAAATGGATGAATATATCAAGCGCCAAAATAAAGGGATTGATTTCAAGGATACCGAAAGTTATACCGGAACCCCATATAACAATCCAAATTACCTCATCGGGAATATCTATCGAAACAATGAACTTTGGGCTACCAATATTGCCATCAGATATAATGCCATGGCAGATGAAATGGAAATCAAAGAGTCTTTGCAATCTCCTGATGAGGATGCAAGGGTTTTAACGAAATCACCCGATGTTTTTGTGAAAATTGGAACCGACATCTATATTTTTGCACCCTACAAAGGTGGAATTGAAGGAGGAGGATATTTCCAGGTTCTGTTTGAAGGGGCAAAAATAGATTTATATAAAAAGTGGGTCAAAAACTTTACTGCTAAAAGACCCGCAACTACTTCTTTAACTAAGGACATACCAGCCAATTTTAAAGATGACCCTATTTATTATTTAGTTGATAAAGCTGGGAAATTCTATGAAATGCCTTCTTCAAGAAGTAAAAAATTAAAGGTATTTGCAGATCACAAGAATGAAATGAAAGACTATGTAAGAAAGGCAGAACTAGATCTTAACAATGAGCAGGATTTAATAAAGGCTATTAGATATTACAATACCCTTTAACCCATTATAAAATCTTTTAAATAATAAGGTTCAAAATAGGCGACATCTTCCATGTCGCCTATTTTATATTTTGCTTCAGACAATGCTGCCATTTCTTTTGAAGAAGGCAGACGGTCTTTCAGAAAAATAGCGTTGGGATGTTGACATATTTCAGAAAATTTACCTACACCATTTCCTATAAACACAACCTTCCCTTCATTTAAAAAGGGAGCATAAGAATCCTCCTGAAGGATTAAAGCACTATACCCGTTAAGCAGTTCTTTACTTTCCGTGAAGGTCCCAGTATACACTTCCATTCTACGCGCATCAATCATGGGAACAGTATATTTCTCTCCAAAATTGTTTGGCACTTGATGCGCCAAAAGCCGAAGCGTCTCTACCGAAATTAAAGGTATATCCAATGCATAACACAATCCCTTCGCTGCAGAAACCCCAATTCTTAGACCTGTATAGGATCCCGGCCCTTTGCTTATTGCAACCGCTTCCAAATCATTCATCTCCCAACTTGCTTCTTTAAGCGCTTCCGAAATCAACACATGCAGCCGTTCTGCATGGGAATATCCTTTACTACGATCTTCCTTTAAAACAATAACGCTTCCGTTTTCCGAAAGCGTTACCGAACAATTGGTTGTGGCCGTTTCCAAACAGAGTATCCGTGCCATTTATTCTTCGTCTTCTTTTTTGGATTTATCTTCTTTTTCAATCGCGATCTTATCTCCGCTATCCAATATTTTGGTTACCAAGTTATAAGGTCCTGTGATTACGGTTTCCCCTTCGGAAAGTCCTTCGGTAATTTCTATGTTATTATCATCCTGAATCCCTGTTTTCACAACACGTAATCTGGCTTCCTCGCCTTCTTTTACAAATACACATTCATATTTTTCATCAGAAGCTGTAGTGGTTTTATTCTTTCCGAAGGATTTGGTGGCACTGGTATCTGTCTTGATCACAACCGCACTAATGGGCACACCAATTACCTTTTGCTTTTTCTCTGTAATTATATCAACCGTGGCTGTCATACCAGGCCTGAATGGTGAGAAGTTTTCGGGCTTTCCTTCCAGTAAGTCTTGGTAAGAAGAAGGTAAAATACGCACTTTTACTTTAAAATTAGTCACTTGGTCTGCAGATAAAGCGGTCTCTGCAGAATTGGCGATTTCCGTCACCAATCCCTTAAATTCACGTTTTAGGTAAGCATCTACTTCCACTAAGGTAGAATCCCCTATTTGCACTTTCACAATATCATTCTCATTCACATCTACTTCCACTTCCATATTGGATAGATTCGCTACCCGCAGGATTTCTGTACCTGCCATCTGGGCAGTTCCCACAACACGTTCCCCAAGTTCTACGGAAAGCTTTGATATTGTTCCAGACATAGGTGCATAAATAGAAGTCCTGGAAAGATTGTCACGGGTCTGCTTTACGTTTGCAGCCGCGCTTTGTACATTGTAGTAGGCAGCTTGTCTATTGGCTTGTGCCATTTCATAGTCTGCAACTGAAGCTTCCCATTCACTTTTTGAAATGACTCCTTTATCAAACAACGATTTATTTCTATTGTAGTTTAGTTCTGCATTTTTGAGGGAAGCCTCTGCCTGTGCCAACTGAGATCTAGCATTTTGAAGACCTGCCTGGGACTGACTCAAAGCAGACTGAATTAAATCTGGGTTAATTTTTACCAACAAATCGCCTTTTTCTACTTGTTGGCCTTCCTTTATGGGAAGTTCAATAATCTCTCCAGATACTTCGGAAGAAAGCATTACTTCTACCTCTGGCTGAATTTTCCCTGTTGCCGCTACCGTTTCCACAATATCCAAAGGTTCAATTTTAGCAACCTCCACTTCCCTTACATCTGCACTATTACCAAACCATCCTGCTTTCTTTCCGGCGATTAAAAGAATGAGGGATGCTACTACGAGCACAATAATCCAAATAAGTGTTTTTCTATTCATGGTTCGTTAAAACTTTAGTTCCGTGGCTGGGATACCGAAGTACAATTCCAAAACTTTTAATTTAAAAATATAATCATACTTCGCTCTATTGGCCTCAATTTTTGCGTTGTCATAGCGAGCCTTTGCTTGGCTGAAATCAAAAGCATTTGTTAATCCAACATCATACCTGTCTTTAGCATATTGATATGCCAATTCCTGTGATTCCAGTGCCTTTTGCGCTGCCTCAAAAGATGTATAAGATCCTTTGGCGTCTACATATGCCTGATACACCGTAGACTCTAAATCTAATTGTGCTTGTTCCAGCAAAATCTTTTGCCGTTCTACATTTACTTTATTGCGCTTTACATTATTTCGGGTGGAAAACCCATTAAAGATAGGAACATTTAATTGAAAGCCATAGGAAATACCATCATTCAAATACAATTGTTCTGTAAAAGGAAGTGGATCCAACTCTCTTAGTCCAACCACATTAGGCTGTAATCCGAAGACAGGTTCACCGGTACCATCTACCACACCAATAGGCTCATCTGTAAGGGTAATGGGGTTATCACTATCAATAATAGATTCAATTCCTCGCGTTCTATCAGATTCTCGTGTATTGTAGTTGATAAATGCGTTTAAGGTAGGGTAATAGGCAGAACGTGCTATTTGAAGGTCTTTCTGTGCCAATTCTAAGTTCGTTTCGGCGATTTTAATTTCAGAACGGTTTTCCTTAGCAGAAGTTAATATTTCGGAAATCCCTTTTGCCGAAATCCCCTCATCAATAATTTCATAGCCTTCATCTTCAATATCAAAATTCTCATAATCCTTCACGAGTAAGAGCTGTGCCAAGCTTATAAGTGAAATTTGCACATTGTTTTCGTTTACGGCAATGTTTTGTTTTTCGGTAGCATCTGTGGCTTGAATTTCCAGCAAATCCCCTTTTGGAAGCACTCCCGCATCTACTAAATCCTGCGTACGCTGAATTTGTTCTTGAGTAACATCATTCTGCGCTTTCAACACCTCCAAATTAGCTTTATTAGTGAGCACTTGTAAGTAAGCATTGGCAACGAACAAGGAAATATCATCCTTCATTTTAGAAAGACCATATGTCGCTGAAATTTGAGATAATTTTGCCCGTTGTAACGATCGAAGATTCCTAAGCCCTTGAAATAAAGTAACACCAGCCGTTACGGAATAAGAAGAGTTTCTAGAAGTTTGGTTCTCTAATACCCCCGTGGTAATATTTTGGGTAAGTCCTGTATTCCACGAATTGGAGGCCGACCCATTTAGGGAAGGAAGAAAATTCCCAACCGCATCACTTTTTTCGATATCGGCAAGAGTAACATCCAGTTCGCTTTGCTTTACGGAAATATTATTTTCCAAAGCATAGGTTACACATTCCTTGAGGGTCCATTTTTTATTTTGAGCTTGAAGGGATACCCCGAAGCATAAAAACAGTATAATTAATCCAATTTGTTTCATAGTGGATAGCTTGTAAAATTGGTCTTTTGATTGATGAAAGTGTTACAAATATCTTAAAAAAAATAGTATCGTACGGAATTAGAAATCCTTAGGTTGAGTCACTTGGTTCCAAACTTTAATTTTGTCATCCTCGGAAATTCCATTCAGAATTTCAACATTAATGCCGTCACTAATTCCTAACTCCACATCCCTTCGCTCAAACGCCTGTTCTCCCGTTTGCACTTCTACAAAGGGCATTTGTGTTTTTGGGTCATATTGCACCAAGGCTTCACTAATTGCCAAGACGCTGTCTGCCCTTGCCAAAATAATAGACGCATTGGCACTTAATCCAGCACGGATAAAGGTAGTGGTATCGATATTTTTAAGACTTCCTTTTATTTCAAATTGAATCGCTCCATTTTCTTCAACTCCTTTGGGAGCGATATAATCCAAGATGGCATCAAACTTTTCGTTTTCAATAGCTCCTACCGTGATTTCCAAAGGAAGGTCTTCCTTTATTTTTCCAACCTCACTTTCGTCTACTTTTCCTTCAAAAATCATTTTATTCACATCGGCCAAGGTAGCGATGGTCGTTCCATCATTAAAGTTGTTGGCTTCAATTACTTGGTTTCCTACCTTCACAGGTACGTCCAAAACCATCCCGGAAACCGTAGCCCTAATTTCAGTATTTGCTGCAGTTCCTAAACCACTGGTCGTTCCTGTTTTTACAATTTCGAAGGTTTGCCTTGCGCCTTGTAGATTCACTTTTTCTTGATTAAATCTTTGAACTGCTTGATTGTAAGTAAGCTGTGCATTATCAAATTCATTGGCAGAGATGACGCCTTTATCAAAAAGCTCCTTTTGTCTTTTATAAATATTCTCTTGATTCTGTAAAGCCAATCGTGCAGTTTCCAATTGTGTTTGGGCACTATTGATGCTATTTCTAGCAGAATTAAGTGAATTCACATTAGGCACTACTTTTACCTTAGCAATTAAATCTCCAGCTTGTACTTGATCCCCAGCTTCCACAAATATTTCGTCAATAATACCAGAAATATTAGGCTTAATAAGCACTTCTTCCTTGGGCACAATGCTTCCCGTTGCAACTGTTTTTTTTACAATATTCTGCTTTGTGGGTGGCTCTGATTTATATACCACTGGATCTTCAGCATTTTTTGCCCAAAGCCAATACATCGCACCACTGAAAAATACAACAATAGTGACAAGAGTGATAATAGTTCCCGTTTTTTTCATGTTATTTTATACTTTATTTTGATCGATTTTTTTATTCAGTTCTTAAGGCATCTACCGGTTTGACCTTGATAGCTGTCTGCGCAGGAATCAAACCAGCCAGTAAACCCGAAACAATTAATATTATAAGTGCAATAATGACTACTCCAATGTTTACGGAAGGATTTAAGAACATCATTTCACTTGTATCCATTCCTTTCATGATGTAATTCACCAACATCAATATCCCTGTCGCCAAAACAATTCCTGCCATTCCAGATATGATGGTCAAGAAAATAGATTCTAATAAAATTTGGGATCTAATACTCCAGGGAGTAGCTCCCAATGCCCTTCGTATCCCTATCTCCTTGGTACGCTCCTTCACCACAATGAGCATGATATTACTTATTCCGATAATTCCTGAAAGCAATACCAAAATTCCTACGAAATAGGCCACAAAATTCAGAGCTACAAACAATCCATTGATTCTTTTATATTCTTCCCAAAGATCAAAATTTCCTACAGCCCTATCATCTTCGGGGTGGATGTTATGACGCTTTTTAACTACATCAAACACTTGACTTTTCAAGTTGGTAATTGAATATCCATCCTGTGCGGTAATGGCCATCCAACCTACCTGATCTGCCATATTAAAAGCTTGAGAGAAAGAGGTGAACGGAACATATATTTCTTTTTGGGCTTCTTCGGCATCCCCACCCCCATTGCTTTTCTTTTTATAGGTGCCAATGACCATGAAGTTCACCCCATTGATTTTTATGTAGCTTCCAATGACATCTTCTCCTGGATCATACAAGCCAGTTTGGACACCCTCACCAATTACTGCAACTTTCCTTTTATCATCAATATCTGAATAATTCAAAAAGCGACCCTTGGTAATATCCATGGGCTGTTGTTCTATTATTTCAGGGTAATCACCGTATACATTGTAGGCTCCAGTTTTCAAACCACGCACTACATTATTGGCGCCCCGGAAGCCTCCCAACTGATTTCTAGGTGATACAAATCTAAGGTTTGGCACGTTTTGCTTTATCGCCTCTACATCCCCAATTTTAAATCTATACCTCCGTCCTTTAGGCAACCCCTTATAAGGTTTTGAAACCGTTTGGGTCCACATGAACATAGAATTTGTGGCCATGCCATCAAAACCTTGTTTCACCCCATTTTCCAATCCTTTCCCAGCAGCCAAAAGGATTACCAAAATAAAAATACCCCAAAGTACTCCAAAAGCAGTTAGAATGGTTCTGAACCAATTTGAGCTCAAAGCTTCAATAATCTCTGACCAACTATCCCTGCTGAAAATCTTACTCATCCCTTAAAGCAACTATGGGTTTAATATTGGAAGCTCTGTAAGCTGGAAAAAATCCAGCAATCGCACCTGCCAAAATCAGTATAAATACAGTGGTGATGGCTACCTGAAAATTTACAGACGGATTTTTAATAAAATCTGTTTCAATAGCAGGACCAACTACTTCCAACAACAATAAGCTTAATATTAGACCTACAAATCCTGCTATGGCCGTCACAAAAATAGATTCATGCAATATCATTCCTATAATGGAAAGTGGCTGAGCACCAATGGCCTTTCGTATCCCAATTTCCTTAGTTCGTTCTTTCACAATAATGAGCATGATATTACTCACTCCAACTACACCAGCGATAATGGTACAAATTCCCACTCCCCAGAAAAAATACCGAATCATTGCCATGAGATCGTAAAAACGCTTCGCGTTTTCCAAAGAATTGTTAATGTGCACTGCGTTCTCATCTTGAGGTGCAATGGTATGGCGGGTCTTTAAGTCGTTTTCCAATTGTGCTGAAAATGCTTCAGACATTGCAACAGCTTCTTCAAAACTATTTTGAGGTTCTAAGGTAAATGCCATAGATCGTAAATCGGTTCCTGCATTATAAATACGCTGTGCAGTGGTAAGTGGGATGAAAATTCGGGTTTCCTCACGTTCCCCTCCAGGGTCTGTGTAAATACCCACTACCTTAAATTTAATACCTGAAATTTCAATATACTCACCAATGGCATTCTTTCCTTTGAAAAGATCCAGGTTTACCCGATTTCCCAAGATGGCCACTTTTTCATAGCTGTCTAAATCCTTTTGATTAATATATCGTCCTGCGGTTAACGTTTCATTTTCCAAAAACTGATAATCCCCACGAACACCTTCTATTCGGTAACTTCCACTCTCCCTTCCGTAGGTTGCAAGCTGCCCCCACATACTGTATACCCCAGACTTATATTCTAATTGATTTTGGTTTTTGGCTTCCGCAAGATTATAGTCTTGCATATCTAATTGTATCCTTCTTCCTGGGTTAAGTCCTTTATACTCTACGGAAGTCACACCTGCCCAAACACTAATCCTATTTGCGGCATCTTGTTCAAATTCTTGGGCAATTCCGTTTTGCATTCCTTGCCCAATTGCCAGTAAAATAACCAAGATAAAAATACCTGAAGCTACAGACAATCCCGTAAGAAAAGTACGTAGTTTATTCTTCCGAATCGTTTCAAATATTTCCTGCCAGCGTTCTAGATTAAACATGGGTTGCTTGATTTTTCTTAGCTTGGTCTGCTCTTATTTGGGTTACTTTTGAATCATCTATAATCAACCCATCCTTTAGGTGTACTATTCGCTTACACATATGTGCAATATCATCTTCGTGGGTAACCACCAAGATTGTTTTTCCTTCATCATTAATAGCTTGGATTAGCTCCATCACTTCATAGGATGTTTTGGAATCCAGTGCTCCCGTAGGCTCATCTGCCAATAAAACCTTTGGATCACTTGCCAAGGCCCTTGCTATCGCTACTCGTTGCTTTTGACCCCCCGAAAGTTCACTGGGTAAATGATCTGCCCAATTTGCCAAACCTACTTTTTCCAAATAGTGCATTGCCCTTTCGGTGCGCTCTTGGCGTTTTACCCCTTGATAATATAACGGCATGGATACATTGTCTAAAGCAGACTTATAGGAAACCAAATTAAAGGACTGAAAGATAAAACCAAGGAATTTATTTCGGTATTTAGCCGCTATTTTTTCATTAAGGTTTTTAATGATTTTCCCGTCTAGCTTATAACTCCCTTTTTCGGCTTCATCCAACATTCCCAAAATATTAAGGAAGGTAGATTTCCCAGATCCAGAAGACCCCATAATAGCCACCATTTCGCCTTCTTTGGCTTCAAAGTCAATACCTTTTAATACGTGCAGGGAATTATTTCCTACCTGATAGGATTTGTGCAAGTCCTTGATTTCAATCATAATCAATAAATCTTATTACAAAGTAAGCCCCTTTAGGGCTTAAAAATGTAAAAATCTTGTTAAGACTTACGGTTGTTGGTTAGCGAAGTCTACATTCATAAGACTGTTTCAAAAGCAAAATGTTACAGCCAATTTTAAGATTCTTGTTTTTTGGCTTTTTGCCGCATCTTAAAAACAAAGTAGCCAACAACCCCAATAAGCAGATAGGGAAAGATCATTAAATAGACAATTCCATTATTAATGCCCTTGGCTGCACCTCCATCTGTTTCAGTTTCCAGAACGGCACGGCACATAGCGCATTGCGCATCAACACTAGTTGCGACAAGCAATAAAAAAACAAATAAAAGATACGCTTTATGTTTCATTTTAAACATAATATGGTGAAATCATAAGGTACACAACAACTCCTGTAATGGCTACATATAACCAAATAGGAAAGGTTATTTTCGCAATTTTTTTGTGCTGCGGAAACTTCCCCAAAATAGCACGTACATACGTAACCAACACAAAGGGAACAATAGTAACAGATAAAATAATGTGCGAAATTAAAATAACATAATACAAGTATTTTAAAATTCCTTCCCCACCATATGGCGTTGGGTCTGAAGTCATATGATAGGCTACATACATCACCAAAAACAACAAGGAAAGTACAATACAAATTTTCATGAATGTTTCGTGCAGAAACTTGTTCCCCTTTTTAATTTGAATTACGGCCATTACCAATAAAATTGCAGTCATGGCATTGATACCTGCATAAATTGGCGGTAAAAAATCTAAAGGCGCAACATTGGGAATACGAACCCTAAATAGTATGGCCACTGCTATGGGAATAGCTATTGATAAAATCCACGTCCAAATTTTATATCGTCTTTCTAGTTTAGTTTGTTCCATCCGTTTCTTTCAATAATAATTTTATATCATCTATAAGCATTTCTATTCCCTCTTCCTCTAAGCCATCATAATAAATAATTGGGTTTTCAAAAGCATCCTTTCTTGAGCGGATATTTCCATCGCCGTCTATAAGCGCAAAAAATCCAGAATGCTCAAAACCTCCTTCTACCTCTGGGGCTTCACCCACATAAAGGTTGAACCCTTCATTGGCCAATTTGAAAATCTGTTGCTGCTCTCCCGTAAGCAAGTGCCAATTGGGATGTTGGATGCCATAGGCTTCAGCATATTCTTTTAATACGGAAGGCGTATCATAGATAGGGTTTATTGTAAATGAAGCTACTCCAAAATCATTTTCCGAACGGTATTCCTTGGCAATTTTCAGCATGTTTTGATTCATCACCGGGCAAATGGAAGGGCAGGTAGTAAAGAAAAATTCAACCACATATACCTTCCCGGCATAGTCATCTTGAGTGATGGTATCTTGGTTTTGATTTATAAATTGAAAATCCGGCACTTTCCCTATAGTCACTAATTCTTCAAGGGTTATTTTATTCCCTCTTTCCAAATTATGGCGATCCTTATCCACTACATCGCCGTTTTGAAGCCGATTTAAAATCTTTGGAATGAATAATATCCCAAAGACAAGGATGACAAAGGAAATACCAATATAACTATAGCTTTTCTTCTTCATATCTAAATGTCCCTTTTGGCTTTATACTTCTTCAAGGCCAATCTATATTCTGCCAGAACCACTTTTATATCATCTCCCATTTTATTGTTTATTTCAGCGTAATCTGAAGCATTATATCCATATAGTTTTCCAACGTCTTCATCATCCAATCTTCCCCTAAGGTTTCTTTCCTTGTCTATAATGAACACAACATCTGAAGCTGTGTGAGTATCTAATATAAAGGGTGTTTCCAAACTTTCAAAAATAGCTTCAATAGCCATCTTGGAACCATATACAAAATGGTAATTGGAAGGATCTGCTATTTGGGCCAGTTCCCTTTTCAATTGCTGCACCTCCAATCTTTGATCTTCAGTTACGAGTATTACAAACTGAAAATCCTCGAATTCCCAGTTCTTTTTGTAAATCTTATGTGCAAGATTGAATGCATTCCCTTTTTTGGAATCAACGGTAGTTCCAAAAAAGCCCAATACGGTAATTTTATTATTTAAAGTGATAGAAGTACTATCGAAATTTTTAAAATTCGTCAAATCTGTAATGTCCTCCGTAATTATAGGAAGTTTGGCGAAATTGTTTACCCCGGAGGCAAAAAACAGATACACGGTGATGGGCAATAAAAAAAGCACCCCTAGTACCAAATATTTTTTTGATTTCAACTTTTCTGTTTTATGCAAAAATACGACCCAAAAAAAGCTTGGGCAACCCGAATACGTTAATTTTGAACAAATAAAAAACCCCTGCTTTTAGGAACAGGGGTCTGAGTATGATAACTTTTTAAGTTAGAAATTAAATTTGATATAGTTTTGTTTATACACGTCAAAAATATAATCTCCCTCAATCAATAATATTAATATTAAATAGCAAATTAGGAAAACCGCGGTCCAAACCACTGCTCTTCTCAATGCTTTCCATTCATCACGCATGTGCATGAAATCCCATGTAATGTAATATGCTTTTACGAGCGTTAGGATAATGAAAATCCAATTAAGCAACTTCATTGCCAAAAAACGGCTTCCAGTAAGCGACTCTGGCTTTACGATACCTAGAACTACTTCAACTGCAGTAACAATACAAAGGAATGCAAAAACACCCCATATTTTTTGGATATTGGATTTAAACTTTAATGTCCCTCTAAAAATTGCTAATTTATGTTCGTGTGCCATAATTGTTTTTGCTGAAAATTAAACCAAATAGAAAAAGGTAAATACAAATACCCATACCAAGTCTACAAAGTGCCAGTAGAGTCCTACTTTTTCTACCATTTCATAACTTTTTCTACGCTCATAGGTTCCCAGTATTACATTGAAAAAGATAATAACGTTGATGACTACCCCTGAAAAAACGTGGAAGCCGTGGAACCCAGTAATGAAGAAGAAAAAGTTTGCAAACAAAGGATGCCCATACTCATTGTGGATAAGATTGGCACCTTCCACAACAAGTTTACCATCATTCATAATTTTGTCAATAGATTCTTCTCTTGACAAGACCGTAGGATGCCCATGCTCATCTAAATATTGGGTTCTAACCAACAGGTTTTCATTTTCCAAGAAACCAGCTTTTACTTCCTCATATGAGAAAGAAGTCCTTGTAACGGGCTCCGTAGTGTACCACAACCCATTTTTACGTTCATGTGTAGTTCTATCTGTTGGAATGTGTTTTGCGAAATCTGCAATAGCAACTCGTTCTCCTTCGGTGTTTAAAAACTGAAGGATTCTTCCTCCCTTCGTTTCCACCGCACCGTAATCTCCTTTAATAAATGTAGCCCATTCCCAAGCTTGGGAACCAACGAAAATTGCCCCACCAATAATGGTAAAGAACATATACCAAGCTACTTGTTTCTGTTTCATCTTATGCCCTGCATCTACGGCCAATACCATCGTAACCGAAGAAAAAATCAGCACTAAGGTCATGAAGGCTACGTAGTACATTGGAGCTGGAACTCCATGTAAAAAAGGAACGTGGGTAAAAACCTCATCGGCAATAGGCCACGCATCAATGAATTTAAATCTTGAAAAACCATAAGAGGCAATAAAGCCAGAGAAGGTTAAGGCATCAGACACAATGAAAAACCACATCATCATCTTACCATAACTCGCATTGAGAGGTTGTCTACCTCCTCCCCAGGTTTTTCCTTCGGTACCTGTTTTCGCAACAGTTGCTTCCATAGAAAGAAATTGGATTATTTAGATTGCAAAAATAAATATAATTTTTATCTAACGAAATAGAAAAACAAAAAGAGATAAATCCATAGAAAATCTACAAAATGCCAGAAAGTTGCTGCCAATTCTATTCCTAAGGTATTCCCTTGATGATATTTTTGTTTATAATGATTATAAATTACTACGATTAATGAAATCAAGGCTGCAATCACGTGCAATATATGCACCATGACAATTAAAAAAATGTAGGAGTAAGAGATGGTACTCGTTGGTCCAGTAAAGCTGTAGCCAAATTCATTGTAAATTTCAGAAAACCCCTTGTATTGCAAAAAGATAAATAGCACCCCTAACAAAAAAGTAACCCATAGCCATAATGTTGCTTTTTTATGACTTTCCTGCAGCACGCTGCGTTTGGCCAAATACATTGTTACACTACTCACCAAAATAACACCTAAGCTTATCCAGAATGCTTGCGGAATTTGAAGGTTTTCCAACCAATCTGCTCTTTCCTTACTCACGACATAGGCACTGGTTAGACCTGCAAAGCTCATCCCCAAGCTTGCAATCCCAAACCAAAGCATCATTTTTTTTGCCCTTCGGTGTTTATTTAATTCTTCGGTTGCTTTCATTAGCTTACAAATTTATCAACTACATAGATGATCTGCAATAATGTGATGTAACTTACACTCACCAGCATCAATTGCCTTGCGGCTTTTTCAGTCTTTAATCGGTATAACCGAATGGCATACCAGACCAGCCAGCATCCTAATAACAACAATACAACTCCTGCCACGACACTTAATTTCAATTCACCCGTCACATGAAAAACAGGGATTAAAGAAGTGAGTACCGTCCAAACACTATACAGCACCACTTGAATTGCGGTTCCCTTGTCCCTTTTTCCGGTAGGCAACATAAAAAATCCTCCTCGCTTGTAATCCTCATACAAAAACCAGCCTATTGCCCAAAAGTGAGGGAATTGCCAAAAAAATTGAATCATGAAAAGCGTTCCCGGCTCAATCCCAAAATCATTGGTAGCCGCCACCCAACCCAACATAAAAGGAATTGCCCCTGGAAATGCCCCTATAAATACCGAAAGTGGGGTTTTGGTTTTTAAGGGAGTGTACAAACTTACATACATGAATATGGAGATTGCCCCAAACATGGCAGTTGCAGGATTTATTGTATACAAAATTACTATTCCCAGTAGCGTAAGGATTGCACCCAATATAAATGCTACACGTACGCTCATCCTTCCCGAAGGAAGCGGCCTGTTTTGTGTTCGGTGCATTAGGGCGTCCAAATCTCTTTCGATGATTTGATTGAACACATTGGAAGCCCCTACCATACAATAGCCCCCAACCGCCAACAGCAATAGGGTTTTGAAATCTACTGTTTCAGCACCTAATAAATATCCGGCAAGCGATGAAAACACGACGCTCACCGAAAGCCGCATCTTGGTAATTTCAAAAAAAACACCAAGGAAATTTTTAGAGGAAACTACTTGTGTTGTATCAGACAAACGGACTCATTTAATTGTGCGCAAAGATACATTACCACTTAGTTATTTCACAATAGTTTGTTTAGTTTGTTCCTGTAGTTTTATTACTTTTGGAATCGATCAAAAGTTATATTACATGAAATTAACAAGTCTCCTACAAATATTTATTTTTCTTCTATGTACCCCCGCATTAGTTTTTGCCCAAGATGAAGAAGATCAGGTTCAGGAAAATGGAACCTCCCTAGATTATGAATACCGCGTAAGAACCACCCATATTCAAGATAGCATTTATATTCTTGAAGGTAAAGGTGGCAATGTTGCGGTACAAATAGGGAAAGACGGGGTTTTGGTGGTTGATAGTCAATTTGAAGCTTCCGCACCACATATACTGAATGCCATCTTACGGTTAAGTACCCAAAATGTGCGCTTATTAATCAATACACATCATCATGGCGACCATATTGGGGGAAATGCCGTTCTGAAAGATATGGGGGCCATTGCCATTGCTCAAAGGAATAATCGCAATCGTATCATGGAGGACTTAATGAAGCAAGAGCGTCAAATGATGGAGGATAGTTTGAATGTGCTTATGGAACAATTCCGAAACAAAGGAGCTTCTGAAGAAGAAGTAGAACGAATGGCTAAGGAAGCGTCTGCTGATATTGAAATCAACATTTCAGAAAATCCCCTCGCACAAAATATCACCTTTGGTGAAAATATGACCTTATACTACAATGAAGATAATATTGTATTGACCCACGTTCATAATGCGCATACAGATGGAGACGCCATTGTATATTTTACCAAAGCAAATGTAATGCACACCGGAGATGCCTTCATTTCTGGCAAATATCCTTTTATAGATTTGGAAAATGGAGGGACTACCGCAGGATACATGGAGGGGCTTTCCAAAATCATTATGATGGCAGATGATGATGTCAAAATCATTCCGGGTCATGGTAAACTAGCTACCTTAGACGATGTAAAATATACGCAAAGAATGCTGGAGTTTTTAACTTCACGTATTGAGTTTTACTATCTCTCTGGAAAAACACTTGAACAAATACTGGCAGAACGGGAATTCACCAAAGAGTTTGATGACAAAGGTTTTGGAAATGGATTTATTAATAGGGAAAAAATAATTACAACCCTTTATCAGGATGTGGAACGTAAATACAAAGGTAAAAGATCGAAAAACTAATTTTTAAAAATCGTAGTACCAGTTAAATAAATCGGTTCTGATTCCAAAATTGAACCAAGTTGTTTGGTTTTCAAAGACGGTTTCGGTGTTTACTTCCGGTTTGAAGTCGCGATATAGAAACGTTCCGTATACTTTTAAATTTGTTGCTGGATTGATAAGATATCCAACCGTTAGTTCCCCGTGAAAGAAATCAACGGTATTTCCCTGTCCAAGATTATTCCCTTCATCCGAAACGCGATTATCTTCAGTCCCATAAATATCGCCTCCATAAAAGAACATATCTTCTGACGTATTAAAATCAAAACCTCTTTTCGCAAAAACCAGTTTTGCATCCCCAAAAATTCTATTTTTCTGATAGCGGGCGATTGCGATCCATTCAGAAAAATTAGCACCCAACGTATGCGCCATAGATTGGTTGCTGTGTCCATAATTCAACGTAATGGTATTATGGGAATAGGTATAAGGTCGCACCCTGTTATATTCTCCTTGAAGGTACAAATTCTTCACTCCAAAAGCGTCGTAATATTTAGCTCCTAACTGATAGGCAATTTTATTTTTATAGCTTCCGTTTCCGCCGAATATATCACCAGAAGAGAACTCATCTATTAATAATTGTCCATACGCATTTACCCTATTGGTAAATTTATATTTGGCCGTCAAACCTATAAGGGCATTTCCTCCCCTTGAACCTGTTGAAAACTCTATTGCACGGTAAAAAATGACCGGATTGATATAATTGAAATCAAATCCGCGGTCATTGTCATTTTCCCAAACAACCGATTCAAATAGCCCAATATTCAATCGTTTGGTAATGTTATAACTTAAGTAATGCTGTGCCATAAACTTTGTACGGAACGACCCTCCTTCCTGGACTTCGGGCCGAACGTCTCGTAGAGACATCCAAGTATTGGTGTATTTAATCTTCCAAAAGGTGGTGTTCAATTTAAAAAAAGGATACGGACTTGCATTATCACTCAACAATAAGGATCGATACCCGTCTCCTATAAAAAGGTTTCCGTGTCCCAATTGCAGGTTAAAATGTTTAGAAGGCGTGAAAGATACATGTCCGGTGGCAACAGGATAGTCATATGCATCTTCATTGAATCGTTTTGCAATTCCCCTGCCTGGAATTATTGCTGGATTTCCACCTGCAGGAGCAATAGACTCTGCATACCTATTGAAATAATCTGCGAATCTCCCCTGACTTTCATAGATAGTAGCAAAGAAATTTACTTTTTTACCTATTCCACCTTGAGCGTAGATCAAACGGGTATTATTATATGTATTGATGTCTGCATCCGTATCTTTTCCTACTTGTAGATCAACCCCAGGATCTAAAGTCACCCAAAAGTCTTTCCCTTTGAACTGTACCATGTGTTCATTCCACCATTTTCTACCCAACCAAGTTGACCTTTCTTTACTTATAGATTTATTCTGTGCAGCAAAGTCATAATATGTATTTACTTCACTGTACACAAAAGGTTTTTGGGCTGTATGATTATTGGCTCCTATTTGATTGATGTATGGATCAAACAAGCTATATTGATGGTGTGATAAAGGAATATTGATTCCGCTTTTATATTCTTCATTATCATACGGCAGATACTCAATATCATCATATTCGGAAAGCTCCTCCTTACCAATAAGCCCATCCTTTTTTGTAGTGTTTTCAATAGTATCAGTACTATCCGAAGGGTTTTCCAACGGAATTGGAAATTGTATGGTATATTGAGTATACGTTGGCCTCCCACTATAGGTAGCTGGGGTTACTTCCGGAAATGCTCCAAAAGCAGTCTGCACGGCATCTTTTAACTCTTGGTATATACTCTCTACATAAATCACCTTAAAATTACCCGTTTCATTTACTTCAAACATCACCGTAACCACCCCTTTGTAATTTTCATCTTGAACCACTTGAGGCAATTCCAAATTGGAAAACAACAAATCGCGAACAGTAGCATTGAAGCATCCTTTCAATTCATCAATAGGCTTTTTCTGGCAATTAGGGAATACGGGGTATTTTTCTTCGGAATCCTCTTGTGAAAAAAGGGGCAAGGATACTAATAAAACACAAAGAAACAAGACAACGTTTCGGGTCATGGAGCTAGTATTAATTTCCCGAAAGATACGTTTTTTTGACATGAAAAAAGGCATCATAAAAAAACCCGCTTTTTAGCGGGTTTCCATTTATTGTTCAATATTCAATACAATAGGTATGGAATACATGATAGGCACTTGCAGGCCATTGTGTTTGGCAGGGGTCATTTTTGGAAGATTCCCAACCACTCGCTGCGCTTCTTCTTCCATATCCTTATGCGTGGCCCGAGTTTGGATATTCACTACTTCTCCATTCGCATCAATTGTAAATGCCACTTGAATTCGATTGGTTTCACCTAAATATTTGTCGGTGAACTTATCAACCCTAAAAGACCTTGCAATGAATGCTTTGATTTTCTCATTCATACAGTCACGCCTCTCCACATTTGAAGCACTTGCATCACAGCCTGGAAAAATAGGAACTTCTTGAACATTCATTATATTTCTATTTTTTGGAGCAGTTGTTTTAACCGTCGTAGTTGGCACTGTTGTAGTGCTTTCAGTCTTTACTTCTGTAGTAGGAACAACATCCTCCTTAATAGTAGATGTGTTCACAACCTCTTTCAAGACGTTCACTACAGCGGGCTGTATTACCCGCGGAGTTTTTGGTTTTGCAACTACCTTTTCTACTTTTTTAACTGGAACTTCTTCAATCTTATATTCCTGTACTGGTGGATCTAATACAAAATAGGTATCTGAAGGCGTATAAGCTATTTCGGCTTTAGTGCCCCAATGCTGTTCTACGATAAAAAACGTAAGCAAAAGACTGGCAATTAAACTCAACTGAAAGACCAATCCAGAATTCCACTGGATATTTACCCTTTTTTTTTCTTCCCTTTTTGAAGTGGGCGTTGCCGTGTGTGAACGCATCCACTTTTTTACTGATGGCATCATACTATTTGATTTTTTAAGTTAACTACTATATCAAAATCAAGGTATGTGCCAAAAAAGAAACCGCCCTCTTTCGAGAGGGCGGTTTTTATAAAGTATCGGAACGAACTATCTATTAATTTTCAACTTGGAATAAGATAGGAAGAGCATACAATACCCCTACAGCTTTACCACGTTGTTTTCCTGGGGTCATCTTAGGCAATGACTTCACCACTTCAACAGCTTCCTGCTCTAATCTTGGGTGTGGAGCACGGGCACGTACATTCGTTACATTTCCATTTTTATCAATTTTGAACTGTACGGAAATTCTTTGTCTTCCTTCCAATCCTAAATCACTTGCCAGATCTGTATCAAACTTTTTGTTTACGAACTGGGCAATCTTATCAGACATACATTTTTTCTTCGCATTGTTATCTCCGGCGTTCTCACAACCAGGATAGATTGGTACATTTTCAATTACTGCGAAAGGCACATCAGCAATTTCTTCTTCTTCTACTTCTTCAATTTCTTCAATCTCAACGATTTCTTCGTTTTGATTGGTTTCAGTAGATTCTATAATGGTTTCTTCAACCTCTTCTTCATCTTCTACAACCTCTATTACTTCGGGTGCTGGTGGTGGCGGTGGTGGCGGTGGTGGTGGAGTAAGTTGCTGTGTAATTGGCACTTCTTCTTCAATATCATCACCAACATCCAGGATATCACCTGCAATATCGTCTTGGTCATACGTTTTCCACTCAACTGCCTGCCATGCTAGAAAAAGCATAAGCACCAAGCCCGCTAAGAAATAAACGGAGCTCCATCGAGTGAGATCGGCTTTTGGATTTTTTTTAGGTTCCATAGTTGAAAATTTAGATAGTTGCTAAAATAGATAAAATGTATGGTAAATACAAAGTGAAATTTCATTAAACCTTCCGATATTTTTTAAATCGCCGAAAAAACCAACCTCCAATTAAAATACCCAAGGAATTGGCAGCAATATCCAGTAAATCAAAACTTCTAGAAGGAATAAAATTCCCCTGAACTATCTCAATAACTATACCATAAACCAATACACTTGTGGTTATTATCCAAAATAGCACTGATTTTTTTTGTATTTGTGCTTGGTATGCCCAAAGCCATAATGAGGAAAACAACACATATACTAAAGTATGAACCCATTTATCTAAATTAGGCACATCAATTTGTTGTTGTTCAGGGACAGGTATTACCATCAAGACAGTAATTCCCAAAGTATATATAATGGAAAAAAGGCGAATATTCTTAGCCTCCAATAAGCGCTTTATAGGCATCGGCATCCAAAAGGCTATCTATTTCGTCTGGATTGGAAAATTTAATCTTAATCATCCATCCTTCTCCATAAGGATCTGAATTCACTTTTTCTGGCTCATTCTCCAGCTCTTCATTAAATTCAATGATCTCTCCAGATAAAGGCAAGAAAAGATCAGACACGGTTTTTACCGCTTCCACGGTTCCAAACACCTCTTCTTGATCTAGTGTTTCATCTAGGGTTTCAACTTCAACATAAACAATATCACCCAATTCCCCTTGGGCAAAATCAGTAATACCTACTGTTGCGGTATCTCCCTCTACAAGGATCCACTCATGATCTTTAGTGTATTTTAAATGGGAAGGAACATTCATAGAATACTATTTTTAAATTAATTTCCGAAGTTATATCTCAAAGTAATACCACTCCTAATGGTCGTTTGCGGGAAGGCAGTGGATATGGCATATTCAGAGAACGTATGATCGTAATAGAACAAGGCGGTTAAATTTTTGGTTAAGGCATAGTCTGCAGTAAACTGAAGGCCATAAATAGTCTGCCCCGCCGTAGTTTGGTTATTGGCAATATCCAGATAACGGATAATGGTTTTATTATCTCTAATGGAGAAGTCCATTTTGAAATTCAAGTCACTGGTCAACACCCTTTTCTTTCCACCAAAATTGGTTCCAATTTTTAAATCCTTGATTCTGTAACCCAATCCTAGTACAATTTCATCTCTTTTGATTTCCGTCAATAAATTGTTGGCAAAACTCAATGATAGGGCACGATCTTTCCGAAGCTCTGCCAAAATTTTGATAGAGTTTTGCATTTCGAAATCCAATCGGACCAATGGAGAGAATTGCTCTGTTAAATTAACGTTGTTCAAGAAAATCGGACTTTTAAAATTGCCAGATTGATCCAACGCTTCCGGATTGTTACGATCGTAATCCAAATTGGTCTGGAATTGATTAACCGTGTAGGATGCACGATACCCGTGCTGGATAGAAAACCGCTTAAAATTCTTTTTAAACCATGGAATTCGCATCAATCCAGTATATTTCAGATCCCAGTTAGGAAGTGGAATATCACGAAGTATACCGGTTTTTTCAGTAGAAGCATCGCTTCCTTTATAGGCTGAAAGGAAGGCGGGCAATAGTACTTGCTGACTTGTTTTTCCGAAACCTACAGGGAACCCATCATCGTCAACAGGGAAATTAGGAGTTCCATAAAATTCCTCTGCCAAACGATTTGCAACGACCAATCGGTTTGTCCTAAAGTCATCAAAAGCCGCAGAGTTGGTTTCATCACTCTGGCTAAAGGCTGTTTTTATTAATAAAGTTGAAATATTAAAGTTTCCGAAAGTATTGGGTGTCAAGGAACGATAAATCCCATCCTCCACTATGTAATTTTCAGCATAGTTTTCAGAAAAAGCCCTGTTCCCATTGAAATCGATTTTCAAATCGGGAATCAGTTCCATGTTTACTTGAACATCCAATTGTCTACTTTCTACCTCGGTATACTGTTCGTTGAACTCTGGATAAATGGTTAGCCAACCTTTTCTGGCAGCGAGATCACGAATTTCTGCCTGACTACCAAAAACGAAACCTGTAGAAGGCTTCAAAGACCCTGCAAATCCTATGGAAGGAATATATCCGGGAAGGTAAATCCCTTGGTTTTCTTGATAATTAAACTGAATCTTTTTTATAGAGGTTGCCAAGCCTATTAAGAAATTAGCTGCTTTTTGCCCACCGCTCAAACCAGTACGCGTGTCACCTCCAGCACCACCCCTTCCACCAGCGCCTCCTCTTCCTCCGGAAGTTAGAGAAGATCCAGATTTTTCCGATCCTTTCTCGCCGCCACCGCCTTTTCCGCCGGGGCCGCCTTCACCTTCATTACCACCTCTTCCACCTCGACCTCCACGGCCACCGCCACGATTAGAATTGGCTTTAATTTTCGTCAAGCCAACATAGCGGTAAAAAGTGTTCATGTCAAGTGTAGAATTGATACGATGCGTACTTGCATTCTGAACAGAATTTCCAAGGTTATAAAAAGTAACATCACCATTCTCATCTGTGATTGGCACATTACTAAACAAATCACTTCCATCTTGCCATTGGTAATCCCCTTGATAGGAATAGGTCGCCCGAATCCATCGCAGGAATGGGAATTTAGCAAAAGGCAAGTCGTAATTCAATTGAAGGCTTTGGAAATGCTGATTAGGGTCTCCCACATCAAAGAATCCATCCCAAACCCCTATGGAATTATCTACAATTCCATCTTGAATGTAATTATTCACGATTCGGTTGTTCGCTGCATTGAAATTAAACCGAAGGGATTCCGTAAGGTTATAATTGATGGTATACTGCCAATCAAAAAGGAAATTTCGCTGATATAAGGTAGGCAAACCAATCGTTCCAGCGCCTAAGGTTTCCAATTCACGAAACTTTTGCTCGTTGTATTGTCTTGTGATATTTGAACTTACTGCAATACTACTTGGAAGCAAGTTAAAATTCAAGTCTTTCAGGAATTGCCAGTATTTTCCATTGAATAGTGAATCGTTCTTTTTGAAGGGTTCAATGGGTTTTTGCTGAATGGTGTATTCATAGGTTCCACCCACCCGAACATTTTGATCCAAGGACTCTTCAATTTCAAAATCGTGGTGATCCTCTTGATTATAGGAATACGAGAAGGTAAAGTTTTCAATATCATAAGGCATGGGCTTGCGTTGGTTTTCGGAATTTCTGTTTTTCCGAACCCCAATGAAATTGATACTTTGCCGCTTGGTGTAATTAATGGCTTGTTCCTCAATTGCGTCCCTACGTTCTGGATCTTCCGTAGCATCTAAACGATCTTGAAGTTCAATGTCGTCAAATTCGGGATCGTATTTTGGAGTGATGATTTCTTCCCCAATTCCGTAATTAAATGGAAGTTGGATCCCCCATTTCTTAGGCAATAGTTGTCCAAGGTTTACATTGGTGACCACATCATATTGTTTGGTATCTTCCAAACTACGTTGGTTAGGTCCTTGTTCTATGGAACCAAAACCAATTGTACTTACTTTTCCTGTAGCGCTTACATTGGCAAAATCGGCAACGTTGGCATCTAAATTTGCGACTGCTGCCCATCCACCTTTATTTTCCAATTCACTCATTCGAAGTTCGTTGAACCACACTTCACCACAAAGGTTTCCAGTATTGTCCTTAGAGTTTCTAAGTCCGATCATAATCACCCTCACATTACCAAAACTAGGATTACCTTTTATTCCAAAGCGATAATCTTCATTGGCTTCAATTACTCCAGGGGCAGCATACTTAATACCATTAGCTTCTTCAATAAGATCTCCGGAATTTTCAGTGGACAAAGCCAAATTCTTCATTTGCTGCAATGCGGCCAATGGGAATTCCAAGCGGTTTTCCGTAGGCCACACCCTATCTGCATCGGCATCTGTAGGGTTTGGTAAATTTGGCGAAACTACGAGGGGAATTTCAATCTCGTAGAAACTGGTATTCAAGTCATTCCCCAACCTAATAAACGCTTTAAGCTCGCCATCTCCAAGCAATGGAGCCGGTGCTTCCAATGACTCGGCGTGGATAAACATCTCCAAGTTTTTATACTGTCGCATATCCACATTGAAGTACTTGTAAACCCCACGTGCATCCCCTGGCTCTAATTCACAAACCCTTAGGGAAAGGGATTGTTCATCTTGACGGATGATGTTATTATTATTGTTTAATTCTTCCCGGAATACCCCAGGTGGAATTACATAATTACTATTTTGAATAACCCCTACCGCCTCATTTTCGAAAGTAGTGTTATCTGGATCTTCCAATCCGTCTGCCTCTAAGGTCTCTGTATATCTTCTGTAGTCTCCTCTGTATAGTTCAAAAGTTCCAAAACGAAGGATGGTTTCCTGCTGGAATCCAGACATGAACATACGCATAAAGCGGATGGAACGGAAATCTGCAATACCGTTTACTGCTTCGGAATACTCACTTAGCGGAATTCTAAATTGAATCCAACGAACAGGAATATCCTGATTATTTTGTGTGGTTACGGTAATTTCCTTGACATCAGTAATAAACTCTGAATTCTCTTGATTCATCCCCGGAAGAACATCCAGTTCATAAGAGAAATAACTATTTACCGTGTTCATGGTATTGTCCCGGTTAATATCTTCCACATCGGGTTGAGCGGTAGATCCCCTATTGGTATCACTAAACTGATCTGGAGAGTTTCCTTGCGTTCCGTTAAACAGTCGGTAGCGATCTACAATCCCTCCTTCGCCTTGTACGAAGTATTGGTAGTTATCTCCAGCAGGGTCTGGCAATCCTGCAAAATTGGGGTATTTAGCAGCCTCTTCAGCATCAGAAAGACCATCCAGACCAATATCCTGATTGGTTCTTTCCTGTCCCTGTGTAGCAAACGTATAAACCAATGACTGGTTGATAGGAACTTTCCCCCATTCGGTTTCTAGTGTGGTGTTATCAGATCCTCCTTCTTCCGGAAGTCCGTTTTCATATTGTTTTCTACCATCTTTTAAGACATCTTCGGAAATGTTTCCTAAATCAATGGTAAGTTTTCCCCCAGGGTTGTTTAGGTTCTCATCATAGATGAACGGATCCATTAACCAAAATTGAATGTATTCCACATTGGCTCTTTCGAAATCGGTGGTGCTTAACTGACGGGCGATTCCACCAAAGCGAGCTTCCGGATTAGGCAATGTGTTTGTTCCATTGGCCTGAGGATTATAGTTGTATGGCCCTCTTTCCGTAGGATAATAGGCGAGGTTCAATGGGAAAAGCGCCTGTGTTTGTCCTTGAATAATATCTTGGTCTGGGAAAATTTCATCCCTAAAAATCCTTCTTGCGAAAGGAGAAGAAAGCTCTTCATCTGTGATGCCGTCTGGGCGCTGACTGCTATAAAAAACGGGGTCTATGGTATACCACGATAATTTTGCACGATTATAGTTGTATGCCAAATCATCATTGGGTAAATCCCCCCCAAAACCTATTGGGGTACTTGAAAGGAACCAAGTAAGCGGAGAACTAATGTCAATTGCGGTTTGTGCAGCTTCAAAATCATCTACATAGGCAGTAGTCTTTCCATCAAAATTAGACACTTTTGGTGCGCCAGGTAATAGGTAGGCAAATTCCCCACGAACCGATAGGTTGGATGGCACATCGGTATCAATATTGGGAAGTTTGTTTACCATACGCGTTAAGAATGGAACTTCCGTAGAATAGTTTGCATTAAAACCGAACATGGTATTATTGATAGGCTCATTCTGGAAGGCTGCTTTTTGCGTAAGCGGACGCTCATTAAGATTTAATAAAGTACCTCCAATCTGGAATTTATCACTAAATCTATGCTGTACATCAAATCCTGTAAACCGTTTTGTTTGTTGACCGAAAAGTGTGTTGTTTTCCACACTAATATTGATTGGGGTATTGGAGTTTTGCAATGATGGATCCAAAATCTGCACCCTTCCCAATTGATAATTCACAGTATAATCTACCCCTTCCACTAAGGTCCTTCCACCAGCAGTAACAGTTACCGATCCTTGCGGAATATTAAAAGCCCCTATAGGAATTCCGTCTCCTCCAGTTGATTTATAACTCCCTTTTAATTGAAATTTGTTTTTATCACTTCCTTCTTGTTCGGCAATTACCTTTGTAGAAGTATAAAGCTCACGGAAAACATACTTTTGTTGGTTGGCATTATAGGTTAACGGATTTTCATAGCTTTCGCTTGGGCCCGTATCCAGCTTGTTAAATAGGTATTCCCCAAACGGTTCCACAGAAGTAAAAACAATTCTTCCATTTTCTTGATCTACAGTAATTCCGGGGTAGAAATCGAAGAAACCATCCCCACCTTGTTGTGGGTCATTATTGAAATTCAACCGGTCTAGATTAAATACCCGAAGCAATGTTGCATCATTAAGGTCTACCGGATTGATATCGGTCATGTTAGGTTCTGGAAATTCCGTTCCAGCAACTGGCGATATGTAGTTAATTGGCGAAGGGTCTAAGTAAAGGATATTCATCCTAAAATCTTCCTGCTCCAATTGATACGCACCTATGGGGTAGATGTTTTTCATCATCAAATCCCAAACTGGTTCGTCTACATTGGTGATATTACTTTTCAATAATTTTACCACAAGGTTTTGAGGTAATCCCTGAGCATTTTCTTCATTAGTGGTTCCTCCAGTTCCTCCAGTACCACCGGTACCGCCTTCCCCCTGGTTGATAATTCCAGTAGCTTCTACTCCATCGGTTGAAAATTCTCCTACTTGGTAAACATTTCCATTTACGGTAAATTGGAATGCTACAGCCAGTACCTCATCATTATTCAAGCGTTGATTTAGGGAAATATATCCCAACTGCGTATTCAAGTCATACTCATTCGGTTGTAGTTTTCGGGCACTCTCGAGGGTCACATAATCAATTCCTTCATTAACGGGAACTCCTCCAAAACCACTTCGTACGGTAGCTACATCACGGATGTTATCGTTTAACACACTTTGTACGCTAGGATCATCTATTCCGAAGGGATTAAAATCGTTATTGGAGTTATCTGGGAAGGAATTTTTAGGTTTATTGATGAATCCACCTGGCACAAAACTAAGTCCAATATTACTCAAATCGGCCTCACCAATGTCCTGCACCGCTACAATATTCCGAACATCATTTGTTGTGGTATTTCTATTGGTGATCCAAACTTCAGCACGGGTTATTTGGATATTGGAATTGATAAAGGGATAATTTGCTAAAACCCGGTCATAATTGTCCCTAAAGTAATGGCTTAAGAAAAAGTGTCTGTTTTCGTCATAGTCTAAGGCGAAAAGTTCAAAATCTGTTACTGTAGCTCCTCCTTCTGCCACTACCGATCTTGTTTCTGAACGCTGTTCAGAAAACACTCCTGTAATGGTCGTATTTCCAAATTGTAATTGTGCCTTTACCCCAAAAAGACTTTGCGCCCCTTGTATGAGCGTACTGTTAAGTGGCATGCTCACATTCCCCACTTCAATTTTCTGAATGATATCATCTTCCGTAGGGGTATATTCCAATTTAATTAGGTTCTGAAAATCAAAGGTAGATTGGGTGTCGTAATTTGCCGTTACCTGAAGTCGTTCCCCAACTTTCCCAAGTAAGCTTAAGCTAATACGTTGATCAAAATCAAAAGAGAGGTTGCTTCTATTTCGTGGGGAAAATTGTGGATTGTCCTGTTTGGTGTATAAAATACCCAAATCTAATTCTACGGTTCCCTGCGGAATGATTTCAATGGTGTTTCCTCCAAAAATAGCTTCGAAGAAATCTGAATTCACATAAAACGTTGGGAGTAGGTTTTTCTGATCTTCTTCGGCTCCTTCTTTTCGTCCATCGGCTGCATCTATCTTTTCCTTGAAATACGCCTTCATTTGTTCCCGAAGCACCAAATCACGGTATTCTTCTGGGGTAAGGATCACCGGATAGGAAATATTGAATTGTCCTACTACACGATTTAAAATATACCGATCTGTGATGGGATCATAGGTATATAAATCTTCTATACTTGTGGGTTGGGGCAAATCCATCCTCCCTTGATCATATCCAGTAGCGGTAGAGTCCTGTGCTTGAACTACAGCCCCGGTAAGGGTAAAAATTGCTATGACAATATAGGTGGTTAAGCTGTTTTTAAAATTGTAATTTTTCACTCCCAAATCTTTACAAATTTTTTAAAGCCTGTTTTATAATTTCCTCTACAGAGGCTTGAGGTTGTTCTTTCAATACAGCATCGCAGGCTTTTTCGGCCTGTTTCTTCACAAAACCCAATGTCTCCAATGCAGATAACGCTTCATTTCTCTTCGTATTGCTTGACGATGTAGAAATCCCTTCAGCAGCATACACTTTTAAGATTTTATCCTTGAGATCCAACACGACCCGCTGGGCAGTTTTAGAACCTATTCCCTTGACACTCTGTATGGTTGCAATGTCTTCGGAAACGATAGAATCCCTTACCAACTCTGGAGAAAGCGAAGACAACATCGTTCTCGCAGTGCTAGCCCCTACTCCAGATACAGACAATAACAGATTGAATATTTCACGTTCTTCCTTGGAAGCAAACCCAAACAAGGTATGGGCATCTTCCCGAACCAACAATTGGGTATACAACCGAATATTTTCTCCATCAGATAACTGAGAAAAGGTATGCAGTGAGATATTCAAAAAATAACCCACTCCGTTACAATCTATCACAACATCAGTGGGGGTTTTTTCAACAAGTCTTCCCTGTAGATGGGTTATCATTTGTTAACAAAAGGTTAATGGCTCAAATATAGTACAATTATTTGCATCTGCCAGTATTAAGCTAATTAAAATAAGCCTTGACAAATCCTAGGTTTTATTTATTTTTTTGCCGATTTTGATAATTTTCTTTTTGCTGTGCATCTACCACAACTACTGCTGTCATATTCACCATTTCTTCTACGCTTGCACCTAGTTGAAAAAGGTGCACCGGACGCTTCATTCCTAACATTATAGGACCTATAGATTCTACCCCTTTTTGTTCCTTTAAAAGTTTGTAATTACTATTGGCCGAATCTAAATTGGGAAATATCATTGCGTTTACTTTATTCCCTGCTAGTTTAGAAAACGGGAATTTCTCCTTCAATAGTTCTGCGTTCAGGGCAAAGTCTGTTTGTACTTCCCCATCTACAATCATATCTGGATTGGATTTATGCAATAAGGAAACTGCTTCTCGAACTTTTACCGCATGAGGGTCATTTGAAGAGCCAAAGTTGGCATAGGAAATCATTGCAATTACAGGGGTAAAGCCAAACATCTTAATGGTATAATTGGTCATTTGTGCAATGTTGGCCAACTCTTTTGAAGTAGGGTTAATATTTATGGACGTATCAGACATAAATAATGGACCTCTACCCGTTAGCATTAAGTTGGTTGTAGCGACTTTATTTACTCCTTCAAATTTTCCAATGGTTTCCAAAACAGGTTTCAAGACCGAAGGATAGGAACGCGCATACCCAGAAAGCATTCCATCTGCATCTCCACAATTTACCATCATGGCAGCAAAATAATTTCGCTCCCGCATAAGCTTTTTAGCATCATAGAAGGTGACGCCCTTTCGTTTTCTTCGTTCCCAATACGAGTTGGCATATTGTTTCAACTGCTCAACATGTTCATCAGATTTTGGATCGATGATTTCCATATCATGCTCAAAATCCAATTCTTCCATCAATTCCTTAATAATATCCTTTCTTCCCAGCAAAATTGGAATTGCAATTCCTTCCTCATGTGCGATCTGTGCGGCCCGAAGTACATCCAAATGATCTGCCTCAGCAAACACAATCCGTTTTGGGTTGCTTTTTGCACGGTCTGTCAACAATTTGATGATTTTATTGTCACTTCCCATGCGCTCATTCAAATCATCTATGTACCTATCCCAATCTTTAATGGGCGACAAGGCCACCCCACTTTCCATGGCAGCTTTTGCAACCGCTGGGGGAACCGCTGAAATCAACCTAGGGTCAAATGGCTTCGGAATGATATATTCTTTTCCAAATTGCAATCGGGTTTCCCCATAGGCAATATTTACCTGTTCGGGTACGGGTTCTTTTGCTAATTCCGCTAAGGCTTTTACAGCCGCCATTTTCATAGCTTCATTAATCTTTGTCGCCCGAACATCCAAGGCACCCCTAAAGATAAAGGGGAACCCCAATACATTATTTACCTGGTTAGGATGGTCACTTCTCCCTGTAGCCATAATGATATCATCCCTTGTCTCTACAGCTAGGTCATATGCAATTTCCGGATTGGGATTAGCCATAGCAAATACAATAGGGTTCGGGGCCATTTTGGAAAGCATTGCCGGAGTGACAATGTCTGCAATGGAAAGCCCCACGAACACATCAGCGTCTTGAAGCGCTTCTTCAAGGGTATCAATTTTTTTATCAGTTGCAAATTCAGCTTTTTCCTCGCTAAGGGTTTCCCTATCCTTCCGAATGACCCCTTTACTATCAAGCATGACAATATTTTCTGCCTTAGCCCCAAAAGCCTTATATAAGCGAGTACAGGAAACCGCGGCAGCTCCAGCCCCGCTAATTACAATCTGCACTTCGTCTATATTTTTTTCAGCAATTTCAAGGGCATTTAATAAAGCTGCTGCAGAAATGATCGCCGTTCCATGTTGGTCATCGTGCATGACGGGAATATCCAACTCTTCCTTTAGCCTTCGCTCAATTTCAAAAGCTTCCGGCGCTTTAATATCTTCTAAGTTGATCCCTCCAAAA
Source organism: uncultured Alteromonas sp. (assembly GCA_964495885.1). Lineage (GTDB taxonomy): Bacteria > Bacteroidota > Bacteroidia > Flavobacteriales > Flavobacteriaceae > PALG01. The sequence continues at coordinate 192,781 of CAZBWO010000003.1, read as the reverse complement.
GTGGGGGCAATATTTTTTACGGTTTCAATAAACGCATCAATGTCTTCGGTACCAATTTCAATATCAAACACATCAATATCTGCAAAAATTTTAAAGAGCAAACCCTTTCCTTCCATTACCGGTTTAGAAGCTTCAGGGCCAATATTTCCTAATCCCAAAACTGCTGTTCCATTTGAGATTACAGCCACTAAGTTTCCCTTATTGGTATAGCGGTAGACTTGGTCTGTTGCTTTTTCAATCTCCAAACAGGGCTCTGCAACACCAGGGGAATATGCTAGCGACAAATCACGCTGTGTTGCATATTTTTTGGTAGGTACAATCGCAATCTTTCCAGGGCGAGGTCTGGCGTGATAAATGAGTGCCTCCCTGCGTTTACTTTGTTTGCTCATAGCTACGGTATAAGACTTACAAAGATACTAGAGTTGATGGTATGAAAAAACTTTCGCTTTTATTCTTTTATGAAGTTGATGTTACGAAGTAATCCCGAAAACTGGGTTCGCTTTACCGCGCTCTTTTGAAAGATCTCCTGAAATACCTCTTGGGTGATTTCCTCCCATTCCTTTTTGCTATTGGAAAGCAATTCGGGATGCGGATTGAACAATGGTTCCCTATGAGGCTTACTGAAACGGTTCCAAGGGCACACATCCTGGCATACGTCGCAACCAAACATCCAATCATCCATTTTTCCGGAGAATTCTTTAGGGATTTGATCTTTCAACTCAATGGTTAAATAAGAAATACACTTGCTGCCATCTACCACATAGGGTTGTACGATAGCCTGGGTAGGACAAGCGTCTATACAAGCAGTACAGCTTCCGCAGTGATCTGTAACAGGAGTATCATATGCCAATGGGATATCTACAATCAGCTCTGCAATAAAGAAAAAAGAACCCACCTTTTTGGAAAGTAAATTACTGTGTTTCCCAATCCACCCTAAACCACTTTTTGCAGCCCAAGCTTTATCCAAAACAGGTGCGGAATCTACAAATGCCCTTCCGTGTACCTCGCCAATTTCAGTTTGGATAGCATGTAACAATTCTTTTAATTTTTCCTTTATGACAAAGTGATAATCTTTTCCGTAAGCATACTTCGAAATTTTATACGTATTCTCCCGTTGGTGTTCAGAGGGAAAATAATTCAGCAGTAAGGAAATGACACTTTTGGAGCCTTCTACCAATTTGGTAGGATCCAAACGCTTATCAAAATAATTTTCCATGTATTGCATCTCGCCATGCATCCCTTCTTTTAACCATTGCTCCAAACGAGGAGCTTCCTCTTCCAAAAATTCGGCTTTGCTAATTCCGCAGGACAAAAACCCCAGACGTTTGGCCTCTGCTTTAATAAATTGCGTATGTTGGGATTGCAGCGTCATCTTTCAGTAAATGTTACTTCCAGCCCATCTGGCTTTAGCGTAATTAACGGATTCATTTTTGCCTCGGAAAGGGTCGTGCTTAGATGATACCTGTGCACTACAAAAGCGACGGCCAATATCATTTCGTATAAGGCAAAACCCATCCCGATGCACATTCTGGGGCCAGCCCCAAAAGGATAATAGGCATCTTTTGTTCCCTTTTCCCTTTCTAGGAAACGTTCAGGCCAAAATGTGTCTGGGTCTTTCCAGTATTCGGGGTTTCGGTGTAATTCGTAAAAGGAAATTCCGATAAGGGTTTTGGATTGCAATACATAATCCCCCACTGAAGCATCTTTCAGGCTTGCCCTATCGGTAATCCAAGCTGGCGGATAAAGCCGCATCGCTTCCTCAATCACCGCTTTAGTGTAGGGCAATTGTTGTATTTTTTCCACTCCAGACGGGAATCCGCGTTCTACCAAGGTAACTTCCTCCAATACTTTCTGTTGAATAGCTGGGTGTTTTGCGAGCAGGAAATAGGTAAACGAAAGCGCATTGGCCGTGGTCTCATGGCCGGCCACAAAAAGAATGGTAATTTCGTCTATGAGTTGTTTCATTTCCATGGGTGCTCCGGAATCTTCGTAACGCGCATCCAACAACATTTCCAGAAGGTCTTGATGGGTGTTTTTGGAAGCTTTACGATCTTCTATGATTTCCTGAATTATCACCCTACTCTCTTTAGCCAATGCGAGATGGTGCTTCATTTGCCCACTTAATTTATACCACCATTTTTTATGTGGCACCCGAAGTTCCTTCACCAAAAAGGCCTGTACTTCTTCTATGATATACTGCAAACGGACAAGCTGTGCTTCGGAAATGGATAGATCAAAAAGGGAGGTTGCCACCACTTTGAATGCCAAACGATTCATCAATGGGAATACATCCATTGCCTGTTGGCTAGGGATTCCGGAAAGCTCTTGTTCAATAGTTTTTTGGATAAGCACAACCAATCCATCCAGTTTCTTTTTATGAAATGCTGGCTGAATCAATCTTCGCTGCCGTAACCAATGGGCGCCATTGGAAGTTAGCAATCCTTTTCCAAGATATTTGGAAAGATAGCGTGTTTGAATATCAGACTTTTGGAAATTGGTATGCTGTTTTTGTAGAATTTGCTTAATCACTTCCGCATCGCGGGTAAGGATGATGTACTTTTTCCAACCAATTCGTACCGAAAATGTATTTCCTATCGCATTAAAATGTTTTTTGTGAAAAGGGATGGGGTTTTTCCGAATTGTTTCGGCATTCCATATAAATTTGAAAAGAGGGACGCTTTTTGGATAGTGATATTTTTGACGTTTCCCCATCAAGCTAGAATAAACCGCCCTGGTGCCCACCCTTTATTTTCCCGAGGTGTTTGTAGGCCAGTTCGGTTACCTCCCTTCCCCTTGGGGTTCGCACTACAAACCCTTGCTGAATTAAAAAGGGCTCATAGACCTCTTCTATGGTTTCGGCACTTTCTGAAACTGCAGTTGCCAAGGTGGTGATGCCTACCGGCCCTCCTTTGAATTTATCGATAATTGTGGTCAGAATTTTATTGTCCATTTCATCCAAGCCATGTACATCCACGTGTAATTTTTCCAAAGCAAACCGAGCAATTTTGACATCAATTTTTCCATCTCCCTTAATTTGAGCAAAATCCCGTACCCTTCGCAGTAAAGCATTTGCAATTCGAGGGGTTCCCCTACTTCTCCCTGCTATTTCAATGGCCGCTTCCATAGAGATAGGCACAGCAAGGATGTTAGCGCTTCGCTGTACAATGGTCGTAAGCAATTCGGTGGTGTAATATTGCAGTCGGGAAGAAATCCCAAACCGTGCACGCATGGGAGCAGTGAGCAACCCAGACCGTGTGGTGGCACCTACCAAGGTAAAAGGATTTAAATTTATTTGAACCGTACGGGCATTAGGACCAGACTCAATCATGATATCAATTTTGTAGTCTTCCATAGCAGAATACAGGTATTCCTCAATGACAGGGCTCAACCTATGAATTTCATCAATGAATAGCACATCCCTTTCTTCCAGATTGGTGAGTAGGCCTGCCAAATCACCAGGTTTATCCAAAACCGGCCCTGAAGTAACTTTGATATTTACATTTAGTTCATGTGCAAGGATATGTGCAAGAGTGGTTTTTCCCAATCCCGGTGGCCCATGAAATAAGGTATGGTCTAAAGCTTCCTTTCGAAGGTTTGCTGCCTCTACAAAAATCTGAAGGTTTTCCAACGCTTGATCCTGCCCATTGAAATCCATAAAAGACATGGGGCGCAGTTTTTTTTCAATATCCAACTCTTGGGGCGAAAGGTGTTCACCGCTAGGATCAAGATGTTCATTCATATCACAAATATACGAAGTGTTCTACAAGTTAAAGACTATACCTGTACCGATTTCCAATTTCCCTTTCGGAACCACCAAACACCTATTACAGCAATGAGTGCTTCAGCTAAGGTTATAGCAATTAACACCCCCATTACCCCCCAATCAAATACCAATGCTGCTACATAAGCAAAAGGTAGTTGAAACAGCCAAAAACAGAAAAAATTAATAACTGTAGGGGTTCGCGTATCACCTGCGCCATTAAAAGCTTGAATCACTACCATTCCATAGGCATAAAAAACATATCCAGCTGCAATGATTTGAAGACTTAATGCTCCATATTCAATCACTTGAGAATGATCACTAAATATCTCTATAATTGTGTTGGCAAAAAACAAATAAAAAAGAGATACCAAAATCATAAAATAGGCATTGTATTTTCCCGTTTTCCACACTGAAGTTTCTGCCCTAAGTGGTTTTCCTGCACCAAGGTTTTGCCCAACCAATGTAGCTGCGGCATTGCTCATACCCCAAGAAGGCATTAATGTAAACATCAACACTCGTATGGCAATGGTGTAACCAGCCAATACTTCGCTGCCAAATTCTGCCATAATACGCATTAGGAACACCCAGCTTGAGGTCCCAATGATAAATTGCCCAATACCTCCCAATGATACTTTAATCAAATTGAACATGATGGATATCTTGAGCGTAAAATCCTTAAGTTGTAATTTAATCTTTGTCCAGCCAGCAAATAAAATCCATAACTGAAATAGCACTGCGCTTCCCCTCCCAATGGTTGTAGCAATTGCCGCTCCTTTTACACCAAAAGCTGGAATAATTCCCCAACCGAAAATAAAAATAGGATCCAGAATAATGTTAAGCACATTGGAAAACACCAAAACTTTCATTGCTGCGGAAGCATCTCCTGCTCCTCGAAAAATGGCATTAATGAGAAACAACAACATAATGGTAACATTCCCTCCCAACAAAATTTGGGTATATCCGAAGCCCTCACTCACTAAGTCTGGCTCGCCTCCCATTAACGCTAGAATTTCCTTTGGAAATAATATTCCTACGATTGTCACCAAAAGTGATACCGCAACCCCCAATAAAATAGCTTGTACCGCTGTTTGGGAAGCACCCAAAATATTCTTTTCACCAATTCGCCTTGCAACAATCGCAGTAACTCCCATGCTTAAACCAATGGCAATTGCATAGACCAACGTTAAAACAGATTCCGTAAGACCTACAGTTGCAATTGCATTGGGTCCCAGACTGGAAACATAATAGGCATCTACCAAAAAAAAGATAGACTCCATCATCATTTCCAAAACCATAGGAACCGATAGCATAAAAATCGCCTTACGAATTCTCCCAGAAGTAAATTCCTGTTCCTTGCCGGCTATTGCTTTGGGGAAATGAACCCAGAGCTTTTTAATTAATGACATGTTGGTTGGTTGAAAATAAGTCAGCCAAAGATACTAAAAAACCCTTCCGGGATGGGAAGGGTTTTTATAATGCTTTTATAACAGGAATAGTTAATGATTCATTTCCTCTTCATTATCCTGAAGGGGTAAAGTTTGCGGAGCATAATCCTGCCCAGGAACTACATAGTCTGTTCCTTCTTTGTTCAGCTTGCTATAATCATACGCCCAACGGTACACATGTGGAATTGGGCCATCCCAGTTTCCGTGGATATGCTTTACTTCAGCAGTCCATTCCAACGTATTGGATTTCCATGGATTCTTAGGCCCTTTCTTTCCGTAGAAAATAGAATACACAAAGTTGAATAGGAATACAATTTGAGCAGCAGCAGCAATGAAAGCAAAAATGGTAATAACCACATTTACGTCTGCCAAGTCATCAAAATATGGGAAGGCGGTATTGGTATAATAACGTCTTGGCAATCCTGCCATTCCAATAAAGTGCATAGGGAAGAACACCCCGTAAGCACCTATTGCCGTTACCCAGAAATGCACATACCCCAAGTTTTTATTCATAAGTTTTCCTTCAAACATTTTAGGGAACCAGTGGTACACTCCAGCAAATAAACCATACAAGGCAGAAATACCCATAACTAAGTGGAAGTGAGCTACTACAAAGTACGTGTCGTGTACGTTAATATCTAGGGCGCTATCCCCAAGGATAATACCTGTAAGTCCACCAGTGATAAAGGTAGAAACCAGCCCAATGGAAAATAGCATAGCAGGATTAAATTGCAGGTTTCCTTTCCAAAGTGTAGTAATGTAGTTGAACGCTTTTACTGCGGAAGGAATTGCAATCAATAATGTGGTAAATGTAAATACCGATCCCAAAAATGGATTCATCCCTGATACAAACATGTGGTGACCCCACACGATGGTAGATAGGAATGCAATTGCCAAAATGGAAGCAACCATCGCTCGATACCCAAAGATTGGTTTTCGGGAGTTAGTGGCTATAATTTCTGAAGTAATCCCTAATGCCGGAAGTAATACGATATATACTTCAGGGTGACCCAAGAACCAAAATAGGTGTTCATAGAGTACGGGAGATCCCCCTTGATTGTGCAGTACTTCCCCTGCAATATAAATATCCGATAGGAAAAACGAAGTTCCGAAACTTCGGTCCATGATAAGCAATAATGCAGCAGACAATAATACTGGGAAAGATACCACCCCAATTACAGCGGTAATAAAGAACGCCCAAATAGTTAATGGCAAACGGGTCATGGACATTCCCTTGGTGCGTAAATTCAATACGGTAACAATGTAGTTAAGCGACCCCAATAAAGACGAAGCAATAAAGATGGCCATAGATACCAACCAAAGTGTCATCCCTGCTCCAGACCCTGGAATGGCCTGCGGAAGTGCACTCAATGGAGGATAAATCGTCCATCCTGCGGAAGCGGGACCCGCCTCTACAAACAAAGAGCAAACCATGATTACACTAGATAGGAAAAACAACCAGTAGGATACCATATTCAAGAAGCCTGAAGCCATATCCCTAGCACCACACTGCAATGGAATAAGCAAGTTACTAAAGGTTCCACTCAAGCCAGCGGTAAGTACAAAAAACACCATGATGGTACCGTGTATGGTAACAAGAGCCAAATACATACTTGGATCCATTACGCCATCTGTTCCCCATTTACCTAGGAAAATTTCATAGGCTGTAAATTGATGGTCTGGCCAAGCCAATTGCATTCTAAACAGCAAGGACATGGCGATACCAATAATTCCCATAATCAATCCTGTAATAAGGTATTGCTTGGAAATCATTTTATGATCCTGACTAAATATATATTTAGTAATGAATGTTTCCTTGTGATGATGTCCGTGATCGTCGTGGTGATCTACAGCTAAGTCGTGTGCGTGTGCTGACATATCTTTTAAGCTAATTTTTTATTAAGGTTTCAATGCTTCGGCCAAGGTGGCTTGTTCCTTGATCCAAGCTTGATATTCTTCTTCGGTTTCCACAATAATTTTCATCTGCATGTTATAGTGGTTGTTTCCGCAGATTTTATTACAAAGTAACATATAGTCAAACTCATACGGCTCTAAGGCTTCATCGCCTTTAGCAACCAGTGCCTCACTATTCTCTCTTCTAATTTCATTGATTCTATTTACTTTATCAACAACTTCTGGGTCTTGTCTCATCTCTGCAGTAGTCACTGTAGGAGTGAATGAAAACTGCGTAATCATTCCTGGAACACAGTTCATTTGAGCCCTAAAGTGAGGCATATATGCAGAGTGCAATACATCTTGCGAGCGCATTTTGAAGACTATTTTCTTTCCTACTGGAAGGTGCAGTTCGTTTACCACAATATCATCTTGGGCATTAGGATCTGATTGATCAACCCCAAGGGTATTGGCTCCTTCAATTAAACGCACATTGGCTTCACCAAGCACATTATCTTCTCCACCATAACGAGCTCTCCAGTCAAATTGATAAGCATACAATTCAATGACCATAGGATCATCTTCTGTATCTACGTTCATGATATCTGTCCATGTGAACAATCCGTAGATAATCAATCCAGCCAATACAATCACAGGGATAATGGTCCAGATAAATTCTAACTTGTCATTATCTGCATAAAAGGTAGCACGGTTGTTTTTCCGTCCTTTGTATTTAAATGCGAAGTAATGCAAAAGCCATTGGGTAATAATTCCTACGATAAAAATCAACACCATGGAAATCAACCACAATTGGTCTACGTCTACCCCATGCTCTGAAGCAGATTTAGGAAGTAGAACATCCCACCATTTCCAGAAAGAGACAGCGGAAAGAATATAGATGAAGAAAACGAACATCATCATTAACCATCCGTTGATATTATTATCCTTATCATTGGCAATTTGGGCTGTATCATCTGCCTTGCCTTTGGAGAGTTGGAAAATTTTCCCCATTTGCCAAATGGCGACTCCAAAGAGAATGATTACCAATACAATTAAAAATGCAGTCATCGTTATCTAACTTCTAATTTAATTAATAATGAAAATGTTTGCTTTCTTTTACAAAAGGATTGTTTTTCACCAATAGCGGAGCCTTGGTCAATGCACTAAACACTACCAAAATGAACAATCCGAAGAAGAAACACAAAGCACTTAATTCTGGAATACCTATGAACCAGGAGGTTCCTACGGTTGCTGGCATTACCATGTTGAATATGTCTATATAGTGTCCTGCCAAGATGACGATTCCGGTCATCACCACAAACCAGTTTACCCGTTTGTAATCACTGTTCATCAGGACTAATAGCGGGAACACAAAATTCATAGCCACCATTCCGAAGAAAGGCAATTTATAATCTTCAATTCTTGTCACAAAATAAGTAACTTCTTCAGGGATGTTTGCATACCAAATAAGCATGAACTGAGAGAACCAGAGGTATGTCCAGAAAATACTGAAACCAAACATGAATTTTGCAAGGTCATGAATATGGCTGTCATTTACGTACTCTAAATATCCTTGTGATTTTAATACGATTGTAACCAATGCAATTACTGTAATTGCACATACCATCATACCTGCAAATACATACCATCCAAATAGGGTACTGAACCAGTGTGGGTCAAAACTCATAATCCAATCCCAAGACATCATAGATTCAGTAACAATAAAGAATACCAAGAAACCTGCAGAAATTTTAAAGTTCTTTTTGAAGTAGCGGTTATCCTCTGCATTGTCTGCTGCCAGGGAATATTTTCTGGATGCCCAACGATATAGGTTCCATCCCAATAAATAGATGACAGCCCTTCCTAAGAAGAAAGGTACATTCAAGAAACCACTTTTCCCTGCAATTAGTTTATCATAATGATCACTTTCAGGATTTACTAGTTCTGGATCCATCCAATGGAAAATATGATTCACATGAAATGCAGATAGCAATAATAATATAAACACAATGACTGAAGCCACTGGTAAATAGGCGGTAATTCCTTCCATTACCCTAAAAAGTACTGGAGACCAACCGGCTTGTGCAGCGTATTGGATGGCATAAAACGCCAAGGTTCCCAAAGCAATCATAAAGAAAAAGAAGGATGCAATGTACAAAGCAGACCAGGGCCTGTTTTGCATTTGATGTAGCACATGTTCATAGTGTGCATCCTCCCCGCCATGGGCATCTGTTTTAGCATCTCCATGCCCGTCACCATGGGTTTCTGTATGGGTGGCTTCACCTCCGTGACCATCCCCATGATGGCTTGCCATCATTTCCTTGACTTCTTCAGTGTTCTTTGGAGCCATTAGGAATCCTGAAATCATTCCCACAGCGCCCAACACCATAAAAACAAGGGCAAAAACTTTTAATTTACTGGGTAGCGTATACATATCTAAGCTATTCTCTTATTTTTAATGTTGTCCTTCCGTGTTTCCTTCCAAGGTTACAGGTGCTTCTTCGTCACCTGTATTTCCAGTCATGGTATCTCCCTCTAGGGTAGCTGCGCTATCTGGGGTCAACAATGGAGTTCCTTCCAAGGAAGCTTTTAAATTCATTACATGCATGGTAATTTGCCATCTTTCTTCCTCACTAGTCTGGGAAGCATAAGATCCCATAGAGTTTAAACCAAACATTTGTACGTGATATACTCCTCCTTCGGTAATAACCCTTCCCGCATCTGCATAACTAGGTACTCCAAGGATTTTTTCATTTTCTACCAAGACGCCTTTTCCATCCCCTTTATTACCATGACAAACTGCACAGTAGATATTGTAAAGTTCTGTTCCTTTGGCTAAGTTTTCAACCGTAATTGGTAATGGGTTTTTAAGGGTTTCCTTTGCAAGGTTTAATCCTTCGGTGGTGTTTGGATACTCATAAGGCTGCCATCCTCTAGGGATTGATCCTTCCGCAGGGAGCATCGCTTCCATGGAATTTGGAAAAATTTCATATTCCCCATAGGTTTCATAACCAACAGGCCGGTACATATTGGGCATGTATTGGTAGTTTCGGTTTGATTCATCGAAACAGGAGACCATCAACAAGGAAAGTCCCACTACACATGCTATTTGGAATAAACTTTTCATCTTAGTGATCATCTTCATTTTCGATTAAACTAATTTCGATAGCTCCGGTTTGGCTCAAAAACTGGGATACTTTTTCCACATCATGTGATCCTGCATCAATTGCCATTAGGAAATGGTCATCTGTAGTACGCGGATCTGGATTCTCTGCCTTTTTGAAAGGCCAAAGTTTACTTCTTAGGTAAAATGTAATCACCATTAAGTGGGCTGCAAAGAATACCGTTAGCTCAAACATGATAGGCACAAAAGCCGGCATATTTTCAATATAACTGAAACTGGGCTTTCCACCAATATTTTGAGGCCAATCCTCAATCATGATATAATTCATCATAAGGATAGCAACAGAAAGGCCTACCACCCCATACATGAATGAAGTGATTGCTATTCTGGTATCGGCAAGCCCCATGGCTTTCTCCAACCCGTGTACTGGGAAAGGGGTATATACCTCTTCAATATGATAATGCTCTTTACGAACAGCCTTTACGGCATTCATAAGAATGTCATCGTCATTGTAAATTGCATGAATTACTTTAGAAGCCATACATTAACTGTTTTTAAGTTTAGCAGCTTGACCAGCCCAATCATCTCTTTTGGCCCTTCCAGGGAACTCGTCAATAATGCTGTCTAATAAATCGTATTCTGTGTCGGTCATTTTACTTACTTGCTCAAAGGTGTAAATGCCCAATTGATGTAATTTTTGTTCCATTACAGGACCAACTCCACTAATCTTTTTCAAATCATCTGCTTGTTGGGTTGCTGGATCAAACGTTCCAATACTACTCAATAAGGTATTTACCTTTATTTTGTCTTCTTCGGAAGAAGCCAAGGCACCTTCGTGAACGGTTTCTGGTGTTTCCACCTCAGCAACATAGGTAGCGCCATCGGGCATAACATAATGCTTTACGTCATCTCCCTTTTCGGCACGTAATTTTTTATGGAAGCTTCCAGAGCCTTTTAAAATAGATTTTACTTCAGCTTGTGCAATTACCGGGAATGTTCTGGAATATAATAGGAACAATACAAAGAAGAAACCGATGGTTCCGATGAAGATTCCAATATCCACAAAAGTTGGGGAGAACATCGTCCAGGAAGACGTAAGATAATCCCTGTGCAATGAAGTCACGATAATTACAAAACGCTCAAACCACATTCCAATATTTACCACAATGGAAATAAAGAATGAGAACATGATGCTGGTTCGCAATCGTTTAAACCACATGAACTGTGGTGAGAAAACGTTACAGCTCATCATCGCCCAGTATGCCCACCAGTACGGTCCGGTAGCACGGTTTAAGAAAGCATATTGTTCGTATTCAACTCCAGAATACCAAGCAATGAACAACTCTGTAATATAGGCCACCCCTACGATGGAACCTGTAATCATAATTACGATGTTCATTAATTCAATGTGCTGAATGGTAATATAGTTTTCCAAGTTGGAAACTTTCCGCATGATGATAAGCAAGGTATTTACCATTGCAAATCCAGAGAAGATCGCACCCGCCACAAAGTAAGGAGGGAAGATCGTGGTGTGCCAGCCTGGAATCACAGACGTGGCAAAGTCAAAGGATACAATAGTGTGTACTGAAAGTACAAGTGGTGTTGCCAATCCTGCCAATACCAAGGAAACTTCCTCAAATCGCTGCCAGTCTTTGGCACGGCCACTCCATCCGAAGGATAGAATGCTATATACTCTTTTTGTGAATGGACGAATCGCTCTATCACGGATCATTGCAAAATCGGGTAGTAAACCAGTCCACCAGAATACCAACGAAACCGAAAGATAGGTAGAGATTGCAAATACGTCCCAAAGCAAAGGAGAGTTAAAGTTTACCCATAAGGAACCAAACTGGTTAGGGATAGGTAATACCCAATATGCCAACCAAGGACGTCCCATGTGGATGATAGGAAATAATCCCGCCTGAATTACTGAAAAGATGGTCATGGCTTCCGCAGAACGGTTAATCGCCATTCTCCACTTCTGACGGAAAAGCAACAATACTGCGGAAATTAGGGTTCCTGCGTGACCAATACCTACCCACCATACAAAGTTGGTAATATCCCAAGCCCAGTTAACGGTTTTGTTCAATCCCCAGACTCCAATTCCGGTAGAGATGGTGTAAATAATACATCCCAACCCCCATAAAAAAGCAACCAAGGCAATGGTAAATACGATCCACCAAGATCGGTTGGCTTTTCCTTCCACAGGTGCCGCCACATCCACGGTAACATCGTGGTAGGTTTTATCTCCCGTGATTAAGGGTCTTCTAATAGGTGCTTCGTAATGCGACGCCATATCTATATATTCAGTTTCTTAATTTATGCTTCGTTTGTATTTCTCACTTTTACGTGGTAGAACACATTGGGCTCTGTTCCAACAGCTTCCAATAAATAGTAAGCCCTCTTATCATGCTTCTCTTTGTACACCACACTTTTGTGATCATTGATATCTCCGAATTTAATCGCACCGCTCTCACAAGCTGCAGAACAGGCTGTTTTAAATTGGCCATCTTTTACCGGTTTTCCTGCTTTCTTGGCATCCAAAATGGTTTTCTGCGTCATTTGGATACACATACTACATTTCTCCATTACCCCTCTTGAACGAACTACCACATCTGGGTTTAATACCATACGGCCTAAATCATTGTTCATGTTGTAGTCAAACTCATCGTTTTCAGCATAGAGGAACCAGTTGAATCTACGTACTTTATACGGACAGTTATTCGCACAATAACGCGTTCCCACACAACGGTTGTACGCCATATGGTTTTGTCCTTGACGACCATGGGAAGTAGCAGCTACCGGACATACCGTTTCACAAGGAGCATGGTTACAGTGCTGACACATCACAGGCTGGAATGCCACCTGCGGATTTGCAGAAGCAATTTCCATTTCGCCAAATTCGGAAAGGGAACTTCCCAATCCGGAAATATTTTCTTTCTTATCTGTATCCCCTTCAAAGGATTCTTCACTGGAATAGTAACGGTCAATTCGCAACCAGTGCATATCACGGCTACGTCTCATTTCGCTCTTTCCAACTACAGGAACATTATTTTCAGCATGACAAGCAATCACACACGCTCCACATCCCGTACACGCATTCAAATCAATAGATAAATTGAAATGATGCCCAATAGAACGATCAAACTCATCCCAAAGATCGGCATCTGGTGAAGAAACCGGGATTTCCTGATGATCTTTGGAAACTTCAGGAACAGGGTTCCAATCGTGTACATCCTTAGTATTGAAAATCTCTAAGGAAGTTTCCCTAATAATGTCCCTACCCATCATGGTGTTGTGCAACTGAATACAAGCAAATTCGTGCATTCCTGCTGCTTTTTCCAAGCTTACATTTTGTACCGAAGAAAAGTTGTTATATAGTGCATAGGCATTTACACCCGTTTGCATTTCAGATTGAATGGCGGCTTTACGACCATATCCAAGGGCTAGCCCTACGGATCCTTTGGCCTGACCAGGCTGAATAAGCACCGGTACATTTTCAACCACCACATCACCTAACTTAACATGCACATAACTTCCATTTAGTGCACCATTTGCCACATGAAGGTTTTCCAATCCTAACTCGGCTGCATCTGCGGCGGAAATCGTAAGATAGTTATCCCAAGTAGTACGGCTGATAGGATCTGGCATCTCCTGTAACCAAGGGTTGTTGGCTTGTTGGCCATCTCCCATGGATGTTTTGGTATACAAGGTCAATTCATACCCTCCTTGAACTGGTGCTGCAAGGGCACCTTCGGAAGTATTCGCTTCCAAGGTAGCGGTGTTTTCCTCCATTTCAGGAAGGGCAACATCTGCCTTGAAAATTCCATCATGAAGCGCTTGATTCCAAGAACTTCCACCTAGGATATTGGATTGCCAGTAATTTTTTAAATAGTCATGATAACTGTTAGCGTTACCAGTCCATTGCAGTAAACACTCCTGAAACTGTCTGGTGTTGAACAACGAACGGATGGTAGGTTGCATTAAGCTGAAATACCCTTTCTTCATTTGTACATCCCCCCAAGATTCCAAATAATGTGGCGTAGCTGCCACCATTTGGGCAAGGGAAGCTGTTTCATCTTCCTTCATGGAAAAAGCCAAGCTCATTTCCAAGTTTTTATAGGCTTCTGCGAATGCTGGATTCGGGAAGGAATAAACCGGGTTTACTCCAACGGTAATTAATCCTTTCACACTTCCAGAAATCACCCCATTCATCACATTCAATACTTCTTTCGCATTTCCTTGGGAGGTCATTCTAGGATGTGCAGTATCCATTACCACACTTCCAGCAGTTGTATTATAGTTAAGCGCTACGCTTTGTGCCTGCACATTTGGAAGACCTGTAATAAGTACTCCCTTGCTGCCCGCTTTTTGAAGCTGGCTTTTTGCGTTGTTAACCGCTTCCGCAACATGCTCTGGAAGACCAGAGGTGCTTCCATTCCCGCTAAGTGCCAACAACACTTTCATCTGTTCTGAAGGACTTACAGGAACACGCTTATCTGCGTTTGCCCCAGAAAGGGACATATTTGCTTCAAACTGAATATGACGGGACATTTTTCCGTTCTTCGGAATTCGTGCCTTTGCATACCCTTTATCAAAACCACCACCGTTCCAATCACCTAGGAAGTCGGCACCAACCGAAACAATCACTTCAGCCTTGCTGAAATCATAGTCTGGCAATGCCCGCATTCCGAAGGCATTTTGAAATGCATCCAACGCCTCACTGGAAGAAACGGTATCATACACCACATGGCGTACATTTGTATATTTTGCTTTAAAATCTGCAATTAATTGATTGGTAGAAGGACTTGCGAAAGTACTGGTTAATAACACCACATCCTTTCCAGCCATTTGATCCATCTTTCCGGCTACTGCCGCATCCAGCTCACTCCAAGAGGCATCCTTTCCATCTACCTTAGGACCCATCAAACGATTCTTGTCATACATAGAAAGTACAGAAGCCTGTACCCTAGCATTCACACTCCCTCCATGATTGGAAAGATCGTTTAGTTCTATTTTAATAGGCCGTCCCTCACGGGTTTTTACCAAAACGTTTGCAAAATCAAACCCATCTGCCATAGTGGTGGCATAATAATTGGCCACACCAGGAATAATTTGGTCTGGGGCAACCACATAAGGAATGGATTTGATCACCGGACCTTCACAGGCAGCCAAGGTAGCGGCAGCTGTTGAAAATCCTACATACTTAAGAAAATCACGTCGTGTTGTGGATGAACCCTCAAGGTTTTCCTTGTCTCCCAAAAACTCATCTACGGGAAGATGTTCAGCAAATTCATTTTGCTTAATAGTCTTCATCAAAGGGTTATTGGGGTTTAGCTCCTCAACACTTTTCCAATATTTCTTGTTTGATGCCATAATCTATCTGAAAATAGTATTCAATATTAATTTAGTAGTGACATTTTCCACATTCCAATCCGCCCATCTGGGCAGCGGTCAACTTATCCACCCCATACTTTTTGGAAAGTTCGGCATGGATTTTTTCATAGTATCCGTTGTCTTCTACTTTTACGTTGGTTTCTCTGTGACAGTTAATACACCATCCCATGGTAAGGGGTGAGAACTGTTCCATAATTTCCATTTCCTCTACCGGCCCGTGACATTTCTGACACTGAACTCCAGCGACGGTTACATGCTGTGAGTGGTTAAAATATGCAAAGTCTGGAAGGTTATGGATACGCACCCATTCTACCGGTTGTGTTTCTCCGGTATAGGATTGGGATGCTTCGTCCCAACCTACGGCTGCATATAATTTTTTAATCTGGGCGTTGTAATCAACTCCGTATTCGTTCATTCCTTCAGCCTGGGTAGCTTCGGCCACTTCACTAATGGTCTTGTGGCAGTTCATACACACATTCAAGGAAGGAATTCCAGAATGCTTGCTTCTTCTTGCAGAGCTGTGACAGTAGTTACAGTCTATTGCATTCACCCCTGCGTGGATACGGTGCGAGTAATGAATAGGCTGTACCGGCGCATATCCTTGATCTACCCCAACCTGCATCATCCATCCGTAAGCGAAATAGGCAGCACCCAACAATAAGAAAATGGAAGTCACCAATACCAAGAATTGATTTTGAGCAAAGGCTTTCCAAATTGGGGTACGCTTTGTGGGCTCATCATATTCTACCCCATTGGCTTCGGCAATACGGCGTAAGGTTTTATTCACCAAGAACAACATCACCACTAGTAATAAGAATACTAATGCTAAGGCAGCTAAAATGATTTTGTTGGTAACACCACTATCTGCAGTTGTTGTAGTACCCCCACCCTCAACAATAGGCGTTACAGGCGCAGGCTTGGGTGTGTAAGTGTAGGCAATAATATTATCTATGTCTTCATTGGATAACTGTGGAAAAGCTGTCATCACAGAGCCGTTGTACTCTTCAAAAATAGCGATGGCCTGTGCATCACCAGACTTTACCATATCCTGGCTATTCTTGATCCAGCTGTACAGCCATTCCTTTTCGTATTTGTCTCCTACCTCAAAAAGGGCAGGACCTGTCATTTTTTTATACAGCCTGTGACAGGCAGCACAATTCGCTTTAAATAAGCTTTCCCCTTTCGCCGTATCTGCCGCTTGTGTGGGCAGGGTATATGTGGTGGCTTGAATGGAAGGGGTTATAAAAAGTGCCAGTATGGTGAACAGGCATAGGAATGACAATGTGGAGTGTAACGTTCGGTACGGTACCTTTTTCATACGATTGGTTGAATTATTGTCCATAAGTTTGGCACGCAATTGGTTACCATTTTATCAGTTTCAGGATCGCCTATTGATGCCTAAAATAACTGTGCAAAAGTACATCATAAGATCGATTTTAGAAATCCAAATAAAGTGTTAACAAGTAATTTATATCAATTCTAAATAATAATAATCCCTAAAAAAAAGTTATTAAGATTTACATTTGCAAATGTAACGATACACTATGAATTCTAAAAAAATATTTAAGACACTGATTTGCTGTTTGTTAGTGGTTTTTACCTTTCAAAGCACCTTAGGCCAAACCGGGACGGTAACTGTTTCGGAAAATCCTAAGATTCCCAAATTATTATCGCTTAAAAAGGAGATGGAAAAAGACAATAAACTAACAGATGCGTTTACCATTCAATTGTACTACGGAACACTGAACAGAGCCAACGGAATCCTTAGGGAATACCGAAATAAATATGCAAAATGGCCCGCTTCCATAGAATACGAAACACCCAATTACAAAGTTTGGGTAGGAAACTTCAATTCACGCTTGGATGCCGATAGGGCCCTCATTGCCATTCAAGAGAATTTCCCTTCGGCCTTTGTGTTGCGGCCCAATAAAAACAAAAAGGAAGAAAAATAAAAAAAGCGCTCCAAAAGAGCGCTTTTTTTTAATCTATATTGAAGTTACAACTTACTTCAGCTTTTTCTTCACCGCTACTTCCTGGAAGGCTTCAATAATGTCTCCTTCCTTGATATCGTTGTAATTTTTAACTTGCATTCCGCAGTCATATCCTTTGGAAACTTCCTTCACATCATCCTTGAATCGTTTTAAGGATTCCAACTCCCCAGTATACACCACCACACCCTCGCGGATGAGCCTGATACCTGAATTTCTAAAGATTTTCCCGCTAATAACCATACATCCCGCAATCGTACCAATTTTGGAAATCTTGAAGGTTTCGCGAATCTCGGCAGTACCCGTAACTTCTTCCCGAAGTTCTGGGGACAACATCCCTTCCATCGCATCTTTCAAGTCATTGATGGCATCATAAATAATGGAATAACTTCTAATATCTATTTCTTCCTTATCTGCCAATTGGCGTGCGTTGCCCATCGGACGAACGTTAAAGCCAATAATAATTGCATCTGAAGCAGAGGCTAGCAACACATCACTTTCGGTGATGGCACCCACGCCTTTGTGAATGATATTTACCTGTATTTCTTCCGTGGAAAGTTTCAGGAAGGAATCTGTTAAGGCTTCTACTGATCCATCCACATCCCCTTTCAGGATGATGTTCAGTTCCTTAAAGTCACCCAACGCAATACGTCTTCCAATTTCATCCAAGGTAATGTGGCGTTGCGTACGCACCGATTGTTCACGCTGAAGCTGTGTACGTTTTGCTGCAATGGATTTAGCTTCACGCTCATCTTCAAATACGTTAAATTTATCACCGGCCTGTGGCGCACCATCCAATCCTAAAATGGAAACTGGCGTTGACGGGCCTGCTTCCTTTACGGTCTTACCACGCTCATCGTGCATGGCTTTTACCTTTCCGCTATGCTGACCTGCTAATACATAATCCCCAACACGCAGTGTTCCGGTTTGCACTAAAATGGTAGACACATAACCCCTTCCTTTATCTAAGAAGGCTTCCACCACAGTACCTGTAGCAGCGCGATCTGGGTTGGCTTTTAACTCTAACAATTCTGCTTCCAACAACACTTTTTCCAAAAGCTCTTTTACACCATCACCCGTCTTTGCAGAAATATCATGGGATTGGATTTTACCTCCCCAATCTTCTACCAATAAGTTCATACTGGCAAGGCCTTCCTTAATTTTATCAGGATTGGCGGTAGGCTTATCTATTTTGTTGATGGCAAACACAATGGGCACCCCAGCCGCTTGTGCGTGGCTGATGGCCTCCTTGGTCTGCGGCATAATGTCATCATCTGCGGCAATTACAATAATCGCCATATCTGTTACCTGTGCTCCACGGGCACGCATCGCTGTAAAGGCTTCGTGACCCGGTGTATCCAAGAAAGTAATGGATTGTCCGTTCTCCAACTCTACCCCATAGGCACCAATGTGCTGGGTGATTCCCCCAGACTCACCGGCAATCACATTTTCCTCACGAATGTAATCCAAAAGGGAAGTTTTACCGTGATCTACGTGTCCCATTACGGTCACGATAGGTGCACGGGGCTCCATATCTTCCGGGGCATCCTCCTCTTCCTGGATGGACTCTTCAATATCTGCGGTTACAAATTCTACATCGTACCCGAATTCTTCAGCAACGATGGTAAGGGTTTCAGCATCTAAACGCTGATTCATGGTTACCATCATCCCAAGGGACATACAGGCCGAAATAATATCGGTCACCGAAACGCCCATCATGGTCGCTACTTCGCTCACCGTTACAAACTCGGTAACTTTAAGTAGTGTACTTTCCTTTTCTTGCTGTGCCAATTCCTCCTCGGTTTTTTGGCGGTGACTATCCCGCTTTTCCCTTCGGTATTTGGCTCCTTTTCCTTTATTGGATTTCCCTTGGAGTTTTTCAAGGGTCTCCCGTACTTGTCGTTGTACTTCTTCCTCGCTGGGCTCCTCTTTTACAACGTGGGACTTTCTTCCTTTCCCACGATTTCCTTGGAATTTTTTAGTTCCAGTGTCCTTACTTATCCTTCTTCGCTTTCCTTTGCGGTCCTTCTTCTCATCATCCTTTTTCTTCTCTGGCTTTTTGAATTTGGAAAGATCAATTTTTTCTCCAGTAAAGTTGGGGCCATCCAGCTTTTGGTATTTTGTTTTCACCCGGTCTGGATCACTCTTCGTTTCTGCTTCTTGCCTCGCCGGAGTTTCTTTGGGTTCTTCGGCTTTCTTTGCCACAGGGGCTTCCTTCTCCACTTTTTTGGGCTCCTCTTTCGGGGTTTCAGCAACTTTTGGAGTTTCCTCCTTAACCTTTACTTCTTCCTTTTTAGGTGTAGGAGCTACTTCCGCTTTTTCTTCTTTTGGATCTTCCTTTACCTTCTTCTCCTTTGCGCCTTCAAGGTCTATTTTACCAACGGGTTTAAGACCTTCCAGTTTTGCTTCAGCCTTTACCACTTTGGAAGGCTCTTTCTGGGCCTGCTTCTCTTCCTGCTCCCGCTCGCGTTCCAAACGAAGTTCTTCTTTTTCCTTTCGTTTTTCTTCACCAACCTCTTTGGCTTCTACTTTTTTACTCTTATCAGTTTGAAATTCTTCAAAAAGCACTTTGTATTCCTCATCCGAAATCTTGGTCGTAGGACGAGCTTCCACCTCAAACCCCTTGGAACCTAAATATTCCACAGCACGGTCAAGGGAGATGTTGAATTCCCGAAGCACTTTATTGAGTCGTATCTTTTTTGTTTCAGCCATATACTGCTTCCCTGTTGTTTTTTGTATTTGCGTTGTAAAAGTAGTTAAAGTTTTGACTACTCTTCAAATTCTTCCTTTAATATATTGATTACCTCCGTAATGGTCTCCTCTTCCAAATCGGTGCGGCTTACCAAAAACTGAAGGTCTTTTTCCAAGACACTCTTGGCCGTGTCCAATCCAATTTTTCGGAATTCATCAATGATCCACTCTTCAATTTCATCGGAAAATTCAGTGAGTTCCACATCTTCTTCCGCTCCTTCCCGAAGCACATCAATTTCATAACCAGTTAGTTGTCCTGCCAAACGAATATTATGACCTCCACGGCCAATGGCCTTGGATACCTCTTCCGGTTTCAGCAATACTTCTGCTCGTTTGGTGTCCTCATTTAAGGAAATAGATGTCACACGGGCTGGACTCAAGGCACGGGTAATAAACAAGTTTATGTTATTGGTGTAATTGATCACATCAATGTTTTCATTGCCCAATTCACGAACAATCCCGTGAATACGGGATCCTTTCATACCCACACAAGCTCCTACGGGATCAATACGATCATCATAGGAATCTACGGCAACTTTTGCTTTTTCTCCTGGGATACGTACCACCTTTTTAATGGTGATCAAGCCATCAAACACTTCTGGGATTTCCTGTTCGAAGAGTTTTTCCAAGAACAACGGATTGGCCCGTGACATGATGATAAGCGGCTTATTTCCTTTGAGTTCCACGCTTTCAATAATTCCGCGAACGTTATCTCCCTTACGGAAGAAATCGGAAGGAATTTGCTTGTCCTTAGGAAGGATGATTTCATTTCCTTCATCATCCAACAAAATAACAGCTCTATGACGAATGTGATGCACCTCTGCGGTGTAGATTTCACCTTCCAGCTCCTTGAACTGCTTGTATATATTGGTGTTGTCGTGTTCGTGTATTTTTGAAATAAGGTTTTGACGTAATGCCAAAATGGAACGTCTTCCCAAATCGGCCAGCTTTACTTCCTCGGAAACATCCTCGCCAATTTCAAAGTCTTCCTCAATCTTTCGGGCTTCCGAAAGCGAAATCTCTTCATTAGGCTCTTCCACCTCGCCATCTGCTACTACCACACGGTTCCGCCAAATTTCCATATCCCCTTTATCTGGGTTGATGATAATATCGAAATTATCATCACTTCCGTATTTTTTCTTTAAGGCATTCCGAAAGACTTCTTCCAAAATGGCCATAAGGGTGACCCTATCTATTAGTTTGTCATCCTTGAACTCTGAAAAAGATTCAATTAGGGCTAGATTTTCCATAGTTACTTAAATTTTACCATCACTTTTGCTTCTTTAATATCTGTGTACGGCACGGTGGCCTCTTTTTGTACGGTATGTTTCCCTTTCCCTACCGGTTTGGGTTCCCGCACCTTCCATTGTAATACAATGTTATTTTCTGTTACTTTGGAAAGTGTGCCATTCAACACACTGTTTTCCATGGTTACTTTTAATTCCCTGCCCACGTTTTTCTGATATTGCCTCACTTGCTGCAATGGCTCTGAAACCCCCGCCGAAAAAACCTCTAGGGAGAAATCTGTTTCTTCCCGGTCCAGCTGGTGTTCCACCGCTCTGCTTACCTCCACACAATCCTGTACGGTCACTCCTTCGTCACCATCAATTACAACAGTAATCTGATTTGCAGGTGTCACCGTAAGGGAAATGAGGAATAGGGAGGGACGTTCCTCCAATGCTTCCTGCACCAATTTGGCTACTTTTTCTTCCATGAATAGGGCTATAAAAAGAGGGGACTTTTTGTCCCCTCGCGCTGGTTACTCATAAATTCGCTGCAAATATACCACATTTTTTCTGATAAAAAAATTTAAGGGTTCTTCGGATTTTTGTATTTTCAAGGTTCAATTTGAACCCATATAACTTATGAAACGTATCCTCGTACCAACCGATTTTTCGCAACAGGCCGAACAAGCCTTAAAAGTAGCTGTACAGATTGCAAGTCAGAATGATAGTGAAATCTTTTTGCACCATTCCATGGAAATGCCACTGCACCTTGCCAACAGCAATACCGGGGAACTTCCGGAAGCTTTGTTTTTTATCAAATTGGCCGAAAAGGAATTTGAGGAACTGTTTAAAAAACCCTACCTCAAGGAAGTGAAAATCCAAGAAAGCATTGGACACGGGGAAATCTACGAGGACATCCAAACGTCTGTAAAAAACAACAACATAGATTTAATTGTAATGGGTTCCCATGGCGCCAGCGGATTTAGAGAGATGTTTATAGGTAGCAATACCGAAAAAGTAGTGCGTACTTCCAAAATTCCTGTATTGGTAATCAAGAATGAACACAGGGATTTTAAAGTAAAGGATTTTGTGTTTGCCACCGACTTTTCCAAGGAATGTAAAAAACCCTTTCAACAAGCTTTACAATTTGCACAGGGATTAGATGCCCACCTACACCTCCTTTATGTAAACACCCCTACCGGATTTAAAACCAGCAGCGAAGCTAAACAAATGATGAACGATTTTACAAAAGGAGTAGATCCTGAACGCATTAGCTTACATGTCTACAATGAAACCGCAGTGGAAAAAGGCATCCTTGAATTTGCCAAAGAGCATAATATGCAACTTATAGGAATGAGTACCCATGGTAGAAAGGGAATTGCTCATTTCTTTAATGGGAGTATTAGTGAAGATCTGGTAAACCATGCCAACAGACCGGTGATTACCTTCAGGATTTCATAATAAGAATAGCGCTTAGCCTATATTCCATATGGGCTCAACAATTCACACTGTTAAGTTGTTAACATTCCGCCCCGGCTTTTAACACAATTTAAGTTAAAGCCTTTTTAGGGAAGGTTAAAGGGAGTTAAACTCCTTGACGTAAGCCATTATTCATGATACTTTAGATGGTGAAATTAAACGTAAACCATTTAAAACATATTATCATGAACTATCTTCATACAAACGAAGAAAAACTGATGCCAACCGTAGTATCCCTAAATTTACTTTTGGCAGATTATCATGTATACTACCAAAACCTTCGAAATTTTCATTGGAACATTTTAGGTCATAATTTCTTCGACCTACACGAGAAGTTTGAAGATTTATACGGAGATGCGCGTACGAAAATTGATGAAATTGCTGAACGCATTCTTACCCTACGATTTCACCCAGTAAGTAAAATGAGTGATTATCTGAAACTATCTACACTACAAGAAGTACCTTCTTTAATAGAGGACCAAGAAATGGTAACGCGATTAATCCAGGATCATTCTCACCTTTTAGAACAAATGAAGGATGTCCTTTCCAAAGCTGAAGCCGCAGAAGATGAAGGAACCATAGATATGATGGGCGGTTATATCCGCGAGCTGGAAAAACAAACATGGATGCTCAACGCATGGTCTAAAACAGGACATGAAAAATTGCGTCAAGCCGATATGAAATCGGTAACAAAAACCAACGCATAATAACCAAATCACACTAACCAAAACAAAATGATGATGCAAGAAGATGTAAATCCTTCTACACAACCCCTAGAGACTATTTATACCAAATTGGGTAATTGGTGGGACGCTTTCATAGAAAACCTACCCAATATAGGCATTGCCTTGATTGTAATGGTGATTGCTTATTTCATTTCCAGATTGGTATACAATGTTTCCCTAAAGATTGCCTACAAAAGAGGTTCCCAAAATTCGGTGACCAAACTTATCGCCAGAGCGGCCTCTGTAGTAGTAGTCTTGGTAGGATTATTTCTAGCATTGGGAGCATTAAATCTCGGGAAAACACTCACGGCACTTATATCTGCTGCAGGAGTTTCTGGATTGGTCATAGGACTTGCGCTTCAGGGGACTTTGAGTAACACCTTCTCTGGAATTGTATTATCCTTCCGAAAAAATATACGATTAGGGGACTGGGTGGAAACCAATGGATTTGCTGGGGAAGTGATAGATATTAATCTCAATTATTTTGTACTGAAGGAAGCAGACAACAACAAAGTAATTATTCCGAATAAAACCATCATTGAAAACCCCATGAAGAATTATACGCTCACTACCAAAATGCGTATCATGATTTACTGTGGTATAGGCTATGAAAGTGACTTAACAAAAGTTGAGCGGATTGTAAAAGAAACGATTGCCAATACCTTTGATCAAGTAGCATCGCCAGATGAAGTAGAATTCTACTACGAGGAATTTGGAGACAGTTCCATCAACTTTCTCTGCCGTTATTGGGTAGACAGTGAAAATGGCTTGGAAAAATTACGGGCCAAAAGCAAAGGGATTATTGAAATTAAAAAAGCATTTGATCGCGAAGGCATCAACATACCCTTCCCCATTCGTACACTGCAGTTCAACAATACTTTGCAGACGAATGCACTACAAAGGGAAAATGCTTTCGAACAGAACTAAAAAAATTATATAAATCAAGTTTAACCATAAAAACAACTATTATGTCAAATAACACAGGAAATATTATCACCGGAATTGTAAGCGGATTAGCCATTGGCGCAACCCTAGGAATCTTGTTCGCTCCAGATAAAGGAACCAAAACAAGAAAGAAAATCAAGAAAACCGCCAAGGAGTCCAAAGATGCAATCGTATCTAAGACTAATGAAATTACAGATCAAATCTCCAACACCTTTACCAGTAAGAAAACCCAGTTTTCAAATGAGTTGGATCAAATGGTGGCAGATATGAGCTACAAAGCAGATGATGTGATTGTAGCCTTGGAGAAAAAACTGGAAAAGCTTAGAAAAGAAAACGAGAAGCTAAGTACAAAGTAAGCCTAAACCACCAACCAAAATAGACCCTATGGAAACCCTCAAACATACTGCCCAATTAGGCCAGCAACTGGCCGAAAAGGAATATGAGTACGCGCAGTTGAAGTTCTTTTATCAAGTAACTTCCATCTCTGCCAGCGTTGTCAAGAAAAGCATTATCGCCTTCTTGGCCATGATTGCCCTCTTATTTCTATCGCTTGCCGCAGCCTTTGGTTTAGGTGATGCCTTAGACAGTACGGTTTTAGGATTTCTTTGGATTGGAATTGGATACGTAGCAATTATAGGCGTCGCCTTATTGCTTCGGAAAAAGATTGAAAAATACGTCATTCAAAAAATGGCCGATAAATACTTTTAAGATGAGAACATTTCAATCCTTAGATGATATCGCTACCGAACTTCGGAAAAAAGACCTGGAACGAAAGGTACTTCGTGAGGAAATTAAACACGAATACCTAGCGCTTCAGCAAGGATTCCAACAAGGATGGTTAACCCATCCTATCGTTCGGAAGCTATCCCAACTAGGAATCAAATACGCAATACAACGTTTAATCAAATAAAAAACACAATCATTATGAAAACACTAAAAATCATGCTGGCACTTTTTGCCATGACCATTTTTGCGGGTACTTACGCGCAGACAGACAACAAGGAAGAAGTTAGCCAAACGAAAATCAACAAATTTAAAGTAAAGAGCACCCAAGGTGTAATAGACTACACCGTAGCTATCAATACCACTGCAACAGATTATGTGAAAATGGACAACCTTAGTAAGAAAGAACAAACTAGGGTTAAGTCGGAAAACAACGTAACCACCACCATTATGGTAGACAATGACGTAGACAATATGTATGATAACACCATTACGTTACGTTACAAAGCCCCAGAAGACGATACCGTAAAGGTAATCCCTACAGCGGCAGGTTTTGATATTATGGTCGCTGGGGAAACCTTAAACTATAATTTCCTTAAACAGGTATGTAACACCCCAGAAGGATGTCCTATTGATGTGCAACTAAGCAGCAACAATATGTAATTCAGTAAATTGCTATGAAAAAAAGAAAACCCGAGGGAATCCCTCGGGTTTTTTTGTTGAAATAGGTGGAGCGGGTATTATGTATGAATCTACAGGGCAGTTTTTTTATGCTTTTCTTAATGCGGCATCTAATGTTCAATTGGGATAAGAACCCTAACTATTCACTACTCACCATTCACTAACCCCCTACCAGCTTCCGCCGCCACCGCCGCCAAAGCCGCCACCACTGGAACCACCACCGCTCCCCGAAGAACTAGGGGAACTTACCATGGTACTCTGCGCCGAAGATATACCACTGGAAAAGCTTCGGGAGAAGGTGTGCATGTTAAAGGCATTACCGCTCGTGGAAGAATACCACTGCGGGGGTTTCATCTCCAGACCTTCAAATTTCTTAGACCATTTATCAAACAATCCAAAGGCCAAGGCGTAGGATAGGGTGTCTTCATAGTAATGCGGATTGTCCCCCATCAAGGATTTCAAACGTGGGGTTTCTGCCAATTTTACAAAGTTTCGGAAGCCCTTTAAATGAGCCAAGGCTTCATTGCCCTTGGCGTTCTTTTTCCGCATAATGATTAAATTAATGATCAGCAATACCATACAGGTGATGGAAGTCACCAAAGCCCCCCAAAAGTTCCATACAAAAAGCACAATAGGAAACAGCACTACCATTAATATTAGAAATACCAAGGCCATCCTGCCGGTCATTATACGGGCTTTCGGACTGTAATACGGCTGGGCGGCCACACGCAAATGGGCTTTGGCCGTTTGCATGGTTTTATAGAACTTATCCTTTAAACTACTCACCAACACCTCGTCCCGCCCAGCAAAGAGTCCGTTGAACATACTTCGTTCATACTTCGGTACTCCGGAAGGCAGCGGCTTGAGTTTGTACAACCGCATATCGTCCTTTTTAAATAGGCTTTTGTTTTCGATTTCCTCTACCTTAATCAAACCCTTGGCTCCCCAATACGGAATCAAGGCAATTAAATCTGCGGTATTGGCCGTATCGTCAATAATATAACCCGCTAGGGCAGGGTCCATTTGTTCTGGCGGATAATAACTAGTGATGGGTACTACTTTATCATCCTTTCCATGGCGTCGCCACACTCCAAAGAACAAGGCAATAAGCCCCCCAACCACAAGCGTCCATCCATATTGTTGTCCAAACGGCCACCAGGGCTCTATTTGGGCAATGGCATCAGGCGGTAAGTTTAATAAAACCGTCACACTACTACCGTAATGGGACACCATGGAAGGTTTGCTTTGTAATACCAAAGTACCATTCTCACGGGAAACCATAAAATCATTGCTTTCCAAAGTGGAACCAAACTCCCCACTGTAGATTTTCAGGTCTTCCTCAGAAAGGGCCACTCCTTCCGGAGGGTGGATGACAAACTTCATTTCCTTGAACGGAGCATTCCAATTGGGTGGTTTCAAGTTCCAGTAAAACTGGGTGTTTTGTTCATTAAACAGCCATGCATTTTCCACCGTATAGGAAATATCATAGACCATGGGCCCATAGACCCATACATCGGCGTCCCCAATTTTGATACGCTGATATCCTTCTACGTCGCGCGCAATCTTTCCAGAGGTTTCATAATTATGGTTAGGCACCTCAATATTCCGCACCTTGATACGGCGTTCATCAACCTCCCCGGCTTCATCGGTAACCTCATAGACCAATTGGATATCCCGATAGATCCCATGGCGGTTTCGGTGGAAGGTAATTTCGTAATGTTCTGCTACGGAAAAATAGCCTTCGGCGTGTAGAAATACTTCCGCCGTGTACTTATCTACGGTAAAATCTTGGGCAAAGAGGCTTCCGAAGCCACCCAAGAATACGAATACCCAAACCTTCCGAAGAAAATTCATTTACGAAAAGTCTACTTTTACGTTTTCCCGTTCGGCGGCGTTCACCTCGTAATATTCAAAGGCTTTGTAGGGCATCATCCCTGCAAATAACACTCCAGGGAAGCTTTCCCCATAGGTGTTGTTTTCACGAACGGTGCTGTTGTAGTACCGACGGCTACGCTCCAGGCCTTCCTCAATCTCATTGAGTTTCTGCTGTAGGTGGATAAAATTGGTATTGGCCTTTAGGTCTGGATAGGCCTCCCCTAAGGCAAAGATGCTACGAAGGGTTTGTTGGAATTGGTTTTCGGCCTTGATCTGGGCATTGATATCATCGGTAGGCACACTCATGGCGGCATTCCTAGCCTGAATCACCCGTTCTAGGGTTTGCTGCTCGTGGGCAGCATAGCCTTTTACGGTTTCCACCAAATTGGGAATGAGATCGTAGCGCCGTTTAAGGGCCACATCTACATTACTCCAGGCATCGCGTACCTGATTTTTATTTTTTACAAATTTATTAAAGACGGTAATCCCGAAAAGGATCAACAAGAGGACAATTCCTCCAACAATGGCTGCAGTGAGCATGACTTAGGTTGTTAGCAGTTACAGCTTCTAAGGTACGGAATTTTTACAAAGAATCCCTAGGCTAGATCCCCCAACATAAAGAAGACGGCGATTCCCAACCCTAGCACCACAATTGCGGCAACAAGCACCAAGATAAGTGCCACGCGTTTATTGGGTTGTACGGGCGCCTGTACCTCTTGGGCTATTTTCCAGGTAGCATAACTAGGATGCCCAAGGTATTGCGCCATGCCTTCCAGGGCGTCGGGATTATTTAAGGGTGTTTTAGGATGCGTTTCCAGCTTTTGCCAATAGTCTAATAGCTCTAGCTCATCTGCCGTGTAGGAAGTGGAATAGGTAATATAGAGGGCGATTTCCTCTATGATCTGCTCCTTGGAGACCCGGGAAGCCCCGCGTTCCTGCAGTTGTGCAGACGCCTTTTTTACGGCTTGCTGAAAAAGTTGTGCATGTTGCGGTGCCTTCATACGGTAAAGGTAGTGAATTTACGGGAGTGGTGAGACGTGAGACGTGAAGCGTTAAGGGTAAAAAATTAAGAGTCAGGACGCGTTGTTAGAAAGCCTATAATTAGCGTTTCTTCATTTTAAATATGAAGAATGCAAGTCCCACAATACATAAGAACAGAAAAATATAGAGAGATGAGTTTCCTGTAGGTAGTGCTTGGGGGTCTCCCGTAAGGATCAGGGCACTCCAATAATAGGGGGAAATATTGGAAGTATTCACATGGTTGTTTAAGTAGTCAAGCTTGGCCATTCGAAGGGCTTCCGATTTACTTTTCCCTTTCTTCAATTGTACATAAAAAGTTTGGGTAATCTCCTGCCCAGATTTTTCGTTCAAATCCCATAAGGTCGCTAAAACACTTTTTGCCCCTGAATTGATAAACCCACGGGTTAGGTTAAACGTTCCTTCTCCTTCGCGGTAATTTCCCAAAGAAGTTTTGCAAGCACTTAAGACAATTAATTCCTTGGAATTCCGAAGAAAATAAAGCTCATCCAAGGTGAGTGAAGCATCGTAAAACCCCAACCAAGGAACTCCATCCTCTACTCCTCCGTGGGTAGAAATGTGAATACTGTTAGATTGATTGTAGTACTTTAGGAATGTTTCCTTGGTAGCTTTGTTAGAAGTGAACACCTCTGTAAACACTTCCCCTAGGGCTACCACCTCCTCATCTCCCCTTACCAAGGGAGGTAGGTATGCATCTTTAAAGTTGGAAAGCACAAAGGCACTGGACCCATCTGTGTTTTGTACTTTTAAATGAGCCGATTCCTGGCCCACTGATAGGGAATACCGATAGGAAATTTCGGCATTTGAAATTAAAAAAGCCGCAGGGAAATCCCTCATGGGATGCATAACCAAAGCTTCGAAGGGAAGTTGTTGTAAAGGGCCATCTGGAACAATCACGAGTTTTAGGAAGGTCTGGTTCCCAACTACGGGATGCAACCCAAGTAGCTTCAAAAGTTCATGACCATAGGTTTTGTATGCCTGAAGGTCTGCTTCGGAAACCAAGGGCCGGGTGAGCAACTCCTGAAAACCAGCCAAAGATTCATCGAAATGTTCATCCAATGAAATGGTGGACAGTTCCATTCCTTCCGAAGAAATAATCATGACATACCCCTGTTTTTTCCCCATGATATAGGTAATTACCCGTTCGTTGTGTTTTAGGGTTTCCTGCACTTGCTTTGGGGAAATCACAGACAACTGCTGTTTAAAATGATAATAGGCTGGGTAGGATGTTTCCAAGGAATCTATAAATTGTTTATAGGCTTGCTTCTGTTCAAAAAGGGCGGCTTCCATGGTTGGGGTAATGGTAGCTTCGGATGACAGTTTGGTTTCCCACTCGTGTATCCTGCTCATAAGCTGGTACTCCCTGTCAATAATAGAATCTGGCAGTTGGGCATACTCACGGGCTTTGGCTGCGGTAATATTTTCCAATAACAATAGGCCCTTGTTCTTTTCCATATAATAAAATGCCTTTTCCAAATCATTCATGGCATTACAGATGGAGACCGCTTGCAAGTATAGTTCGGCTCCTTTTTTACGCCAAAAAAGTTTGGAAAGGTCTTCCCTACTTTCAAAATAGAGCATATCAATCACCGCATCGGCCAACTCCATGGTTGCGGCAGCCTCCTCTAATATATCGGGCTGTTTGTTCTGTTCATAGTATTGGCCCAATGCGCGGGTCTTATCGATTAAAAAATCCAGGATATCCCTTTTAAAAGGAGATTGTTCTATTGTTGCTACGGAAGGCAATCCGAATTTCCCGGTAGGTGAGCCGCCCAGTCGTATCGCAATGGCTTTGTTGTATTGGTCATTTGCCTTTTCAAAGTTGCCTTGAGCCAACCATACTTCCCCCAAATTATTTTCCAAGGTACTTTGGAAGAGAAGATGATCTCCTGCATAGGCGCTGGACTGTTGATGGTATTGCAAAGCTTCTTCGAAATGTCCCTGCTGCTTCATGAGTACACCAAGGTTGTTCAAAATTCCGAAGATTGAAGCGGTATCTCCGGCTTCTTCTGCCAAAGCCAAGGCTTTTAGGTAGGCCGCATGGGAACGATCAAAATCACCTACCGTTTCGTACATCACACCTGTATTCATTAAGTAGCGTGTATACTGCCCTTGAGATAGGGGAAGGATTTTTGCTAATTGCTCCAGATGCTGTTGCACCGTAAAAAAAGGCTGGGCATATTGCGGGTCCCTTAAATTGGCATAGGTAGCAGATTCATTTAAATAAGTAATAAGCAATCTACTTAGATCCTCATTTTTAGTATGTATCTGTTCGGCTTGGGTATAGTGGTCCAAGGCTCGTTGAAAGTCGCCAAGTTTGTCATAGATATCCCCTTGCTCCTTGTACGCTTTGCCTACCCGAGGATCTAACGGTTCTGAAATAGCAACAAGGGTATCTAGGTAAAAAAGCGCACTGGGGTAATCTGGGTATTCCAATAGGCGATGGAAATGCCCTAGGTTATAGAGGTTCTTTTTTAACAGTTCGGTGTCTGTTTGAGCCATTTGGGTAAGCAAGGTATGCGCACGTTTCCCACTCTTAACGGCCTTCGATTTATCCTTGGTCTTGGTCCAATTCCATTTTGCATATTCATACCAAAGGGTGGCTCGTTCCAACGAATCAAAAGGAACCGTTGAACTTAAACGGTCGTCTAGGATTTTTGCCTTTTCAGTAATGGAAAGGGAGGAAGCAACAATAGAATCATACTGGGCCAATGAAATATGCTGGGCCATGGCGGTCATACCCATGAGCCAACACGCTCCCAAGCAATAGTTGCGAAACCTATGATGAAAACCCTCCCCCATAAATTTAAAGGTAGTAATATTAAGGGAGGCATACAAGATGCCTCCCCTTGGGTAGTTTAAATTAGAAAGTACCTAAACCTAACTATTTAAACTGTCTTAGTACGGTATATAGGCCGAATATTGAATAGCGCTTAGGTTGGGATGGTACTGGGCGCTATTAATGGTGGCACTTCTATGCTGTGGCAATGTCATCCCCGGGACATACACTGCCGCGGCTCCTGCTGAAATAAGGGCATTGGAATAGGACGTGCCAGACACATAGATTTGCTGGTTGGGATCTAACAGAAACGGAAGGTGCTCCCCAGGTGCCGCGAGATCTACCGATTGCTGCCCCAGGTTGGAGAACCATGCCAAGGACACCTGTACGGTTTCAGCGCCTAGGGCTGCGGAAGCAACTACATTTTCGCTTTCATACGAAGAAGGATAATGGGGTACCATATCATTATTAATGGCATCATTTCCTGCCGAAGCAGTGACCATGACTTTATCACTGGCCTCATCCACAAAACGTTCCAATAGTTCATATTCATTGTGGTACCACCCAAAACTCATATTAATGATGTTCACATCTCCTTTATTGGCGGCATATTTGAATCCGCAAAGGATATCAAAATAGTTTCCATTGCCATTGGCATCGAACGCCTTTACGGGAAGGATTTGATAGGAAACAGATTGGGCCTCTAGCCTATTAGAGATCATTTCGGAAATGATGGTTCCGTGCCCATAGTCATCCAGAGGGTCATTGTCCTGGTTGACAAAATCCCATCCAAAGTAGTCTTCCATACCATTGGTGGTACAGGAATTTCCAGCGGCCATACTATTGTATAGGAAAGGCTCTGTGAATCCAAAATAATTGTAGTCTATTCCTGTATCCAAGACCGCTATGGTGACATTCTTATTCATTGGAACCATAAGGTTCGTAGCGAGGCTGATATCTGAACCCCCAAACAAGGATTGTAGTTTGGTGCCGTCGTGGTGAAAGATAGGATTGAATTCTGCCCCTTCCAAGTCATCTTCTTCCTTGGCAACAATTACCTTTTCCTCAATGGTTCCACCACCTCCCCCTCCGTGGCCCGGATCGCCAAAAATCCAGAGTTCCAGCGTAGGGTCTGCACAAGGACAGGTTTTAAAATTCACGACTCCATACTGGTCGCGGAGCGATTGTTTATCTGTTTCAGAAAGGCCGGCTTCATATTTAATGACCATTTGGTTATTGGGATAAGTGTTCATGGAACGGTTCCCTTGAAACGGAACAGCTACCTCTTCCGAAGAATAGTCCTCCAAAGGACTGGTCTCACAAGCTAGAAATACCAAAGAGGCTAACAAGCAAAAGCTAAATATACGTGTGTTCATAATGTGTTGTTTTAATAATTAGGTTTAGGTTTTTTGTATAAAATAAATAACCCAGGGCTCTCCCCATAGCCCCGGGTTATAAAAAATGTGGATTATTCCACGATCATCCGCTTCAGGAGTACCTCCTTATCGGTTTTGATTTCAAGAATATATACCCCTTGATGCAGGGCACCGGCACCATCCCATTGAATGGTATGCTGCTTATTCGCCATAACGGAATCTGCAAATGTTTTCACTTGCTGTCCGAAGAAATCATATACGGTAATGGAAATATCCGTATCGTAATCCATATCCAATGCAATGGTAAAGTTTCCATCGTTAGGGTTAGGGATAATGGTTACTTTTTCTGACGTTCCTTCCTGGGCACTACGTACCGGATAGAAACACATCTGCTCTGATGGTCTGGATTCTACCCCATCGCCACACACGGCAGTTACTTGCCAGATAAAACACTTATCCTCTAAGGAAGTAGGAATGGTGTAACTATTGGTCGTAACCGAAATAGGCAACAACGATACTTGATCCCTACACTCACAGCTAATCTGTGGCTCATTCCATGCAGGGGATGTAATGATGTACGAGGTCGCACCCGGTACAGGATCCCATGTAAGCGTGGTACCTACTACCTGAAGGTTGGTAGGAGCCGTTAGCTCATCACAAGGTGGGAAAACAATATCTATAAGTTCACAAGGGTTATCCAGTTCCCCTCCTCTATTGGAAAGAGGTGCCCCATTGGAACTTCGGTCAAAATAATGCACATTGGCATCACACACTTCCCCACAGTCTGTAGTAATACGGTGGATGACGGTGTAATACAATCCAGGCTGACTGTTCAACGTAATGTTAAACGGCGCCGGACCATTGTACGTTAAACTAGTGACCGCAGTATAGGGTCCTCCCGTAGGGTTCGGACTGGAAACCACAAACCATTCATGCGTTGCATTGATGTTGGCATACCCATTGTAACTTAAGATGGTGATATTGCCAAAGGTACTTTGTTGCGAATGGAAAGACGCATCAAAGAAATCCTCACAACATTTTACCGTAAAGGTATGGGTCGTGGGCGTCCAACCAATACACTCGGCGGTATTGGAAATGGCCACTTTCACTTCATACTCATAGCCCGGCTCCAATTCATTGGCAAATAACGCGGAAAGGTTCAGTACCCCTACTTGTCCGTTGGACCAACCTAGGCCGTCATACCAGTTAAAAGGACCGGTAGACCCTGCAGGACGTCTCCAAATATCTATGTAATAATTGCTTTCCCCATAGGAAGCCGTTCCGTTAAGGAACACATCCTCCCCATAACAGAATTCGGTTTGGATGTTTCCGTTGTCATCTTCAAAATGGAAGATGGATTCTGCATCAAAATTGGGAACAGGTGTACGCGCTTCCCGCCAATTATAGCAGCCAGGATTCCAGATACCGTGTTTAATATAATAGCGTTTACCAAGATCCAATCCGCAGAAAGTAGCCGAATTGGTTCCTGTGATGAGTTGTACAGGGGTAATCCCGTTTCCAGCGTTCCCATCGGCATCCACCGTATTGGCATCACTGGTATTATTAGGTTGGGAGTAATCTGCAATTTCCATCAATCCCCACCAGTGGTTGGTGATGTCTGGATCGTTAGAGGTAACCGTTACACATTTGTTGCCATTGTCACAACTAATGTCTACATCAAAGGCAGGTGAATCTGTGGTATCACAGTTGTTACAAATCACGAGATTGCTAATACGCACTTCTATCTGTGGTTGCGGTGCATTCGGATTTTGAGGAAAGAACCAGAGATTGCTAAAATTCTGATTGGCAACAAAGTTAAAGGTATAGGTGTTCGTATTATTCCCAGTAGCCCAAATGTTTTGGTTCATAATTACCTGATTGGGATTAGGTGTTGCTGGGATTGGATCTCCTAGCCCTCCTTGTACCCCATTAATGGCATTTTGGGTTAAAATGACATTCATGGATACATTGTTGTTGGGAATACTATTGTCACTGGTAGTTGCCGCCAGGGTAAAAGACACACAATACTGCTGTCCTTGCACAAAATTAAACCCAGAGTAATTCACTCCTTCACCAATGGTAGCATTGGTATTGGTATTGAAGTACGACCAAAGCCATACGGAGTTGTTTCCCCAGGAGGGTGTCCCGTGGGAATCACTCCAAGGAGCTGCATTCTGGATGTTGATGTTCTGGCAACCGTTTCCGGTACATTGGCCATAGCTGGCCCAATATCCCAAGGCTACCAAAAACAAAAAGAGTACTTTTTTCATAATATAAAAGTTGGTATGTTGGTTCCTACTCTGTTTCAGGCTTTTCGGATTCCGCCGTATTAACCGGTTTTATACTACTGAGGGAGAACTTCTATTTTGTTACCCCATTATTTTCAATTATTTTGGTTTGCCGTATGAAGTAGTACAAGATTTATGGCTAACGACCCCAGTTTTATAGCGGACTTCCTTGCGGGAGCGCCCCACATACTTGATACCATATATACCCAGTCTTTTCCTATGGTAGAGCGGTATATTGTGTCGCATGGGGGAAGCCGAAGTGATGCCGAAGACGTATTTCAGCAGAGCCTGCTCACCCTGTATGTAAAATTGAAGGAGGGCAACCTTGAAATTCAATCCTTTGAAAGCTACCTATTTACGGTATGCCGAAACCTCTGGCGGCGGGAAAATGCAAAAAAGAGGGTAACAAAACTGGACGATCGTCCTCTTGTAAGTGAAGCCATAGACCAAGCGGCCTTTTATGTGGAACAGGAACAGTATGATTTGTTTGTGGAAAAACTAAAATCCCTCTCCCAATCCTGCCGTGAAATCTTGCAACGGGTTTTTGAAGGGATGTCCTACAAAGCCATTGTTGCCCAATTTGGGTACGCTTCCCAAACGGTGGCCCGGCAACGGGTCTTTAAATGCAAAGCGCGACTGGTACAGCTCATACAAAAAGATACACGGTACCGCCGCCTAACAGATTAAATTATGAAATTGGAAGACCTCCCCTTAGAAGCATTACAGGCCTATCTAGACGGCACCCTACCCGAAGCCCAACGAACCGCCTTTGAACAACAGTTGGCCGCCCAGCCCGAACTACAGGAGTTTGTGGACGCCTATACACAAGCCGAACGTTTGCAGGATGGGGACTGGCCCCTTACCCAAAATCAGGAAGCCCTTTCGGAGGCCTTACGAAAATTCCGTGGGGAGGAGGTACAGGATTTTGCCCAGCAGCTGCAAGCCGCCCAGGCCAGATACCAAGTACCCGCGGCACCAACCCCCCTTTGGCGCAAGCCTTGGGTAGCCGTGGCCGGACTTGCCGCTGCCGCCGCCTTGTTGCTGTTTCTTTTCCTACCGGGAAGCGTAAGTCCTACAGACGCCTATGCCCAATACAATAGTTGGGATGAACTGCCGTCGCTTTCGGTGAAATCTACTACTTCGGAAGCCAAGGCAACCCAACTGGAGCGCGACTTTCGGGCAGGGAATTACGAAGCCTCCTTACACCTAGGAGAGGAACTCGTAACTGCTTCCGAAGCCGTAAATCCCAACCTATGGCTGTATTATGGGATCTCCCAATTGGAAACGGGGGATACCCAGGGAGCCCTCACCACTTTTAAGGAACTCACCCAAAGCCCTACACTGGACGCTCACAAGGGCTATTGGTACCAAGCCTTGGCCTACCTTAAAGAAGGCCGTACGGCAGAAGCCCGCACCGCTTTGGAAGCGGTAACTGCAGACCCCAAGCACTACCGCTATGAAGAAGCCAAGGACTTGTTGAAAAAGTTGAAGCGTTAAGAGTTAGGCGTATTATCATGTGGTATACTGGCGCCCTATAAAAACAAAACCCCGTCATCAGACGGGGCTTGTATATGCTGCAATTGGGGTTTACTGTTCCAATATCAGTTTTTTAATGATGGTAGGACCCTCGTTCATCGTCACCTCCACAAAGTAAAGTCCGGCCATTTGCCTGGAAAGATACATGGGTACCTCAAAGGCACTGTGGTATACAGCCACCGTATTTCCATATATATCCTTAATCATCACTTTGGAAATCTCCCATTCGGTTTGATTTTCAATGGAAAAGGCACCCGTAGTAGGGTTCGGGGTTAATAGTACACGGCTTCCGCCCCCGCCTCCACCGCCTGGGCAGGTTAACAGTTTACTATTGCTCCTACGGCAGGTATTGCCATTGGTAAGGGTAATATCTGCATGTACCCACAGGTAATGGTTATCATAATTATGGCCAGTTGGCAAAGAGAAAGGTACCGAATACGGTCCAGGACCGGTAGTGGTCATAATGGTTTGTTCCCCGGCCACTCCATGAATGTTGTATTTCCATACAATTTGTGAAACGCCCGAAGCATACGGATAGGAAATCATATAATCAATACAGGGTTCGGCTTCACCAATGTAAAGACCACTGGCAGACGGACAACTAGGATTGGAATTAATTCCACAATTGATGGTCCGACTGTAGACTGCTGTATCTAGACATACGCCATTATACGATATCTCCAAGTTTACATTGTAGGTTCCGTTAGCGAAATTGGAAAAGTCATAAATAAACTCTTGGCTAGTACTCACTACACCCAACACCCCTTGAATGGTCCATTCATAATCATACGAACTCATACACATAGGGTTTTCGGGGTTCTTTGCAATAAATTTATACTTGCAGTCTCCCCTAGTCGTAGACCAGCTAATGGACGTAATCTGGGCATCAATATCACATAGGTCTGGACATTGGTAGTTGCAATTGGTCAAACAACTTGCATTGTCTACTTTGTTGTTCAGCAAATTGGCCACCTGCCCTTGAAATCCGTTACTGAAATTAATAGACGTAATGAGATGGCAGTAACTCATGACGGTTCCGGGGTTGGGCAAACGCGGATTGTTGGTATCCAAACATCCTTGTCCGCCGTAATCTTCCCCAATTAGAAATCCGTAGTAACTTCCACAGTGATCAATAGCCTGACCAGACGAACCCAACCACGTCCAAACACAGTCATGGGTATGCCGGGAACCAATGGTATGCCCAAACTCGTGTGCTACTACATTGACCGTCCAACTATAAAGTGGTACTCCTTCAAAATCATTATCGATTCCTGAAACCGACTTACGGTTATCTGGAAAAAAATTACAGAGCTTATCGGTATTGGCACGACCGCCTCCTACATTTCGGAAGGTGAGCAATTGGGAAAGGTTCCCATTGAAATTACCAGTGTTGTTTTCATATTGGTCCAATAAACTTGCTGTATTGGTAGCGGTAAAGGGATCATTGGAAGTCCAAATGGTAAGGGCGCTTAGGTTTACATCAATCCCGTCATTAAAGTAGACGATGGCCACTTGATGGAAGAAGCCCCGCACAAAATTATCCACGGCATTGCTGCTCCCCAATTCGGTGAACATATCATACTCTGTTGTGAAATGCATATTCACACAATTCCCAGCGCTTTGCCTGTTGGGTTCCTGTAGCTCTTCCGGGGTATATGGAATATCTTCTTCGGGTTCAATATAATCACAAACAAACTGAGGGGTTTCCTTCAATTTCCAGTCGTTGTAGACCATCATCAAAGAAGAATTGGGGTCTTTTCCAATGACATAGTTTCCCTGTGCATTGGAAGCCATCCCCATGACCCGATCCTCAAAAAAGGTAAGGGCTACCAAACTGTAGGGATCCCCTTGAATGATTCCCCTAAAATAACGGGCATCATCTGGAACCACTTCCACCCCATCGTGGGTCATCGCCCGAAAGTCCATGTAGGTTTCTGGCATTTCCACGACTTCCAGGGACAGCAGTCCATCTGGGGAAGGAACATTAATTTGTAGGGTCTGAGATTCCGGTAGGGCATTGTAATCATACTGTACTACCGTAAGATCCTGTGGATCCAGCGCGCGTGCTGCTGCCGACTTGTTAGCGCCGGAGACTTCCGAAAAGACATTGGATGCTGTTTGGAATGCAGTTCCCTGCTGTCTAGCGGTTTGCACTAATTCTGCCAAGGGCCGTAGCTCCTGGGCCATGACCGTACCCATAGTGAGCAAGGCCAAGAAAACGTTGATGGTTACTGTTTTCATAGGTAAAAGATTTAAGGGTTATGTAAGAATTTTCCTTAATTTACAAAATAATCCAATGCCAAAACACTGCCACTGCCTCATCATTGAAACTTTAACAATGCTACCACAGCAACTACTCCCTATGCAGCAGTTGGATTTGGAAAGATGGTTGTTGATGCTTCAAACGGAAACAAGGGGCAAGACGTTAGACGTTAGACGTTAGGCGTTAGACGTTAGACGTTAGACGTTAGTTTACTATTATTTATTATTTATTGTTATTGGTTATTTGGTTATTAGAAGCATGAGTCACGAGACACGAAACACGAGTCAGGACGGGGAAATGTGAAGCGTGAGAAGTTAGACGTGAGACGTGAGACGTAAAATGTGAAACGTGAAGGGTTAAGAGTTAGTAGTTAGGGAATGTAAAATATTAAATGTAAAATGTAAAAGTCAAAAGGCGGGGTACTTTGAAACAACCCTTAGTCCGTGCGAAGCACGGCAACCCTTCGGTGCAGAATATGTGAAGTGAGTGAGGAGATTCAGGAGTCCCGAATATTCGGGACGACGCCGAAGGAACGAACGGTTTTTGCCAACGGCAAAAAATTCCTCAGCGAAGTTCCCTTTTCTTTTGGTTCGTTTTCTTTTGGGAAGGCAAAAGAAAATGAACGTAAAATACATACCTTTACCCTATGACTACTAAAACTTCCTGGCTCAAAACCCTATTGGAACTCATCAAAACCATTTTTGAGGCGTCGCGGGAGCAATCCCGCACCCGAACCTGGCACCAACATGTAGTGCCCTATGAAGACGGGTGGGCGGTACGGCGGGAGGGCAATAAACGTATTACTTCCAAACACCGTAAGCAAAGCACCGCCATTAACAAGGCCAAGACCATCGCCAAGCGCAAAAAGGCCGATGTGATCATTCATCGGGCTAGTGGAGGCATCCGGGAACGGATTAGTTATGATGGTGAGTAGTGAATAGTGAGTAGTGAATAGTTGCAGGTTTTATTGGAAACAGGAGACAGGAGACAAGAGTCAGGACGGGGAGAAGGTAGACGTTAGAAGTTGAAAGTTACAAGTTGCAGGTTGAAATTATTGCCAACGCGGCAGGCTGGCCCCTTCGCTAAAAAGGGTTACCATACCTTTTTTAAACGCTCGGTCCCCCCAATCCCTCCTTCAAAGGGATAGAGTACGCTATTTCATTATGTTGATTAGGTACTTTCCTTGCTAAGAAGAACTCAAAATAGATTTTGTAAACTTAATAATGTTCATTATATTTGAATGTTCATTGTCACTGAACACTTAAATATACTGAACAAAAGACTATGTATCGAAATCAGGATTTTATATACGAAGCTGTTACTAACCTTGAAAAATTAATTGATATTCCAATTGACATTGAAACATCAAAAGCTAATTATGATGCTATTTTGAACATCAAAAACGTACAGTTTGTAGTAGAAGTAAAATCAGCCATGAGAGCATCTAATCAAGGCATAATATTGTCACAGTTAGAAGATTTAAGAAGGATAAACAAACGACCTATCCTATTTATTGCAGATTATATTTCAAAAGAAGGGGCAAGCCTCTTAAAGGAAAGAGACTTGAATTATATAGACACTTCTGGAAACGCTTTTATTAGTAAAGGTGATATCATAATTTATGTAGAAGGTCAGAAAAGAAGGGTTAAGCATAAGACAAATCAATCTAGAGCTTTTCAAGAAGCTGGAGTTAA
The DNA here is from genome assembly GCA_964495885.1 of uncultured Alteromonas sp. GTDB lineage: Bacteria > Bacteroidota > Bacteroidia > Flavobacteriales > Flavobacteriaceae > PALG01. Next base: position 151,792 of record CAZBWO010000003.1, on the reverse strand, counting down.
AATTATATTTCATCTGTTAAGCGAACCCAGAAACTTACAGGATTCGTATCGTGAAATTGCTCATAAAGTTAGCGTGTCTCTGGGGTCTGTAAGTAACGTAATGGCAGAATTAGAAGAATTAAACTATTTGATTAAAACCAAAGAAAAAAGGGTGCTTAAAAACAAGGAAGAACTCTTGGAACGCTGGTTAGTAGAGTTCAATACCGCTTTAAAACCTCGAATTATAAGAAGCCGAATGAAGTTTATTGATGCAAATATGGCTCAAAATTGGCGTCACATACTTTTAAACCAAACTGGCAGTGAAATCCTTTGGGGTGGTGAGCCTGCAGGAGCCATTTGCACCAATAATTTAAAACCGGAAGAATTTACTATCTATAGCAATCTGGAAATGCCTGAACTGGCAAAAACATTGCATTTGGTTCCTGATAAAAAAGGTAATGTAGAAGTACGCCAAAAGTTTTGGCAAAATAACAACTTGAACCAAAACACTGTACCAGCCTTATTGATTTATACCGATTTAATGAATAGCGGTTATGGTAGAAACGTGGAAATAGCGAACCAAATATTTGAAAATGAGTTACAGCATATCCAGTAAAAAGTTCAACCACCCGCTATTAAAGCCTATTCTCCAGGAGTTAACGGACTATTTTAAGGCATCCAATATATCTTTTTTTGTCATTGGGGCGACAGCTCGTGATATTATTATGGAGTTGCACGATGAAAGTTCTGGGCGTTTAACATATGATTTGGATATTGCCGTCACCATCAACGATTGGGAACAATACAAAACAGTTGAAGAAGGTATCATACAACTACCTAATTTTACTAAAGACCCAAACCGAAAACAACGTTTCCAATATTTAGGAACGTTTGATTTAGATATCGTGCCTTTTGGGAATATCATGAAGGAAGACGACAAAATCTTTTGGCCGCCAGATGAAGATTTCGCGATGTCTATACTTGGTTTTTCTGCCGCAAATGAAGCGTCCTTAAAGATAAGTATTGATGAGGATATCGATATTCAAATTGCATCTTTGGCAGGTATAGGGCTCTTAAAAATAGTGGCTTGGAGGGACCGAAATCACAAAACAAATAAAGATGCGGATGATATTGCCTTTATTCTGCAGAACTATTTGGAAATCTATCGAAAGGAATCCTTAGCGTTTTATGACGAAGTCTACCCCGATGATCATACCATATTGAAAGGTGGAGCAGTCTTATTGGGAATTCATATTAATCGCTTATTAAATAACTACCCAAATGCCAAACAAAGTATCAAGGAGGTGCTTTCAAGTGAGGTGGAAAAAAAAGAAGAAAGCAGACTCATCAATCAAATACTGGAAACCCATAAGACATTAAACTACGATGAGGTTTTTAAAAGCATAGAAAACATAAACCACCAAATAAAAATATAGTCAATCAATGGCAACAGAAATAAAAGAAAAGAAAGTACTGTATTAGAGGACAATCAATTATTTCGTGAACTAACCACCCAAACAAAAAAATAAGTGCGAAAGAATCGTACTGCAGCAGTGCTATTTTAGATGACATATAGCATCCTCCTTAATAGCTCTTCACTCGTTAAGTGTTGGTGCCTATCGTAGAAACTTTGCTTGCTTTTGGATTGCTTGTAATTTGGAATGTGTTCCAACGCTTGATTATTCATAAGGTATCAATTGAATTAGTCCTCCCATCCACAAAGGGTTCTCCCCAACCGCTTTGCTTCCGGGAGGCTAATGGTATAGATATCGGTGGAACACCGTGATAATCCGCGACAGTTTTTCTTTAAATGGTATCGTTTACTTTGGGGTCCTTTACAGATGTATACATTTTCTGCTGCATTAAAGGAAGAGCCTAGGATTAATAGAAAAATCCCGCCTGCAACCCACAAGGTTTTGAAGTGTTTCATCACTGAAGTATTAGGGAATACGATTTAAAAGTACACCATCCCTCTATAAAAAATATACGGGAATCCGTATTACTGTTTCCGCCAGTCCCAGGGTGCGATGGCGTTGGGATCTATCCAAAGTCCCTTTTTGGATGCTCGTGCATGATCTTCCAATGCTTGTAAGTTTGGATCTTTGCTATACTTTTTAAAATGCCAAGCCAATCCTGCCTTGAGCAATTCGGAGGCTAAATCCTTTCGATTGCCGTACGTCACTTTCCCAATAATCCTTCGGTAGCGGTCTGTGCTTTGTACCTCAACCTGTACTTGCTGGTTAAAAATAGCCGCCGAGATAAACTCCTTGGCCTTTTGGGAAAAGGGTTGTTTCCGTTCGGGGCAATCAATACTCGCCACCCGTATTTTCTTTTGAATGGAATCCTGTACCAAGAGAGTAAAAGTATCCCCATCTGCAATGGCCACGACTTTTCCCTGTAAGACCTTTTGCGCCCAAGCTGTTTGTAAACAGAGAAAGAAAAAGAAGAGGATGGGGAGTTGTTTCATGGGTTTATTTTAGGACAAAGATAATGGCATCTTCGAAAGCACCTTACGGAAGTCCTCAAGGAATAGAGTCCTGTTGCTCCAATACTTTGGATAAAATGTATTTGTTAATCATATATGTGCTTATTGGCTTCAACTCTTTCTTTGTCTCAGGGTGATACCATCTGTATGTGAAAAATTCAAGTTTTCCTTCTGAATTATATCCATACCAAATAAGAGGCTTTTCATCTTCATCAAAGAAGAAAGTAATAGAATCAGGGTTTACTTTCCTAAAATTTTCAAGTATAACGGGGTTCAAAGAATCCATTTTCCCTTCTGCATAAAGAATCTCATCAAACTTCTTTTGTTCATAATGATCAAGATTCCATACCATTCCTGGCACTCTTTTAGAAAACCAATACACTAAACCAAAAACGAATAGGAAAAGTATTAGAACACCTATCACTATATATTTTCGGGAAATTCCTTTTTTAACTCCCTTTTTAAAGTACCGTAACCAATCTGCATAGTCTTCCCTTCCACATAGCTTACCCAAACCATCTAACACCTCTCCAGTGGGTATTCTGTAATTAGGATTTTTCTCAAAATCCCCCCAATAATTTCTAAGAGTTCGTTCGGCAATTGGAAAGCCATGGTTTTGAGCAATCCTATCAGCTATTTCAGTGGCAATAGATGTTTTATTCACCTTGACCGTACCCTTATCTTCAAGATGTGCCTTTACAATATTCACAGCCTCATCAAACAGCTTTTTATGGTCGTTTTGTTTCATAATTTAAATATAATCAAAGCTTTGGAAAATCTTTTCCAAAACGTTTCCATTTGCTTTCCATGGTTTCCAAGTTTCCTTTCCCACTTTTGACCTAGAATTTGATAGGCCCCCTCCGCAAAGGGGATTTGCGAACCTGTCATATTCATCCTAGGGAACGGGATGCTGTACCCGCACTTTGTTGAGAAGTAAGTGCCCACAGCTCCCTTCCCCACTTCTCAAACCTGGGGTGACGACCCCAATTTTCAATCGCGGTTAACTCCGCAAATACTGGATTTATAACCCGGACAGCCACTGGTATGTCCAAAAATTTGAAATAAGATGAGAAAAATAATGCTTATCCTGTTTACGGTTTTCCTCAATATGGGATTGTTTTCCTGTACGCCACAGGCCTTAGAGGATGCCACCCAAGAGACCCAAGCGTGTTGTGAGGACGGTGATATCTTACCACCGCCCCCTCCGCCACCGCCACCACCTGGTGATGGAGATTAATCTGTAGCAGTTACCTAACAGATTTTGTATTTTAGGGGGATGAAAACCAGTAGTGTTTCGTTCCCCTTTCTTTTGGGAGTCCTTCCCCTTTTCCTTGTTTCCTTCTTGGGTCATGCGCAAAAACCAGAGGAGCGAAGGGTCTATTTTAACAAGATTGCCCACCCGCAAACCGATACCGATTTAATAGACGGACTTACCTATTATACCGATATCCTAAGCTATGACACCGATGCGAAGGACACCTTGAACATGATCTATGACTACCGTATGATGGCGGTAGCCTACCATCATCTAGGGGATTATTACGCAGCCGAAAACACCATTATTGAAGCTTTTCAGTTTATGGATACCTTCCCAGAAAAGAAAACCCTGCAAGAAAACCGCACCGGACTTTACAATCAGTTAGGCAAGGTCTACCGAAAACTATATGACTATGACAAGGCCTTACAAACCTTTGATGATGCCCTAGCCTATGCTACACAAACCACAGATAGCATTACCATCATCACCAACAAGGGAAACATCTATACCGAACACGAACAGTTCCCGCAAGCCTTTGAAACCTACACCAAAGCCTTATCCAAAATACAACCGCAACACCCACCTTCCATACGGGCACGAATCTTAAACAACTATGGCTTTGCCTCCCAAAAGCTATATCGAAACGGACTCCCTTATGTACAACAAGCCCTAGCGCTACGTGAAGAACTCCAGGACCTAGGAGGTCTTTATGAAAGCTATGAAACCTTGGCCCTTCTCTATAAAGACCTTGAAAATCTTCCGGAAGCCAAAGCCTATGCCAATAAAGCGTATGAGACAGCCCTACAAGTAAGCCCTAGCTATCGATTGAACGCATTGGAACTGTTATTGGATTTTGATGACAATACCTACATTGAAAACTATCGACACCTAACGGATAGCCTTTCAAAGGCCCAACAAATACGCGAAAATAAATATGCCGCTGCACGGTATAATGTGGAACAAGAGCGGGAAATTGCCCAAGCCTATAAGTTGGAACAGGAACGGGAAAAAAGACAAAAGGTTTGGTTTCAGGCTGCTACTTTATTTGTTTTACTCTCTGGGGGTTTCCTCTTTTTCTATTGGCGTAGCAAGCAACGAAAAAAACTACAACAGGAGGTACAGCAAACCGAACATCGTATTTCCAAAAAGGTACATGATGAAGTAGCCAATGAGGTCTATGGGGTGATGACCCGCCTACAGACTCAACCTCCTTCCAAGGAAACCGTAATGGATGATCTGGAAGCAGTTTACAACCGTACCCGTAATATTGCCAAGGAATTCCATCCCGTAGATCCCGAAGCCGACTTTGGAGAAGCCCTTAGCGATCTTATTCTAGGGTTTAAGAGTGACCAGGTAAATGTGGTGACCCGAAACCTACAGGCTGTTGATTGGCAACGTATTTCCCATATCAAGCGGGTAGCCCTTTACAGGGTACTACAGGAGCTCCTTATCAATATGCGCAAACACAGTCAAGCCAGTGTGGCGGCCCTTCGGTTTGAACAAGAGGGAAAACACCTAAAGGTGGAGTATGCCGATAACGGAGTAGGTACCCAGCTGAAACATAAAAGCGGACTTAAAAATGCGGAATCCCGTATTCGAAGTATCAAGGGCTCCCTTACTTTTGATACAACGCCTAGAAGAGGTTTCAAGGCACACATTATGATTTAATATGTTTCAAAAGGTGATTATATCAGACGATTTGGGAAGCGTGAACCACGGGGTCTCTTCTATCCTTAAAGACCTTGGTGTGCCCGAAATCATCCAAGTACAATACTGTGATGATGCCTATCTTAAAATTAAGAAGGGAGGGATGGAAGCAAAGCCTTTTGACCTGCTTATTACCGATCTCTCCTTTAAGATGGACCACCGGGAACAGCGGTTTGCTTCCGGTGAGGCCCTAATTCATGAATTACGAAATGGAGCACTTCCTATTGCCATCATTGTCTATTCGGTAGAAGATAGGCCGTTGAAACTACGGAAACTCATGCAGGGATTGCAGGTTAATGGGTTTGTAAACAAGGGCCGCAACGGATTAAAGGAATTGAGGCAATGTATTGATGCCGTAGCCCAGGGCCACAATTTTGTCTCCCCTCATTTAGAGGGGTTGCTACGGCAAAACAATCAGCCCGAATTTGGCGACTACGAAGCCCTATTGCTGGAAGCCCTGGCGCAAGGCTATTCCCAGGAGGAGATTAGTAGCCAGTTTAAACAGCAAAAAATCTCCCCCAGCAGTTTGAGTTCCATTGAAAAAAGACTGCACCAACTACGTGAGGATTTTAAAGCCAATAATGTGACCCATTTGGTAAGTATTGCTAAGGATTTGGGGCTTATTTAAGAGACAAAGTTTCAAAGATTCAAAGTTACATAGAGGGACATCCCCCCTAGCCCCCCTTCAAAGGGGGGAAGATTACAATCTGGCATGAAGAGAACATCCCCTCCGCCCTTCGGGCACCTCCCCTTCAAAGGGGGGAATTATAAAAAACTAGAATGATACAGAAGAAAGTGCTCCCCGCCCTAGTTAGGGAGGGGTGGCAGCCTGAAAGGCTGACGGGGTGGGTTGTCATTCCGAACATTCCGAATATATTCGGAGTGGAGGAATCTCCCACGCGGCAACCTGGCCCATTCGCTAAAAAGGGATACCATACCTTTTTTTAACGCTCTGTCCTCCTTGAAAGGGGAGAGAACATCCCCCCTAGCCCCCATCCCCTCCGCCCTACGGGCACCTCCCCTTGAAAGGGGAGGAATAAGGAGACGATTATTTAATTACATTTTATAAATTCTCATTACTACTACTCCCCTCCCTTTGAAGGGAGGGGTTAGGGGTGGGATGTTTTACCTAAATTTATACATGGCCAATAGGATTATCCCTTACCGCGCAGACCTTAAAGAACGTGCTAAAGTACTACGGCATCATATGACGCCTGCAGAACGAAGACTTTGGAAAAGCATCCGTAAGAAGGCATTGGGTGTTGAATTTCATAGACAGGTTCCTTTACTGGATTACATTGTTGATTTTTATTGCCATGAAATAGGACTTGCTATTGAAGTGGACGGAACCATTCATACCACCTCCTTTTTGGAAGATGCCAAAAGGCAAGGACGATTGGAAACTTTTGGGGTTCGGTTTTTTAGGGTTGGAAATGAGGATGTCATACACCAACTTCAAGAGGTGTTGGAGCAATTGCAATTGGAGATTGATAGTTTGGTGGGGTGATGGGTAGCTTTTGAGGTGGGGAGATTATCCCTACTGGCCCCTCCAAAAGCAGTGCGAAAACATCCCCCCTAGCCCCCCTTCAAAGTAAACATCCCCCCTGACCCCCCTTCAAAGGGGGGAAGATTTCAATTTACCTTTGATTTAAACATCCAGCTTGAGTAAACATCCCCCCTAGCCCCCCTTCAAAGGGGGGAATACATCTACGGAAATCCGTAAGGAACTCTCCTACCGTGCTGCTACTTTTATTGCTTAAACCATATACCATGAAACGATTTGCACTTTTAATTGTACTTGCTGTTTATTTGAGTCCTAAAGTACAGGCACAGAATGACGGACTTCTAGGAGCGGTGGCCGGCTTGGCGGCCATAGGGGGAGCCATTGTGGCGGTAGAGCAAATGAAGGAACAGGCCGAGTTAAAGGCTACAGAGTATGTATTAAATGCCTATCCCGAAATGACCAGCTTTTCACTAAAGACGTTGGATTTTGATGGAAAGAAGGGCAAAGACATGGCGAGTGCCTCTTTGATTACCTATAAGATACAGGAGTTTGCCTTGGCCGAAAAGCCAGAATTGGACGGGGAGAAGTTTGTATTGTTTGGCTTTACCAGTTATGGCTGGGTAAACGAATACGGGGTAGATTTTAGCAAGGTGCGCTGGTTTATGATTGATACCCCAGAATGGCTGAACATGATGACCGCCTATGTAAAGACCGCATCTTCTGAACAGGACGACCCCAACATACGGGCTATTTTAAAATCTGGAAAGATTGTCAACCGCGGGGTAAAGGAAGGATCTAAAACGGTCATCCCATTCTATAAGATGAATGGCGACATGTATACCATACGGGACTATAATGATGCCATGAAATTTGTATACAACGAACGCTCCCTAGGCATCTATTTAAAGGAAACCCATAACCTCATCCAAATAGGCCGGGACGATATTATAGAAATACACGAGTTCTTTTTTGGGGAGGAATAATTCTCATAGAATCTTTCCTGCTTACGGAAACCCGTAAGTAAATTTCAACTACTGTATTTAAGTTTGGTAAACTAACTAATTAATTTCTATCAAGTCATGGCTGCCAAACAACCAAATAGACTTTGCGTCCTATTTCTCATTCTTTTGTCAGCAATATTAAGTAACGCTTATTCTCAACAGCTATCTGTTGATGAAGCAATTCTTTTCTTATCAGATATAGTAAATAATGATTTAACAGAAAATCCCTCACCTTATTCAGGCGATAGATTTATTGAGATTAATAGAAATGGAGCTGAGGAATTGTCATTTAAATATTACTGGGCGAATAATAATAATGTTTTAAAAGAACCATCAAAAATTAATTATAATGAGATAGTAATAAATCCAAATGATATATCTAAAATCTCCAAAAAAGACTTCCTCCAAAAGAAAGCTATTACATTAAGTTGTTACGATCAAGGAAAAAAATGTTTCAAAATAACTGAAGATGTAATAAAGCTAAACTTTGCATTAAAATATGTGGATAATCCAAATTCAAATAATCACTATGATTATCTCCATTTATTTTATTTGAATAGCCCTATTGCCCAACATCAAGCTTTCATTGCTACAAACTTTATTATCGAAACTATTCAAAATAATTACAAAACTGAAATAGGAAATGAAATACGATCGCTTAATCAATTTATTGACGGAGAGTCAATCCAGTTGAAAGCAAAAAATGGGATATACTTAGTAAATGTCAATTTGGGAGAGGTCATTAACACAAACTTTATTTTAGATTCTGGTGCTAGTGATGTATCTGTTACAGTAAAAGTTGAAAAGTATCTCCTAGAACATGGAATAATTAACGAAACCAACTATTTAACCCCTGCACTTTACAGTATTGCTGATGGTTCAATTATTGAGGCTCGACGATTTATTCTTCCTAGTATTAGAATTAAAAATACTGTAGTTGAAAACATTTTGTGCTCAGTAAATAGTTCTTCAGATGTAATGCTTCTAGGCAAATCTTTCCTAGACCGATTTAAAAGCTGGAAAATAGACAACGAAACCAATCAGTTAATCTTAGAATATTAATATATGAGACTATTCTTTAATCCCTTAGACGGCCCCTTAACAGGAAAAAAAGTAATTGGAATTATAGTTTATTTGATTCTAGCCGCAATTAGTATCTGGGCGACTTCAGAATCTATATATTCTTCTTTCAACATCCCCAAAATTTTGTCTTATTTAATTGGGTTAGTATTCATTTCTGCGCTTGCACTTTTCTTATCTATTATAAAAGAATCCTTTGAGTCAAGAAGGGTTAGCATTATGAAAATTTCTTTCATATTGTTTTGGTTCTTCTTTCTATGGGGGGTGAGTTTAGCCACCAATTCACACAAACTTTTTACTCAATTAAAGTTACAAGATATTCGCAAGAATGAAATTGATCAAGCTACTATTGCACTTGAAAATATTGAAAGAAACAGTACTTCTATAGGGACTCAAGTTATCAATGATTACGAAGTCTTTGTTACAAGTAGAATTCAAGATTATAAAAAAGAAGTCGTAAACGTAGAAAATTGTGGACATGGCCCAGTGGCAGACACATTGATGAGCAAGGTGCAAAGAAGTATGCCAGGCTCAATTTTTACCATCCCATCTGGGAGGCCAATGACTGAATCTGGTTGCAGAAAACTTGCAAATGATATGGCCGATCAAATGACCTCAGAATTATTATTACGCACAACTTCCATGAGAACCAAAATTGATGAATTAAGTAAGTGTGATCAAAATGAACGAAGAATAGAACTATTGGAACAATTGAATTCTATGAACGATTTTACAACTGATTTTGCAAGTATTGAAGTAAAAGAGGCTATATCTGAATCACATGAATACTACAATCAACTCTATGAGTGTTACAACAACGGTCTTGTGCAAAGCATCGGTAGTGTTAGTTCATTTACAGAAACTAAAGAATTAAAAAAGAAGCTTGAACTTCCAGTGCCAAGTATAAATCTTGAGAAAATTGCTGCGTTAATACCCTTCGTTAAAAAATATCCAAAAGAAAAACCAGGGGCATATGTAGATTCATTGATTTTAAGCATCTCCATTGCCTTAATATTAGACTTAGCTGCTTTTATCATTTTATACTTTGTAGTCTTAAAAGAAGAATAATTATGGAAAATAAAAATAACAAATGGGGTATTGATGACAACTCTCCACAAGAATCATCTTCATCCAAAAAAGATATTAAACATTCTGTTTCTACCGTAGAGGAAATCATAACAGGTCAGTTACACAGTAATCTTGTGATTTTTGCTGGACCTAGGGAAACAGGAAAGACGGTAGCTTTAATGAGATTAACTCATTTTTTAAAAAAAAACAGAAACATTAAGATAGAACCTGATAAAAACTATAGAACCGATGAGCGATACCAATCGTCTGTATCTGCATTCTTGGACGACTTACATACTCCAGATTTTAGTCCAAAAAGAACTGGTAAAATTGACTTTCTAGTTCTTAATGTTTTTAAGAAATCTGAATTGTTTTGCCAGTTTTTGGAAGCACCGGGAGAAGCATTTTTTGATAGTGAAAATCCGCATGACCATACATTTCCCACATACCTTACAAAAATTATGAATAGCAATAGACTAAACAAGGTTTTTTTATTCTTCTTTGAAGAGGGAATGTTGTCTAAAAGTGACCCCATGGCCTATTCCAATAGATTAGCTAGACTAGTTTCTATGATGAACAAAAAGAAAGACGATGTAATTGTTCTATATAATAAAGCTGATAAGTTGCGTGAGTTATTTGACAGGAACAAGCCAAATGTAAAGGAGTTTAAGAAAAGACTATACGATAATGATAATTATGGCGACTTCCTAGGTTCGTTAAAGGATTTGGGAATACCTGTAAAATTTGTTGCATATTCAAGTGGAGATTTTAGATCAGTTCCTGGGCAAGAAACAGAGCGTTGGATTCATTCTGATGATTACTATCCTGATACTTTATGGAGAAATATAGAACGATGTTTTAAAGGATTAAAGTGGTTCTAAGATGAAAGAAGAAAAGCCAACTATTGACGTTGTATTCTTTGGATCCCCTGGAGATGGATTTTCATCTTTTCCCTCAACATACAGTAATTTGGTAAGTGGGTATGATCGTGCTGAAAGAAGTTATCGACTTGATTGTTTTTATGAAATAACAGCTAAGCAGTCTATTGTAAAGTATATAGAATATGGTCTGACTGGTAATGGGGAACATGGAACTTCTAGGGGAGGAAGGAATTTTGGTATATGGATTACAATAGAGGGACATATGGTTACTCCCAAGGGACAAAAAAAACTTTTAGCTTATCTTAAGGAATTTGTGGAACAAGGTATTGTAAAAAATGCCAATGTTTTAGAAGTAAAAGGTAAGACAAAAAACTATACAATATTCTCTTTTGGTGAAGTAGCCAATAAATTGGAAAAGCTTCAAGATGCTTTTAAGGAATATTTTATTAGTGACTTCGAAAATGAAATAACTCCTATTCAAGAATCAGCAATTGGCGAAAAAGATTTAAATCCCAAAGAAAAAGTAATCCCGAAAAATTCTGAAAGTCCTTGCTCTACTTTTAGCCCAACTTCCACTTGGAATCCACAAAATAAAAAACCCTCACATTCAAAAACTAAAAAAGAAAAAAGTACTTCAGGAAACAACCTCCTTCTTTATATAATTATAGTAGGGCTTCTGTTCATAATCCTGATGCAAGCTATGGTTTGGTTTTCGATGGAAAAATTAGAAAATAAATTGAGCTTGTTTTTAAATAATATTGAACGAACAGTTAGCACAAATCAAACTTCAAATACAATTAAGGTACAAACTAAGAATGAACCCAATGAAGTTGAAGACAAGGAAGAGGAAGAAATAATTGAAGAAAGACCTCTTTCCTACACCGTTAAGTCTGGGGATAACCTTAAACAAATTGTAATGGATTATAACAAACTTTACAATACCAAATTTACAACAGAAGAAATTGAACAATTCAATAATATTATGGATCGCTCTAAAATTTCAATTGATCAAATTATAGAATTTCCTAAATAAATCCCTTAGCAAGTGAGCAGGTTGTGTCCAAATTTTAAATGTCCTAACCGTATTACCATAGGTCATAACAATGATGAGGATGTTATTAATATAATTTGCCCTACATGTGAACGTATACTCTATGATTCAGATACACGTCAAGTTAAACTAAAGAAACGATTAAGATTTCTTGCGCCAGTCTTTATAGTATTGCTATTGATCTCTTTAATTTTTATAACGGTAAAAACCAAAAGTAGAACTGATAATCAAACAGTTCAAACCACCCCTGAAACAAATCAACTACCTAACACAGCTAAAGGGGTAATTACCAATTTCTTTCAATTACTTAACAACAAAAAATACTGGGAAGCATACCAACTTACAGAACATTCAAAATGGAATAGTTTAACAACTTTTCAAGAATCCGTCCAGTATTGGAATCATTTAAAGGTGAAGAGAATGGAGCCAAAAACGTACTATTCAAGATATAAAGCAGACTCCATTATTTATGTGGTTTATAGTGGGGTTGAAGATTCCTCTGGAAAAGATATGTTAAGGGAGTATGACTATCATCTAAAAAAATTTGGGGAACAATGGAAAATTGTACGAATCTATTTCCCTAGAGATCCTGAAACTGACATCTTAAAAAATGAAGAGATCCCCAGTAGTGCGACGGAAGCCGTTCGCTTATTTTTAAACTTTTTGAATGAGCAAAAATATAAGAAAGCCTATAGACTATCTAATAATAAATCTTGGGGAGGTGAAAATGAGTTTATTAGCAATAACTCCTTTGGATGTATTAAGAGAGTTGATATAACAGACATTGAATTTCAACGCTCTGTAACCAACCAATTAAAAGTAATCCGTGCACTTTACTATGCAACAGATCCCTGTAATGGCTCAGAGTATTATTCTCATAACTTTTATGTATCAAATGCAGGGGATTACTGGCAAATAACCAAAGTAGAAAATGTAGAGAGTTTTTAGTAGCTTTTTATTTATAAAAATTTAAACTACCTAGAAACCTCCACCATTCGCTTCATGGTATCAAAAAAGGCACGGTAAAAAGAGTCGTCCTTGGCATAGAGTTTATATAAGTCCAACTCTTTCTTGCGCTGTTTGCTCATTACCTCATCCAGTATTCTTCTAAGGGCCAAATCCCTATTTTGTTCATCCCTGTTTTCTGCTACCTTGGTCTGGAAATCGGGGTGTGCTTCTATGTACTTTTTTAACGATAGGAATTTCACCCGCTGGTCCTCTGGGGTGGCTTCCCATCCATGAAACCAACGCTCGTTAAAAGACTTAATGATTTCATCCAATGGGTCTTTGTTTTCCTCTTTATCATGCACCCCTCCGGGGTTGGGGTTTTGGGGATCCAGTTCAGATAAGGTATCATCCAATCCTATGGCATGATTCAACTTGGTGCGTTCCAAACCGTAGGTAGATAGGTCTACCGACTCCAACAAATCATCAATCCCCTCTGCATCTGTATCTGGAATGATGAGTTTAGGGATTAAAAACTTTAAAAACCAAAACAACTGTTCCCATTCTACAATTTCATAAGGGATGATGGAAGCCATTCTTCCATAGATCTTTACAAATTGCTTGGCTTTTATTTTTGTATCTGCTTTTTCCTTATCATCCCATCCCAACTCTTGGTTGAAGCGGAGAGCCGCTACATCAATTATCGGACTTAACTGCTGGGCGTCTACCCCCTCAAAATACCGTTTGGTGAAGTCTACTACCTCTGCCCATTCATAAACCCCGGTATCATCCAAGGTGCCCTTTAGTTCATGCAGTACATTGATGTCTGTAGCACTTTTTAGGGAAGTGGCCGTGTAGAATGGATCAAAGGATTTTTTAATATCCTCTACTTCATTGAAAAAATCCAATATAAAGAGATCTTCCGTTTTCTTGCCCAATTTATCGGCAGCCCGGTTCAACCTACTCAAGGCCTGTACCGCCAATACCCCTTGTAGCTTTTTATCTACATACATGGTACATAGTTTGGGCTGGTCAAACCCTGTGAGGTATTTATTGGCCACCACCAACATCCGGTATTCATCGGCATCAAACTGGTCACGGGTATCCTTTTCCGGAAATCCATTGATGCCCGCTTCCGTATATTCAATGCCATCCACCGTCTTTTTACCGGAAAAGGCAATGGCAATCTTAAAGGGGTTGCCTTTTTCCTCCAAGATGCGCTGTAGTGCCAAATAGTAGCGAATGGCCGACTTGATGCTTTGGGTAACCACCATGGCTTTGGCTTTTCCTTTTAGCTTTTTGGTTTTATAGACTTTAGAAATAAAATGATCCATCATCACTTCTGCCTTGGTGGCGATGGTCCTTTTATCCCGTTCCACAAAGGCCTTCAGTTTCTTTTGGGCCTTGGCGGTATCAAAGAGCGGATTCTCCTCTATAGACTTCTCTATTTCGTAATAGCTTTTGTAGGTGGTGTAATTTGCCAAGACATCCAAGATAAACCCTTCTTCAATGGCTTGTTTCATGGAGTATAAATGAAAGGGCCTAAAACTTCCATCTTCCTGTGGTGTGCCAAAGCGTTCCAAGGTGGTATTCTTTGGGGTAGCCGTAAACGCCATATAGGACGCATTGCCTTTCATTTTTCGGGCTTTCATGGCTTTGAGGATTTTATCCTGCGCATCTTCCTCCTCTTCCTCTTGCGCCACTCCCATGGCTTGGTTCATTTTCCCTGCGGCAGTACCGCTTTGGGAACTATGGGCTTCATCTATCACCACGGCAAAACACTTATCGCTTAAATCTGCTATGCCATCTACAATAAATGGAAACTTCTGTATGGTGGTAATGATGATCTTTTTTCCTTGCTCCAAACTTTCCTTCAAGTCTTTGGAAGAATAGGCCGGGGCCACGATATTCTTCACTTGGGAAAACTCCTTAATGTTGTTTCTAATCTGTTTATCCAGTAACCGCCTATCGGTAACCACCACGACCGAATCAAACAAAGGCACCTCTACCCCCCTTGCACCGGGTAGGGTTGGATTCTCTGGGTAGGTTTCAATAAGTTGATAGGCCGTCCAGGTAATGCTATTAGACTTCCCAGAGCCTGCCGAATGCTGTACTAAATAGGTATGTCCCACTCCTTGGGTAGCGGCATGTTTTAAGATGTTCCTCACCACATTCAATTGATGGTAGCGTGGAAAAAATAAGGTGCGGGTATTGAGTGCTTCACTGGCCTTTCCATCAAAGCGTACAAAGTGCTGTAGGATGTTGGCAAGGCTCTCCCGGGTGAGTACTTCCTCCCAGAGATAAGCCGTTTTATGCCCAAACGGATTGGGCGGATTTCCCTTGCCATGGTTATGCCCTTTATTGAACGGCAAAAAGAAAGAGCTTGCCCCTTTTAATTTGGTGCACATATAGACCTCATCTGGGTCTACGGCAAAATGTACCACGCAACGCCCAAATTGCAAGAGGGGTTGGCGGTAGTCCCTGTCAAATTTATATTGCTTGATCCCATGCAGTCTAGCGTTTTGGCCTGTCCATGGATTTTTAAGCTCTATGGTGGCTATGGGCAACCCATTTACAAACACCCCCATATCTATTTCTTCCCTGGGGTTATCTAGGTTGTAGCGTACTTGACGGGTGACACTAAACTCATTTTTTTCGAACAGTTCTTTTACGGTTTGGCTGCTACTGGCCATGGGTAGTTCATAGAGCAAGGTGAAATGGGCATCCTCCACATCCAAGCCTTTACGGATAAGCCGTAGGATCCCATATTTTTTGACCATACGGTCATAACGTTCCAATATCTTGAGTTTCCAATCTGGGGAACGCTGTATTTTTTCCAATTCTTCTTCTTGGGTTTGCTGTAAAAAATGCCAAAACCGTTCCTCATCTAAGGCGTACTTGGCATTAAAGTCCTGTGCATCCCCCATATAATAGCCGTTGCCCGTACGGTAGTGCGCATTAGCCTCCTGTACGGTGGTTCCCTGTTCCCGTAGGGATTCCAACGTGGCACCTGTTAAGGATTTTTCTAAGGCAGCCTCTAAAGCTTGTTCGTTGGTTTGGCTAGGCATTCTATTTAATTTAGGTAATTTCTAATTCCGAAAACGAAACATAATAGTCTTTGACAACTAAATTAAGTTCTTCAAGTTTATGATCAAAAACAATAACCTCTTCATTTTTAACTAACCAGATTTCGTATAAATCTTTTTTTTCTTTCCCAAATTCAAATTCTTCCCTTGAAATAATAAAGGAATTATTTGAAAAGGTTTTTACTTCAACATAAATATATTTTTCTCCATTATCTGGGCTATACCTAATATCGTAATGTAAACCTTCGTCCTCTTTGGACTTATAGTGTACAAAATCTTTAGAATATTTCTCACATAAATGTTTGTACACCTTTTCTTCAGAGCTTTTCCCTATTTGTGCGTTTAGTTTATTTGAGGCATTTCCAGGAATAAATAAATTTTCTCTGTTTTTATAACCTGACCATGTTTTGGTTTTAAAAGAACCAACCCTTTTTTCTTTTAGCCTCTGACCACTTGTCGTAGTTCTCTTATTGGTTATTGGAGTAAGTTTAAGTTTTTTGGATAAATTCTTTTTAATAATTTCTGTATCTATTTCAAAATAAAGTAAGCTTTTAAGTTTTTCTGAATTTTCAACACCTTCAAGTTCTTCATTAGAAAATAACTCCCTATTAATCTCATAAATAGCATCAATGTCTTTATAATCGTCAACATCAATCAAGCTTATTTCTTTAAACTCTTTCTCAATGAACTTATTAAAGTGTCCCATTAAGTTAATTGAAAACTCAAAACTATTTTCCAAGGAAACTTTATCCATGTAATCTGCTGATTTCACCTCATAATCATGTAATCTTTGAAGAAATGTTTGTCTATCAGCTATAGTTTTTAATGAATTATGCAGTGACTTTTTAAATACATTAAACTTATTAATGAAAAAGGGGGTTAGCCTCTTTAAATGCAGATTTAAATAGTCTATTCTATTTAGGCTGTAAGAATTAAAATCTTTGATAGTGATTTCCAATTTTGAAAATAGACTTTCTAAATATGGAATATTAATTTCATTATTAAGTAAATTATAATCTAGCAGATGTGATGATAGAGTTAGCTTTAAATCTTGATTAATTTGATCTAAATCAACTTGATTTTCTATATCAAAACTTAATTCCTTATTTTTTATCCTGTAAATAGTTGTCCAGAAAGCTATTCGTGAATTGGAAAAACCTAAAATTGCCAAAGTTTCATCTAATAAATCATTGCCAAAATTGATTTTGGTAATGTGCTTTACATCATCTAAATCTGTTGATAACAATGCACGAAAGTCACTTTTATGGCCAGATACATCAAATAAATGCGAAAGAATATCTGAAATAGAATCTTTAAAATCAGAATTCTTTTTTATTGTCATAAAATCATCAGATTTTGGAAGTTTTAAATAATATCCCGAATCTTCTAAAAAAACAAACTCATAATTATCCAAAGAAAATAACTTATCATCTACTTTGGTAATTACCTTATTACAAACATTTATAACAAGCTGCTGTAATTTTGTTGCTTCGATTCTTTTCGAATTCTCATTATCTAAAGCGTTTATCCTATGAATCAGCATGTATGGATAAAGCTCTTCTAAATAGTCATGTAGAATTCTTGTTACTGAATCATTTCTAACAAAACTATCTATCCTAATTTCAATTTCAGATAAGTCATTTATTCCAAAAAAGTCTATTGCTTTTTTGCCTCCTGACCTTTTTGGAAAATTAAATACCGGAAATTCAGAACGTAATTTGTTTGGGAGCTTAACCTTATCACTAAAATAAATTTTTTCTTGATCAAAAAGCTTTAACCCTTCATGATCTCTAGCAAAAAGCTTTAGTTCTTTTGTAAGAGGCTCTTCATTTTCTTCATAATGTAAATATGCTCTGCGATAATATGTAGATGAATTTCTTCCATTACCGTACAGTACATTTATTTTTTCTAATATTTCTTGAACCCGTTCAATCGAAATCTCATTGAAGTCGGAACAAGCCCCAAGCTGTCTTAACATAAAATCAATATCTTTTCTCTTGATTTTATGTTTCTTAAATAAATCACTTGAATATTGTATTTCAACGTCATTTATTGATTTAAAAGTAGTATCCATTAAATGATTGCTAAAATCATAAAAAGTATTTTCTACTAGTTCGGCTAAATAGCTTTTATAATCTGATTTTATATTATTTGAATGATATTTGTACCTAACCAATTCACCATGTTTCTTTTCAATCTGATTTAAATTATCTGACAACTTAGAATCTTTGATAACCCAAAGTAAAAATTGTTCTGGATTTATTCTTTTGAATATAATCTCTCTATCTTCAAAATCCAACACTTGAACATTTGCAGTTGTTGGTGAATACCCAACTACCCTTCTAATATATCTATCATGTATGTTAGATATCGTCTTGTAATTATATCTAACGAATTTGTTTACACCTAACCATTCCAAAAACTTCTGAACCTCACTTATATCCTCACCCTCTAGACCTAAATCTAATGGATTTCCTACTTGATTCCTATTTTTGTGAATCTCATTAAAAATATCTAGACAAATTGCACCTATTGGATATTCAGGAGAAAAAAACAATTCCGAAGCCTTAGCTAAAGTCTTAGAATTATTTAAAATAGGAACATCCAATAAACCTATTGAAGCATCATTAATGTCCGGATCATAATTTTTAAAAAGTGCCTTATTCATTTTTCGTAAAGTACTTTCTCTCTCTTCGGGTTTTTCAATAATGTAGCTATTGGTATTCTTAACTATTTTTCTTGAAAGAGGTAAAAATTCATAAGAATGCACATTGGCAATACTCTTTAAATATCCTTGTAAAGTTCTGGCTCTTTCTTTTTTTGAATCCTCATTAATTTTGAAAACACCTATTAAACTATCAAAAAGGAGTGGGTGCAAAACTTCTATTAAACAATAGTCTGGTATTTCTAAATCATCATTTAAATGAGTAAATATTTCATTTTCCTTATCTATAACCTTTGAATCCTTATTGATTAAAATATTAAATGAATCTGAAAGATTTTTTAAATTATTCCTTCTAACCAAATACTGAGTTAACTTGGCTCTAAAGTTAATGTCGGTAATAGATAAACTCCAAGAATCAATTGTTTCTACAAAATTTGAATAGGCATTATATTTAGGTCTAAATACTTCTAGATTAATACCACTAAAAACAGGCTTGATGTGCTCTGTAAAGATTTTTCCGCCATTCCCTTCTTGAATCAAATTAGCAAAATCTTCATCTAAATACACTACTTCATCTTGAGAATAATAAGTTTCGCTTGCACAAGGAATAATTTTCTCTTCTCTTAACACCTTGTCTAAATTTTCATAAAATCCCAATTCTTGTAAATTTTCATTTTGCCCATTGTATTGCAATAGCTTGAATGCAGACCAATTTACTTCATCCTCTGTTTTAAATAGTGCCATCTTGCACATTAACTGAGTTAGTTTAGAGACTACAAATTTATTTTTATCTGAGTTCTCTAAATGTTTTCTATTTTGATCTAAATCGAATGTTGCATGGATTATATATGGGAAATTTAAACTAATGTTGGTTGCAAAAAAAGAATATAGTTTATATGAGCTTTTAGGTTTATTCCTAGGAACTGCAAGACGTATATGATAATTTTCGGTTATTCCTTGAATATTTTGATACTCTTCTGGCAAAACCCCTTCTTCTTCAAACACATCCCATATCTCTTCATTATTTACAATCTTCTGCATGCTTCCAACAGCTAATTCGTTGGTTGTCCTTTCAATATTAATATCTAATTTATTTTGAAAACCAATGAATTTAATGCTCTTGATATGATGTAAAAAAAGTATGGTTTCAGAGGTAATAGCTTCTATTTGCTTTAAAATACTTTCCAATACCCCCGGCTTATAGTTTAACTCTACAACCGTAGCAAATTCCTTATACTTATCTGTTTTTTTTATCTCGGGAACAGATAATATTGGTATTGGGCATATGATTTTAGGAATTTTATAAGCTTCCCTTATTTCATCTTTAATTGCGTCTTCAAAAGTATCTTCAAAAGTCTTATTCTTATTTTCATATGAATACTTTACCCTAAAGCCATTACTATATATTGAAACTTCGTCACACCAATTCAGTATTGACCTAAAACCTAAGCCTTTATTACCAATATATTGAGTTTTATCAATCTTTGATGACAAATTACTAGTAGCTAAAGACCTATATCCTTCTTTTGAAAATGGCATTCCTTTATTAGCTATCGAAAATAGATTATTCTCTTTATCAATTTTTATTTCAACATTTTCAGATTTTTGATCATCACAGTTTTGTAGTAGTTCTAAAATTTGTCTTCCGTTATAACCACTTGTTGTAGCAACCTCCCTGTTATATGCTGCTACCATTTCGTGGTAATCCTTTTTATAAAGGTCTAGTTTGTCATTTCTTAATTGAACAACGAAATCTTCCATATCTAACAATCTCTGTCCTTTCTGGTCATCATAATATCAAATGAGAAGACTTTAAATTCTTCTTCCGCTTTTTCTTTCCGTTGTTCCTTGTTCAATTTATATTCACTCATAATATCTTTTTATTTATACTTAATCTCCCAATAAATCTCATTAAAGAAACTATCTACTTCCAGCATATTCTTTAACTCCAATTTATCTGCTATTTCCCTTATTAAAAGACAATACTCCGCATAATCATTACTGTTAAAAGAGCTACTATGCGATTTAAAGTAAACACCCGCTTCTTCGTCTAAAACCGTTATGGGATTGTTATTAAGATTGGCAAATCTATTAGGCTGATAGGTCATCATTATTTCCGTAACATAATTGATGCTGGCACCCTTTACATTTTTCACTAACTCCTTGGCTCCTTCAAAAACAATGCTTGCTGATTCTTTTTGATGTTCACTAATAAACGTCGCTAATTCCCTGAACTCATTTTTACATTCATACACCTTGAAACGGTGACGAAACAAGCTACCACTTTGCCATAATGACTGTAAGCCAGCTGCACCTACTAAGGCATCTATGATATCTTCAAATCTAGATTGAGTTAATCTTGCAGTGCTAACTAGCTCATTTAATAGGTCTTTTGCTCTTTTATAGTTTGTCTCCCTTTGCTTAAAATTTATCTTACTTTTTGCTGTCCTGAAATCCTTTAGGTGCTCTTTTAAATTTTTATAATTAAAACTATAGTCCTTGTCTTGTTTTTCCGGGATTGCCTTTTGTCTTATTCTAACGCTCTTTTGGTCCTTGTAAAATGGTTCGTAACGTTTGATAAGCATTAGATTAACTACACTTGCGTTTTCTTCATGGGTTATGTGATTAAAGTATGCTATCGCATTTTCCCATTCCGTACTTTTTGTATTTGTCTCTATACAAAGAGATACTTCTTGGTTAGAGGTTAACCCTCCCTTCGTAATATTAGCCGAACCAGAAATAATCGTGGCCTTACCCTTCGTCTTAAATAAAAATAGCTTTGGGTGAAATACCCTGTTATTATCTTCTGCTTTGTCTAAAAGCAGGTTTGCATTCACTTTGTTTTTGAACAAATTAAACAACACCTTTAGTGCTGCTGGCTCTGTTAAGCCAAAGTGTTGCCCCGCAATTATAGTGATAGGTTTATTATTTTTTAGGTGCCTTTTAATGGAAGGCAATAAAAGATTTAATCCAGACATTTTTAAAAAGGCCGTAGCTATCCATATCTCCTCTGAGGTTTTAAAAAGAGATATTATTTCCTCCAAATGAGAAGAAGAATCAATATTATGAAAAACCTTTTGTTCCATACAGTATCAATGTTTTACCTTATTCCTTTACCCCTCTCTTCCACAACTCTTTACAAATATCTATTAGTTAAATAATCAACATACACCTTATTGCCTTTATAGAAGTTTTTGGATAAATTAATTATGACTTCTTGATAACTTATAGCCCTAAATTGTACATTGTCCTTCTTTGCTATTTCAGCAAATACTTCAATCTCTTTTCTATGTTCAAAACCATCTTTTCCTAAGACATCATACCACAAATACAAGAGTTTAAAGCCGGTCTTCCCCTTTTGTGTTTTCAACCCAAGAATATGCTTCAAAAGTTGTGCTGCATCCAAATACTTAAATGTTTTGTTTTTAGGTGAATTCTCTCTTGCTAATTGTTCCAATTTAGGGATGCCTCTCCAAAATGTTTTATCTCCTAGATATTTTTCATTGAGCCCTTTTTGCTTTCCCTTATAAGGCTCTGTAAATTTAGACTCTATGGCATACACCATATTGTCACACGCTATCACAACATCTAAATTGGGACTTCTGGGAAATGTTTTTTTGTCATTACTTATTTCAAATTTTTGCTCAAAACGTACGGTATTAGGCCGACTCTTTTCCTCAAACCCTTTTCTATTAGACAATCTACAAGCATATAAAATAGGATTGACATCTTTATGTTGCCAATATTGAAATACGTTAACAGCTAATGCGGAAGACGAATGCAAGGCCTTCATTTTGGCAAGCCTCGCTTCGCTATCGTTTGTTTCATTGCCGTCACCATTCTTAAAGTCTTGCTGAGTTTCTTCAGATAAGCTTCCCTCAAATACATTTTCACATAAACTAGCAACATAATTCTTTTCGCCCCTATTGTGTTTTGTACCACCTACAAGTTCAACACCTTTTTGCATGGCCCAATTACGCTGTTTTTCCTGTATGTATTTTACACCATTCATGTTCTACATCCCTAACACACCCTCACCTTCCCCGTCACCACACTATCAATTAACGTGGCTTTGTATTCTTTCAGTTTTTCTATTTCCTGTTCTTTAAGGCCAATGGCGGTTTCTATTTTTTGAGAAAAATCGTTTATATAGATTTCCAATTCAACTTGCTCGGTTTTGGGTGGAACTGGAACAAATATTGAGTTTAAGTTTCCAATTGTCAATTGGTTAATTGTTGATGTCAAAAATGAACCTGAAAGAGCCTTAAAAATTGAAGAATTAAGAATACAAAAAATGTAAGGGTTAACATCTGACCTAAAAACAGTTGTAAATGCCCCAAAGGAAGCACCTGCATCTTCTTTAGAAATTAAAGCACATTTTCCTATTAAGTCTCTACTTCCATTTCTTGAACATATTAATATATCATTTTCTCTAACCAACAACTTTTCCGGTATTCTACTTCTAACATAAACGTTTTCCTTTTCTCCGTATATTATTTTACCCTCATTTAAATTTGATGATCTAAAAACCAATATACCTTCATTCTCTTCACATAAGTCATTAGGACTATAAGTAAGCCCTATAATAGAGTTGCCGATATACTTAAGAGGTTTCACCTCCCAATGCTCAGGTATTTCCCCAATCCAATCCACGCCAGAATCTTTCATTTGTACGTTGGGGTCTAGCCCTTGGGTCACGGCTTGTTGTATCAAGATTTGTTTACGCTCTTTTAATAGGGCAATGAGCCGTTCCTTTTGGGCAACGGCTTGGTCTATTTTAGCCGTCTTATCATCTAAAAATTGAGCGATGGCGGTTTGTTCCTCATGAGAAGGAAATGCCACTTTAATATTTTTCATTTCATCAAACCGGGTAGTCCATAAATCTGCTACTATACCATGACCTATTCTGTAGTTCTCCTCAACAAATGAAGTGCTTTTCAAAAGATAATTACAAAAGGAAGGGTCAATTCCTCTAGGTCTCATCACAATATTAATCAATGAAACTGATCCATCAATATTCGCAATACCACTAGAACCTTTTCTATCTGAACGACTATTTATAACAAAGTCGCCTTTTCTAACTAATTTTCTATTGTCTCCATCATTTGTTTTTGCAGCACTATCTAATTGGGGTAAAATCCCTTGCTTTGTAACAGATAGTGGAGGAAAATCTTTATCTGAAACTTTCGATTTTCTTTCTTCAAAACGAGTTCCTAGTCTTTTCAATTCCCAATGTTCAGGGATCTTGCCTAGCCATGCTACACCAGAGTCTTTGAAATGAGTGTATTTATTAATTAAACTACTCTTCATTAATCTCAATCTTGTCTTTAGAATTAGCAGTATAATTAAGATCTGTTAAATCTGAATTTAAGTAATCATCATTCAAAAGCTTTATAAAAATTTTCTTTGAATTTGCAGAGCTTAAATTAAATGCAGTTTTAGAATCATTTAATTTTAATATGTTCTTAAGCTTAGGATGTCCTGCAACAAAAGCAGATACAGAATTAAATTGCATACCCAGCACTGGTGTACTTTTGGCCGATATAAGTTTTCTTTGATAACTTTTATTAGTAGAAGCATATTCTTTTAACTCCTGTATATTTTCTATAAAATTGGAAGCTTCTATAACCTCAAGAAATTCTTCCGATTCAACCTCTAGCACTTTATCAAAAGAAAAATATTTTTCAAGTGTTTTGAGACTAATTACTACTATATCCTCATTTACTTTCATTAAGTCAAAACCTTTATTTATTATAAAACCATCTTTTTGCATTTCTACAAACCTTTCAGCAGATGGAAATACATAAAGTCTTCTATCTCTTTTTACAAAATCAATTGGATGGTGTTTTTTAAAAGTTGTTAGTTTGAATTCTTCATTTCCAACAACTGTAATATGTCCAAACAAATTATCTAATGAATCTTCGCCAAAATTGAATGTTTCGATTTCATCTAGATTATTAATTTCTTCGAAGAAATCTAATTCTTCAGGCACTTGTTCAAAGTCATACCTATAGGCAACATTTTTTCTTTCATCGTGTGTACTCAAGCTTAGGTAAGATAAATCCTCATTATTAATAAACTTGTCATTTACAAAACTTATAAATTGAGCTGTGATTTTTTGTTGAAGTTCATTAGAAACATCTACTTTTTTAAGGACCAATGCATCTTCTATTTTTAGCAAAAAATATAATACTGCCGAGATTTCATGCTCCCCATTCACATATAATGTAAGAGCATCTATTAATTGTTGCTTATTCATCAGATTTTGGCTTGTTAATTTGTTTAGCATAATAGACCGTATCGCCTACTTTTAAATTTAAAAATGACTGCCCTTCGCTTAATTTTCCTTGAGTAATCAAAATCATTTCTGTATCCTTTTCTGTTTTCACTTCATATATATGATACCCCAACAATGCCAATGTTGGATTAGAATAGAAGAGATTAGTTTTCACATAAATAGCTCCAATAATTACTAATAAGAACACAAAAATGAAGGTGTTTCTTAAATCATCAAGTTCAAAACATATAAAAGGAATTATATACGTGGTTAAAAATGTTAAGTGTTCGTAGTTTAGATTTTTAATCTCCCTAACCTTTTTTGGCAAGTCTAGTGTTCCTTTAACCTTATATCTTAGATCAAATAAGAATATAATACCTAGAACAAGCAACACAAAAGCACATGTAGAAAGAACATTATTAAACAATAGGGTTTTTACATTACTCCAAAAGCCAACTTTTCCAGAATACATGTCCCAATTAAATTCCTTAATAATTATTAATAAGAATAATAACCATAGAGAAATAATATAAAGCTTTATCCTATTTGCCATCTATAAAAAGTATTTCATTAATTAATCCTTCACTTTCCTGTTCCAGTTCCAAAATCTCTTGGGTTACCTCTTCCAAGCTGCGTAAGGGTTTGTGTTGGTAGAAGTATTTATTAAAGCTTATTTCATAGCCTATCTTGGTTTTGTCCATCTGTATCCAGGCCTCGGGCACATGGGGGTGTACTTCCCGCAGGTAATACCCATGAATGGTTTCTGTTAAGGGTACGTTTTCATAATCCCGAAGGTCTGTTTCGGTTTCGTAGGTGAGGTACAGATTCTTTTTATGAGATTCTTCGCTTTGCTCTGAATGACAAAGAGGGTAATACCCAAAGTTGGGTAGGTCTTCTACGCTACAATCTAATTGCCGTAGGAGTTTGTTTAGTTTGTCGCCCGTAAGTTTTACGGTTTTATTGATTACTTTTTCCGCTTCGGCATCATACCAACTTACGGCCTCCATAATAGTTTTAATATCCTTGGCTGCCATCTTTTTGTTTTCCTTGATAGCGCCGCTTAATTCTTCCAAAATAGGATTGGCATCATCATAAACTTCCTCCCCATAAAACAACTCGGCAAATTTTTGGGTGAACTCCAAGATGCGTTTTTGGTCGTTCCAAGTGGCCTGCTTGAACAGCTTGGTCTTATCTTTACTGTTCAACTCTATCCCTTCGTCTTCACACCATGTCAAGATGGGTTTCTGTAACTCCTTAATGCTTTCATACACTTGGTCGCCATAGGTCTTATAGGCCCATTGCATGGGGGCCTGTAATTTAGGGTCATAGCGTAGGCTTTCCATCCGCTCTTGGGAGAACTGCACCTTTAAGCGTTTAGGGCGTTCTATGGTGACTTTGTAATACCCAAAATCTTCATTGTCAAACACCTTCGCACAGAGGTCGGTTTCTTGCTCCCTGTCCACGGATTTAAAATCTAAATACGCTTTGGTAATGGCATCAATATGGTCTTTGGTAAACTCGCAGTTCTTTTGTCCTAAATTTTTACGGAGCTTTTGGTATTGCCCCGACGCATCAATCAAAAGGACTTTGCCTTGTTGGGAGGCTTTTTTATGGTTGCTCAACAACCAGATATAGGTGGTAATCCCCGTATTGTAAAAAAGGTTATTGGGCATTTGGATAATGGCTTCCACCCAGTCATTTTCCAAGAGGTAACGCCGTATATTGCTTTCACCTCCCCCGGCGTCGCCGGTAAACAAACTGGACCCATTGTGTACCGAAGCGATACGGGTTCCCATGGGGCTTTGGTCTAAGGATTTCATCTTACTCACCATTTCCATGAGGAACAACAATTGCCCATCGGAAGAACGGGGTGTAGCATCTTCTTCCTGTACCGTTCCCCAATAGTCCTTAAGGTCAACTGTAAAGCGGGGATCTATGATATGCCTGCCATCCTTGATGTATTTTAAATCGGACTTCCATGATTTTCCATAAGGCGGATTAGACAGCATAAAGTCGAAGGTAGTACCCGCAAACTCATCGGTAGAAAGGGTAGACCCATTTTTGATGTTTTCGGGGTTGTTCCCCTTAATCATCATATCACTTTTACAAATGGCATAAGTCTCATCGTTGATTTCCTTTCCGTAGAGATACACATCCCCCATGGCACGAATGGAGCCCTCTTCGTCCTTGATAAAGTTTTGCGATTCGGTAAGCATCCCCCCACTTCCGCAGGCAGGGTCATAGATGGTCATCACCGGGGGAAGCTGGTCTTTGATGGGTTCAAAAATAAGGTGGGTCATGAGTTCTATCACTTCCCTTGGGGTAAAGTGTTCCCCTGCTTCTTCGTTGTTTTCCTCATTGAACTTTCTAATAAGCTCCTCAAATACATAGCCCATGCCCAGATTGGTAAGGGCCGGCAGTTTCTTTCCCTGTGGGTCTTCCTTTTCAAAAGGCGTTACGTTGATGTAGGGAGAGGTAAACTTTTCAAGTACATCCAGCAACACGTCTTTGTTGGCCATGTGCCGAACTTGGGCTTTTAGCTTAAACTTTTCAATGATCTCCTTTACATTGGAGCTATACCCATTAAGGTATTCCTCAAAGTTTGCCTGAAGGATTTGCTGGCTGTTGGTAGCGGTATCGTGTAAGCGCTGTAAGGTCCAAGGGCTGGTATTGTAAAACACATAGCCGCTTGCGTCGCGCAGACCCGATTCGTCCCATTCGGTGAATTTTGCCTCGTCCCGCTGAAAGGTCAGTTCTTCCATCACAGCATCTTTGGTGGGTTCCAACAAGGCATCCAGTCTTCTAAGGACCACCATGGGAAGGATGACATCGCGGTATTTCCCGCGTACATAGACATCCCGTAGGCAGTCGTCTGCAATAGACCAAATAAAGGAAACGAGTTTATTGTGTACAGTTTGATTCATAGGGAGTAAACCAAGGTTTTAAAGTTAAAAGAGCTTCCCGGGAATTTGCTGCGGAAAGCCGTAAAAAAAGTAGTCTGTTAGACTACTGGGGATGGAATAAAAATACATAATTCTACTGGAAACTTAAATTACCCATTGGTAGTTTTAAAATAAAAATTGAGCAGGAAAGATCTAGATTGGTTATTTAATCACCCCTTCTTTATATTTTATTTTATTGATTTTGTTACCATTTTCATCATAAACAATAGTAAGTCCATGTCTTAAGCCGTCTTTTACTTTACGCTCTTCTTTGTTGCCAGTTTTCTTATCAAAATACACAAAAACGCCATCAAATGGTTTACCTGTATCTATAGCGGAATAAAATTCTCCCAATTCCTGAATAGGGTCAAACCTACCTTTGTTTTTAATGGTCATTTTCACATTCACATCGTAGAAGTAATAATTCCAATCGTTGAGAGGCTTTTCCTTTAAAAGGGTTCCTTCAACAATCACCCTTCCTTTGGCATCATATTCCTTGTAAATACCATCAGGGTAATTATCTTCCTTATCTAATTCTATCTTCAGCGGGAGATTTCTCTTTATATCATTGTGAGCTATTTTAGGTTTATCTTCTTCTGTTTTTGTAATATAAAAATCCTCTATAATTTTTGAACCATCTTCTTTATAGGACGTCCTACGGACTTTATAATAGGTAAATACCTCCTTCAAAATCTTATAATGATTTTCTAGAGTTGCTGAATTATCTTTATAGATATAAACTTCTTTAAGATCTCCTTCATTAAACACTTTTTTTATGGATGGCTTATTTGAGACATCATATTCCAGATAGTCACCATGCAACTCCCCTTCCTTGTACCCCCTCCTTAAAAACACTTCATCCTCAGTAAAGTATGATATCCACTCCCCTGTGCGAAGGTTATTTTTATAATTACCCTGTTCATAATAAAAGAGATTTTCCTTAATATCTAAATTAATTCGTTCAATCCAAAGCCCTTCTTTATTATCATTCTCATAATTACCTTGTATTAGTAATCTATTTAAGGAATCCCTAAGAATATATTTACCGTGCAGTTTATTGTCTTTATAGGTCTTTAAAAGATCTATTTTTCTATATATCTTTTTAATGCAAGAATCATTATTGGTATCATCACAGGGATATTTTTGTTCTTGGAGATAAGAAAATCGTTGAGAAGGGCCAGACAAGTATCCATAATCGTAGTTTTCCGTTAAATAGAGATCTTCTGAATAGTGCAAGGGTTCCTCATTTTCACTTGAAATCATTTTTGCATAATAATACTTCCATTCACCATGTTCTAAATCTTCTGAATAATTCCCTTCAGAAGCTAAGTTTCCAGTTAGGTGATAGTTCTTCCAATACCCCTCTTTTTCTCCATTAGAGTAATTTCCATCAACTATTAGCTTTAAGTTGGTAGTATCAGTACTTATAAACCCTCCAATCAACATCCTTTTAAAATCATAATACACGCGATATCCCCCATGCAATTGGTCTGATTTATATTTCCCAATCACTAAACTATCCCCAACAGCATCTTGAAAAGCACCTTCTCTTTTCCCTGCTTTATAGTTCTCAAAACTTAATAATTTATCCTTACCTTCCTCTATCCCAAAAAGGTTCCATATGCCCTCCTTTAATCCATTCTTATAGCCCCCTTTTTGCTTCGCAAAAAGAGCATCATCATCACTATAATAATAGTAAGTAACATTACCATCTAATTCATTATCCTTATAATTTTTTTCCTCAGAGAGTTTCCCGTCTTCATATACTTTAACTAAACCACTTAGTTCATCATTTTTATAATAATAAGAAGTGAGTAATTGTTTTTGTTTATCATAATCTTTAAAATGGCCCTCCTTTTTTCCTTCCCTGAATTGACCTTCTTTTTTTATGGTCACACCATCATCAAAATACCAAGTTATTGGACCATCTAATTTTCCATTTTTTAACGTGTATTGTACCTCTTTAATGCCATCATCATTATAATCTATTTTGATTCCATTATTTGGATCATAAACACTAGATTTCTTAATTAACTCAAAACTATAAGCAGTAATGGATTCATCAGAATAAGAATAGTCATTCTTTTGCCTTTTAGTTGTCCTTACTTTTAAAATGTATTTGCTATTAGCATAGGTAGAAATTAATTGGTCATCCTCTATTTCACTCCCAATTATCTTATAGCCCTTAGTTCCAATTGCATTTTGAATGACATTATATGAAGACTTATTAAAAACCGAATACGCAATTTTATTAGGAAAACCCTCATATGTATATAAATAAAACCAAGCGGAGGCTTTATCATCATAAGATTTCTCAAAAGACCATGTAATAGTATTATAATTATCAGAATCTCCTTTTGAAGATTCGTAATACTCCCATTTTTTTCCGTTTAAAAAATTATTTACGCTCTCCCATTGTTTCATAGCACACATTTTTTCCAACTCAAAGAGTGAAAGCTTCTGTGCAAAAACTACTTGATTGTTCAGGAAAAACGCTAAAAATATTAATACGATTAGCTTATGTAAAGAGCTATTATTTACTTCCATGGTTTTAAAAAAATAATTCTAATGGGATATAAAAAACCCCAAAATACATCTTAAATATAATTGGGGTTGGTTAAAGATACTAATTTTTAGAGGCATACAAAATAAGGGAAACCGTATTCTGAGTTGCAAAGCTGCAAAGAACCAAAGATGAAAAGAAAATAAATTCCCCCCTTTGAAGGGGGGCTAGGGGGGATGTTCTCCCAGCTCCTACCCAAAAAAAGAAGCCCCCTCAAAAATCGAGGAGGCCCCTTTACTTGCAAAACAAGATTCAAATTAAGCAGCAAGAATCAACTCTAACGCTTGTTCACTTTTCAAGGACAAATAGGTGCCATTTACCTCTTTGTAGAAAAGTACCCCTACTACCGTAATCGAAACAGCCGTATCGGGCAAGGCTTCCGCAAATCCTAAATCGGTAGATAAAGGAATGGGAGCTGCCAATTCCTCCTTGGCATCCAAATAGCCGGAATACGACACCGCCCGTTTCACAAAAGCAGGGTCTGTGGTCGCCACATAGGTCTCAGATCCTTCATTGTACTCATGATCACTCACAATGGTTGTGGCCAGTACAAATCTATAATGTGTCGTCCCTATGGGCATGATCAAATCGTTTTCCAAATCAAAAACGGGCACCTCCCAAGACACCACACTTCGGTTGGCATCAATGGTGGGGGGATCTACCATGGCGGTAAAAACAGATCCAAAATTCTTGTCCTCATTGAATTGAAATTCACTGAACAACAATTTATTGGGCATCAATTGGATGTCCCGCTGACCGCTTTTTCCGTCCCCGGTATTGATCATCTTTCTAAAAATTCGCGTCAATCGGGCCTGAACCGTAGTCCCTCCCAATTGCTTTACGAGTGAACCTATCGACTTCCGCAACTTGGCCGCTACTTTTGCAGCCGCGGAAAATTCACTCATGTTCTCCCGAACCCTGGCGAAATTTGGATCGGTAAGGATGCGCTCCCTATCAATTCCACCTTTCTTTCTAACATAATGTTTCCCTTTTTGTTTGTAAAAGGTCATGTCATCCATGGTTCCCTTAATCTTAATTACACTCTTTTGTTTTGGCATAATTTCTAAATTTTAAAGGTTAAACTTCATTTTACATCGGTGCGTCACAAGAATCCATTTTCTCTTTTTTAAAAATTCCAAACGCCAATTCCGGAATCCGATGGACCAAACATAAAACACCAATTGGCTGTTTTCCAAATGGGTGCGGACGTTTAGGGCACTTTAGGGCATTCTTTTCCAGAAAAGGGACAAAATTTCCATTGTAGGGCAGAAAAGGGCACTTTTTTCCGTTTTTTTCCACTTTAGGGCACTTTTGTCCATAAAAGGGAAGTATTTTCCAAATGGACTTAACCCCACCTTAACCCCACCTTAACCCCAGTATAACCCCACCATACCCCCACCCAGCTCCCTACACCCTTTTTTTTAGCGTATATACCCCTCCTACATATCCAACTTTGATGTTTTAGGGCGTCTATTTGTAAGAATATTCTATGTATTGCCTTGGTATACAATAAAATGCGTATTATTATGTTTACATTGTATGTGTGCATATTAAAAAAGCATGCATGCCCCAAAGATCCCTGGAGTACCTACTGTATGGAAAGTACCGTATTAAAAAGCGGTATGCTTATAAAACATGATGTCTAACTAAACCACAAACAGCATGAAAAAAGAGCGACTTATCATTTATCCAGACGACGTGATTGTATTTACGGGCAAGAGCCTTAAATACTGCCGGCAACTCCTTCACGAACTAAGGGAATCCTTAGGCAAACACCCCAAACAGCACATTACCTGCTGCGAACTGGGCGAATTCCTTAACATAGATCCCGAAGTGATCTACAAATCCATTAATAATTTACCTTTGATTTCGGAATCGTGATTCGTGAATGGTAAAGAGATTCCTCCCGTTGGTCGGAATGACAAGGGAATGCAGTTGGTTACCTATACTCAAACTTAATGGTAAACTCCCGCTCACGGATACTGGAAGCAGAGTGTATGGTCAAGATCCAATTCCCGGTTACGGAGACCACCGGGCATTCGGTGCGGCTTTTCCTGCCATCTGATAAAACTACCAGCTGTTCTTGGTTTTTAGCGGTATAGGTGTTTCCTTCTTTAATAAAGAAACCACCTAAATATCTACCATAGCCACCTTTTACGCTTTGGTAATATAGGCTACATGCCGAATAGTCCCCATCGTGATCTGGGGCAGTAAGTCTTATACTGTTAATGCCTGCCCCAGATTTATCAACAATGGTAACAGATAGCAGCTCACATTCCGGTTTTGCAAAGTTTGCTAAAGTCTCTGTAGCTACATATTCATCTCCTTTCTTAGTGAAGGTGAGGGTAATGGTATCGCTCATATCATTGCAAGTACACCCAAATAGGGTACAGGTAAGAATCACAATACCCACCACTATTTTAATGGAATGGAACATCATCGTGAAATTAAAAAGTTATGACCCCTAAGGTAGTAGTACTAAATGAAGTATAAAAGAGTTAAAACACTGATTTACATAAGGATAAATCCCCTAACGCTTCACTTCTCACGTCTAACGATTCACGTTTCCCGTCCTGACTCGTGTTTCGTGTCTCGTGATTCCAAATAAATGACTTCTCCATACAATCCGCCTACGGCGTGCCACTGGAAGTGACGCTCAAAGATTCAAAGTTGCAAAGGGGCAAAATACCCTTTTAAAAAAGGATTTTCCCCCTTTTCCCTTCCCTCCTGAATCCTTACTTTTAAGTCTATGGTGTGGAGTACCAGACATCCAATGAAGGGACCTCAAAACCCTACCACCCAATTACAACATGAACAGGGTGAAAAGGAATCATTCTTCATGGAAAAGAATAGCTTTTTTCCTAAGAACAGTACTTCGGTTGCCCCAAAAGGGGAAGCACCCAACATTCAACGTAAAAGCAATCCTACAAAGCCTCCTGTTTCTAAAGCCAACACCCTCCCTGATACCTTATCTAAAACCAAAGGGGAAGGGGATTCGCTTTCTAAAGAAGTGAAGGCTGAAATGATTCCGTTCTTCGGACCAAAAATTAACGATGTGAAAGTCCATCAGGGAGAGGACGCCCACAACATGAACCAGGAATTAGGCTCTGAAGCTTTTGCCCATAATAAAGATGTGTACTTTCAAAAAGGGAGCTATCAACCCAACACCCAAAAAGGGAAGCACCTACTTGCTCATGAGCTTACCCATACCCTACAATCCTCGCAAGATATGATTCAAAAATATGATCATAGGGTGACAGAGGGACAAAGCGTTGGCGTAATTGCCCAACGCTACGGGATTACCACACAACAATTGTTAGATGCCAATCCGTCTATAGCAAGGGGCAGTACCATTCATCCCAATCAGGTATTGCACATCCCCATTAGGGAGCATCGCGTAGAGGGTGGGGATACCTTGGGCGGATTGGCACGTGAATATGGGGTAAGTATTGAGGCCATTAGACAAGCCAACGAGCTTACCGATGATACCATTGGCTTAAATGACCTTTTGGCCATTCCTGGGTTTGATGCTACTGCAGCTGCAACACCTCCTGCTCATGCACCTACCACACCCCCTACAACTCCTACACCTGCGCAGCCTGCTGCGCCCGCAACACCTCCTGCCAGCCCTTTATTAGCAGGGAATCCTACGGAAATCCTTTCCAGTTCAGATAGAAGCAGACTTCGGTATACACGGCAGTTGGTACTGGACTTCGACCAATGGACTTCCCAACTCATCACCCGATATATGCGTAGATTAGGGGGAAGCATTGCACAGGATCTAAGGGACACGCTTGAAGGGAGGGTTCGAAATTTGGTACGCTTCCGAAGAACGTTACGCAGCACCCTCACTGCGCATCTTGCAGAAGGGGATGACTTTTTAACCTTGGCCAACATTGTCTTTAATGAAGGGGGTAGCTTTGGGGAAGCTGCACAACGTGCCGTAGGCTATGCCTGGCTAAACAGAAATGGAGGTAATGTTGCTGCCAACAGGGGTGCAGACCTCTCTGGCTATGTGCGGTTAAGTGTACGGTGGAATGGCTATGGTACCTTAGCACAGCAACTTACTTTTATTGAAAACTTCGTAGATTCGCTCCAAGCAACCCATACAGTCCTGTCTGATTCAAACCGAACTGCCAACGACCCCACCCACGGGGCTACCCACTGGGTAAGTCCGCAAGGCCTGCCTGCCTATAACTCTGGTTCGGCCAGTCATAGAAACAACCGGTATTCCAGGGATTATGGGAGCCATCGCAATAGGGCCTTCCCCAAATATGCCATAGCCAATAATGACACTGCACGCCTTGAACAGGCTAGGAGGGATGGGATCATTCTAGATAATTATCAGGAAATTACCGTACCAGGCATCCCTGGAGCACAATTCCTTTTTTACAGAGGGGTACGCTAATGTGTCTTTATACATAGACGTTGAGGAGTTGGTTCTCATTACAACCCGCACACAACGACATTCAAAGTGGCAAAGATGCAGAGTTTCACAGTTTCAGAGTGACAGAGGTGCAAAGTGACAACCCACCCCGTCAGCCCTTTGGGCTGCCACCGGACCGAGCGTTAAGAAAAGGCATAGTATGCCTTTTTAGCGAATGGGCCAGCCTGCCGCGCGGGCAATATCTCCATACCTGCAACGTTTCACTTTTTACGTCTAACGTTTCCCCGTCCTGACTCTTGACTCCTGCCTCCTGATTCCTAATAAAAAATAGTAATAATAATAAACAATAGTTTCTAACCAAACAACCACGGCACGACCGCATAGGCCACCACACATAATAGTCCTACGGCAATCAAGTTTAGCACGATACCAATACGGGCCATTTGGTGTACCTGCACATGCCCGCTGGCAAATACAATGGCATTGGGGGGTGTGGCCATGGGCAGCATAAAGGCACAACTGGCTGCCAAGGTCACGGGAATCACCAATTGCAATAGTGGTACATCCAGCCCTAGGGCTATCCCTACCACGAGGGGCACCAAGATGGTCACCAGGGCCACGTTGCTCATAAGTTCGGTCATAAAGAGCATCAAGAAGATGAGCACTGCCGTCACCACCCAGATGCTCCAATGGGTCTTAGTGGCAATATAATCCCCTACCATATCCATAAACCCGGCATTGGCGAGTCCGGCCGCAAGGGCCAATCCGCCCCCAAACAGGATGAGGATCCCCCATGGGAGTCGGGACGTATCATTCCAATCCAACGGAAAGCCCCCTTTTTTGAAATCCAGTGGCACCACAAACATGGCCACGGCAGCTACCATACTAATGGTGGTATCGGTAAGGTTTAAATTGGGAAACCAGCTATTCAGGCTACTACGTAAAATCCAGGCGGTAGCAGTCAATAGGAAGATACCCAGCACCACCTTTTCCCCACGGGAAAGCTTGCCCAGCTTGTCCAATTCCTGCTGAATCACTTCGCCAGAGGTGTTCAGACGTCCCAAATGATTGGGGTAAAATACTTTTACCAACAGAAAATAGGCAATGAATAATAGCACTATGGAAAAAGGAACCCCCAGTTTCATCCATTGAAAGAACCCAATGTCTATTTGGTAGGTTTCATTCAGGAAGGCCAACATCACCGAATTGGGTGGAGTCCCAATTAAAGTAGCCATCCCGCCTATATTGGCTGCAAAGGCAATCCCCAGCATAATAGACAAGGCAAACTTGCGGTCGTTTTTAGTAAAGCCATCGGCATCATCTATGAGCAACGCAATCACCGAAACGGCAATAGGCAACATCACCACGGTACTTGCCGTGTTGGAAATCCACATACTCATCCCCGCCGTGGCAATCATAAAACCAAGGACAATTCCGTTGGCTTTAGTGCCAGTGAGCTTGAGGATGGAGAGGGCAATACGTTTGTGCAGTTGTACCTTTTCCAAGGCCAGGGCTATGACAAATCCACCAAAGAACAAGAACACAATGGGATTGGCATAATTCGCCGAAACAGCCCCTATATCCATCACCCCCAATAAAGGGAAGAGTACCATAGGAAGTAGGGCGGTTACGGGTAGGGCCACCGCTTCGCTAATCCACCAAACAATCATCCACACGGCCACGGCCACAACGGGGTCCATGGTGGGGGATACCAAGGTGGTGGGCCAGCAGAGCAGGATCACAAATAGTAGGGGGCCAAGGATAAACCCTAGCTGCTGATAGCGGGTAAAGGCACGCATGGGATGAAGGTAGGAAATTTATGGGAATTGGATGGGGGGCAGCTTCAAAGTGGCAGAGATGCAAAGAGGCAAAGGGAAAACAGGCACGCTTTGCAAAAACGTGACAGAGGGGAATAGCCGTTTACTGGTATTGGTAAAAAGCCTCAAATCCTTATGCTATTGGAACCCGTAAATTACCCCATATTGGGTATAAAAAACGAAGGTTAAACATCTTATATTTAAGGAAACGAAAAACAATAGAACATGAGTAAGTTATTTTTAATCCTAGTCTTTACCGGGGCTTCCTTTTTAACCCCCTCTTTAAATACCACTGTAGATCTAGACACTATTGTAGGATTGCGTTGCGGGAGTTATAATGTCAATGGGGTGCAACGGTGCGTGGCCGGTATCAATTCTTCCATACTAAATGTAGTAGCCAGTGACCGACAAAGGGCGAGTCAGTGGTGTTGGGCAGCATCCATTGAAGCGGTACTGAATTATTATGGGTACAATATTACGCAAGAAGATATCGTCTATCAGACCTGGGGAAATATTCGTAACATGCCCGGAACGTATAGGGATATCTTAAGTGCCCTAAACAAAACCTATGTAGACAGGGACGGGTACCGGTTTACCGTTAGGGCAGAGACTTATAGTGCCAATCCCATTTCTGCTTCCAATGACTTGGCCAATGATTACCCTTTAATTATTGGAACCCAAGGTCATGCCATGGTATTAACAGCCCTTGAATATGATAGGGACCAGTTTGGAAGGGGCTCTGTGGTAAACGCTATTGTACGTGATCCTTGGCCTTTTAGCCCTGGCCGTAGGAATCTTTCTGCCAGTGAATGGCATAATACCAACCTCTTGGTACGCATTAGGGTATCCCCGTAAATTGGTAACAAAGTTTCAAAGAGGCAGAGGGGCTGAGATGCAAAGATTCAAAGATTCAAAGATGCAAAGTAACAGAGTTGCAAAGTGATAACCCACCCCGTCAGCCCTTTGGGCTGCCACCGGACCAAGCGGTAAGAAAAGGTATGGTATACCTTTTTAGCGAAGGGGCCAGCCTGCCGCGCGGGAGATTCTTCACCCCAACAAGTTGGGGTTCTGAATGACATGCAACCTTAAACCCTCAACTTTCAACACCCAACCCTTCCTTTTGGACTTTTACATTTTGCATTTGATATTTTACATTCCCTAACTCCTAACCTTTTCCCCGTCCTGACTCTTGATTCCTGTTTCCATTTAATCCTGCAACATTCAACTTGCAACATTTAACTGTTCACGTCTCACTTCTCACTATTCACTACTCACTACTCACTATTCACTACTCACTACTCACTACTCACCCCCCTTCCAACACCATCCTATGACCAATATCATATACCCACCATAGATCCCACCGTACCTTTAGTGCTTATTTACAACCCCTTAAATATTGAAAATCATGGAAGTGATGGAAGCAAAAAAGATGCGCATTTTCAAGTTTGGAGCAAATTCCGCCGACGGGAACAGTGACATGAAAAACCTCTTGGGTGGAAAAGGTGCCAACCTTGCTGAAATGAGTGCCCTGGGCATTCCGGTGCCCCCGGGGTTCACGATTAGTACCGAAGTTTGTACAGAGTACAATGAACTTGGTGAAGCAGCCGTACACCAACTGCTGAAAGATGATTTACGCGAGGCAGTAGCCCGCATAGAAAGCGCCATGGGAGCCACCTTTGGCGATGAGAAAGCACCGCTATTGTTATCGGTGCGTTCTGGAGCACGGGTTTCCATGCCCGGTATGATGGATACCGTCCTGAATCTTGGATTGAACGATACCGCTGTCTTGGGATTGGCCCAACAAACCAATAACGAACGCTTTGCCTGGGATTCCTACCGTAGGTTCATTCAGATGTACGGAAGCGTCGTACTGGGTCTTAAACCCGAAACCAAGGAAGATCTGGATCCGTTTGAGGAAGTAATGGACCACCTTAAGGATAAACGGGGCATCCTACTGGATACCGAATTTAGCGTACAGGACCTCAAAGACTTGGTCTACGACTTTAAGGATATTGTGAAAAAGCGTACGGGACACGACTTCCCCGTAGACCCATGGGAACAACTCTGGGGCGCTATCATTGCCGTATTCAATAGCTGGAACGGGGACCGTGCCGTCTACTACCGCTCTATGCATAATTACCCGTCAGATTGGGGTACTGCCGTGAACGTGCAGGCCATGGTCTTCGGAAACATGGGCAACAACTCCGGAACAGGGGTATGCTTTACCCGTGATGCCGCTACCGGTGAAAACAAATTCAATGGCGAATACCTCATCAATGCCCAAGGGGAAGATGTGGTTTCTGGAGTACGCACCCCACAACAGATTACCAAATTGGGTTCCCAACGATGGGCCAAACTAGCCAAGATAGATGAAGAGGTACGGGTAGCCCTGTATCCTTCCTTGGAAGAATTGATGCCTGAAATCTACAAGGAACTGGATGGATATCAGCAGCAATTAGAGGACCACTACCGCAATATGCAGGATATGGAGTTTACCATTCAGGATGGAAAACTATGGATCCTACAAACGCGTAACGGAAAACGTACCGGTTCTGCCATGGTGAAAATTGCCATGGACTTGCTAAAAGAGGCAATGATTACTGAAGAGGACGCCCTCAAAATGATTGAACCTAATAAACTGGATGAATTATTGCACCCGGTATTTGATCCTAAAGCCTTGAAGAAAGCCCATATCATTGCCCAAGGGCTTCCCGCCTCACCAGGTGCCGCTACGGGACAGATTGTCTTCTTTGCCGATGAGGCAGACCGCTACCGAAACACCATCTTGGTACGGGTGGAAACTTCCCCAGAGGATGTGGAAGGGATGCACCTTGCCAAAGGGATTTTAACCACCCGCGGAGGAATGACTTCCCATGCCGCCGTAGTGGCCCGTGGAATGGGAAAATGCTGCGTGTCTGGCGCCGGTGCCTTGAAAATCAATTACAAACAACGTACCGTGGAAGTAGACGGAAAAGTATTCCGTGAAGGGGAGTGGCTGTCCTTGAACGGTTCCACCGGAAATATCATTGAAGGAAAAGTAGCTACGGTATATCCTGAATTGAGTGGCGAATTTGCCGAACTGATGAACCTAACCGATAAGTTTTCCAACATGGCCGTACGTGCCAATGCCGATACACCGAAGGATGCGCTTGTGGCCCGAAACTTTGGCGCCAAGGGAATTGGTTTAACCCGTACCGAACACATGTTCTTTGAAACAGACCGTATCAAGTCTATGCGGGAAATGATCCTGGCCCCTACCGAAAAAGGACGACGCAAGGCATTGAATGAGTTATTGCCCATGCAACGGGAAGACTTTGAAGGTATCTTTGAAGCCATGCAGGGACTTCCAGTGACCATTCGGTTATTGGATCCACCGTTACATGAATTTGTACCCCACCAATTGGCTACTCAAAAAGAATTGGCCGAAGAGATGCACATCTCCTTAATGGCCGTGAAGAATAAAGTAGCTGAATTGGAAGAGTTCAACCCTATGTTGGGACACCGTGGTTGCCGATTGGGAAATACCTATCCGGAAATCACCGAGATGCAAACCCGTGCCATCATTGAAGCTGCCTTGAACCTAAAACAGAAAGGCATTACCGTAACCCCTGAAATCATGATCCCCTTGGTAGGAACCTTAGAGGAATTTGAGCAACAGGAAAGTATCATTAGAGGTACTGCCCGTGCCATCTTTGAAGAACGTGGTGATACGGTAGACTACCTAGTGGGTACCATGATTGAGGTACCACGGGCCGTCCTTACCGCCGAAGCCATTGCCGAAAAGGCAGATTTCTTCTCCTTTGGCACCAATGACCTTACCCAAATGACCTATGGTTATTCACGGGATGACGCTGGTAAGTTCTTACCCATCTACCTTAAAAAAGGCATCTTGAAACACGATCCGTTTGAGGTAATAGACCGGGAAGGCGTTGGCCAACTCGTTCAAATGGGTGTGGAAAAAGGACGCCGGGTAAAACCCAACTTGAAAGTAGGCGTTTGCGGCGAACATGGAGGCGATCCGGATTCTGTAGATTTCTTCTGTACCACCGGATTGGATTATGTGAGTTGTTCCCCATTCCGGGTGCCCATTGCGCGCATCGCTTCTGCACAGGCCAACATCAACCATGGCTGTTAGCAGTGGCCCTTTTTATAAAAACCCTTCCGAGTTGGAAGGGTTTTTTTATACAAAGAATGTTTTACTTAAGCCAATTGTACATTGATGGCGTTAATTCCTTTTTTCCCTTGTGTAGTTTCAAAGGTTACTTCGTCATTTTCACGGATATCATCAATAATTCCGCTCATGTGCACAAAGATGTCCTCATTAGAGCCATCTTCCTTGATAAATCCAAATCCTTTGGTGTTGTTAAAAAACTTTACGGTTCCTTTTTTCATACTATTTGTGTTTTTAGTAGTAAATACTTGTTTAAATTTTTGAATCAATTTCATACTGATACGTTTAAATGAACTATTGGCAACATGCAACTAAGCATATCAATGAAATCATTGTAAGAGACACGATGAATGGAAAAGGAAAAGAGAAAGGATACTACTAACTAGGAAAGGAAATCTACTACTAGAAAAAATAAAACTTGTCAAATAATCCTAAAGAACATTAAAAACTGTCCTAAATATGATGCGATTCTTCTTAAAAAGCTTATCGCCAATAACGGGGCGAAGGTATGGTAAATTAATTTACCACGCCTTGTTTTATGTATTTATTTCAAAAAAGGATGTGAGATAAAACAAAAAAAGCCCATCCAAAGGCGGACAGGGGTTAGCCTCAGGTTAATAAACTTGAATTTGGAATTCGGTTAACTGCTTCCATGAAGCTTCTAAATTTAATCTGAGACAACTTCCAAATCAAATGAACCTTCTATAGGAATCTCATTATCTTCATCCTGATTGAACAACGTCCCATTAAAAGTTCCTTTTATTCTATTTCCTAATTCAGTAACAGTGAGCGTTCCATTGATGGAATAGTAATTAATTCCCGTTCCGTTTGAAAAAATCTGACTATACGTAATAGCCGTTCGAAGCCCACTTTGACTATTCTCAAAATCAAGATCAAACGAGCCCACAGCAGGATTCAAAATATTTATATTCAATTCTTTTGAGAAATCCACACTAGTCGCTCCTTTTATGAAAATGGCATCAAAAATATCATCACCAGCTTGAGAAGTTCCTTCAAAGGCCCTGGGTTGATACCTAAAATCTATGGATTGTCCGTCTATATTAGCCACCAAAGCTCCGGGGAGATCATCCCCTCCAGCACTAGGATCATCATCATCGTCACAAGTGCTACTCATGAGTGGAAAAATAAATAATAGAAGGTAAAGTGTATATCTTTTCATGATAAAGGTTAGTTAGTTAGTCTATAAATGTAGGGAAAATTCAATTTACAGGACTAAAAAACCCCAAACAAAAAAAGCCTCCCTCGACAAGCTCGGGACAGGCTAACATAATAGGCATTACAAACTTCCTAAATCAAAAAAAGCCCATCACTTCAACCGGTACTACCAGTTTCAGGACAAGCTCTTCATTGGTCTATCGCTAAACCACGTAACACATCTCTGTGTCACAACACAACATTTTTGTTGCGGTCTGGACGGGACTCGGGA
This sequence comes from uncultured Alteromonas sp., assembly GCA_964495885.1. Taxonomy (GTDB): domain Bacteria; phylum Bacteroidota; class Bacteroidia; order Flavobacteriales; family Flavobacteriaceae; genus PALG01. Next base: position 109,475 of record CAZBWO010000003.1, on the reverse strand, counting down.
ATCATTTTCTTATTTGTTGATTTTAAATAAGTTATAGAACTAATTATTTAAGACTTGTCAGTAAACTCATCTTAACCGCTTTAAAACAATAATTAATCCTATTTAGGAATAAAGGTCGGAATAATCTTTAACCGTTATATGATCTATATTGAAGTTTTGTAGGAAATTTAATATTGTCGGGTCATTACCTTTATCCATAAATAGTGTACTCTGCCTTCTATCGGGGAACTTTTTGAAATACCTTTCACGTTCAATTAAAAGCCACCTAACAAATACCTCTTGAGAATTTAACTGGAGTCCAACAATTATAAGTGGGCTATTAAACCAGATATGTAACCATGTATACCTGCCTCTCCAATTATTGGTGTCCTTACCCTTAAATAAGGGAGCACCTCCTCTATGGAACCATCTTCTTGACTTCTCAACACTTCCCATATAATCCGACAATCCCATTCTCAAACTCTCTGAATAATCTATTAAACCATGGATATGCCACACTCCAAAACCGTCTGTAGGATATATCAAACTCTCTTGTGCATAATAAATATCCCAAGGATACCAGCGAGTAAACCCCTTATTCTTAGTTCTATACTTTTTAAGATTACCTGCTTTTTTAAGTGATAAGTCAAAATTTGTTGTTAATACGGGACACTCATGTAACTGAACTATTTTTAAAAATTCTCTGTGGTAATCTAAAAAGTCTGTTTCATCTAACGATAATTCTAAACAAATTCTCTTTTTTATTTCTTTTCCCTTTCCATCTCTTAATTCAATGAAATCATAAACCTCACTATATGTAAGCCCTTCAAAAGATAAACTTCTTCCACCAACTCTTTGCAAAAGCGATTTCCAATCAGGTAATGTATTATCCAACCTATTAATTCCATTGCCCAGCAATATGGCCGGTCTCTGTAGTCTTTGTATTTGATCCTTTAATTTCAACTAAAAAAATTTATTAACCAAGATTTGGAAAACCATCGTAAGTTCTGCCCTCCAATAGACGCCCTGCTTTCTTTTTGTTAGTACCACCCCACTGTTTAAAGAAGAATGCCGATCCATATATCTTACATTGATCTTTAATATCCAACACCCATTCCTTTTTCATTGGCCTAGGATTTCTTCCGCTTTCTCCACCAACAATAACCCAATCAATATTGGAAAGATTAATTCCCGAAATGGGTCCAATCAACGGCTCACATGAAATAAACTTAACTGAAGCACCATTAAATCTAAGGAGATCAATTCTGTCTAAAACACGTTTATCTTCCACTGATGTGCCAATCCATATATTCTTACTCCAGTACAATTTATCGTTCATTTCTAGTACTCTCTCAGGACGTTTAGTAAGAACTTGAAAAATGTGTTGAATATTCTCATTCATCACTTTGAAAACATCCTTTATGAAGTGATCAGGTACATCAGGATGAAATAAATCGCTCATAGAATTTACAAACACCATTTTAGAACCTTTCCACTCATATGGATCGGCCAAAGTAGTGGGATGGATTCTTACTTTATTAAATCCATCCTTGTATTTTTCCAAGCCCATTGCCTTTAGACGTCTGGACATTACCTCAGCATAACAGAATTTACATCCTGCAGAAACCTTAGAGCATCCTGTTACCGGGTTCCATGTTAATTCAGTCCATTCTATTGATGATTGTCCCATTCTAAATCTCCTTCTTTATTATTTCATTTGCTATTTTTACAGCTACGGGAACATTGGAGGCTGAAATGAAATGAAAAAGTACTGCATTTCTGCTATTACGCAATGGCAATGGTTTAGAAACATACTTAAATATGGTATTTAGTCTTTCTTGATAAAGACTAGCAGCTATCTCCACGGCATTTTCAATTTTCTTAAACTTACGATTACCAAATAGGTCAATTTGAGGATCTTCATAGTAAAACTTATCTTCAATTTCCTTAGGATCAAGGCCAAAAAACTCTCCTAATGTGTCAAACCAAACCTGTCCTGATTTTTCTTTCTTCTTTAGTAGTCTGTTAATTCCAATCCCTGTTGGAACTAAGATCCACAAATCAACACCTAAATTTTTCAATGACTCCAAAGCAGACCATTTAACTTGCATGCCATAGGGATCAATAAATGCTATGGCTTTGTAGTTCTTCCCTTTTTGGCTCTTTAAAAAGTTAGCCATGTCCATGAGTTTTTTGTTGCAGTCTTCTCCACCAGCAACAACTGACCTATCCTTCAGCTCTGAAAATTCATTGTTTATGATCTTTTGAAGTAGTTGAGCATTGTCCAAATCTTTTTCAACAAAGTAGTAAAAGTCAAATTCTCTAGGCTCAATAAGACTTAGGACGTGTCTTGCTGTACCTTCAATTAATTCTTCCGTTTCCTGTTGGGTCTGAATGTCCCCCGAACCTGCAAAACCATCAAAATAAAGCAACTTCCATGGTTTACCTTTCATGATCTGCATATATGCATACAAGTATTTTTTAAATACTCTAATCTTAGCTTCTGTCCATTCACCTCCAAATTGATTCGCCATTACTACACTTTAAAACGGTGAACTTGTATTATCTAAAACCTGCATTAACTCAGACTTCCAATTCAAATTATCCTCCCGTATCGCCTGGAAAAAGTCGGTGTAGTTTTCAGGTGACAAGAAATAAAAGTGGTAATGCCATTCAATTTCTTTCTCTTCTAATTTACTGTTTAATGTTGAAAAGTGAAGGCTTCCATCCCTTAGCTTGGCTTTATTTCTCGGATTATTATTCCCTTCTTCTTTTATTTCAACAACCAAGATTTTATTCCGTCCCTTTATTTTAATAAAGAAATCAGGGTTGAATTTTTCGCGCTTAACATGACTGGAACCTGTTTCGGCAGGCTTATATGAATAAGGAAAAGCATAGAAACCCTTGTCAGGTGATTTTATAAATGAGTCTATTAGGTCAATATTTACAAATAAGGCCTGCATGAATTGGCGCTCGGGTTCATACGAAACATACACTAAATTTTGAGCGGTCTTTAAAATCTCATCTTTAACTTTCACCAGATTTTTATCTAGGAAGTCAATCTCTTGAATATTTCCTCCGTATTTTGCCGCAACTTCCCTAACCTCTGCTAATCCACCCGATTCTATTTTGTCCTTGTCTTTAAGATATTCGCCTAAGATTGCATACTCCTCTGGTTTTAATTCATCTAGCCCTTTCTTGGAATAAAATATATACCCATTGCGTTTTATACTACTTTCTGAAAAAGACTGAACGGGCAGGTCTTCTATTCTTATCTCTGTTGTATTTTGAGCTTTAAGGATTAATCGTACTACTTGTTTTCCAGCCTCTCTAAACATAGGTCCAAATGCTTGCTTAAAAATGGAAAGGTTCTCACGACTCACATAATTAGAATCATATCCAAGAGCTTCTAATTTTGTGATTAGGAAATCCTTAATCCTTTTTATTGGCCATTCCTTAGAAATCTCTAGATCCTTATCCTTAAGAAAGAGTTTGATTTGTCTTGCAGCGGCTTCAATGGTTTCGTTATCCTGAATTTCAATTTCAAAACTAACAGAACCTGATTCAGAATATTCGCTAAAAGATTGCTTAACTCTATTCTGAGGTTTTAGCTTTTCAACTTTTGGTTCTTTTGTGGAAGGTTGTTTTTCACTGCCCACTGTTTGTTGTTCAGCTTCGTAGTCCAGGTTGTAGAGAGGAAATTCATATTGTTTACGACTTTCTGTATAGCCGTAGGTAATCCTATTCTCGAGTTCTAATACCTCCTCATATAAATCCTTAATTTCTTGAGACCATTTTTCGTGGTTATTAATTCTTACATAAACTGGCTGTTCAACACCTTTTGGAATCCTCAGTCCTCTCCCTAATACTTGGGCAATAAGGAGTTTGGAATTAAATGCCCGCTGTTCATGTGGAACTATCTGAAATACATTTTTTACATCCCAACCCTCAGTAAGCATGGCAACAGATATAATCCATTCTACCGGATTATCTGGTTCGTCCACAGTTTTCAATATAGAGAGATTCTCTTTACGTATTTTTTCAGGGCTTTCAACAATTGACTGGATTACCCCTTTTTCTTGTTTACTAGAAGGAATACCAGAGGCCACCCAAATCACTTTTTTTGAAGCTTCTGTAAAACTAGTTTTCTCTTTTTTAGCTATAAAGTCTGAAAGCTCCTTCCAAATTTCAACTGTACGGTAAATCCTATCCGCAACAACAATAGTTAGAGGCTTCAGCTTCCCACTATATTTTTCAGCAATTTCATTATGATTGTGCCAGGTTTCGTCCCAGCCTTTGTCCTGATCCGCCTCTTCCAGTTTATAGTCAATCTTTTTTATTACACCATCTTCCATCGCTTGCTTTATCCCGTAGCGATAAATAACATCGTGAAAATACTCATTGCCTATGTATGGTGTTCCTGTGACACCAATATGATATGCAAAATTATAATCAGTACTAGTAATGAAATCAAACCACTTTTTAGTAGCCGCATCATCCGGGCTATAGATATGATGTGCTTCATCACTAATTACAAGGCTTCTGTGGCCTTTTTTGGCGAAGCTATCTTGAATAGAAGATCCTGTTCGCTTATAAACAGCATGAATATTTTCCACACAGATATCACCTGCTAAAATGGGAACATTAGCATTTTTAATGCTTGGCGAAGGATATATGGCTCCCAATTCTTTTAAGATTTGTTGATTGATTTGGCTACCTGCCAGTTGCTCAAACTTCTTTTTCAGTTCTTCCTCAATAGTTAATGAAGGACATAGAACCAATACTTTATCCACCAAACCCTCGGCTAATGCCAATTGAGCTACCGCATATATTACCCAGCTTTTTCCTGTTCCGGTAGCCAGGTCAATACTTGCAGCCTTTTTATCCTTAATTTGAATATTGAGCAGATATTGCTCAAGATCATTGTACTTTAATTGAAGTTTATGGTTATTCTTCCAATTTTCCTTTGCCAGATCACCTGTGTTTTTAAATCTATCAGTGACAAGGAACTTTAAAGAAATACGAATAGCCTCCCTTACATGCTCAAAATCTTCGGTAGTAATGGCATCCAGGTATGCTTCATACTTGCCTATAATAGCATTAGTCCGATCAGCAAAATCATTGACCTTTAAGACAAAATCGTCTTGTTTATATTGAAGGCTCATGAAAAGTCTTTTTTAGTTCGTATTACTTTTAATTCATTGCCATATTTATCCATGAAAATGATCATCATTTTATCTCCTGTAAATGATTTTTCCGGAATGCGGACAATGGCTTTTTCTACTTCAGTATCTAATATTTTATCAGCCCAAAAAACTTCATTCAATTGAAAATACTCACTGTTGTAGTTGGTATCCACCATGACCATTGAGAAGGTTTCAAAGTTTTCAAAATCTTCCGGGTCATGAGCAAGCGTATTTGATTTAAATTCCGTTATCTCAATAATATAATCCTTATCTGAAGCATTGAAAAGATCTTTATTCTCAGGGGTAACGCGTTTGTAGTGGGACTTCACCTGTGGCTGAGATATAAAGTCAAAACCAATGGCATCCATTACCTCATTCACATCTGTCTCGCTAGCTGGTTGTTTCAGTGCACCAGGTTCTCCTTTATTGATCAGTGCCATGAGCACAGAAAGCGGCACTTTCAGAAATACATAGGTTGTATTTCCATGCCTTACCTCATCTTGCATGAAGCCTAAAGACGAAATAGGAGCAATGACATAGAACTTGTCGCCAGCTCTACCTCCCAGAGCTTCATGAAGTGTTTCCACATACTCTTCATCTAACAATAAATCCTTTTGGTTGGGATAATCCCATATATAAGCTGAATTGACACCTATGTAACCATCAACTTTCAGGCTATGCACCTTATGTTCACTTATTCTAACTCCAAACAACTGAGCTACAAAAGGAAGATACTGATCCCAATCCATTTGCAGTATGAGCTGATTATCATAAATCCCAGAATGATATAAAGTAAACTCGTTCCCTTTAACTTCTCTCGGTCTGCCAGAAAGAAACTCATTAAACAGAATTCCTTTCATTTTACATAATCTGCTTTGTATGGTGTAAATTGACATTTTGCCACAATCTAATGTAATCCACTTCCTGTTAAGATATTCACTTGCGCATGCAGTAATACCACTACCCCCAAATGCATCTAATACAATATCCCTTTCATTTGAAGATCCAAGGATAATTCTTTCTAGTAGAGGTAATGGTTTTTCTGTAGGGTAGCCTACTCGTTTAATACCATCCTTAGGATATCTACCTGCAATAGCCAATAACCAATGGTCCTCTGGTACTTTTCCATCAGGAATTTCATATTTCCCCTCGATAAAACCTGAACCACGAAGTCCTTTTTTAAAATTCCCTTTAGTCTTTTCATCATGCGCCGTCCGTACCATATCTGCATTGAAAATCCAGTCATTGGACTTTGAATACCAATAAATATTATCATGCTTTCTATTGTACTGCTTCATGTGTGGAGAACCCGGGCCATAATAATTCCAAATTATTTCATTTTTAAAGTTATGCTCTCCAAATATCTCGTCCAGAATTGCTTTTATATAATGACCTTTTTTCCAGTCTAAATGGACAAATATTGATCCATCATCAGCTAAAATTTCTCTCAACAAGATCAAACGTTTTCGCAAAAATTCAATAAACTTAGCACCAATGATTTTATCGCGGTAGGCCTTCTCACTGTCTTTCATAAAGTCCTGCTTGGTGGCAAAAGGCGGGTCAATATAGATAAGTTTTATTTTGTTCTTTGTCTTATAAAGATTTGGCCCTTGCTGGTCTTCGTATATGGCTTTTAAGGCAAGTAGATTATCCCCAAAAATGAGCATATTGCTCCAGTTGTCTTCAAACTGATTGTCACTGTTGAAACTTCTTATTTTTTGTAGCGGAGCAGCAGGTGTATTAGCAATTATATCTTCTTTTCGTGCCTTTCCTTTATAAATCAGTTTATAATCCTTCGTAGCCTCTACAAATTCGGTATCTTGCGTATTAAAAAGCTTTTGTTTGTAAATAGAAGGGATGGGGCTCCCTTCTTCCAAACACTTTTTGATTGTTTCTTTATCCTTTTCCGTTAGGTTCATTGAATTTAATTTCAGCTAAAAACACAAAAAGGCATCCGCATGGGGAATGCCTTTACTCTTCTATCAAATATAAGAATTTTGATCGCTGATTAAAATGATTTGAAGTATTTTTTGGATTTGAGAATAGTTTATTAGTATTAGTCCAACCAAGACCCAAACGAAACCTCCCTATACCCCATGAAAAAAGGGACTGAACAAATCGTGTATTGAACAGTCCCTAAAGTGTACCTTTTTATTTGTATTTCACCGATTATTGCCCTTCAAAATCCTAACAATAAGGTAAACCAATTGTGGTACCTTTTATCCAATTTCAACCAAAAAATCCTTTCCCTTCGTTAGGATCATAAAAAGCCCTCATCTGCAAAGCTGAAATAGCATTTGTTGGTCACGATGATGTGGTCCAAAAGCTGTACGTCCAAAAATTTACTAGCCTCTAATATCTTTTTGGTAAGTTCCCTATCCTGAAAGCTGGGTTTTAAATTCCCAGATGGATGGTTGTGAGCTAATATAATGGCTGATGCTTTAGATTTAAGAGCCACCACCATCATTAGTCTAATATCCACTACTGTCCCCGCAATACCCCCTCTAGAGAGATTATATAGCCCCAAAACCTTATTGTCACGGTCTAATAGCAAAACCTTGAATTCCTCCTGCAATTCTAACGTATCAGGGTTCCAATTGTCCCTTAATATTTCAAATGCAGAGTAGCTGCTCGTTACTTTGAAGTCCTTAGCTGATTTGTATTTGTATCGTAATTCTATTTCTGATATTTTGTTCATGATCGTATGTATTTAAGTTAGGACATAAAAAAGCCCTACCGGTTAGGGTAGGGCTCAAAATTTATTAAACACAAATAATAGTTGAGGATAACGTTCTTAAAAAGGAAAAAGAATCCAATCGTTACTTATCGGCGTCATTATTATCTATACTTATCGCTGAATCCTTTATCAATTTGCCTAAGTCCAACGAATAGATTTCCAAATCTACCCTCCTTATCTCCACTAATAATAAGCTCTGCATTGCGTATGATCTTTTCAGTTATATAAAAGCTCTCACTATTATAATCGCTAATTTCCCTGATTAGGTTAAGGTCCTTCTCAGAGGGCTCAAATCCATTGAATTGAGGAATTGCGTCTGTAAGAAAAATATACAAATTCTCAACTCCCTTGGAGATGTCGGACTCTTCTACAGAGGACCTAAGGTCCTCAACTAATTCTTTTAAGCCATCCCAATTTATTGGGTTAGTAATATTATTAGTATCTATGTTCTTAGTACTCTTGTTCTTAGTTCCGTTGACTTCTGCCACCTCTAGAACGCCGGTTTTACCGTTTCCTGAAATCGGATTTCGCGTCTTCATAATAGGCATAGGGGCTGCGGGAACTGTTTTACCCATCATCTTCTTTACCCAACGATCGTAATCCGCTTCATGATCCTTGATGTATTTCAGGATCTTTTTTTCATCTATGAAATAGTAATTGGATTTCCCTAAACCCTGTTGTGCGGTTTCTAACAAGCCTGCCTTAACCAACAGCTTAATATTTTTCCGTGCAACATCTTTCTTATAAGTAGTCTCAATCTCTAGATCATCGTAACTCATGTAAAAACCACGCTTTCCTTTGTAAGTACTTAGCTTTACTTCCTTCTCCCAGTATTTGTGCTTATAAATTAAAGTAGCCAGAATATCGGCTGCTTTTGGATTGATTTTATGCCTAATAACCTTGGAAGAGGCTATAAAAGCATATTCATGTTCTAAATTCATGTTCTAAATTCATATTCTTATACTTTAAGAATATTGAATGTCTCCAAGAGCACTTTGCTCCTTGTGCCAACAGAACGTTGAACTTCAATCTAGCGTATATTTATGCACTAGATTTGTGCAAACTTACAATATTTTATTATGCATGCATAATTATTTTTCAATTTTTTTTAATAAAATTTCAAAATGATAGTAATAATAGGGCTTCCCAAGGACCACAAACACCGTCTTTAGCTCGTAGGACAGCTTCACTATCTCCACCTGCTCCCTGTCTCCCTTCTTCAGTTCACCCACGTCACCCCTCACCAATACCCAGAACGGACAGTGTAACTCTACAATTTCATTTTTGTAGGTTACCACCCAAATAGAGTACGGCGAGGAATAGCGCAGGAGCTCTGCCAATTGCTCCCTGTTCATTTATCCATCATTAATTATGAAGGAACCAATTTGGCTTCCCGTTTTCCAGTGAATCGCATAGTTCTTTAACAAATCCGTACGCAAACACGCCACGTTCCAGGAAATGATCTATGTAACTGGACTTGTTGGCTCCTGTGAACAGGTTGTACAGCCTATATAGATCAATCATGCCGTTATCGCCTCTTGCAAAGTTCTCGTCGTTCACGTAGCCACGAATAAAATTGTTCAATTGGCTATCGTTGATTGGAACCTCCATGATGCCCTGCCTCTCTTCCCTACTCAGGTTAAGGAAGATCTTCAACTTTCCCACCATATGGGCAAACTGGTTCTCAGTGAGGAAATAATCCCCCATCCTTTCCATCGTGTCCAACTGTCCCTTCCTGTCCCACGTTGAAGCCAAAAGGTAGATCTGCTCTTCCAGTTCGTCGATGGATGAAATCCTAATCTCATCCGCAATACCGTCAGTGCTTATGCAAAGGTTCATGCACACGTGGTTCCTGAAGCCAAGGAACACCTTGAAGCGTTCCATGCTCTTGTTGGAATACAGGTTCTCCTGGTTGTATGCCCTTACGCCCCCTAACGAAAGGGAAAGCCTATTTCCATTTACGATTTCAGTGATTCCCGGTACCTCCACCAAGAACGCACACCTTTCATAATAGATAGTCTTTTCATGCTCCAATAGCTCCTTAACGGGCTTTCCGATGGCACTTGGGGTTCTTCCCTTTATTACATGTGACACCCTTACCTCCGGTTGCTTAATCTCCTGGTCAGGAAACAACTGTCCTGCAACTCGCACAGCCCTTTCTATGAACTGGTGGTGGCTAATGGTGGTTTCATTGTCCTTTGCAAAGACGGGTATGATGCAGTCCTCTTTGAGGTGCTTTAATGTTACCTCGCTTGTATTTGCCACAATAAAGGGGCTGTTCTCAGTTTTTCTTTCAATTGCCAGTGTTTCCATTTTCTACTTTTTTATCGTCCGTAATAAGTTCTTCCTCCAACTCTTCCTTCTTTTTTAGGATATGGGGGTACAGTTCTTCCTTTAGCATTGGGTACTTTGCATAGATGTGCCTGAGACCCTCTAGCGTCTGGCACTGTTTTATCTCTTGTAAGGAAGACGACAATAAAGTATTGGACTCGCACCAATGCTTAAGTTTCCTTCCCGTTGCCCTACCAATCTTGAACTCCGGCCTGTTCATGAAAAGTCCCGTCCTGTCCTTAGAGGCTATTGCCAGGTGGTTATCGTTCACCAGTTCAAAGAACAGTGTCATCTCGTAGTCCAATCCTTCCCTTGTGATCGGCTTTAGGCCATGCTTTACCACTTTTGTCTTTCCGTTGGAACCAACGTCCATGGAGTAGTCTATTTTACTCCTTACCGTTGTTATCACATGACACTGGCTCTTCAGTATGGCATCTATGAACCCTTGGTGCCTAGGTGTTACCTTGGCCCAGTCCTGGAACCTTCCTCCCAGCTTTTCATGTATCTGAAGGCATCCACCTTCACCTTGCCATTCATGTGAAATAGAATCCAAGATGATTACCTCCATTTTTGCGTTTTCACAGGTCTGTATTGCTTTAATGTACCTTTCGGGAGTATAGGGTGGTTCCAACGTCAGAATGTTGTACGAACCAAGGTGATCGTACAGGTTTGCTGAACCATTTTCCGTATCCACGATGGCTATCTTCCCCCAGTCCCCTGTCATGCCATGGGCCAACAAAAGGGCACTGTAGGTCTTTCCAAAGCCACTGGCACCACTGATGCCCACACGTAGCTTTACGTCCGTTCTCTTTGCTCTTTTTAACTGCATAGTGTATTGAATTAAAAAAGGGGCTCTCGCCCCCTTATGTTAGTTTATCTTTTCATTTTCGTTCACCAGGTGCTTCTCTAGCATTTCCAGTGTTTCGTCCACGAACTCCCAACGGTGGGAAAGCTCTATGACCTCTCCGGTGTCCTCTATGGCATACTCATAGGGTTCACATTCCACACGTTCCACATTTCCATCAAAGGATGTACCGATGACACCCTTGCAGGTCTCCTCGTCAAAGGTGGTGGGCACCGTGGCCGTTCTTGTTGTGAAGTAGATCCTTCCAGTTCTCTGGCTCTTTACTGGCTGTACGCCTCCTGTTACCACTAGGGCATGGAACTGCTCCCCATCACGGTTTGTGATGGTCTTAAAGTCTGTTACTTTTACCATTTTTAAAAATTTAGATGTTAGACAATCGGGAGGGGGACCTCCCAAACCCATATGACGGGGCGGGTGATGTCTTAATTATGTGGCTCTTGGAGAGGGTGTTGAGATTTTTATTGGCAGTATTCCCTTATAAGTTTATAGGCATCAATATGCCCCAATTCGCCTGATTTTGACCAGTCTAAACAAGCTCCTTCAATATCCTGATTAAGCAACTTAGCTGAACCTCTATTCAAATAAGCTTCTTTATTCTTTGGGTTTAAAAGTAGAATGGCATCAAAGTTTTGAATTGCTTCGGATAATTGGTTTAATTGAATCAAGCAATATGCTTTTTTAATTAAATACTCTTCATTTAACATATCATCTTGTAGTGCTCGTTTGTAATCCATCAAAGCCCCACGAACATCACCTAATTGAAATTTAGCATCTGCACGATGTGCATAGGTTTTGCCTATTAAGGGATTAAGGTTAATAACTTCATTACAATCCTGAATTGCTTCAGGGTATTTATTTAGTTTTAGATATATCATATATCTATTTACAAAGGCTGAAATTTCTTTGGGATCTAATTGTATTGCCATAGAGAAATCTTCTATGGCCTCGTAATCAAGGCCTAACATCTTTTTGCAAACACCTCGGTTGATATATGATGCTACTTTTTTGTAGTCCAAATCAATGCATTTACCGAATTCAGTAATGGCAGATGGATAATCCCCAATCCTAAAATACTCATTGCCCTTTTCAAAATTGATATCAGGAGTTTGCCCGTAAACAATTAAGGGTAAGAAAATTATCAAAATTAAAATCTCTAAATGCTTCATTATATTGCTCTTATATAGTTTAAAGATAGTTATTTAAAAATGCTTTGCGGATTATCGTCCGCATAATTTCGTATCGCTACCATTTCCTTTGTTGTATGCCAGATATCAACAAAAGGATATGTAACTTCATTGCTTCTGAGTGGATTGCTAAACACAAGTCAAACCGCTCCTTTGCACTGGATCATAACATTGATGAAAAGACAGTTCGCAAAATACTGGAGCCTAAAGGATATCGCATACCTGTTTATACACTGCAAAAAATTTGTGAAGCAAGGGAGATTAAAATGTCCGAATTCTTTTTACAAATTGGCTTATAAGCCCTATTTCATTCTTGATCTAAACTTTTAAGTTATTATTTACCTAAATGAAATCCTTACGGTTATCCGTATAAATACGTATTCCCAAATTCTTTATTTTATGGTAACTTAAAATTTTTATTATCACAGATATATTTTTTCCTATCCTATATGAAATTCAAGAACAACCAGATTATTTACAGTCCGACCGATTTATCTTCACATATTAGTTGCAAGCACCTTACCCAATTAAACAAAAAACATGCAAAAGGTGAAATTGGCGATCCTGAAGTATTCACGAATCGTGTATTGGCAATGCTTAAGAAAAAAGGTGAAGAATTTGAAGAAAATCACCTAAAAGAGATTAGGGATGAAGGAAAATCTATATCAGAAATCCGTACCGATGATCCACATGCCGAAAAACATACAATAGAGGCAATGAAAGCTGGTGTTGATGTTATATACCAGGCAAGATTGAAAGAAGTTGGTAAATGGAGTGGATGGGCTGATTTTTTGATTAAGGTTGATAAACCTAGTGGTTTAGGAGATTGGTCTTATGAAGTATGGGATACAAAGCTGGCGAACGAAACCAAGGCGGGGACAATTTTACAAATTGGACTTTACTCAGAGCGCGTAGCTCAGATTCAAGGAAGAACTCCAGAGTTTATGGGGGTTATAAAACCTGAGGGGAAAGAATACTATAGGTTTGATGAGCACGCTGCATATATACGGCTTGTGAAACGGAATTTGGAAGAATCACTCATTAACGATGAAGAGACTTACCCTGAACCTACAACCCATTGCGATATCTGTAAGTGGTGGAAGAATTGTAATGCTATAAGACGAAAAGATGACCACCTCACATTTGTGGCTGGTATGAGCAAGTCCCAAATGAAAGAACTAAACTTGCATGATGTTGACACTTTGGAAAAACTTGCAGGCCTTGATCTACCCGTACATTTTGATCCAACTAAAGGTGTTAAAGAAACTTACAATAAATTAAGAGAGCAAGCCCGAGTACAGCACATAAGTAGACAAAACGGATATGAGCCTTATTATGAAATATTAGATTTTGAAGAGCACAAGGGCCTTTACAAACTACCAGAGCCTTCCGAGAATGACATTTATCTTGATTTTGAAGGTGACAGAATGTTTGAGCCCGACGGACTCGAATACATGATAGGCTATGTGCATAAAAATGTGTACCAGGCGTTATGGGCAAAAAACGAAACTGAGGAAAAAGAAATCTTTGAGCAATTCATTGACTTTGCCTTTGAGCTAAAACAGAGCGATCCTAGACTTCATATATATCATTATGCGCCATACGAAGTTTCCGCCTTTAAGCGGTTGATGGGCAAGTATGCTTCTAGAGAAAATGAAATTGATTCATTCTTAAGATCAAATACATTTGTAGATCTCTATAGTATTACACGCCAATCAGTGAGAGCCAGCGTTGAGAAATACTCAATCAAAGATCTAGAAGTGTTTTTTGGCTACCAACGCAAAATGGACTTACGTGAACTATCAAGCCATAAGTCACAACTGGAGCTGTTACTTCAAACCGGAAATATTGATGAATTATCTGATGTGACGAAAAATGCGGTGCAACTCTACAATCAAGATGATTGTCAATCATTACTTAGTCTTCAAGCATGGCTAGAAGAGATACGTGCAAGTCTTATCAAAGATGGAAAAAACATCACGAGACCTGAAGATAGCGACGGTGATGCCGGTGATAATATAACTGCACATCAAGAGCGAATTCAACCCATAATGAATGCTTTGCTTAATGGTGTACCTCTTATTAAATCAGAAAGAGACAAAGTGGAACAAGCCAACTTTATTCTTGCCCATATGTTGGATTGGTATCGTAGGGAGAAAAAGTCGTTTTGGTGGGAGTTTTTCCGATTGAAGGAACTTCCTGAAGATGAGTTATTAGATGAGAGAAAGGCAATTTCTTCCCTTCATTATACAGGTGTGAGAGAGCCAATAAAAAGGAGTGTTGTTGATACATACATATACCCACCTCAAGAATGTGATTTACGTCCTGGTCAGTCGTTAGAAGATCAATCAGACAACAAGCTAGGTACTATTCATGAGATCGACTATGATGCAGGTATACTCAGAATTAAAAAAGGGCCTTCTAAACTTGACCTTCCCCACCCGATTGCTGTAATGAGTTTAGAAAACGTTAATTCAAGGACAAAAGAAGATGCAATTATCAGGTTAGCTGAGTGGGTTGTGGAAAATGGCATAGATAGTCATGACTATAAATATCGGGCGGTAAGGCAATTGCTATTGAATACTCCTCCAAGTTTAACGGAGGCAAGAATAGATAGTAATAATATTATGGAGAAAACCTTCGACTTTGCAGCCAAGCTTGATCACAGCTATTTACCGGTTCAAGGCCCCCCAGGTTCTGGCAAAAGTTATACTGGCAGTCACCTTATTGTTCGTTTGGTTCAACAAGGGAAGAAAATCGGAATTACCGCACTTAGCCACAAGGTCATTACAAATTTGCTTACAAAAGTTTGGGAGGTTGCCCAAGATGAAGCAATTAATATTCGTATGATACAGAAAATTAATCTAGATGCTGATAACCCACATCCTTGGACAACAAGTAACGATGAAAATGCTATTCAAGGGGCTATAGGCAAGGTAGATGTTATTGCTGGAACTTCATTTATGTGGAGTAAACTACCTTATGAAGGTAGTGTGGATTACGTCTTTTTGGATGAAGCTGGTCAGTTATCGTTGATTGATACACTTGCAGTTTCCCACTGCTGCTCAAACCTTGTACTTTTAGGCGATCCTCAACAATTAAAGCAACCTCAGCAAGGGGTGCATCCAGACGGCACTGAATTATCGGCCCTGGAACATGTATTGCAAGGCAAAAAAACTATTTCAAATGAACAAGGTATGTTTTTGCCAGAGACCTGGAGGATGCATCCTTCAATTAATGCATTTGTATCTGAACTTTTCTATGAGAATAGATTACAATCAAAAGAAGATCTTGATCAACAAATGATAATCGGCTCAAGGTATGCTGGCAACGGGTTATATCTTGAAGAGATTGAACATAGCGGAAATACAAACTCATCCTCTGAAGAGGTTGAAAAGGTAGTAGAGATTGTGCAACACCTCACAAGTGGTGATGTTAGATTCATTGATGAAAAGGGCGAAAAAGCAACATTAACTTTCACTGATATCAAAGTAATTACTCCTTATAATGCACAGGTTCAAGCCATCAAACAACAAATACCAGATTTGGAGGTTGGCACGGTAGATAAGTTCCAAGGGCAAGAAGCTCCTGTAATTATCTATTCTGTCGCTACCTCAAGTTTGGAGGAAGCCCCGCGGGGGATGGAATTCCTATTTAGCCCAAACCGCTTTAATGTTGCCGTTTCTAGAGCTCGTACAGTATTTATTATGGTTGCAAACTCAGAAATTTTTGAAGCAGAGTGTAAAAGCCCTCACCAAATAAAATTAGCGAATGCATTTTGTAGGTTTAAGGAACTTTCACAGTGAATTAGAGACTAGTATACAATAAGGATAAAGGGGTAAACACTTTAACAATGATGACTATTTCAATATCCTTACGGGTATCCGTATTAATACGTATTCCCAAATTCTTTATTTTATGGTTAACTTAGAACATATATAAAAAAACCTACAGTAATGTAAGTTAGTTACCATTAATTTATGCCAAAACGTGGAGTATTTATAATTGAAAGCCTAGATTTTGATAATGAAAAGGAAAACGAATTGGAAGGTGAGTTTATTTCTCAAATATTACACCTAGGTGATATTCCTTCTAAATATTATTACATAAGGACTAAAAAAGAACTAATCAAGGTTTTAGAAATTTTTGAAGAATCAGAGTTTAGATATTTGCATATATCTTGCCACGGTTCTTCATCTTCCATTGAAACAACTATTGACTCTATACCCTTTCATGAAATTGGTGAAATAATGAGACCATATTTAAGTCACAAGAGATTATTTATATCAGCATGCTCTACCGTGAATAAAAAACTTGCAACTGAACTATTCAAAAACAAAAGGTTCTATTCAATTATTGGTCCTAAAAAGGATATATACATCAGTGATGCAGCGATTTTTTGGGCTTCATTCTATCATCTTATTTTGGAGGATGAAAAAATGAACTATGAAAATTTATCTAAGAAATTAAGGCAATTAGCTAAACTTTATAATATTCCAATGAACTATTTTCATAAAAACAGAAATGTTGATAAAGGTTTTAAACTAAGTAAGTTTTAAAAAAGCAAAATCCTATGAATAAATACTCTGATTACAAAAGAAATCACATAATACTTCCTGGAAGAGAAAAGGCATTGGAAGACTTTCTAAACAGTAGTTTTAATGGAGCAAAACACAAAATTAAACATAGCTACAGCTCTCATAGTGAAGACGCTCTAACTTGGTCTTGCTTTGATATAATTTCACAACTCCCTGAATCCAAAAAAATAAATACTTTGGATGAAATTCTTGAGCATTCCTTTTGCGGAAATGACATGAATCAGAAAATGCCTTTTTCGTTTATGAATGAAAAAGACATTGAAATACAAGTCGGGAAAAAATATAAGGGACCTCATACAAAAGAGGAAACAGAACTTGATGCCAGTATTAGTACAAGTAAAAAACTCATATTTTTTGAAGCGAAGCTGTACAGTTCTATTTCTTTAATGGATAAAAAAAATAATAAGCCGTTTGACCAAATTGCAAAAAAAATAAGGGTTGGATTAGATTATGCATCGAAGGAACGGTTAGAATTCTTTTTTATTTTTTTAGATATAGCTCCTAGAAAAGAATTATATAAGTTCACTAATGAAAAGAAAAGCAAATCAAATGCAATGAAATCACCCCCAAAGAAATGGAAAAGTGTTTGGTGGTTTAATAGATATAAAAACGGTTGGAGAAACAATCTAAGTCCACTTGAGAAAATTATAGATGACATACCAACTTCTCAATCCGTTAGAAGTGTGTCGGAAAATATGGGATGGTTGACTTGGTTTGATTTATTCAAAATCACAATGAAAGGGATGATATAAAAAGTTTGTACAAGATTGGTTACACTATAGCACAAATAAAAAAGGGCAGCCTTAGCCACCCTCTATCTTCCTACCTACGTTAGCCATTTTTTTGAATCCATTTTAAACAAATACTGCCATTAAAATTGACTATCTTTATTTAAACATTGCGATGCCATTTAAGCACATTATTTAGCAGGGACTTACTATATCATTCGTTAAAAGCATATTTAATGATGAAAATACATAAAGACGAATTTTACGATATACTTCAGAATATTATTAATGATTATGATGAACGAATTAGAATCACTCTAAAATCAATAAGACCAAAATCCTATTTTAGAAATGATTTGTATGCTAACGTGATGGATATTATTAAAGGCATAATGAAACATAAAAATTATATCTATGAAAAAAAATACCCTAATGTCACAGAAGTATACATAATCGGATTTCATAATGATATAATCATAGAACTATGTAACTATATATATGACAAGTGTTCAGATTATAAACTAAGTGACACAGATATTGAAACAATGTTCAATAAATCAGAAATCGTAAAAGAAAAAAGAAGAAACGATGGAAGATTGATTTTAGAAGTGGATGATGTTGATGCCTTTAACTTTCCTCGGCAGCACTAATCTATCTTCTGAATCTTCCTCCCAATCCTACCCATCTCGTCACTAATCCGCTGCTCCACTACTTGCCCGTAGTGGTCCTGTGTGGTCTGCAATTTGGAATGCCCTAACAGTTTGCTCACAATCTCCATAGGAACATCGTTATATAGCAATACAGTGGTTGCAAAGGTCTTCCTGGCTATGTGATGGGTCAAATGCTTTTTGATACCGCAAAGAATTGCTATCTCCTTCAGGTAGGCATTGAAATGCTGGTTCTGTATCCTTGGAAGCACTAATTCCTGTGTTTCATCCTGATACTTTGCCATGATTTCCCTAGCTTTTGGAAGCATTGGAATCTTATAGGTACGGTTGGTCTTTTGTCTTTTTACATGAATCCAAAGCTTACCATCAAATTCAACGGAGATATCCTCCTTCTTTAGATTTGCCATTTCTTTGAATCCAAGCCCAGTGTAACAGCAGAACACAAACATATCCCTTATGCGTTCCAGACGTTCCATTTCAAACTCCATATGCTCCAGTTTGGACAGCTCTTCCCTGCTTAAGAATACCACCTCCTTCTTTACCGTTTTGGGTTTGTACAGCATAAAGGGGTCCTTAGTTAAATAATCCTGTGAAATAGCATACTTTATTACCTTCCTAAAGCGCTGTATAGCTTTATTCAGCGTACTTTGAGCCATGTTCTTCTCCACCTTCAGAAAGTAGCTGTAATCGTCTAAAAAAGCCCCTTTAAGAGACTTCAATTGCACATCGTTGCGCTTGTGTTTCCACTTGATGAAATCAGCCAAATGCTTATAGGATTCCTGGTACTTTTTATAAGTTACGAGCTGCAAATCCTTCCCTATCAATCGCTCTATTCTGGAAAGATATTCTCTGTAGGTTTCAAGCACCTGTTTTTCATTGGTGGTGGATTCGCCCTTGTACCTACTGTACACATCTTCAACGGTAAAGGATTCACCGCTAACCTGCAAAAACAAAAAAGCCTGATACAAGTTATTCTTGACCAGGCTCAGCTGTTGGTTGATGTAGGTGCTATCCTCACAGGGTTCCACCTTCTGTTTCTTGGAGTTCCAGTACTCTGGATTGATAAAGAGTCCTGTGGAGAATTCTTTGCGCTTTTTATGAAAGGTAAGTCTGCATCTTACAGGACAAAATCCTCTATTGTTCTTCTTTGATAGATATAGTAAATATTTAATCGTTAGTTTCATAATGGTTTGATTTAAAATAAAAACAGAGGCTGTTTCTGCCTCTGCTCTATTAGTTGAACTGTTTTTATTGGTTGACTCTAATAGTATGTATAAGTGACGGTTTCACGTAAAGCACCATCTGGATTAATCTGTCTTCTAGAGACAGGATACCCATCTTGATTATACTGATATTGATAGGTATATTTCAATGTAAAATCAGTCTGACCAGATAACCTTTCACTCACTTCTTGTTGATTATTGATTAAACTTCCATACCATGACCACCATACTTCCGCATCCAATTGAGGAACTACATTTCTAAATGGGTTTTTCTGTGAATCATAGGTAAATTTGAAGGTGCCAAAATCATCTTCTTCATTGATGACATTACCACTAGAATCATAGGTATAGTACGAAATGTTATCATTTCCTGCTGCTATCCAATTAACTTCATCAACCCTACCATTATTATCATAGTAGAATTTATAAATATCCTGTCCATCGTCAGACCTCCTCTCTATTAGCCTATTGTTATCGTAAATCAATTCTTCCACTTCAATTGAGCCATTGTTATTTGTGGTTATTGAAATCAGTTTCCCATTCTCATACTCAAGCTCACTAGTTGAACCAAAATCGGTGGTGATTTTTGTGATTAAGTTATCTGTGTATTCAAAATTCAAAGTCCATGAATCTCCATCGGATTCTTCAACTGAATATGACTTTGGCTTAATAACACTTGACTGACCCCCATTATCATTATTCGGGTCATTTGGGTCATTATTGGTTGTGTTATCAGAATCGTCTGAGGAACATGAAAATAATGCCAATGCAGATAGTAATAATATGACTTCACGCATACCGTTTAATTTTATTCCCTTAAAATACGAATTGTTGATAATCATCTAAGGAAGAATGGTACACCTTTTTAAAAAAGTACACCTATAGGTACACCTTTTCAATAAAAATTCTGCCAAAAAACTTGGCATTCTGTCTATAAACAAAAAAAGCCCATCCAAAACGGACAAGCTTCTCATTGGTCTATCGCTAAACCACGTAACACATCTCTGTGTCACAACACAACATTTTAGTTGCGGTCTGGACGGGACTCGAACCCGCGACCCCCTGCGTGACAGGCAGGTATTCTAACCAGCTGAACTACCAGACCAAATTGCCTACCTTACAAAAGGAACCTGCAACCAGCAGGCATTACAGCGTTTGCTTCTTTGTTTAGCGGTGGCAAATATACTCCGCTTTTTAATAAACACAAATAAAAAAAGAAAAAAATAACCCCCTTTTAGCCAAACTTCTGCCGCTCCAACAAATAGGTAATTAAAATTCTGTGGAAACCTTCGTTAATATCGGCGGGAACATACTTGATACGGTATTGGCCACACTTTAATTTCAAAGCTTCAAAATAGTTGGATACCGCAGCCTCATAGGATTCCCTAATATTATCTGCATACAGGTTTACATGTTCCCCGGTCTCTACATCCACAAATCGTTTAGGGCGGTTACTGAAATCAAAATCCCACTCCTTCCGCTTGTCATAAGTGTGAAACAGCACTACTTCATGCTTGTTGTATTTTAAGTGTTGAAGGGCTTCAAACAGTTTTTCCTCTTCGGCATCACTCTGAAACATATCTGAAAACAGAAATACCAAGGATCTACGTTTCAGCTTTTCGGCGATAAGGTGCAGGTGGGTATAGGTGCGGGTGGTGACCTTTTTCTGTTCCCTAGTCAATGCTGCATTCAACTGGGCCAACAGCATTTGATGATGGCGCTCGCTCCCCTTTTCCGAAGCATAGTATTCATACTGGTCACTATATACACTCAAACCAACGGCATCCCGCTGTTTCTTCAGCAAATTCATGATAGCGGCAATCCCCAATACCGAAAACCCCACTTTGTTCAAATTGTCAATCCCAAATTCCTTGACCTTGGGATAGTGCATAGAGCTACTATTGTCTAAAATAAAATGGCAGCGAAGATTGGTTTCCTCTTCATAGCGCTTGGTGTAGAGCTTATCTGTTTTGGCGTAAAGCTTCCAATCGATGTGTTTGGTACTTTCGCCATTGTTGTAAATTTTGTGTTCTGCAAACTCTGCGGAAAACCCATGAAACGGACTCTTATGCAGCCCTGAAATAAACCCTTCCACCACTTGGGTAGCGAGTAGTTCCAGGTTCTTGAACCCGTATATTTCCTGGATTTCCTTTTCGATTTTCATGGGGTAGTAATTCGTGAGTTGTGATTGGTGATTAGGGCACTTGTTTTTTTCGAATAAAGTTTCGGGTTCCCAACAATAATTTTCGCACGGTTTTAATCAAATCTATAAAATTGGATTCTTCCTTTATATAATTAAAGCGAATTGCCAATAAATATTGTGTTTCTACTTCCGACAGGGAAGCCAAAGCAATACTCAAAAAACGAAGAAACTCCTTGTCACTTTCTCTACTGGCCCCTTCAGCTATCTATTCACTATTCACCACTCACTATTCACTGTTATTAAATAATGCCGTCCACGATACCATAGGCAACGCTTTCCTCTGCATCCATCCAGTGATCCCGATTGAAGTCTTTCATGACCTTTTCAAATGTTTGTCCGCAATTATCGGCTAGGATCTTCGCACTCAACTCCTTGGTTTTTACAATTTCCTGTGCGGAAATTTCAATGTCACTGGCTGGGCCTCTCGCTCCTCCACTGGGTTGGTGGATCATCACCCGTGCGTGGGGTTGGATAAAACGTTTGCCTTTTTCCCCTGCGGAAAGCAAAATACTTCCCATAGAAGCAGCTAATCCCGTACAAATGGTAGATACCGGGCTCTTAATGGCCTTGATGGTATCGTACATAGAGAATCCCGAAGTGACATATCCTCCAGGGCTATTGATATAGAGTTTTATTTCGTCATGGCTAAGGGCATCCAGGTACAGCAGGCGGTCTACCACATGCTTTGCCGATTCATCATCTACCATGCCCCACAGGAAAATCTTTCGGTCTTTTAACAACTGATTGTCTATCTGGTCCTGTGCTTTGAATACTTTTTCCATAAATAAGGTACTTGATTACAGTTTTGGGAACATTCCCATTTTGGTTCCACTAAAATAAAAAAAGGCTCCTAATTTGGGAGCCTTTTATCGTTTTTTCTGAAAGGTTTATAGCAAGGAATCAATTGCCTCGGTATAGACATTCTTAGGGGCTACCCCAACTTGTCTTCCTACCAATTCACCGTTATTGAAAACCAACACGGTTGGGATGTTCCGTACGCCATATTTTGCAGCAAATTCCTGGTTGGCATCTACATCTACCTTTCCTACCACGGCCTTGCCATCATATTCGTTACTAATTTCATCAATGATGGGGCCTACCATTCTACAAGGACCACACCAAGCCGCCCAAAAGTCTACCACAACGGGCTTATCACTTTTTAGCACGGTTTCTTCAAAAGTTGCATCTGTTATTTCTAGAGCCATTTTCTTGTGTTTTAATGTTTCACAAAGGTAGTCAAAAATTTTGCCAAACCTTACGCCCGTTTCATTAGTTTCCTAAATGCCACTATTGGCTTTGGCAATGGTACATCGCTCCTTTCACGACATCATCTTTTCATAAATGGCTTCTTCCCATCTGTCATAGTCTTTGACAATGATTCTATATTCCTGTTGATTGGTATTGGTAATCACCAGCACATTGTTTTGGAGTCCCTGCGAACCCCTCTTTACAGATGCTATTGCTGAAAACGCTAGCCGAAAGCCATATTTTTTAGCTTCCACTTTTTGTTTGAGCCAACGCCCCAGCAAACCTGAAGCGACCGTCGTTTTATGCGCGATAAGCACTAACGAATCCTCTGTGAGGTAAAGAGTGCCGTTCAATAAGGCCAACGCCGACTTCAGATAGCCCACTTTTTCTTTCAGAAGTACATGAGATGGAATTTCCATAGGCATCATTACTTTTGAACGTTCTCACAAAGAATTTGATGTTTCCCTCCCCAACTGAACGCTGCAAAGGGTTTTCCGTAGGAACCGCCGCCCTGGTATTCCTGTACAATCTGAAACTCGTACACATAGCACTTTCCATTTTCCTCAAAAGCCAATTCTGCATTGCAGGCCTTGTTCTTGATCTCGTATGGATAGTGGCTGTTTTTATACACTTTAAACTGATTGCCCGTTATGACCACCCGCTTGACATTCATTCCTTTTTTGGCAGCCTCCTGTTTTACCAAGGCAATGTTGGTACCGTTGTGCATGGCGCCAGGTTTTCCCATGCGTATATCCTTGAGTTTTTCATAATCAATACGCTCCATCATTTTCTGAAGTTGGGCGTATCCCTCTTGGGTGATGGTGATTGTAAAATCCTTTTGAAAGGTCTTGGTAGTCCCGGGGAATCCAAAAAGGAGCCTAGCCGTATGAGGCGTATCCAGTTCCTTTTCCAATAGGCATTGCAAGAAACGGTAATAGGTAGGATCCAGCCACTTATCGCGCTTATAGTTTTCCAAACTAGGAACCATTGGCAAACTTAGGTAGGCTTGGTTTTCTTCGGTATCTGAAAGATCATAGGCCTTGTCATAAAACACCAAACAACCATTGGAAATGGAGTAGCCTATGTTGTCTTCAAACTGTAATTGCGCATGTACGTATTCTTTTTTCTTTCCGAAGGTATCCTTTAAATAGTCCTTATTGGGTACATTGCTATAATACATAAAATACAGTCCCGCGTGAGCACCATCTATTACAACCTCCTCTAAAAAAGTGGCTTCGTTTTCCTTTCCATATACAATGGGCGTATAGGAAAGTACTACTTTTTCGCGGTATTTTTTATGTATGGGAGTGGTTACATACGCTGCATATTTAGCCTCCAGGGATCCTTGTAGCTTCCCTATCTCGCTTTGCACCTTGGCGTTAAGGGATTCCAGCCTGGCATCATATGACATGTATTGTTCAAAAAAAGACGTATGCGCTGCCAAAAGCTGCCATCTTTCCAAGGCCATTTCCTTGGTTTTATCATTACTGGTTGGGCTATTGGCATTCATAAATTGTTGTTTTACTTCATCGTAGCGTCCTTTTAGGATTTCGTATGCCTTGCTGTTGAGGAACTCTGGAATCTGGGTATCTACCATATAGGATTGATTGTTGAGAATATTGGAGCTAATGCCCTGCTCTTTATAGCTGTTTACCAGCCCCCTAAACTGCTCAAATAACTGCGGATTGGTTTGCGCGTAATACGCTTGTGTTTCTTCTAGGGTTTCGCTTCGTTGCAAATAGTTCATAAGGGTAAACGCTTCGGAAGAAAGCTGTCTAATTTCTGCTTCCTGAGCAGATGTGAGTTCATTCATTTTATTTTGATCTTTTGATTGTTGCACCCTTTGTTTCCGAAGGGCGATTTTCTCTTCCCTTGTTTGTGAATGCAGGGAGGTAACAGCGCATAGTGCCACCAATGTAATAATGAGATACTGTTTCATACGTAATCTATTTGTGATGATTTAATTGAAAAGAGGCCCTTCCCCATGACAGAAAAGAGCCTCGGCAAAAACAAGTTCACATCAATAAAAAATGACACTTGTATTAGAGTTCCAGGCAATGTATAACCCTTGAAAATAATCGTTGGTCCCAGAACTATAATAGTCTATGGCATACTTTCTTCGGGTAGCAAGGTCTACCCCGCGCACGACTTCCCATTCAGCATTGGGGTCGTTGCTCACACTTGGGATGACTGCACTTGCGTTGGGCATCACCATGGCACGGCTGTATCCAACAACAGTTCCATTTACGGTTGCTCTAGCTTGAACAAGCAGTATATCACCAGTAAAATTATAGACATCCATGTTTCCTTGTGCGCTTAGGCCAAAACCGCCCATGATTAGGAAGGCGATGCATACTAATTTCTTCATTTTGATTTCGATTTAAAGATTAATATTTAAGTATTTGTTTTACGGTTGATTCACGGTTGGAAACCACTTCCAGCAGGTAGAGCCCGTGGGGAAGCTCTTCTAGGTTCAATACAATGGTTTCTTCGGAAGGTTTAGTGGTTCGTTCCCATACTTTTCTTCCTGTACTATCCCATAGCAAGATTTTATCTACAGTTATCCCTTTGGTTTGAAGGATAAGTTGCCCATTTGTGGGATTAGGATACAGCTGAATTGCCTGCACGGAAGTTTCCTCAATTCCCAAAATCTCTTCCACCGTAAGCTGGAAATCACAGGAACTGGCATTCCCTGAAGCATCTGCTGCGGTCATATTCACCGTATAAACACCTTCGGTTAGTGGGGTTCCCGGTGCTGGGGTTTGTGTAAAAACGGTTACGGGATCTGTACAATTATCGGCAGCAGTCACAAGCCCCTCTGCTACATAATCTGGCACAGAAAAGAACGCCCCTTCCAAATAAGTTTCTGTTTGGTTCCCCGGACAACTTAATACCGGAGCTTCGGCATCTTCTACTGTAACAAGGGCCGTACAATTGTTGCTATTTCCGGAGGCATCTTCCGCAGTAAGTGTCACACTAACCGGGGCCCCCACATCTTCACAATCAAATAGTGAAATATCCAATGATAAGTTGGTGATTCCGCAGTTATCTGTACTCCCATTATCAATCTGTGCAGGCGTGATGGAAGCTTCCCCGTTGCTATCCAACTGTACGGTAATACTTTGGCAATTCAACGTAGGAGCCAATACATCTTCTACGGTGACATTGGCCGTACACGAACTGGTATTTCCAGAGGGGTCTGTTGCCGTTAAGGTCACTGCATTTACCCCTAAATCACTACAATCAAAAGTAGTTTGGGAAAGGGAAAGACTTACCCCACAATTATCTGAAGACCCATTATCAATATCATTTGTAGTAATGCTTGCCACCCCAGTATTGTCTGACTGAATGGTCACATCCTGGCAACTAACCGATGGTGCAAGGGTGTCTTCTACCGTTACTACTGCAGTACAGCTTGCGGTATTACCGTTTACATCTTGAGCGGTTAGGGTCACCGTGTTAGCTCCCACATGGGAGCAATCAAAAGTGGTCATATCTAAAGCATAGGCAGCCACCCCACAATTATCTGAAGTTCCATTGTTCACCTGTGTTGGGGTAATCACTACACTTCCTGTAGCATCTAAAGCTACCGTAATATTCTGGCAGACTACATTGGGTGCTTCATTATCCTGTACGGTTACGGTAAACTGGCAACTGGCGGAAAGTCCGCCCCCATCTGTTACGGTAAACTCAACTGTTGAAGTCCCTATAGGAAAAAGGCTTCCACTGGAAGGACCTAAGGTTTGCACCGCGATAAGGGTTCCCTCTTCGGTATCGGTTCCTGTAACCACAGGGAGGTTTACAATAGCACCACAGCTTCCTGGATCATTATTCACTGATATATTCCCTGGGCAAGTAATTGTAGGCGGCGTATTGGGCAGTAATTCTAAAAAATACCCTGCACCTGCACCATTTACTTGATTGGCTCCATTTTCATCAAAATCCTGTCCAAAAGCACCTATTAATGCGTCCGTCCCCGAAATGGCCGGAGCTATAAAGAGATCCCCTCCCCGTCTATCGGAAGCAACCTTTTTCTGGGAAGAAGCTACAAATCCGCCAGCGGTTAATTCAAAAAAGTAGACCCCACCTGCATTTGCTCCAATAGGATTTGCTCCCTGGGCATCTAAATTGGTAAAGGAACCAATTGCCAGTTGTGACCCATCCAAAGAAAGGGTGATTCCGAAATAGTCATTAATCATACTATCGAAAGCCGTTAGGTTGGTAGCAAACTCCCACTGAAGTGTGGTTGGGTTAAAAGTATAGGTCTGCACCAATCCTTCATTGGTTCCTGCCTCTGGCGCTCCAATAGCCATAAGGTTTCCATCTACCACAATAGCCGATCCAAACTTAGTATTGGCAGCACTAATACTGATAGACTGGTTTACCACCCATTGCCCTGTAGTTCCATCAAACTCATAGACATATACGATTCCGTCATTGGAGGAGGCTTTGGGTGCCCCACAAAAAATTTTGGTGCCGTCAATCTCCACACTAGTCCCAAATTCATCTTGAGGTCCTCTATTGGTGGCTACAATCTTTTGTTGTTCTACCCATACCCCAGCGGTGTTCTTTTGGAAAATATAGGCAGAACCTGCATCATTTAGGGTGTTTCCGCCAGTTGGATCTTCATCTTCTAAGATGGCACCCACCACGATAAGATCTCCTTCTATGGCAACGGAATATCCAAAGAAATCAAAGGCATTCCTGTCTGATGCCACCAATTTTTGCACCTCGGTCCAGGCGCCACCGGTTTGCCGCTCGAAGATATAGACCGCGCCAGCTTGTAGTTGTACATTTCCTCCAGTGGCATCCTTGCTCTCTTGGTTGGCAGCCACCACCGCTATGTTGCCCTCTATCGCTACATCATTTCCAAATAAGGCATTAACTTCCCTGTCTGAAGGGACGATTTTTTGTACTTGAATCCAATCACCATTAGTATCTTTCTCAAAAATATATGCACTTCCAGCTCCCGCTAGGGAATTGCCTCCTGTTGCATCTTGACTATCGCCTCTAGCACTTACCACGGCATAATTGCCATCTATGGCTACAGCTGCACCAAATTGGTCATTGTTTGTACGGTCTGCCGCTACCTTTTTTTGGACTTCGGTCCAATAGTCTTGTGCCATTGAAACAGTTCCAAGGCATAGGAGGGTAATACATAAAAGTATTTGTTTCATCATCATAAATAGGTTTAAAGGGTTAAGGAAAAGAGGATAAGCATCAGAAGAAATAAAATCACAAACGTGATTTCTACGGAGTATTCCCTGATTTTATCTTTCATTTCATGTTTGTTTTATTGTTGTACACAAAATTGAAGGGTTTCAGGGTAGCTTGTTCACTGTTTTTGATATTCGGGCGGGTTGAATTAGTTTTTGGTATACTCCCCGAAATGAAATTCGGAATGGTTTACTTAGTATGGATTAGATTCAAGGTGATTTTAGGTCCATATCCTAAGAAAGCGGAAAATAGGACGTGTGTTTTTAAACCCAAAGCTATTATCTTGCAGATGTGAAAAGGATTGTTACCACTTTTATTTGTTGGTTTTTGTGGATGCCCATAGGTGTTTTTGCTCAAGGAGACCCCTATGCTGTGTCCCTAGGCATTGAAGAAGGTCTTCCTTCCAATAACATCTATGAGGTGTTTCAGGATTCAAAGGGGTTTATTTGGTTTGCTTCCGATGTAGGCGTCATTCATTATGATGGATATGATTTTGCTGTTTACAATACTGATGAAGGCCTTTCAGACAATGAAGTTTTTAAGATGTATGAGGATTCCAAAGGAAGGATTTGGTTTCTTACCCTTAACGGAAGGCTATCGTATTTTCTGGACGGGCAATTGTTCAACGAAGAGAATGACCCTCTGCTTCAGGAATTGAGCGGACAAAATATGGTTGTGGATCTATTGGAGCATAACAATGCATTATATGTTTTATTCCGAAGCGGTGGCTTACATGTGCTGCATTCCAACCAAGAAATTACCATAATTCCACTGCTTCAGGAACACTCTTATTATGGGTTATTCCTCATTGAAGACGAACCCGTAGTTTTGAATAGCAGGGAATTGCAATGGCTGAATCAGGATCGTAGGATTGCCTTACCACAATTAGAGAAAAAAAATCTTATCCATAGGGTCGCCCTTACATATGAACAAACGCCAATCATCTCTATCAACCAGACCCTGTATCGCTTAAACGGATCCCAATGGGATGCCTTTTTTGAAGTAGCCCCTACCAATGAAATTCTTAGTTTAGATACTACCGATGAAAACCTATGGATTGGCACCCGAACAGGAGCATATATGTTTTCCAACCAAAAACTGAAACATTACTTTCCTCATCTTAGTGTTTCAAGTTATTTAAAGGATCGTGAAGGGAACATTTGGCTAAGCACCTTAAATGCGGGAGTATTATTTATTCCATCTATCCATTCCAAAGTCTATGAATTAGGGATTCCCAATGGAAAAATAAAATGTCTCTTCCAAAAACGGGAATCAGACACCCTTTTGATGGGAACAGATCAAGGACTCTATTATTTCAATAAAGCATCAGGAGTAATTGCTTCCTATGGATCACTTTACAAATCCACTTCCTATGTGAGAAATATCAAAGCGCAAAAAGATTCCTTATGGGTTTTGGGAAGTACTACTTCAATGCGGTATGGCCCACATATAGACAATTACTATTTTTCCATCAACGACCTAGTCCCCTACAGGGATGGCTATGTAACGGCAACCCCATCTAATACCTATTATTTAACAAACCAGGATCTTGAGTCCTTAAAACAATTTCAAAAAAAGCTCCCAGACGAAATCATTTATGAGGCAGCCATCTTAACCAAACGTTCTAATTGTTTGGTTCGTGCCAAGGATATCATTTATATAGGAACCAATAGCGGACTGTATGCTTTTAGCAACGGAAAAGTGGCTAAGGTTGCTATAGGGGATTTTAAACGGAATTTTGGTATCAAGGATCTATACTATGATGCATCCCATCAACAATTATTTATCGCAACCAATTCTAATGGAATTATTATTCTTAACAAAGATGGCGCATACCAACGTATTGGGATGAACAAAGGTTTGAATAGCAACCACTGTAATCAAATTGTCCCATTAGCAAACCAACGTTATCTTATTGCCTCCAGTAAAGGTTTGAACCTCTTGAATTGGAACCCAAAAAAGATTACGGTAAAAAATCTCAATCAAACCTTTGGAATAAAAAAAACACGCCTTGTAGATGTGGTTTCTTTTGATGAAGACATTATCATGGCTACGGAAGATGCACTTATTAGGCTACCGCTAAACAACATCCTCTCGCCAAAAAGACCCAAAATGTATCTATCTTCTTTTTTGGTGAATGGTCAAGCCAAAAGCATACACTCTCCTCTTGCTCATGATGAAAATACCGTCACCTTGAGTTATACCGGACTTTCATTTTCAGATTACAGCAATCTACAATATTTTTATAAGTTTGGATCTGAAAAGGAATGGACTACCACACAAAACCGGCAATTGGATTTCAAAAATATGGCCCCTGGGAAATATGAGATAGCCCTAAAAGCCGTAAATAGTTATGGATTGGAAAGTGACCCCCTATTGATTAACTTTTCTATCACCCCTCCGTTTTGGAAACGGCTTCCCTCTATTGCAGGAATCTCCTTCTTGATTTTTTTCATTGCTTTTTTAA
Source organism: uncultured Alteromonas sp. (assembly GCA_964495885.1). Lineage (GTDB taxonomy): Bacteria > Bacteroidota > Bacteroidia > Flavobacteriales > Flavobacteriaceae > PALG01. The sequence continues at coordinate 78,841 of CAZBWO010000003.1, read as the reverse complement.
TTGTAAAAAAGCGAATTCAAGTCTACAAGCAAAAAGTAGAACGCGAAAAACAAATTCTCATCACGCAACAAGAAAAAGCCCAGATTGAAAAACGCATGGTAGAACTGGAACAAAAAACCTTGCGACTACAAATGAATCCGCATTTTATCTTTAATGCATTAAATACCATTAAAGGGTATTATACTGGTGGTGAAGTAACCGAAGCCAACAAATACATTGTGAAGTTTTCAAAACTCCTACGTCTTATCCTAGAATCTAATGACCACCTTATTTCGCTGGAACGTGAAATTGAAATGTTAGAACTCTATATTGCCCTCATAGCATTAAGGTATCCCAACACCTTTTTGTCTAAAATTTATGTTGACCCTTCTATTTCCATAGAGACAACGGGAATTCCGCCAATGCTCTTACAACCGCTTGTGGAAAATGCAATAATCCATGGGCTTTCACCTTTGAAAGGAAATGGCACTTTGGAAATTAGATTTGAAAAGAGAGGAAACCAACTTGTTTGTAAAGTAATGGACAATGGTGTAGGTATTACCAAAAAGCCACTTACCCCAGACAACAAACAGTCCATGGCCATTTCCATCACTCGGGAACGTATAAATTTTCTCAACCAAAACGAAAAAAAAGAAAATCTAACTTTAGCATCGGTATCCCCTCACGGAACCCTCGTAACCCTTTGCATACCAATTATTGATTTATGGGATTAAAAGCAATCATCATTGAAGACGAAATACAGGCGATCACTGCACTGAAGGAAGAACTAAAAACACACTGCCCCAATGTTGAAATTCTTGGAGAGGCTCGTGATATTCCTGCTGCTACACAATTATTGGAGGATGCGCAGCCAGAGTTGGTCTTTTTAGATATTCAATTAAAGGATGGGACAGCCTTTGATTTACTTTCTTCCCTCAAAACACATCCTTTTAAAATTATTTTCACCACAGCCTATAGCCAGTTTGCATTGCAAGCGCTGAAAATAAGTGCACTTGATTACTTGCTAAAACCAATTGATGGGGAAGAACTTGCTGAAGCAGTAGCGAAGGCACATCAACTTTCCTTGAATGAACAACAACTTTTTATCCAAAACTATCTAGATAACTTAAAACCGCAACATCGCCCAAAGAAAATTGCGCTTCCAACCAACATGGGTTTTGAAATGTATCAGTTGGATGAAATCATTAGAATACAAGCCGAAGGAAATTACGTTGCTATCCATTTTACGAATCAACGAAAACTTATCGCTTCCAAAACCCTTAAACAGATGGAGGAATTATTACACGGACTTGGATTTATAAGGATTCACCAATCTCATCTCATCAATATTGAAAACCTAAAAGGATATTTTAACAAAGAAGGCGGCTATGTTGAAATGATTGACAAGTCTACCCTTCCCGTTTCCAAAAGGAAAAAATCACAATTATTGGAATTACTTTCCAACTACAATTCGTAGTTAATTCAATTTATAGGACACCTCCCCTTCCTTTAGGGCATCCAACAATTCCTTGCTAATTGCAATTTTGGTTTTCCTACTTGGCATGTGTAGTTTCATTTCATCTTCAAAATCATAGAACGTAAAGTGCAATGGCTTGTTCCCTTTGTGTTGGGTGAACAATTCCTTCAGTAAAGCGATACGGGTTTCAGCCAAGTCTGAGATAGGCATCTGCACCGTAAGTTTTTTCGCTTGGTCTTCCATGACATCGTGCAATAATTGGAAATGATTGTACTGCATCCTGGGGTCTCCTTTCTTACCAGTTTCACGATTGGTCCAACCTTCCCTAATGAATACCCTTACATAAATAAAGGAGTTAGGAATTAAAAAATGACGGTACTTTAAATATTCTTCCCCGAAAATCTTAAACTCAAAACTATCTTCGTAATCCTCCACCGTAAAAATGGCCCAACCCTTTCCATTTCGGCTTTCGCGGTGTTGTACGTCTGAAACCACCCCTCCAAAACATACTTCCCTGTTCAGGAATTGCTCCATATTATGGAAATCGGCGACTTTCACATTGCAGAAATTCTCCATCTCCATCCTGAAATCGTCCAGTGGGTGACCCGAAATATAAATCCCTACCACTTCCTTTTCCTGTTTCAGTTTTTTCATGGTACCCCACTCCTCACAGGGCGGTACTTCCGGCTCAGGAATTTGCACTTCGCTGGCTTCCCCAAACAAACTTACTTGGGAGGAGTTTTGTGTTTCCTGATACCGTGCGGCATACCGTAACACTTTTTCAAAGAACGCCACCCCATCCCCATCATCATGCATGTATTGCGCGCGGTGCGTATCAAAACTATCAAAGCCACCGGCCAAGACTAGGTTTTCAAAAGCTTTTTTATTGGCCGCCCGAAGATCAATGCGCTTGGCCAAATCGAAAATGCTTTTATACTTCCCATCTTTTCGGTGTTCCACGATTGTTTTTACGGCACTTCTCCCTACTCCTTTGATGGCTCCCATCCCGAAACGTACGGCACCTTCATCATTTACCGTAAACTTGTAAAAGGATTCGTTCACATCTGGACCCAGTACCGTAAGTCCCATTCTTCGGCATTCTTCCATAAAGAACGTCACCTGTTTGATGTCATTCATGTTGTTACTCAATACCGCTGCCATGTATTCTGCTGGGTAGTGGGCCTTTAAATAGGCAGTTTGATAGGCAATCCATGCGTAGCAGGTTGAGTGACTTTTATTGAATGCATAACTTGCAAAAGCTTCCCAATCTTTCCATATTTTTTCCAATATTTCAGCGGGATGCCCATTACTTTCGGCTTGTGCAATGAACTTTGGCTTCATTTTATCCAGTACGGCCTTTTGCTTTTTCCCCATTGCCTTCCGAAGGACATCTGCCTCACCCTTGGAGAAGTTGGCCAACTTTTGGGACAAAAGCATTACTTGCTCTTGGTAGACCGTAATTCCATAAGTTTCCTTGAGGTATTCCTCCATTTCAGGAAGGTCATAGGTAATTTCCTCCTCCCCATGTTTCCGTCTAATAAAACTAGGAATATATTCCATGGGGCCCGGTCTATACAAGGCATTCATGGCAATCAAGTCTGCAAACACCGTAGGCTTGAGGTCCTTCATGTGTTTTTGCATACCGGGAGATTCATACTGGAAAATCCCTACGGTTTCCCCTCGTTGGAAGAGTTCATAGGTAGTTTCATCATCCAATGGGAAATCATCGGGAACCAGGTCTACATTGTGTTTAATTTTCACCAACTTCACCGTATCCTTGATAAGTGTCAAGGTTTTTAATCCTAGGAAGTCCATTTTTAGGAGCCCCGCACTTTCCACTACGGCATTATCAAACTGGGTGACTACCAATTCCGAATCCTTGGCGGTGGCAATGGGTACAAATTTGGTGATGTCATCTGGGGTGATGATCACCCCACAAGCGTGAATACCGGTATTCCGTACAGAGCCTTCCAGCACCCGGGCCTGGTTGATGGTCTGTGCTTCCAGGTCTTCCCCTTCGGAAAGATTCAAGAGTTCATTGATCTTGGGAATTTCATCACTTCGAAATTTCTGTCGAAGCTGCTGTTCTTCCATCCCAAAAATCTTCTGCAATTTGGTCATGTTGGGAATGAGCTTCGCAATACGATCTGCATCATTCAGCGGAAGATCCAATACCCTTGCCGTATCCCGAATGGACGACTTGGCGGCCATGGTTCCGTAGGTAATAATTTGGGCAACTTGGTTCTTTCCGTATTTTTCAATCACATAGTCCATGACCTTGCTTCGGCCCTCATCGTCAAAGTCGATGTCAATATCAGGCATACTAATTCGATCTGGATTCAAGAACCGCTCAAAAAGGAGGTCATAAGCAATAGGATCAATATTGGTGATTCCTAAACAATAGGCCACGGCACTTCCGGCCGCCGAACCCCTTCCCGGTCCCACCGAAACGCCCATCTTTCGGGCTTCAGCGATAAAGTCCTGTACAATCAAAAAGTAGCCAGGATATCCTGTATTGGCAATAACTTCCAGTTCAAAATCTAGTCTATCCTTGATATCCTGAGTAAGGTTTTCATACCTTCTTTTAGCCCCTTCGTAGGTTAGGTGTCGCAAGTAGGCGTTCTCTCCCCGTTTCCCGCCGTCTGTTTCATCTTCTGGGTTCTGAAAGGCTTCAGGAATATCGAACTTTGGAAGTAAAACATCCCGTTTTAAGGAGAAAGCTTCAATTTTTTCAATGATTTCAGCAATACTTTCAATGGCCTGTGGAAGATCCTTGAAGAGTTCCTTCATTTCTTCCTGGCTCTTAAAATAATATTCCTGATTGGGCAACCCATAGCGGTATCCTCTTCCGCGGCCAATGGGAGTAGCCTGCTTTTCACCATCCTTTACACAAAGTAGAATGTCATGGGCATTGGCATCCTCTTTTTGGATGTAATAGGTATTGTTACAAGCGACCAATTTCACTTGGTGCTTTTCGGCCAATTGGACCAACACCGTATTTACCCGTTGCTCATCTTCTTGGCCATGGCGCATGATTTCCAGGTAAAAATCTTCTCCAAATTGTTCCTTCCACCAAAGCAAGGCCTCTTCTGCCTGACTTTCCCCAATGTTGAGTATTTTGGAGGATACTTCGCCATACAAACTTCCAGAGAGGACAATGACATCCTCCTTGTACTGGGCAATGACTTTTTTATCTATTCTGGGCACGTAGTAGAATCCATCGGTATAAGCGATAGAAGCCATTTTTGCCAGATTATGATAGCCATTTTTGTTTTTGGCCAATAGTACAATTTGGTAGCCGTTGTCTTTGTGGTTTTTATTGAGGTGGTCCTCACACACAAAAAATTCGCAACCAACGATAGGTTTGATGGGTGTTTTCCCCTCTTCTTCGGAAAGGCTATTATTGTATTGCTCTACCGCCTGCAAAAAATGAAACGCTCCCATCATATTCCCGCTGTCTGTCAAAGCTACCGCTGGCATATTGTTCTGAATTGTGGCCTGTACCAAATCTTGGGTGGAAGAGGTAGATTGCAATACCGAAAACTGGGAGTGATTGTGCAAGTGGGCAAAGGGTAATTCCTCAAGGGTAGCAAGATTTTCCTTTAGCTCTTCGGAAGAGATTTCCTGCGTTTCAGTGGCAGCTTCCAACTCTTCCCGAAGTTTTTCAGAAGCTTCCCTTAAATTAATATGTTTGAGCCCAATAAGCTGGATTGGCTTTGGGTTTTCCTCTGTAAATTCCTCAAAATAGCCTGTCGGGGCATCCAACTCTTCACGGGTAAAGATTTGCCGACGCACCAATTCCAGAAAACATCTGGTAGTTGCCTCCACGTCTGCAGTAGCATTGTGGGCTTCCGCAAAAGGAACATTGAAAAGAAATTCGTGCAGCTCTGTTAGGGTAGGCAATTTGAACTTTCCACCCCTACCGCCAGGAATCTGACACAATTGGGCAGTAACCTCTGTACAGGTATCCAAGATGGGCATTTCGGGCATTGGGTTCTCCATTCCCAATCGGTATAGTTCACAGCCCATAATATTGATATCAAAATCAATGTTCTGGCCTACTACGAATTTTGCCTTTTCAAGAACTTCCAAAAACTTTTCAGCCACTAATTCCAACGGCACCCCTTCTTTTTCTGCCAAGAGTGTGGAGATACCATGAATACGTTCACTGTCGTAAGGGATTTCAAAACCATTGGGTTGTACCAAGAAATCTTCCCGTTCCAACAAATTTCCCATGGCGTCATGTAATTGCCAAGCAATCTGCACACAACGTGGCCAGTTATCGGTATCAGATACTGGAGCATTGTAACGTTTGGGAAGCCCTGTAGTTTCGGTATCAAAAATAAGGTACATACAGCTATTTTAGGAAGTATTTTGGAAACACTAAAAGTATAAAAACAGCAGGGGAATCCCATGGAAAGTTATACACATTTCCGGGGTTTTATCCACAAAAAAAGGCGGGACAAAGCCCGCCTTTTAAACTGTTGTATCTATTATTCGTAGGTCACGTTAAACTGACCTGCAGTAATGGAGTAATTCTCTGTTTGGAAACTGAATGTTCCCCTAATAGTCTTCGCTGCTTGATCATGGGAAATAACTGAAATGTTTCCTTCTTGGGCATCTTCCGTAGCCCCCTCGAGTATGTAGGAAGCTTGGAAACCTGTCATGGGCAAAGGATAATTGCCCACTGCCACTTCAAGCGGCAGCCTAATTAAAATGCTATTGGAGGCAGTAGCCCCAGAAATTAGAATGGAGTTTCCTGAATCTACAGCTGTGATTGAAACAGGTGAAAAAGGAACTTCATCTATCTGTGCACTAAAAGATCCAGAGCCATTATTTCCATCATCCACAGTTACATCAAATGCAACATTATAAAAAATACCATTGGTAACATACAGGGTATCCAAACCAGGTCTCACTGCAAAAAACCGGAAGTTTCCACTGTAGCTTCCGCAGGAACCGCAACGATCTGTAATGTTGATTTCTCCACCCGATCCTTCTTCTAGAGTACTGTAAATAACCCCATTGGCATTTTCAAAAAGTGCATAGCTGTTTTTATCTGGGCCCAAATCATAGGTGCCAAGTTCCACACCACTCGTAGAAAGCGTTAATATTTCATTATCTGTAAGCCCTTGAAAGATGAGTCCGCCCTCTTGCGTTTGAGCACCTGCAGCTCCAAACGATTTAAAGAAAAGGGTATCTACTTGCGCCTGTATTACTGAAGAGTTGTCTTCAATGTTTTCACAACCTGAGAATCCAATAATCACAGCTAAAAATAGGGGAAGTACTAAATATTTCATAAACGATTTGGGTCTGTTGAACAACAAATATAAAATAAAAGTTCAATCTAAGTAGTTTCATATCAAAAATATAGTATCTTTGCGCACTCTAAAAAATTATAACCGGGGTCGGGTACCCCAAAAATTAATTACTATGCCTGTAAAAATTAGATTGCAAAGACACGGAAAAAAAGGAAAACCTTTTTATTGGATTGTAGCTGCCGATAGCCGTGCAAAAAGAGATGGTAAATTCTTGGAAAAATTGGGAATCTATAACCCAAACACCAATCCCGCTACCATCGACATCAATGTAGACAACTCTGTACAATGGTTACAAAATGGTGCGCAGCCAACAGATACGGCCCGTGCAATTTTATCCTATAAAGGAGTTTTGTTGAAAAAACACTTGATGGAAGGCGTTCGAAAAGGAGCATTAACCGAAGAGCAAGTAGAAGAAAAATTCAATGCTTGGTTGGACGAGAAAGCTCAAAAAATCGAAAACAAAAAACAAAAACTAGCTGATGCGGATGCAAAAGCAAAAGAGGAAGCGCTTGCTGCTGAAAAAGCCGTAAACGAAGCTCGTGTTGCTGAAGCCAATCCAGAACCTGAAGCAGAAGAAGTTACTGAAACTGAAGCTACGACTGAGGAAGCTCCTGCTGCTGTTGCAGAGGAAGCCACCAAGGAAGAAGAGTAAATCTTTTTACGATGCAGAAGGAGGATTGCTTCTTTGTTGGTAAAATCGTAAGGAAATTCAGTTTTAAAGGCGGATTGCTTGTGAAATTAGACACAGATGATCCCCAACAATTTACAGAAATGGAATCGGTGTTTGTGGACCTCCACAACCATCTGATTCCATTTTTTTTGGAAGAAGCTGCCCTGCACAAATCCAATTTGTTACGCATTAAATTTGAAGACGTAGATACCGAAGAAGATGCGGATGCACTTATTGGTAAAAAACTTTACCTACCGCTAGACATATTACCTCCTTTGGAAGGCAATACGTTTTATTACCACGAAATCATAGGGTTTGAAGTGCACGATGCTTCCTTTGGCCCAGTTGGAAAGATCAAAGGCGTGCTGGAGGCGAACTCTCAAGCACTTTTTCAGATAGATCACCAAGGAAAGGAAATATTAATCCCCATTAATGACGACCTTATTGAAAAAGTAGATCGTGACCAAAAAGTCATTCACGTAAAAGCGCCAGACGGTCTTATTGAGCTCTATCTCTCATGAGCAAACCTTTCGAATTCAAACAATTTACGGTAGCCCAAGATCGTTGTGCCATGAAGATTGGCACAGATGGTGTTTTATTGGGGGCTTGGGCTCCTTTACAACATAACCCGCAAAGTATTTTAGATATTGGGGCAGGGACTGGAGTTATCGCCCTTCAGTTAGCCCAACGAAGCGAAGCGCCACTTATTGACGCTTTGGAAATTGATGCAGATGCCTACGAACAATGTACCGATAATTTTGAAGCTTCACCTTGGGGAGACCGACTGTTTTGTTATCATGCCTCGCTTCAGGAGTTTGCTTCGGAAATGGACGAAAAGTATGATTTGATTGTTTCGAACCCTCCTTTTTACACCGAAACCGTCAAGCCGGAAAATCCTTCCCGTGATCTCGCCCGTTTTGAGGATGCATTGCCTTTTGAACACTTGGTGATATGCGTACGGCATTTACTTTCAGATAAAGGAGTATTTGCAACCATCCTTCCATATAAAGAACAAGAACGCTTTTTGGCGTTGACTTTGGAAGCAGGACTTTTCCCTATGCATAAATGTGCGGTACAAGGCACTCCAAATACCCCTCCCAAAAGAATTCTTTTAGCCTTCAGTCTTATACAAACCGAAGTAAAAGAAGAGACCCTTATCATTGAAGAAGAACGCCACCAATACACCGAAGATTACCAAGCGTTGGTTCAGGATTTTTATTTGAAAATGTAGGAGGTTCGACAGGGTCTTTTTACCTTTGTGTACCAAAAATTGAAATTCATGAAACCCGATTTGTTTGAAGCACCAGATTACTATAACCTAGACGATCTATTCACCGAAGAACATAAGCTCATAAGAGATGCTGCCCGGGCTTGGGTTAAAAGAGATGTGAGCCCAATTATTGAAGAGGCTGCGCAAACAGCTACCTTCCCAAAATCAATTATTCCAGGTTTGGCTGAAATTGGTGCTTTTGGCCCCTATATTCCAGAAGAATACGGCGGGGCAGGATTAGACCAGATTTCCTACGGACTAATCATGCAAGAGATTGAACGAGGTGATAGTGGTGTACGCAGTACAGCCTCTGTACAATCTTCCTTAGTAATGTATCCCATTTGGAAGTATGGCAATGAAGAACAACGTAAAAAATACCTTCCGAAGTTAGCGAGCGGAGAATGGATGGGAGCCTTTGGCCTCACCGAACCAGACCACGGAAGCAACCCCGGGGGAATGGTAACCAACTTTAAGGACAAAGGTGATCACTATTTGTTGAATGGTGCCAAAATGTGGATTTCCAATGCGCCGTTTTGTGACGTAGCCGTAGTATGGGCCAAAAATGAGGAAGGACGAATTCATGGATTAGTCGTAGAACGAGGTATGGAAGGATTTTCCACTCCCGAAACCCATAACAAATGGTCCCTACGGGCTTCAGCAACTGGGGAATTATTATTTCAAGATGTGAAAGTACCTAAGGAAAACCTGCTTCCCGGAAAATCTGGGTTGGGTGCTCCACTAGGTTGTTTAGATTCTGCGCGCTACGGAATTGCCTGGGGTGTGATTGGTGCAGCCATGGATTGCTATGACACAGCCCTTCGGTACGCTAAAGAACGCATCCAATTTGGAAAGCCTATTGCAGCATTTCAACTTCAGCAAAAGAAACTGGCCGAAATGATTACTGAAATCACCAAAGCACAGCTATTGGCATTCCGTTTGGGACAGCTTAAAAATGAAGGAAAAGCCACTTCGGCACAAATTTCCATGGCAAAAAGAAATAATGTAGATATGGCCATTAAGATTGCCCGTGAAGCCCGACAAATTTTAGGGGGCATGGGAATTACAGGTGAATATTCTATCATGCGCCATTCCATGAATCTGGAAAGTGTCATCACCTATGAAGGGACCCACGATATCCACCTATTGATTACAGGGTTGGATATTACAGGACATAATGCATTTAAATAAAATGAGAATACTATTTTTTATAATCACGGTTTGCATTTTTGAAATTGGTCTTTCACAATACAAACAACCCGAAGAGGTGAAATTTGATGCCTTTTTAACAGAAATTCAATATAGCAGTGACAATCCAGACGCTATTGAAATGGTGTTTTGGCTCCCCACAAAGTTTTGGGAAATATCAGTTGCCCAAGATGCTTCCTTAACTTATGATGACTTTGTTGCCATAAAGGAGCTTTTAGAAAATTATGAACTTTTTGCAGTTGTAGATGGTGAAATTGGTTATTTTGGAGGAGTAACCTATAAAACTGCAGAGGAAACCTTGAAAGGCCTTTCAATTTTCTATCAAGGAGAAAAGCTAAAAATAGTTGACCCCAAAGAACTTTCTTCAGATTTGATCGCTTTTACATCTATGATGAAACCTATGATGGCCAACATGATGGGACCTATGGGAGAAAACATGCATTTTATTTTTATGAGTCGTTCTTCTGGCAATATTGATCCTTATGCAGAAGATAATTTTTTATTGGAGCTTGATGATTTTAAGCGTGAGGTAGATTTACCTCTTGAAAGTCTTTTAGAAGAAAAAGAATGCCCCAAAGATGGCAAACTACATTCCGGTAAATGGACCTATTGCCCATTTCATGGAGTCAAGCTCATTTCAAAATGATAAAATCATTATCTAAAACCATACAAAAGGCTTCCTTGTATATGTAGGAAGCCTATTTTTTTTATAAAAAGAACCTTTTCCAGAAAATGACCTAAAATTCCTTAAACATTATTTTGACCGGTAAATTGAATTAGATGGGGGTGAACATGCCCTATGGCCTTAAAAATGGTTTCGATACTTTGTGGAAATGATGCCAAAAAAATGGCAGGAAGCATCTAACGTCGTCATAGAAGCACTTCACAACGGAAGCAATTGTGGGATGGGATTGAAAAAGAGATAGTTTCCTTACAGATGGCCTAAAAATCACTTTGGAATTGTATCTTTAAGGAGCTTATTTTGCAGATATGTCTTCTCAAAAGAGATTTTCAAAAGCATACCACACTGCACCGCGCGTTTCCTTTAATGATGATTCTAAATTCATCATTTTCAGTGATTGCCATCGCGGGGACAATAGCTTCGCGGATGATTTTTCCAATAATAGAAATACCTATTACCATGCCCTAAAAACCTATTATGATTTAGGTTTTACCTATTGTGAATTGGGTGATGGTGATGAACTTTGGGAAAACAGCGACTTCCAACCTATTCTCGCGGCGCATAAAAATGTGTTTCAACTTATGCAGTTGTTTTATAAAGAGGAGAGGCTATACCGTTTGTTGGGAAATCATGATATGGTTTACAAAAACCAGCGGTATGTAGAGAAAAACCTTTACACTTATTTCAATAAAATAACCGGAAAAGATGACCCACTTTTCCCTGGGATTACCTTTCATGAAGGGCTAGTGCTACAACATGAGAAGACCGGGCAGGAATTATTTTTAATTCATGGGCACCAGGCAGATTTTATGAATTATAAAGGATGGAAATTCAATAGGTTTATGGTTCGGGCATTGTGGAAGCAACTACAGATTTTTGGAATTAGTGACCCCACGAGTCCGGCTAAAAATTATAAAGAGCTTATTAAGGTTGAAAAACGAACCAAGAAATGGATTGTAAACAACCAAAATCGGTTTACCATTACGGGACACACCCATCGCCCCCGTTTCCCGGAACCAGGCGAAATTCCCTATTTCAACGACGGAAGCTGTGTGCATCCCAGAAGTATCACCGGTCTAGAAATTGAAAATGGAGCTATTTCCTTAATCAAGTGGCAAATTGCCACGGCAGATGATGGAACATTGAAAATCATTCGGGTGTTATTGGAAGGTCCTCAAAAACTTAAAGATTATTAAAATGAGTTTACGGAAATATCGGCTTCAAAAATGGATGATTATAAGTTGTTTTTCATTTCTCTCTTTGATGCTTGTACAGTGTGGATCTCAAAAATCGGTTTCAAAAAACAGGGAGACCCTTTCCTATCTTGCCCTTGGCGATAGCTACACGATTGGCGAAAGTGTATGCAATACTTGCACCTATGCGCATCAATTGGTGGATTCACTTCAGAAAGCCACCCAAAAGAGGATAGATTTACAAATTATTGCCAAAACTGGATGGACGACCACTAATTTGCTTTCGGCACTTTCCGAAGCACAACCCTCTAATAACCATGACCTAGTCACGTTGCTTATTGGAGTAAACAATCAATATCAAGGCAAGGATTTCAATCTATATGAAAAAGAATTTCCGCAGCTATTAGCGCAAGCTATTCAGTACGCCCAAGGAGATGCTACAAACGTAATTGTACTTTCAATACCTGACTATGGATATACACCTTTTGGACAGCAAAAGAAAGATGCGAAGATTTCCGGTGAGTTGGATTTGTACAATGCTTTTGCCAAAAATACTGCTGAAGCAATGGGTGTTACTTACCTTTACATCACAGATATTACCCGAAATGGGTTGAAAAAACCTTCCTTGGTTGCAAGTGATGGATTACACCCATCTGCAGAAGCGTATCATGAGTTTGCCAAACGGATGCATCAAATTGCAAAAAACAAACTGGATTAACTTTCAGGAGCTAATTGAACTTTAAGTCCGTTCAATTCCGGCTGAATACGAATTTGACATCCCAACCTACTATTGTCTTCCACGTAGAAAGCCTCGGCCAGCATAGCCTCTTCATCATCCCCTTTTTCAGGAAGTTCATGGTCACTTAAGATATAACATTGGCAGGAAGCACACATGGCCATTCCACCGCAAATTCCAATGGTTCCTTCTGGTGCCAACTCATAGGCACGCACCAATTCCATAAGGTTCATATTCATATCTGTGGGAGCGGCAACTTCGTGGGTTTCTCCATCCCGATCGATAATGGTAATCTGAATATCCTGCTCCATTAATCGATAGCTTTTACAACTGCCTTAGGGGCTTCTTTTTTGGTTCCATCAAATCCTTCCACACCTCCAACAGTAGTATATTTCATCACATATTTTTTATCTGGAAATATACGTTGATAGGCACTTTGACACATGAGAGTTGCTTCATGGAAACCGCAAAGGATCAATTTTAATTTCCCCGGATACGTATTCACATCACCAATGGCATAGATTCCTGGGATGTTGGTTTGGTAATCTAAAGCATTATTTACTTTAATGGCATTTTTTTCAATTTCCAAGCCCCAATCTGCAATGGGCCCTAGTTTTGGAGCTAAACCAAACAGGGGAACAAAGTGATCACATGTTTTATTGAAAACATCTGCCCCTCTTTTAATGGAAACGCCTTCCAGTTTTCCATTTCCATATACATCCACGACATCTGCTGGGGTGATGAGTTCTATTTTTCCTTTATTTTTTAATTCCTGAACCTTTTCCACACTATCCAAAGCCCCTCTAAATTCATTTCTTCTGTGAATTAGCGTGACACTCTTTGCAACATCGGTTAGGAAAATACTCCAATCCAGTGCCGAATCCCCACCACCTGCAATGATCACCTCTTTATCTCGATATACTTCTGGGTCACGGATGATATATTCCACACCCTTATCTTCAAAGTCAGCAATATTTGGAATAGGAGGTTTCCTTGGTTCAAAACTTCCCAATCCGCCGGCAATTGCCACTATAGGCGCTTGGTGTTTTGTCCCTTTATTCGTGGTGACTATAAAGGTATCATCCGCTTGTTTTTCAATCGTTTCGGCGCGTTCGCCCAATGTAAATCCAGGTTGAAACGGCTCAATTTGCTTCATTAGATTATCTACCAAATCCCCTGCCAATACTTCTGGAAAAGCAGGAATATCATAAATAGGTTTTTTAGGATAGATTTCGGCACATTGCCCGCCAGGTTGTGGCAATGCATCTATAAGGTGGCATTTCAACTTTAAAAGTCCGGCTTCAAAAACGGTAAAAAGCCCCGTAGGACCTGCACCAATAATGAGTATGTCTGTTTTAATCATTTTTTAAATTTTGCGCTCCAAAATTAGCGAATGCCATTTCTTTCATTTATGACGGATGTCATTTAAACTTTCACTACACTTTCAATCTGCGGCGCATGTTTCTTGATGGTCATTTCCACTCCGCTCCTTAGTGTCATCTGATTTACCGAACAATCTACACATGCCCCCAACAACTGAACGGTAACCCGTTTGCCTTCTTCAATGGACACCAGGGAAATATCTCCTCCATCTGTTTGAAGGAAAGGTCTAATTTCGTCAAGAGCGGCTTCTACTTTGGATCTTAATTCTTGTTCTGACATGGTTACTTTTTAACAGCACTACAGCCTGCCATGGTGGTAATTTTTATGGCTTCGGTAGGGGGTAATTGTTCATTTCTTAAGACGGTCTGTTCTACCACTTTTTTGGTAACAGTTTCAAAAGCTGTTTCTACAGCAGTAGCGGTTTGTAAAGCAGCTGGCCTTCCAGCATCACCCGCTTCGCGGATACTTTGCACCAAGGGAATTTCACCTAAAAAGGGAATTTCTAAATCTTCAGCAAGATTCTTGGCACCTTGTTTTCCAAAGATATAATATTTGTTTTCCGGCAATTCATCTGGCGTAAAGTAGGCCATGTTTTCGATGATTCCCAACACGGGCACCTGGATGTTTTCCTGTTGAAACATTGCCACTCCCTTTCGGGCATCTGCCAAGGCGACTGTTTGCGGAGTACTTACAACCACTGCGCCTGTAATTGGGAGCGATTGCATAATACTTAAATGGATATCTCCCGTTCCTGGAGGGAGGTCTACAATTAAAAAGTCGAGCTCTCCCCATGCAGCATCAAAAATTAATTGATTCAATGCCTTTGCTGCCATGGGACCCCTCCAAATAACAGCCTGATTGGGCTTCGTGAAAAACCCGATGGAAAGCATTTTTACCCCATGGCTTTCTATGGGTTTCATCTTACTTTTACCATCTACTTGCACAGACAATGGTTTCTCGTGTGCGACATCAAACATGATGGGCATGGAGGGACCGTAAATATCTGCATCCAACACCCCTACTTTGAATCCCATTTTGGACAAACTTACGGCAAGGTTTGCCGCTACGGTAGACTTTCCAACGCCTCCTTTACCAGAGGCGACTGCTACAATATTCTGAATGCCAGGTACAGGCTTTCCTTTGATGAGATTTGGGTTTTGAGGTTTTTCGGGAGCTTCAACTTTAATGTTGACCTTAATATCTGCTTCGGGGGAAATCTTTTCCTTAATGGTCTTGACAATGTCTTCCTCTGCTCTTTTTTTGATGTGCATGGCCGGAGTGCTCATGACCAAATCTATAATGATTTCTTCTGCAAATGTGATTACATTCCGAACGGCACCACTCTCTACCATATTCTTGCCTTCACCGGGTAGGGAAAGTGTTTTTAATGCTTCGAGTATTTCTTCTTTTTTGAAATTCATAGCTGATATTTAGAATTATTCTAAAGTACAAATATACAGGGATTTCTTTTGTTTCGGAAGGGGTTGCTATGGAAATGATTGATACTGCTATAGGAAAATTAAGATAGCTCTTTTTGAGGATCCCAAAAGTGTTTTTCAAACTCCTGAACTTGATTCCGAATCACCTCTACCCCCTCACTTTCCAATAGTTGCTGCATTAAATTAGTGCCTTCAAAGTGGTGTTTCCCGGTAAGCAGGCCATTTCGGTTTACCACACGATGCGCAGGTACTTCTGGGTCCTTCCCGGAGGCATTCATCGCCCAGCCTACCATACGGGCACTGCCTGAAGCTCCCAAATAATTTGCAATAGCTCCGTAGCTGGTGACCTTTCCATACGGAATTTGCTTTGCTACTTCGTAGACTTTTTCAAAAAAACCTTTTTCTTCCAACTAGAAATCCTGTAAGATTTTAAATAAGGTAACCACCGAAATAATTGCAGTGATCAACCCAATTAAATAATTCACATTTACCCCAAACATGTTTTTTCCCTTCTTCTTTCGGAAGTATTGGGCATAGATAAAAAGCATGACAAAGGTGCCCATTCCAGATGCGATAATGGCAAAAAGCATGGGTATGTTTTCAAATGAAAACCAACCAAAGGCCGAAAACGTGATACTAATGTACACCCAATACGGCAAAGGCAATAAATTAATAGTAGCAAGTAACATCCCATAAAAAAATCTGTTTGTGTGTGAACGTTCCATTTTATGGGGAGCTTCTGCCCGGGTATCCTTCGCCAAAAAGAAAAAGTAAAGGGTAAGGCAAATAAAAATACCCAAAGCCACTTTTTGAAGCATGTCAATCACCTCTGGATGACGGTCTAGATAGCGTGCAAAAATAAGGGCAATATAAGTTTGTATACAGACGGTAACACAAACCCCAACCGAAAACAACAAAGCACTTTTCCTGCCTTGTTTCATGCTAATCTTAGCTGCACTCATATTGAGTAGTCCCGGCGGGACCACCCCAATCAATGCCGCTAAAAAGCCAATGGCAAAGTTTGAAAAAATAAACATTTGGTTGGTTTAATGGGAAAGATACATAATTATTTGGAAGCAAGCTGAAACCGAATGTAAGTGATTTTCTTGCCTTCTTCCAAAAACTGTTTTTCATAAAAGGTTTGGATTGCGGTCACTTCCTCTGGGGCCCCGGTACTCCCATAAATATCATGATGGGCATAGGCAATATGCTCCTTGAGACCGTGCAGTAATCCCAAGGTGTAGCCATGCATAAATTCACTATCTGTTTTTAAATGAATCCATCCTCCTGGCTTGAGTACCTTTTTATACAGACTTAGAAAATCTTCGTTGGTCAAACGGTGCTTGGTGCGTTTGTATTTTATCTGAGGATCTGGAAACGTAATCCAGATTTCATCTACTTCGCCAGCTTCAAAACAATACTCCAACAGTTCTATTTGAATGCGTAAAAATCCCACATTGGCAAGCTGTTCTTCCAAGGCAGTTTTTGCTCCACGCCATAAACGGGCTCCTTTGATGTCTATTCCCACGAAATTCTTTTCTGGGAACTTTTGGGCCAGATTAACAGTATATTCCCCTTTTCCACAGCCTAATTCCAACACAATGGGATGGTCATTTTGAAAGAAATTGGCCCTCCATTTTCCTTTTAACGAAAAGGCATCTTTTAAAAGTTCTTCACGGGAAGGCTGTACCACATTTTCAAAAGTTTCATTTTCCTTAAAGCGCTTTAATTTGTTTTTACTGCCCACGAGTTAATTGTTCTTTAAAATTTCGGTAAAATTACGGAAATATATCTGTGCCCTTAGAATCGCTACCTTTGTTTTTATGCAACATCCTAAATTGCATAATTATCAATTCAAGCATTTGAAAAAAAAGAACACCATATTGGTTGCTCCTTTACATTGGGGCTTAGGGCATGCCACCCGTTGCATTCCTATTATCAACGCTTTGCTTAGCGAAGGCTATCAAGTACTCTTGGGGAGTGACGGAGCTGCACTGGAATTGCTTCGGAAGGAATTTCCATCCTTGCCTTTTGTTGAACTTCCATCCTACAATATCACCTACCCGAAAAAAGGAGAGTTTTTCAAAGTGAAGTTGTTTCTGAAGTTACCAGAAATCAAACAAACCATGAAGTCTGAAAAGCAAATTGTAAAACAACTTGTGGAAAGCGGAAAAGTACAAGGGCTCATAAGCGACAACCGATTTGGGGTGCGCAGCAAGAAAGTCCCTTCAGTTTTTGTGACCCACCAAGTTAATGTGCTAAGCGGGAACACCTCCTATTTCAGTAGTAAAATGCACCAGAAAATCATTAAAAAATTTGATGCCTGCTGGGTACCCGATGTGGATGGCTCCATGAACCTTAGCGGAAAACTAGGACATCCCAAAAAATTGAAATTCCCCATTCAATTTATTGGCCCCTTAAGCAGAATGAAGCAAGAGCAACTTCCCATTCAATATGATATTCTTGCCTTATTATCTGGGCCAGAACCTCAACGTACTTTATTGGAAGTAAAATTGATGGAGACCTTTCTAAATTGTGGGAAAAAAGTGTTGATGGTTCGTGGGGTGGTGGAAGATGAATCCAAACAATATCAAAAAGACAATATAACCATTGTGAATTTTCTTCAAACCAAAGCACTACAACAGGCCATCAATGAAAGTGCATTGGTGGTATCCCGTTCTGGTTATACAACCATTATGGATTTAGCGGCCATGGAAAAAAATGCTTTCTTTATCCCAACCCCGGGACAGTTTGAACAAAAATACCTCGCAAAACAATTAAAGGAAAAAGGATTGGTGCCTTCCTGCAAGCAGGAACATTTTGATTTGGAAAAACTGCACACAGTCCCTTTGTATAAAGGATTGAAAAACTTTCCGTTTGAAACGAATTTCAAACAACTATTTGGCCTTTTCGAGGGTAAACGAAAACTCTGAACCAATTCCCAACTGACTTTCCACATAAATTTTTTCATTATGTGCTTCCACCAAGTGCTTCACGATGGAAAGTCCAAGTCCGCTTCCTCCAACCTTTCGGTTACCGCTTTTATCAACTCTATAAAAACGTTCAAATAATCGGGGTAGGTGTTCAGCATCCACTCCTTCACCGTTATCGGTAATTCGAACAAGCACCTTTTTCTCTGTAAGACTTTCGATGCTCACTTCAGTAGTGCCATCGGCTTTTCCATATTTAATGGAATTTTCCACCAAATTGGAAAGTACCTGCTGCATGCGTTCACGATCTGCATGCACCATAATACTATCTGTATACTCTTTATCAAAGGTGAGGGTAATGTTTTTCTTAGCCGCTTTCATTTCCAACAAATCAAAAACGTTTTGTACCAGCTCTATGATATTAAAGTCTTCTTTATACAAGGTCATATCCCCCACTTCCAATTTGGTAATCATATCTAAATCCTTCACAATATAGATAAGGCGTTCTACGCCCTTATTGGCGCGTTGGAGGTATTTTTTTCGAACCGACTTGTCCTTCATAGCCCCATCTAATAGGGTAAGGATGTAAGCTTGTACGGTAAAGAGGGGGGTTTTTAGTTCATGGGAAACATTTCCCATAAATTCCTTCCTGAAATTCTCCCGGTCTTTTAGCGTTTCTATTTCAAGCTTCTTATCTTCCGCAAAGCGTTCCACCTCACGGGTAAGTGTGGCCATATCTGTGGTAATCTGTTTTTTGTCGAAGGTGGTCATATCCAACAACCGAACATCATTGTAGATTTTTTTTACCTGCCGGTAAATGAATTTTTCTACCCTATACTGAATGACAAAAAAGCTAAAAATGTAGCAGATTGTAAAAAAGGCCAACAAATACCAATAACTAATATCCCCATGTACATAAAAAAAAACTCCTAACAAGCCTGTTAGGAAGAAAGTGATGAATGTGGAAGTATATCCAGCGAACTTATAGGTCTTTTTAAAACTTTTGGCCATTAAACAACAAACTTATACCCTACTCCTTTGACTGTTTTAAAACGTTCATCCCCAATTTTTTCACGAAGTTTTCTAATGTGTACGTCTATGGTCCTACCTCCCACTACTACTTCATTGCCCCAAACGGCATCCAGAATATCTTCCCGCTTAAATACTTTTCCTGGTTTGGAAGCCAATAATGACAATAACTCAAATTCCTTTCGGGGGAGCACAATCTCTTTTTTCCCTTTTTGTATTTTATATTCTTCACGGTTGATGATCAAATCACCCAACTTTACCTTAGAAGCCACATCTGGCTCCTTGAATCTTCTTAAAAGAGCCTTTACCTTACTAAGGAGTACTTTCGGTTTAATGGGCTTTGTGATGTAATCATCTGCCCCAGCTTCAAACCCGGCCACTTGCGAATAGTCTTCTCCACGGGCAGTTAAAAAAGCTATGATCGTTTCAGAGAGCTCTGGAATTTTCCGAAGTTTTTCACAGGCCTCAATTCCGTCCATTTCAGGCATCATTACATCCAAAATAACTAAATGAGGCGTATTCTTTTTGGCTTCGGCAATTGCTTCCACTCCATTTTCTGCAGTTGCAATTTGATATCCTTCAGAAGATAGGTTATACCCAATTACCTCAAGAATATCTGGTTCATCATCTACCAAAAGGATTTTAATGTCTTTTTTCTTCATGGTTGGCTTGTTTGAAAGAACGGCTAAATATAAGGCATATTCCCATCTGCCAAGAATTTTGCATGCATTATTAACGATTAAGTAACCTTGCCGAAACAATTTATGAAAAAAATTTGGAACAAATTTATCTTACCGTAAAAGCAAGGGTTTCCATTACTTTTCTGCAAAAAATTCCGTTTCTTTGCAGCAAATTAAACACTATTACGCAATGAAGAAAATTACACTTTTAGCTGCACTTTTTATTAGTGCAACGTCCATGGCACAATTAGCCGGGACCAGTTTTGAAGAACCAGGCGTATTTAGCATTCAGTATGTTGATACTGGAGACGCTAATGTTGCCCATGATTTGGTAAACAATACCGATGAGCCTTTTGTTGATTTCGCTGCCTCTGGAGCGGAAATGGGGTATGATGCTCGTTATGAGCCTTATGATACTCCAGAAGTAGGATTAACCGATGGGGATTTTGTTGGAGTTACAGATTTTACCCCTTCAGGAGATGTTACCTATACAGATGGAACCCAAGGATATCAAATTAGTGATGTAGATGGAAACTTCATCTTGGAATTTGACACTGTAGATCTTACTGGAGCTGCTGCCCCTGGAGTAACTATGGATATCGCCCTTGCCATTAACGGTGATGGTTCTAATGGAAACTATGAAGGAGACGGAACCGTAAATGAACTTGGTTCAGACAGATTGAGAATTTATGTAAAGGACTTGACCAATTCTACCGAAATTGATTTGATTAACTCTACAGGAAGTGACCTTGACGACTTGGTACCTACCGATGGTGGTACTGGAAACTATATTGTTGCTTGGCAAAACCTTTCGGCTTCCCTTACTCCAGATACTAATGTGCAATTGGTTGTGGAATTCCGTTGTAACGCTGGTGGTGAAGCTGTGTTCTTAGATAATATTGTATTTACCGGTACTTTAGGTACCAACGACCTTGAAGGAAACATCTTCGCTATGTATCCTAACCCAGCCAATGATGTAATCACCATCAACAGTCACGAGGAAGGTGCTATGAACGTAGCTATCTTTGACGTACTAGGAAAAGAAGTGATTAACACGACCATAACTTCTGGAGACATCAACATTTCCCAGTTAACTTCTGGTGTGTACATCGTAAAGATTGCCCAAGGAAACAACGTAGCAACCAAGAAATTGGTGGTTAGATAAGCAATATTCCTTTACAACCTATTTAAAAAAGCTTCCCCTTTCGGAAGCTTTTTTTATTTCCTATTTTTACTTCGGAAAAGTCTACTAATGCACCCAGACGCTATTTTTCAAATTTCTTCGGAAGCCTCCTTCCAACAATGGGCATTGGAAACCTTTCAATACCAATACGAACACGTTTCAGTATACCGGGAGTTCTGTAACCACCTCAACCTACCTCCCAAAAAAGTAACCCGCTTGGAAGACATTCCCTTCCTGCCCATAGAATTCTTTAAATCCTTTGAAATCATTTCCAACGAGAAAGACCCCGAAATCACCTTTACAAGTAGCGGCACCACCGGAAGCACCCCCAGCCAACACCAAGTGGCCCAACTTTCGGTCTATGAACAAAGCTTCCGCAAAGGGTTTCAATTGGCATACGGTGATCCCACCCAATGGGCCATCCTTGCACTACTTCCCGCTTATTTGGAACGGGAGGGATCGTCTTTGGTCTATATGGCAGATTCTCTTATAAAAGATTCGCAACATCCTTCCAGTGGCTTTTATTTACACAACCATGAAGCACTCTTCCAAACCCTTCAGCAGTTGGAAGCACAGCAACAACAAACGCTGCTTATTGGCGTTTCTTTTGCTTTATTGGATCTTGTAGAAAAATACCCGCTCTCCCTTCAGCATACCACCGTGATGGAAACGGGTGGGATGAAGGGCCGTAGAAATGAACTGGTGCGTGAAGCATTGCATGAGCAACTCAAAAAAGGGTTTGGAGTGTCCCACATCCATAGCGAGTACGGCATGACTGAACTGCTCTCCCAAGCCTACTCCCAAGGCAACGGACGCTTTACCTGTCCGCCGTGGATGCAGGTACGTACCCGCGATCCCGAAGACCCCTTTAGTTATGTGCATGGCAAAACTGGGGGTATTAATATCATTGATCTAGCCAATTACTATTCCTGCTCCTTTATCGCCACCCAGGATTTAGGAAAGGCACACCTTGATGGTAGTTTCGAAATTTTAGGTAGATTTGACCACAGTGATCTTCGTGGTTGTAACTTAATGGTCCTCTAATGTCAACAAACCCTCCTAAGAAAAAGAACGGCTGCCTTTGGCTTTTTGTCTTCTGTGTGCTTTGTTTTATAGGAACCATTGCTGTTTCGGTGGTGTTGCAACAGGGTATTTGGCTGTCCTTTTTTATTGCGGCGGTGATTTCGGTGTTTATTACCATTGCCTTTTTAGGGAAGCCCTCCATATCCAGTTTATTCAAAAACGTCATCTTGGTCTTTGGGCTTATCCTTATTGTGCGCTATGTATTAACAACCTTACTTGATTTTGTGAATACCTTCCCTACTGAAGACACCACCTTTGTAAAAGAAGAAGGGGTTGGGCTTTCTACCATCATTGAAGACCAAGACACCATCCCTGTGTATGCCAGCCATCGGGTTTGGAAAGATAACTACGGAAACAACTACCAAGGCGACCTCACCATTCGCGAGCGGGACTTTAATAGGCTGTACCAACACCTCAATAGTTACAGTCCGCCCAGTGGCATCAACTTCTGGGGCGTGCTCTATGACCATATAGACCGTACCGATACCCCTAGCTTGGATCTGGTGATGAAAACCTTTGAAGACATCCACCGCAGCCGAACCCTCAACCAAATGGAGTTTGCCGAAATGGTCATTAGCTGCATTCAGGATATTCCGTATTCATATGTGTTTCAGGAGGAGTGCCTCCCCTATGGGGCCTATGATGAACCCATTAAAACCCTGCTGAAGGAATGCCCGGAATGTTGTATTGGGAATGTAAAGTACGGCATCCAAACCCCTGTGTCCTTTCTTCAGAATTTAAAAGGAGATTGCGATACACGTACCGTCCTTATCTATTCGGTCCTAAAACATTTTAATTACGACGTGGCCATTCTTAATAGCGACTTTTACCGTCATTCCATCATTGGGGTGAACCTGCCCGCGGGCGGACTCTATAAACGGTACTACGGAAAGAAATACGTGGTCTGGGAAACCACTGCCAAATACTATACCGCTGGGCAACTCCCGCCCAGTTTTAATGATATTACCCACTGGAATGTGGTCCTAACCAGCAAATAATAACACTATGAACGCAAAACTATTTACACTCGCCCTTTTGGAAGTTTTCCTCTCCCTCATCATCACGGTGGTGATTATCTATATCTCCTACAGTATTCTGCACCGGGTGTTCTTTAAAAAGGAAGACCTACAGGGCAAGAACATGGCCTTTACGGTCTTTACTTCTGGGATTATCCTAAGTATTGGTATGATCCTTAGTGAAATCCTTCCGTCTATTACCAATGTGGTGCGCTTGGCCAGTACCCAAGGCGAAGCGGTAGACTATACGACCATTGTACAGTATTCTGGCTTGTATTTAATGATTGGTTTCCTTGCGGCTATTGTCATCAATGCCTCGGTGTTCTTTTTGTTTTCCATCCTTACACAAGGGATTAATGAGTTTAAGGCCATAAAGGGGAATAATGTTTCCGTGGCTATTTTGGTGACGGCTACGGTACTAAGTATCACGCTTATCGTGAAGGAAAGCATTGCCCTGCTCATTAGCTCATTGGTGCCCTATCCGGAAGTTTCCAATTTTTTGTAAAAAAGTTGTAAGGAATACAACCAAGACCCGACTACATACGTAGCTATGAAAAAGGGGAATTCTTCCCCAGCTTTTCATATTTGGTTGGTTAGTTAGTGGAAAGCCCCGCGTTTGCGGGGCTTTCTTATGTTATGAGGGTAGGTATTACACTGCTTTTAGGATAAAGTAGCTCTTTTTACCCCGTTGCAGCAGTACAAATTGTCCATTGATAAGGTCGTCTTTGGAAACGGTGTACCCTTCGGAGACCTTTTCCCGGTTTACCGAAATGGCATTCTCCTTCAGTGCCCTTCGGGCCTCCCCATTCGATTTCAAGAACCCTGTCTGCTCTGCCAAGGCCCCTACAATGTCGAGTCCGTTGGTGATTTCAGCAAGAGGTACTTCCGCTTGCGGAACCCCGTCAAATACTTCCAGGAAGGTAGCTTCATCCAGTCCTTTCAGGTCTTCAGCCGTAGACTTTCCGAAGAGGATCTGTGAAGCCTTCACGGCATTCTCCAAAGCCTCGGCACCATGTACGGTAGTGGTGACCTCTTCCGCTAGGCGCTTTTGCAACACCCGTAGGTGCGGTGCTTCCTGATGTTCGGCAACCAAGCCTTCCACGGTTTCCCTATCTAAAAAGGTAAAAATCTTGATATACTTTTCGGCATCCTCATCACTGGAGTTTAGCCAATATTGGTAAAACTTATAGGGAGAGGTGCGCTTGGCATCCAGCCATACATTGCCGCCCTCGCTCTTTCCAAACTTACTACCGTCACTTTTGGTAATGAGCGGACACGTAAGGGCATAGCCCTTTCCGTTGCCAATACGACGGATGAGCTCTGTCCCGGTGGTGATGTTCCCCCACTGGTCGCTTCCGCCCATTTGCAGGGTACATTGGTGGTGTTTATAGAGGTGCAGGAAATCGTAGCCCTGTACCAGTTGGTAGGTAAATTCTGTAAAAGACATGCCTTCGGTATCTTCCCCGGCAATACGGTTCTTGACAGAATCCTTCGCCATCATATAATTCACGGTAATGTGCTTGCCCACATCACGGATAAAGCCCAAAAAGGAGAACTCCTTCATCCAGTCGTAGTTGTTCACCATTTCTGCCTGATTGTTGGCACCAGAGGAAAAGTCTAAAAACTGGGACAATTGGTTCCTTACACATTCTTGGTTATGCCGAAGGGTTTCCTCATCCAAGAGGTTGCGCTCACTGGACTTGCCCGAGGGGTCCCCAATCATACCCGTGGCACCCCCCACCAAGGCAATGGGCTTGTGGCCCGAACGTTGGAAAAAGGCCAAGAGCATAATGGGAACGAGGTTCCCAATGTGCAGGGAATCTGCCGTGGGGTCAAAGCCCACATAGGCGCTGCGCATGGCCTCGTTGAGATGGTCTTCTGTATCTGGCATGACGTCATGAATCATGCCCCGCCAGGTAAGTTCTTCAATGAAATTCTTCACAGGATACTGGATTTTTGGCAAAGATAGAAGGAAGTTTGAAAGGGGCAAAGTTACAGAGTGGCAAAGTTGCAGAGTTTCAAAGTTACAGAGTGGCAAAGTAGTGGCATTGCAAATGCCAAAGAAGATGGGCACGCTTTACAAAAGCGCGCCAGAGGGAATCTCTTGTCACCCTAAGCCTATATGTAAAGGAAAGCAACCTGTATGCCCAATAAGACTAGGGTTATCTCCCCCTAATACAGGGGTGATATAGGGGGTATATAGGGGTTATACCTGAATGATCCCCTACATACACACGACATACATACCACATATAGTGGACATATACTCTACATAGATACGACATACGGGCAATATAATAGGCAAGCGGATCGTTTATATACATGCATAATAAATACCATTTATCTTATGGCACGTGTAAAAGGTACAAACGATATTATAGGAACGATTGGGGACATTAATTATTATCTGCGCAACGGAAAGCGCATTGCCCGCAAGGCGGGTGGTGGGTTTACGGCCGAGGCGATCAAGAACAACCCCAATATGCTTAAGGTACGGAAAAACAACAGTGAATTTGGGCGTTGCAGTACCGTAAAAAAAGAATTTGCCTTGGCCCTGAAACCCTTCCTAAAGGATTTGAACGATGGGACCTTGCACGGAAGGTTGATGCGCGAATTCGTGGAGATCAAAAACCTGGATACCGTAAACGATCGCGGGCAACGTACGGTAGCCCAAGGAATGCAGACCCATCGGGGAAGGTATTTGTTGACGGAATTTGTATTCACGCCCAAGTGCAAAAGTAAGCATCAGCTGGGGGGCAGCTGGGGCTATGATACAGATCTTGATGCCATGATTTTAGAAGGATATGATCTGGTGGAGAAGCAATTCCCGAAGGGAGCTACCCATTTATGCCTACAGGTAGGAAGGCTGCATTTTGACTTTGACACCTTAGCGCACGGTTTTGCCCTAAGCGAACCGCAATTTATAAGCCCTGAGGATCGCAATGAGCCCTTGGTGTTTCCTTTGGATATCCCAAGGGTAGATGGCATGGTTCTTTTTGTGTTAAGGTTACGGTTTTACCAGTGCTTCCCAGACGAGCGGAACCCACTGAACGGCGTAAAGAGTAAGGGTGTGGAGCTATTGGGGGTTCTTTGATGGCACAGAAGAGGACGTCTGCGATAGCGGGGGGACAATTTCAACAGATTCAAGACTACTAGTATGAAAGAATATTCTTTTAATCAATTACAGGATTTAGTAGAAGAAATTTATGGAGAAAATAATCCTAAAAAGAACTTGGCGATTAATCATTTAAATTTTGTTTCAGAAGATAACGATGAGTTTTTAAGACAAATTCAAATGAAATTCAATGTTGATTTCAGTTCCTTACCTTACAATAAATATTTTGATGAGGATCAATTCATTCTTTTGAATCTTATAAAAAAAATATTACGGTATGTAGGTGTTCTCCAAAAAAAACCACCTCTTACATTAAATCACCTGAATAGTGTAATAAAAAAAGGAGAATGGTTTAATCCAGATAATAATTTGACAGAATAGAACTTATCCAACTGGCGCGCTTTTGTAAAGCGTGCCTAATTGTATTGGGCATGTGTCATGCCCATAAATTATGTATCTTTAACCAAACTCCCCACAATACATAAGGGCATGTCCCAAAAGTACAAAGTACGGGAAGCAAACCTTCCCTATTTTATAACGGTCACCGTGATAGACTGGGTTGACATATTTACTAGGGCCATATACAGGGATATCCTAGACCGTTCGTTAAATTACTGTATTAAGGAAAAGGGACTTTGTGTGCATGCGTATGTATACATGTCCAACCATATACACTTAATCGTAAGCAGCAATGACAAACAATTGGAAGACATCATACGGGATTTTAAAAAGTATACTTCCAAGGAAATTGTAAAGGCCATCAAGGAATATCCAGAAAGTCGAAGGGAATGGTTGTTGAACAAATTTTCCTTTGCCGCGAACCGTGTAAAAAAAGGGAGGAGGTACAAGGTATGGCAGGATGGTTTCCACCCCATAGTCATGGATACGTATGAAAAGATGGAGCAACGGATGTCCTATATTCATTATAATCCTGTGGACGCCAACTTGGTGTACCACGAACGTGATTGGGTGCACAGCAGTTTTGCTGCTTATGAGGAAGGCAACAGGGAGCATCCTAACGTAAAGGTGAGCCCTTTGTGGTGAGGCTGTTTTGGCATTTCAAACCAACTGGCGCGCTTTTGTAAAGCGTGCCTAATTTTATTTGTGTGTGCGCTAGCGGGGGGAGATTCTTCGCTGACGCTCTGAATGACAGTGTGCCCTGAATGATAGGATGAGATTCTTCGCTGCCGCTCTGAATGACAGAGGGGTTCTGATTGACAGTGTGCCCTAAATTACAGAATGAGATTCTTCGCTGACGCTCTGAATGACATGGAGATCCTGAATGACAATTATTTAACTTTCCTGTTAAAAAATAATTTGCTATCTTTAGGTTTCTCCCCACAATATTTTTTTGTTCATCCATAAACAGTTTCCCATGCGAAAGATGTTTCTTTTTGCCGTATGCACGGTTTTTTATGCGGTGGGGGTTGCCCAGACTCAAAGTTTTTTCAATCCCATACAGTCTGCAGCCAAAGTTCCACAGTCTCCAGAGGTTGCTGCCTTTGATAAGTTTTCCAACAGTGTGAATATGTATACGGGGGTGCCCACCATTGCCCTGCCCCTCTATACCTTTAAGGGGCGGGAGCTAAGCCTCCCCATTTCCTTAAGCTATGATGCCTCTGGTATCAAAGTAGAACAAATTGCTACCCATGTAGGGCTGGGGTGGAGCTTAAATTATGGTGGAGTGATTTCGCGGCAGGTAAACGGGCATCCCGATGATTATGTTGGGGGTTCTACGGGCTTCCATCCCCAATACAAGATCTATGATACCTTTACCCAAACAAATGCAGGCTACCTTGCATCTGCATTACATCTATTGGGCACTCATACAGAGAGTGGGGGTGCAAGTAAGGCATGGGAATTCTATAAAAAATATAAGGACCAAGATATAGACTACCAGCCCGATACCTTTTCGGTAAGCGTTAACGGACTCTCTGGGACCATCTTTGTGGATTATTGGGATACTTCCTATTCTGGACCAGGGGATTATAAGGCCTATTTATTAGAGGACCCTTTGGTTGAGGTAGAATACCATATGGGTTCCTTGGGAAAATTTATTGTTACAGATTCATCGGGCAATGTTTATACGTTTGAACAACATGAAGTAACCGAAAACACAGTTTCACCACCAGAGGATTTGGCAGATGAGTATACCGTATCCTACATTACGGCTTGGTACCTTACCAAAATGGAGTCTGCCAACGGGTTTGACACCTTTACCTTTACCTACGAAACCGACGATTGGAACCAAGAAGAAGAATACAATCCCCTAAAGCAAAGAGAGCTAGAGTACAGCCCCGTAACGGGCAATAGTTGTGCTTTTGGAAATCTAAAGAGCATTCGTAGTCTTGGTATTAACGATTTCACCAAGGAACAAGTACGCCCTACCAAGGTTTCTTATTCTAGGGATGGTAGTACGTTTACCGATATTCTTAAAGTACGAAGTTCAACTCGCAATGATCTTTACAATGTTAAGCGTATTACTGGGCTGGATATATATGATCGCATTCATACAGTTACTACTGGAAACGAAATACTAAAAGTTGACTTTTTTAATACTTCCTATTTTGGTTCTGGCACTGGAGCTTATGACCTACGCCTTAAACTAGATAGTTTGAAGGTCTACAGGGATAATATCAATGATGCCAAAAAATATACGTTTGAATATCAATCACCTCAAAGTGTCCCCCCACGTTTAGGAAGCAAAAAAATGGATTATTGGGGGTACTATAATGGGCAGTCTAATCCCAACTTGGCGCCTTGGCCTATGGATGACTACAATGCAGACATTGCCCTTTTTGAGACAGATATCCCCACCGATCCCGGTTTTGGAACGAACCAACTAGCAGACCGAAGACCGTATTTTAATTATGCAAAGATAGGGACCTTGACGTCCATTACCTATCCCACAGGCGGGAAGACGGCCTATGAATATGAGGAACATTGGGACAACCAGGATAAGATTGTAGGCGGCCTACGGTTGCGGAAGACCGCCCATACTACCGAAGACCCTGTCTCTGGGGAAAACCTGTCATACGAAACCTATTATTATTATGGGGATTTTGCCGATGACTATAACGGTACGACCATCCCTGGCCCCACCACCCTGCCAACAGCCACAAACTATACTTCTTCTGGGCAGGCACAACAATATATTTATTTTTCGGAGAACCAAGACTTTGATATAGACTCTAGCTCCACGGACTGTAACCGAAAGGAATCTATTATTACTGCCAACAGAGCAGTGGATGTCCCCAATGACATTACCTATAGTACGGTTTCGGAGATACGCTATAACGATGATGACTTTGATGGCTGTACCGTAACCAAATTCTACAATGGCCAATATTTTGAATTGAGTGAAAATGCAGATCTTGCAGGGCCCTTTCAGAATAAGTTTTTGCACTATGGAAGTATAAAAGAACAACATATTTATGATAGCGACCTAGACCTACTACAGAAAACCACCCACCTATTAAAGACAGTAACCATAGATGCTACGGAACCTAACACCCCACCATTAAAATCTGGAATTACCATCTATCCCTTGGGAGGCTATGGAAATGATGGATGCTATAATCTTGACACATCCTTAAACTCCCTCCTCTTTTCCCCAAAACCCCCTGGCGGTTCTTGCCCAACTGATTATATTGGCATACCCGGTGCCGGGACCTTCTATAATATCACTACACTTGGTGCGTACGGGTACAACATGCGGTGGGTAAAGGATAGTACTTCTACCAGCATCCGTTATGAAGGGGGGCTTACACAAACCGTGACCACCACCAATACCTATGGCAGCAGCAACCACTACCTGCCTACCAAGACGGTAACCCTGGACAGCCGAGGCGGACTTCGGAAGATGGAAACGGTCTATAATGTGGACTATGCAGACCTCCCCACGGGCTACCCCAATACCACGGTACTGCAAAACATGGTCAACCGCAACCAGTTACTGGTACCCGTGGAGCGCACCGAATACTATTCTGAAGTGACCGTTCCCTCCCCTAGTTATAGTGAAACTTCCCGCCAGTGGCTGGAGTATAAGGATTTTGATACGGGGGCCGGGCTGGAGGTACACCCCTATAGGGTGTATGTTTCCAAGGACGGGGACGACCCCGAGCTGCGGATGGTCTATTCCTTTTATGATGACAACGGCCAGCTTGGCGAGGTACACTACCCCCAGGACGATGCTGCCCGCTATACCTATATCTGGGGTTATAAGGGCGATTACCTGTTGGCCGAAATCAAGAACCTGCGCTATGGGAACATTTCATTGGATGAGACCTTGGCCAGTTCCCTAAGCACCCTCTTGGCCACCAGCAACAGTGCCACGGCCACCGAGGGCGATGTACGGGACGACCTGGAGGACTTTAGGGCCCTGGTGGAAGCCGCCTACCCCAATTGCCAGATGACGGGCTATGTGCACCAGCCCGGCGTAGGGGTGAAGTCGGTTTCCGATGTACGGGGCTATACCACCTATTACTACTACGACCAGCACAATAGGTTGTGGTATGCGACCGACCAGGACGGCAAAATACTGTCCCTAAACGACTATAACCTAAGGGAAAACTAAACACGGAACGCCATGAAACAAACACTGCTATACCTTTGCCTGTTGGGCCTTTACGTGAACGCCCTTGCACAGACCGATACCGAGAACAACATCTATTCCACCACCTACCAAAAGGGGTTCACCAAGGCCCAGGTGGATGCTGGCGACCCCCTGCCCAACGATAAACTGGAAAGCGTGACCTACGTGGACGGGATGGGCCGTCCCAAACTGCGCATTGGCCTACGTGCAGGGGGCAACCGAGAGGACATCGTACAGTTTATGGAATACGACCCCCTGGGGCGTGAGGCAAAGGGCTATCTGCCCTTTGCACGGTCTGGCACCTCTACTGCGAACTATATGAACGTGGCCATCGCCAAGTCTGCCCAAGGCAGTTTTTACGACGTGCCCAAGTACGGCGATACCGAAAACCCCTATACCGAACAACGTTTTGAAGACTCCCCCCGTTCACGGTTGTTGGAAGTGGGCGCCCCGGGGGAATCCTGGGAGATAGGCAGCAATTCCCTTACCAACCATACCGTACGCACCACCTATGCCCTAAACGGCAGTAGTGAGGTACGCGAGTTCTATATCTCGTACACCTCACAGACCGCAGCCCCTACCCTAGAGTACGACGGCTACTATGGCAGCGGGCAGCTTTCCAAGACCGTGACGGCCGATGAGAACTGGACCTCCCCCAGCAGCAGTGGCAGTTCCCACCTTACCCATACCTTTACCGACAAGAGCGGGCGGGTGGTGCTGAAGCGCAGCTTTGACGACCAGACCGAAATGGATACCTACTATGTGTACGATAACTTTGGCAATCTGGCCTATGTGCTCTCCCCCGAGGCCTCCGAAAACGTACTGGACGGCAGCAACAACGTGTACACCGATGTACTGGACGGGCTGGCCTACCGTTATCGCTACGACTCCCGTAACCGCCTGGTGGAGAAAAAGCTCCCCGGGCGTGCCGTGGAATACATCTTCTACGACCCCCTGGACCGTCCCATCCTTACCCAAGACGGCAACATGCGCGGAAGCGACCAATATTTCTTTACCAAATACGACGCCCTAGACCGTGTGACCTACACGGGGCTGTACACCCATGACTTTACTGGCACTACCCAGGCCGCCATACAAGGCGAGATTGATACCCTCATTGCCTCATTGGACCTGCACGAGGAGCGGACCACCTTCCCAAACACCATCAACGGAACCTCGCTCTACTATACCAAGAATGCCTTTCCCGCCACCGCAGCTGAGATGGATGTGCATACCGTGAGCTATTATGATAGCTATGACGATGTTGCCGCCACGGGCATCCCCCCAGCGACCAACTATTTTGGGACCTCCATCACCACGGCCACCAAGGGCCTGCCCACCGTAAGCACGGTGCGCGTACTGGACGTTTCGCCCCAAAAGTGGATCACCACCGTCATGGGCTACGATGCCAAAGGACGGGAGATCTACACCCTTACGGAGGACCCCTACCTGGAAAAGACCGACCTTACCGAGAGTCTATTGGACTTTACCGGGCGGGTCCTGCAGTCGCGCAGCCTACATGAGGATGACAGCACCGGCGGGCACGGGGACATCGTCATTACGGACTGGTTTACCTATGACCCTGCGGGGCGGATGGTGACCCACGAACAACAGGTAAACGATGGCTACATACAATTGCTTGCCAAAAACCACTATGACGATATGGGGCAACTGGAACAAAAGGAAGTGGGCGGCGAGACTTTTGTGGACGGCTACCAGATGATCGTAAAGACCGATATTTCGCCCGATGGCGTATTTGCAACCACGCAGGCGAGTGCCGGCTGGAACGCAGGGGTCACCACCCGAGGGGTGATAACGAACGTGGGCGGTATCTCCTTTACCGTGAAGGGCGAGGACCAGGTACTGAAAGTGGGCCTTGTGGAAGTGGGCAGTGGCCTGGGCGGGAGCTTTTCTCCCGATGTGGACTTTGGTATCCAGCTCACCGGGGAGGAATACCTTGGCACGGGGAAATACCGCATCAAGTACATTACCGATGGCGGGAGTGCCGTATATGCCGGCACCTCCTACCTCTATGAGGCAGGCGACGTACTGAGCGTGGAACGGGCGGGCAGTACCATCTACTTTAAACTGAACGGGGCTACCTTCCATACCGACAGTACCGGGATACCAACGGGCGACCTTGCCGGGCGGGCCTCCTTTAATGCCGTGGGCGGCGACCTGCAGGACCTGAAACTGATTGGCAACGGGATGGACGAGCCCCTACAGGTGGTGGACTACACCTACAACGTGCGCGGCTGGCTGACCGGGATCAATGATGTGGGGAACCTTTCGGGCAGCCCTGCCGACCTGTTTGCCATGCGCATCAACTATGACACCATTGACCATCCCATGACCAGTGGCGGGGCCGATGCCCTGTACAATGGGAACATTGCCCAGATCCTTTGGAAGACCGCCGGGGACGGAACCCTGCGCGGCTACGACTATAATTATGACGGTACCAACCGCCTATTGAAGGCCTCTGGCCGCGAGGGCAGCAGCCTTGGTACCACGGCCTCCTTTTCACTGGAGGGCATCAGCTATGACCGCAACGGCAACCTACAGTCGCTGAAGCGCTACGGTTTCCTGAGTGGCAGCGGCACCGTGACCTGGGACGATATTTCCTATGCCTACAAGGCAGACAGCAACCGCCTGTGGAACGTGGCCGAGGTGAACAGCCCCAGTAGCGTGCAGTTGGAGAACGGCTTTGTGGACGGCAACGATCCCAGCTCTACCCTGCAGCGCGACTACGAGTACGATGGGGACGGCAACCTCACCACGGACCGCAACAAGGGGCTGGAGGTGACCTATAACGTACTGGGCCTCCCCGAGCAGGTGGACGTGGACAACGGCGCCATTTACGGCACCATAGACTATGTCTACGACGCTACGGGCACCAAACTCAAGAAGATCGTGAACGAGGGGCTGCAGCCCACCCGGGAGACCCATTATGCTGGGGCCTATACCTATGGGGTGGACGGCGGGGACTTTGGCCTGCAGTTCATCGCACAGCCCGAGGGCTACATTGCCTATAGCGAGGAGGGCACGGGCGGCAAGCTGGAGATGGTCTTTGACTATGTCTTCCAGTACACCGACCATTTGGGGAACGTACGGCTGAGCTATACCGATGCCAACGGGGACGGGGCCATTGACCCCGGTACGGAGATCATTGAGGAGAGCAACTACTACCCCTTTGGCCTCAAACATTTGGGGTACAACGAGGATTATAACGATGTGGGGAACGGGTTGGCGCAGAAGTGGAAATTTGGCGGTAAGGAAAATAATGACGAGATGGGTGTGGATTGGTACGATTTTGGTGCAAGGAACTATGAGGCATCCATTGGGAGGTGGATGAACATTGACCCATTGGCGGAACAAATGAGAAGGCACAGCCCGTATAACTATGCGTTTAACAACCCTATCTTCTTTATAGACCCCGATGGGATGCAAACACAAAGTAATGTAACAGTAACTGCCTCTGGAGGAACCATGTCTGTAGCCGCAGCAGCCATGAGCGGGAAATTATTTTCTGGGGATGTATTTACAGGATCAGATTTAAACAACATAGGAAATAATATTGCCAATGCCATAGAAGGAGGTGCATCTTTAGATAGCTTTTCAAATATTTCTTGGGAAAATTCTCAAAACAGACAAGTACATGATCAAGCACTACCCTCTGATTATAAGGGTTATAAAGAAATAGCCCCTGTTCAATTACCTGTGATTGATGGAAAACCAAATCCTGAAGTATACAACTGTTTCTCTCATGCTTTTTGTAATTCAGAAGGAGAAAAAACTGTGGAAGATGGCTTTAGTGTAAGCATTCAACCTAAGGCAGATTATAATCCTTACAATAATTTAGAGAAATATGATCCAATTCCTTTAGATGAAAATGTTATAGTTGGTGATAGAGTTGTTTATTATAATTTAGATAACAAAACAGGTGAATGGGGCGTAACTCATGCTGGAATTGTAACGAAAGTTGATTCAAAAGGCTTTGCAACTGAAATTGAAAGTAAATTAGGCCCTTATGGAGAACTAATACGGCATCACCCCAGAGATCCATATATAGTTGGGCCTTCGGGTTTGAATTATAGCGGTGAAGGTGCATATACTGAAACCAAAAGCCATGGAAAATTAGCCAATAGAATTTATATAAGAAAGCAAAGTATAAAAACATCGAATGAAATAAAACATTAAAGTTTATGAAAAAAATAACACGCTTTATAATATTAATTTTTCTTCTAAATTTTTTTATGTTAAATGCACAAGAAAAATTAGAATTGGATTTCGTTCCTATAGTCTATGACGGAATAATTGATAATCTAAATAAAAATTATGTCGATTTAAGAGGTAAAATACCTGATCATTTTTTCTTTAAAAACTATCCTGTTTCAGAAGATTATTTTGAAAAGGAAAAAGAATTATATAAAGAGACATTAAAAGAACTTCCAAGGTTAGATAAAGAATTCCTGATATATTTATTATCATACGAAAATGATGAAGACTTTTGTCAGTGGATAATAAGAACAAATCCTTATGATTCTAATAATTTTGACTTATATAGTATATTAAAAAAATCAAAGGCTTCTATTATTTTGATTGATAATTACTTAAGACCAGAACTAATAGATGGAAAGCTACACATTAGCCATTATATAGAATCAATTAAATACAAAGAATTAAAGATTTTTTTAAAAGAAAACTATCACTTGTCAAAAGATGAAATTCGACAAAACTATAAATCATTCATTATTAAATTCTAATATAGTCTCCCATTAGCACAAATGTCTTCATCCATGCCAAGTAAAAAAAAGAGCGTATGGCAATGGCATTGCAAATGCCCTATAAAATGGGCACGCTTTGTACTTCGGCCGGCTCAGAACGGGCGACAGCGCGCCAGGGGGTGTTTCAAAGAGTCAAAGTAGCAGAGGGGCAGAGTTACAGAGGGGCATTGCAAATGCCCTATAAAATGGGCACGCTTTGCAAAAGCGCGCCAGGGGGGTTAATAAAGTAATTTAACAGCTATGAAAAACAATAATTTGCTTATCTGGATTTTAGGTGTTGGCTTGATTGTAATATTACTGTATACTGCAATAAGAATAATATTTTTCGTTTCATTCGTAGAAAAAGTTGAAGAACCTCAATATTATAAATCATTGTTTAACAAAAAGGGGGGAATTATAAATATAGACTCTGAAATTCGAAAAAAGAGTTCTGTTATATCTGTTTACAATTATAATAATTACCAACAAGGAATTTTAGTTTTTAGAAAGAAGGTTTCAAATAAAGATTTGAATAAACTAATAGAGATTAAAGACAAGAAAACCTCAATGTCTGGCAAAACATTTAAGGGTTCCATTTTTAAAAGTAGCCTGAGGTATTCCTTTAACCAAGATTCAATAGTAAATAAAATTGAAATAGTCGGAAAAAATTTAGATGATAACATAATCAAGAAAAAAACTGAAAAATTATTCTATTTAGAATTGAAGCCCGAAAACAACATAAGTATCTATCTAAATAGTGAACAAGTAGTGTTTTCTAAAAATCATTCTACTGGTGATATTGTTAAAGATCATATAATGTTTCTAATCATTGATAATTATGTGTATTTGCTTTATTCAAAACCTTTATTTAAGAATAAAGGAAAGGATTTTGATTTAATTGATATTCTTGATGATAACATCTTAAATTTAAGATAGGTAATGTTCCAAACTAGGACATGACCTTCTATCGAGTTATAAGCAACTGAAAGAAAGTGCAAAATATTTTTTTTGCTTGTTGTCTTTCCATGTCCTTTGATATGTTTGAGCAAAAGACGTCTTGTTAAATCCCTTAAAGCAAACGATACTTTACGCTACATGTTTTAAATTAGGGCATCGAATAATAGTAGCTTATCACAAAAACCAAAAGCTCTCAGGTTTTTCTAGGAAGGGATAATAATTCAAAATTGAATATCCTTAACAAAAAGGTTCGTTCTTTGCGGTAAGGCTGTTTTGGCATTGCAAACGCCATAGAAAATGGGCACGCTTTGCAAAAGCGCGCCAGGGGGGCACAGACGAAGACGTCTGCGCTAGCGGTGGGAAGCTATATTATCCCAAATATCTTTCCAAAAGCTCTTTTCTAGAACCCTGCCCAAGGTTCCGTATTGCGCTTTCTTTTATTTGTCTTATACGCTCTGTGGTAATTTTAAATACACTCCCAATTTCTTGTAAGCTCATTGGCCTATCGTAGCTGCCAAGTCCGTAAAACATACAGACCACTTCTTTTTCTTTGGGTTTTAAGGTATTTAGTACGCGGTCAATCTCTGTTGTCAAGGATTCATTGAGCAGTCCATTATCTGGCCCCTTGGTATCCTTAGACTGAATGAGGTCATAGAAATTAGAGTCTTCGTCTTCCCTAATTGGGGCATCCATTGACAGGTGCATGCCTGAATGGCTCATGGATTGACTAACCTGCGAAACGGCCATATCCAGTTCTTCTGCCATTTCTTCCACCGTGGGGGGGCGCTCATAGATTTGCTCCAGAAAATGAGAGGCCTTTTTTATTCGAGAAATATCTACAATTCTATTTAATGGTAAACGTACAATACGAATCTGGTCTGAAAGTGCCTTGATAATCGATTGGCGAATCCACCATACTGCATAGGAAATAAACTTAAAGCCCCGTGTTTCATCAAACCTTTTTGCAGCATGTAGTAGCCCTACATTCCCTTCATTGATTAAATCTGTAAGCCCCAATCCTTTGTTTTGATATTGTTTCGCTACCGAGACTACAAACCTTAAATTAGCTTTCACCAGAGCATTCAATGCCAACAAGTCTCCACTACGGATTAATGGAGCCAATTTTACTTCCTCTTCGGCAGTAATCATTGGTAATTTACTTATTTCCAGAAGATAGGCATCCAAGGATATGGACTCCCTGTTGGTTATTTGTTTTTTTATGGCTAATTGTTTCATGGTGGGCTGTGGATTGGTAGCTTTCAGCAACGTACCACTTTTAATTGGATATTCAACAAATGAAAGGGTGTTTTTGTCCAACAGTAAACTTATTGATAGACCATGAGCATAATTGCAATCGCAAATACGTTATCTGTAAACAAAAGAAAATGAGGCTGTATTAGTAAAAAAAGCGCGCCAGGGTTAATTATTACTGCGTTCCCAATTTACGAAGCATGCGGGCGTGGTCCAGAATGGCTACTCCAAAGCTGGACTTTACATGGTAGGGCAGTTTAAATTCCTGGGCCGTGGCCTTGACAATCTTGGATAGCTTCCGGTAGTGTACATGACAGATATTGGAAAGCAGGTGGTGCTCTATCTGGTAGTTGAGTCCGCCAATGAGCCAGGAAAGCAATCTATTACGGGGCGAAAAGTTACAGGTGGTCACCAATTGGTGTACGTACCAGTTCCCGTGGATAATGCCATCATCATCCGGCAGGGGGTATTCTGTATCGGGCATGACATGTGCCACTTGAAAGACAATACTAATGAGAAAGCCTGTGATGAGGTGCATAAACAAAAAGCCCAGCAAGACCCACCAAAACGATAGGGGTACCAAGATCAACGGAAGTACCAAGGTATAGGTGAAATACGGAATCTTCCACAGGCTAATTTTTACTATTTCCTTTTTATAGTTTTCCTTTGCAGGCACGAGCCCCAGTTTATGGAAACGGTGAAAGCGAATAAAGTCTTTGCTAATGACCCAGGAAACGGTAGACAGGGCATAGAATATCCATACATACAAAAACTGAAACCGGTGCAGCCAATAACGCTTGGCATGGGGCGAAAAGCGTAAAAAGAAGGGCGCGTTGATGTCATCGTCCACAGCCTCTACATTGGTATAGGTATGGTGCAGAACATTATGCTGAATCCTCCATACTTTGGCACTTCCCCCAATAAGGTGGAGTGTATAGCCCATATACTTATTTACCTTCTTGTTTTTGGAATAGGAGCCATGAATGGCATCGTGCATGATGCCCATGCCTATCCCCGCCATTCCAAGTCCGCTAAAACCATACAATACCAACAGCCAAATAGGGTTGGTGGTGAGTCCCAGGTTGATAAGCAGGACAGGGGTGAAAAACAATAGCAACATAAACACGCTTTTGGCAATCATACTCCCGTTGGCATGTTTGCTAAGGTTATTTTCCTCAAAATACTGATTCACCCGTTGGCGTAATACCTGGCCAAATTGGGAAGTCTGGTGCTTGGAGAATTTTGGATTCTTGATAGGATAACAATTTTAAATACAACACATAAATAGGCCTAGATACGGCGATGCGTATGTTTTGAAAGGCCTGTGGGTAAAAATAAACATATATTCCTACGATGCCATGGGTTAAAATGTTAAAATTGGAGGTTGAAAGTTAGAGGTTTGAGGTTGCAGGTTGAAAGTATTGCCTACGCGGCAATCTGGCCCCTTTGCTAAAAGTGTCCACAGGACCCTTTTTTAACGCTCGGTCCGGTTACAAGTTGAAAGTTGAAAGTTAGAGGTTGCATTGCAAATGCAAAAGAAAATGGGCACGGTTTTCAAAAGCGCGCCAGTATGACTCATTATAAATTCCTGATGAATTGACCATTCCTTTTGAAAGACCCTTCTTTTTTTTCAAAAAAAGAAGCTTAAGAACAAAGTTATCCATTAACTTTATAGTTAACTAACCAAAAAACAACTCATTATGAAAAAACTAGTTGCAGAATTCCTTGGAACATTTTGGCTTGTATTTGGCGGATGCGGAAGTGCTATCTTTTCCGCCGCTTACCCAGACTTGGGAATCGGTTTTGCGGGGGTTGCCCTTGCATTTGGTCTAACAGTCCTTACTATGGCTTATGCTGTAGGGCATATCTCTGGCGCACACTTTAATCCTGCGGTCTCCCTAGGACTTTGGGCAGGAGGCAAATTTGAAGCCAAACAACTTCCTGGCTACACATTGCACAACTTATAGGGGCCTTGGCCGCTGCGGGCGCTCTTTATGTAATTTTTGCTAAAGATGTGGGGGGCTTTGCTGCCAATGGATATGATGCCCTCTCACCGGGGGGATATTCCATGACATCTGCCCTCTTGGCAGAATTCCTATTAACCCTCTTCTTTTTACTCATTATTTTAGGAAGTACACACGAAAAGGCGCCTAAAGGCTTTGCCCCAATTGCAATTGGACTAGGCCTTACTTTAATACACCTTATTAGTATCCCCATCACCAACACCTCTGTGAACCCGGCCAGATCTACAAGCCAGGCAATATTCGCAGAAGGTGCATACCTTCCTCAACTTTGGTTATTTTGGGTTGCTCCTATTGCTGGGGCCATTGTTGCAGGGATCATACACAAAACGATCTTTAGCAAAAGTTAAATAATTTTAGTTTTTATAAATAGGAGCCAATAAACATGATCAACCTAAAGGCAGGTATTTTGTTTCTTGGCTCTTTATTTTATCTTATGCCAAAAGCGCGCTAGTATGGTTGCATGTTGCAAGTTGCAGGTTTGAGGTTGAAGGTTACAAGTTTGAGGTTGCAACCTGTAACACTCACCCATTTCCCGACTCACGAAATATGACTATCTTTCCAGCATGATTCTAGTCACTGGTGGAACAGGGCTTGTAGGTGCCCATTTGCTGTATCATTTGTTGCAGGAACACGAGCGTGTTCGGGCGACGCACCGGGCATCCAGCAAGTTGGAGGAAGTACAGAACGTATTTGCCTATTATACCGATACGCCGGAAGCATCGTTTGCCCGTATTGACTGGGTGGAAGCCAATATTACCGATATCCCTGCCCTAACGGAAGCCTTTCAAGGGGTCACTCATGTCTACCACTGCGCGGCGTTTATCTCCTTTAATCCCAAACATTACAGGGCCCTTAAAAAAAACAATGTAGAAGGCACGGCCAATGTGGTGAACCTCTGCCTTTCCCAAGGGGTGCAAAAGTTGTGTTATGTGAGTTCGGTGGCGACCTTGGGCGATCCCCTACCGGGGCAACCCACTACCGAAGAAACCCATTGGAATCCCGAAGCCAAAAACAGTGTCTACGGTATTACCAAATACGGCGCCGAAATGGAAGTTTGGCGCGGCACCCAGGAAGGCCTTAATGCCGTTATTGTGAACCCTGGGGTCATCTTGGGGGAAGGCTATTGGCATTCCGGCAGTGGGGTGTTGGTAAAACGGGCAGCCAAGGGCGTTAACTACTATACCGATGGCGGTACTGGTTTGGTAGATGTTCGGGATGTGGTAGACATCATGCAGTTTCTCATGAAGCGCCCCGTGACAAGCGAACGCTTTGTCCTAGTGGCCGAAAACCGAAGCTATCAATCCCTGCTTACCCAATTTGCAGAGGCCTTCGGAAACACCCCGCCCAAAAAACAGATTGCCAAGTGGTGGCTGTTATTGCTGAGCACCTTGGATTATCTAGGGTATAAACTCTTCGGAAGTAAACGTAAATTATTAAAAGCAACGGTGCGTTCCTTATATACGCATTCACGTTATGATGCTTCAAAGATTACAGCCCTTCGGAAAGAAGCATTCCTCCCTCTGGAAGAGACCATCCAACGGGTGGCAAAGGCCTATAAAGGTTAGTTTTCCACAGGATCTACCAAGGTCGTGGGAATGGTGTCGGTTGCAATCTTCAAGCTATCCTTGGCTAACGAAATACTATCTTTTGTAGCGTTTTTGAGATCCTTCTTCAGACTATCGCGGGCAGCTTCCTGTTCTTTTCGCTCTTGGGCGATAAGGGTATCCAGCTCATCTTTCTGTAGGGCCAGTTCCTTTTCCACGGTTTCCATCATCGCGATATAGTCATTGATTTCCGAAGCATAATACGCATGGCTCTTTACAAATTGCAGGCTGTCTATTCCGTAGCGGGCATAGATCAAGCTATCCAAACGGATGCCTTTTTCACGCAATACCTTATTGCCCAAACTTCGGGCGGCATTGTCTATATAAGCCTCCTTTAGGATTTCAATCATGGTTTCCTGCGGAATAAGGTCGTCTGGCTTCTCTGGCCGATTCACCTCTTGGCAGGCAACCAAACTTAGAAATACAAGTATGTAGCTTAGGTATCTCAATCCCTGTTAAAAGTTAATCGCTCCCCAATGGTACGGTTAGGGAATTTACCGTTTTCGTAGGCCAGCACTCCATTGATAAAGGTATGGGTCACCCTAGACCTAAAGGTATTTCCTTCAAAAGGGGACCACCCACATTTGTAAAGGATATTCTCCTTCATGACCGTCCATGGCGCATTGAGGTCTACCAGCACCAAGTCTGCTTTGTAGCCCTTCCGCAGATAGCCGCGTTCCTTGATTTCAAACAGGATGGCCGGGTTATGTGCAAACTTCTGCACTATAGTCTCTAAGGATATACGTCCGCGATGGTACATTTCCAATAGGGCAGTAAGCGCATGCTGCACCAGTGGCCCACCCGAAGGCGCTTTTGTATACACTTGGTCTTTTTCTGCCAAGGTATGCGGGGCGTGGTCTGTGGCAATCACATCAATTTGATTATTGAGCAAAGCCTTCCAAAGTCCTTCCCTATCCTTTTCGGTCTTTACCGCTGGGTTCCATTTTATATGGGTGCCTTTGGTTTGGTAATCTTCATTGGTAAACCAAAGATGGTGGATGCAGACTTCAGCCGTTATTTTCTTATCCTTAAGCGGTTTCTTTTTATCAAATTGATGTGTTTCCTTTTCGGTGGAAAGGTGAAAAACATGCAAACGGGCGCCTGTCTTTTTAGCCAATGCAATTGCCTTGGAAGAAGAGAGGTAACACGCTTCCTCGCTTCTAATGACGGGGTGGAAAGCTACAGGAATATCGTCCCCGTATTCACTTTGGAACTTCTCCAAATTGTTTTTGATGGTGGTTTCATCTTCGCAATGTACCGAGATCACCAGATTGGTTTTGCTGAAAATTTCTTCCAGTACCTTGGGGTCATCCACGAGCATATTCCCGGTGGAAGAACCTAAGAACAGTTTCAATCCCGCCACTAGTTTCGGGTCTACCTTAAGAATTTCTTCCAGGTTATCGTTGGTTCCCCCAAACATAAAAGAGTAATTGGCCCAGGAGGTTTCCGAAGCGATGGTAAACTTATCTTCCAACAAAGGAATGGTGGTTGCTTGCGGTACGGTGTTGGGCATTTCTATAAAGGAGGTAATACCCCCAGCCACGGCAGCTTTTGATTCACTTTCTATGGTGGCCTTGTGTGTAAGTCCGGGTTCCCGAAAATGCACTTGGTCATCAATCATCCCCGGTAAAAGGTAGAGCCCATCGGCATCAATGACCTTGGTATCTGCCGACTTCAAGCTAATGCTTTCGGCGATATCCTCAATCCTGTCTCCATGGATCAATAGGTCCCCAGTGGTGATGGCTCCCTCGTTCACCATTTGGGCATTTTTGATGAGCACTCTTTGTGTCATATTTGATAGCTTTTGAACAAACTCTTCCATTTCATGGAAATGACCCCGAAAATGGCTTCGGAAATAATTCCTTTGCTCATTTTAGATTCCCCTTTGGTTCTGTCTGTAAAGACAACGGGCACTTCCACGATCTTAAATTTACTTAAATACGCTTTAAATTTCATTTCAATCTGAAACGCGTATCCTACAAACTGTATTTTATCTAGATTTATTTTCTCCAGTACGGTTTTTCGGTAGCAGATAAACCCTGCTGTGGTATCATAAATAGGCATTCCCGTGATAAAGCGCACATACTTTGAAGCCAGCCAGGACATCAATACCCGGCTCATAGGCCAGTTTACCACATTCACCCCGGTTTTGTAACGCGACCCAATGGCCACATCGTTCCCTTCCTTTTCACAGGCATTGTACAGCCGTATCAAATCGTTTGGGTTATGGGAGAAATCGGCATCCATTTCAAAAATATAGTGGTATTCGTGGTCCAATCCCCATTTAAATCCGGCAATATAGGCGGTCCCAAGTCCCAGCTTCCCTTCCCGTTCCAACAGGAAAAGCCGTTGGGGGAAATCTGTCATCAATTCATTCACCTTTGCTGCTGTTCCATCTGGGGAGTTGTCATCTACCACGAGGATATGAAATTCCCGTTGCAGCGAAAACACATTCCGAAGCAGCTTTTCAATATTCTCTATTTCATTATATGTGGGAATGACCACTAAGGCACTGGGCATACTCCTATTTTGGGCAAATGTACCTATTTTTTTGCACACCAAGAGGGGGTGTATTGGTGCAATTATGAAAAATTTAACCCTGTAATAATGGCTCCCATTTTGTACTTTTGAAACGATTTTCAACTTAGCGGCAAAGCACGTTTATGGACTACGAAATACGACATATCCTCTTAAGTAATTGGTTGGCACCTGTATATGTAGGGGTGCTCCTCCTACTCACCTTTGCCCGTACGTTGTATGCAAGGCGTTTTTCTGAATGGGTACAGCTCGCCGTGACCGATAAGTATTTTGCGATGGAAGGAAAAGTGAATGCCTTCTTTCACCCCTTTAATCTATTGCTTTTTGGGGTGCAGGTCTTGGCATTTTCTATGTTGATCTACCAATACCTGGCCATTGAAAGTCCTGATAGCAGTACTGGTTTTCTGAAGTATCTTCAGATTGTTTCGGGCTATACCGTATTTGTGACCTTTAAGTTTTACCTGGAAAAGCTCATTGCCCATGTATTGGACTTTGAAGCCCTCCTGGACCGATACCTCTATGAAAAACTAAGCTACCTCAACCTCATGGGCATGGTGCTCATGGTGATCCTTCCTTTTTTAAGCTTCTCCCTGGAAGTGGAAAAGATCTTTTACCTTGTTTTATTTGGTGTATTGGCGCTTTTCTACCTACTCATCCTATTTTCTACCGTAAAAAGGAACCAAGAACTACTTTTTAGGCACTTCTTTTATTTTATTT
The DNA here is from genome assembly GCA_964495885.1 of uncultured Alteromonas sp. Taxonomy (GTDB): domain Bacteria; phylum Bacteroidota; class Bacteroidia; order Flavobacteriales; family Flavobacteriaceae; genus PALG01. Next base: position 34,001 of record CAZBWO010000003.1, on the reverse strand, counting down.
TGTATCTTTGCGCACTCGAATTGGCACCCTTGGTCATTTTATATCAAGTATTTGTGTTTCAAGGGTAATAAAAAAAGAAGCGTATGAAGGTGAAAACTATTTTGGTTTCTCAACCAGAGCCTAAAATTGAGAACTCTCCCTATCACTCCCTGATTGAAAAACAGAAGGTAAAAATAGACTTCCGTCCTTTTATTCACGTAGAAGGGGTAAGCAGTAAGGATGTGAGAACCCAAAAAGTAGACCTTACCAAGTATACCGCCATTATCCTCACCAGTAGGAATGCGGTAGACCATTTCTTTAGAATTGCCGAAGAACTTCGGTTTAAGGTACCAGATACCATGAAGTATTTCTGCCAAAGTGAAGCAGTAGCATTTTACCTTCAGAAATATGTGGTGTACCGAAAACGAAAAATCTATGTAGGGAAACGCACCTTTACAGAGTTGGCGCCACTTATCAAAAAATACAAAAACGAAGCCTTTTTATTGCCATCCTCAGACAAACTAAAGCCTGAAGTACCTAGCGTATTGGATGAGCTTGGCGTGCAATGGAAACAAGGTACTTTTTACAAAACCGTTATTAGTGACCTTTCCGATCTTAGGGATGTGTACTACGATATTTTGGTGTTCTTTAGTCCTAGTGGCATAGAATCTTTGTTTGAAAACTTCCCAGATTTTAAACAGAACGAAACACGTATTGCTGTCTTTGGAAATACGACCATTAAAGCCGCTACCGATTTAGGCCTGCGCGTAGACATTAAAGCACCTACTCCTGAAACGCCTTCCATGACCATGGCGTTGGAGAAATACATTAAAGAAGTAAACGGGAAAAAATAATTCCTACTTATGTATATAAAATAAGGGCGACCCGTTGGGTCGCCCTTATTTTTTTAAAGCATATGGTCATTACACCAGCGGACCTCCCTTTAGGATTTCCTCGTTGGCATATTCTGCAAACTTCTTGAAGTTTTCCTTAAAGGAGTTCGCTAGTTTATGTGCGGTTTTATAATACCCCTCGTCATTCTTCCATGTTTGCCTTGGGCTTAACACATCGGAAGGTACGTTAGGACAGGTTCTGGGCTGTTGTACCCCAAACACCGAATGGATATGATAGTTGTCCTTATTGGCGGCTTCCAAAGAACCATTCAGCGCTGCCGTTATCATGGCACGGGTATATTTTAGTTTCATTCGGCTTCCAATACCGTAAGGGCCACCGGTCCAACCAGTATTTACCAACCATACGTGTACCCCTGCTTCCTGCATCTTTTTGCTAAGCATTTCTGCATAGACGGTAGGATGCAAAGGCATGAAAGGCGCTCCAAAACACGCGGAAAAACTTGGCAACGGCTCATCGATACCTGCTTCGGTACCGGCCACTTTTGCGGTATAACCACTAATAAAGTGATAGGCTGCCTGCCCTGGTGTTAACTTAGAAATAGGAGGCAACACCCCAAAGGCATCTGCCGTTAAAAAGAATATGTTTTTTGGGTTCGCCCCTATGGAAGGCACCTGGATATTATCAATATGATAAATAGGATAGCTTACGCGGGTATTGGGTGTAATACTACTATTGGTAAAGTCTACTTCCCCATTCTCATCCATAATCACGTTTTCCAAGATCGCGCCCGGTTTAATAGCTCTAAAAATATCGGGTTCGTTTTCTTCAGAAAGGTTAATTACTTTGGCATAACACCCTCCTTCAAAGTTGAAAACCGTATTTTCTGCTGTCCACCCGTGTTCATCATCCCCAATCAATTTACGATCTGGATCTGCAGAAAGCGTTGTCTTCCCCGTACCTGAAAGTCCGAAGAAAATAGCAGTCTCCCCATCGTCACCTACATTCGCAGAGCAGTGCATGGGTAAGGTGTTCTCAAATACCGGCAAGGTAAAATTTAAGGAAGAAAAAATTCCTTTCTTGATTTCCCCCGTATAGCCCGTACCCCCAATAATGGCAATTTTCTTGGTGAAGTTAAGGATGGCAAAATTATGCTGACGCGTACCATCTTCTTCTGGGTTGGCCATAAAGCCTGGGGCATTCACCACCAACCACTCGGGGTCAAAATCTTTTAGTTCAGAATCCTCTGGCCGAAGAAACATATTGTATACAAATAAGTTGCTCCACGGGTATTCATTAATGACCCTAATGTTGGTCCTATAGTTTGGATCTGCACAGGCATAGCAATCACGAACGAACACTTCCTTTTCTGAAAGGTAGGCTGTAATCTTATCGTACAGTTTATCAAATTTATCAGACGCAAAAGGAATGTTTATTTTGCCCCACCATACCCGGTCTTTGGTAATGTCATCTTCTACAATAAACCGGTCTTGGGGGGAGCGCCCGGTAAATTCACCTGTATCTACTGCAAGTGCACCGCTATTGGCTTCTTTTCCCTGACCCTTTTGAATGGTTATGTCGTGAAGTTGGCTAGGAGAGAGTTGATAGTTCAGTTTCGCATTTTTGATTCCGTAAGGCTCCAACGAAATCGTTTTCGAAGCTTGGCTGTTGTCTACCATGATAAAGTTTTTGTTGTGTGTGCAAAATTAAAAAAATGAAATGGGATAACCCTGCAAAAATTTAAAATTATGTGGTTTTATTCCTGAAAATAAACACGGCCAAAAAGATCCATCCAGCAATCAATACCAATCCGCCCAAAGGGGTGATAGGACCTAAAAAAGTTGTAGAAAAAGGAAGGTAATCTTTAAGTGCCAATAAGTATATAGAACCCGAAAAAAGAAGAATCCCTAGCAGGAAAAACCGAAAAATCCATTTTTTGGATGTCCAAGGTAGGTTTGCCCATCCCAATACCAACAAGGTAATAACATGATACATTTGGTAGCGTACTCCCGTTTCAAAACTGGCTACTGCGTTGGCATCTACCAACTTCTTCAATCCGTGGGCCCCAAAAGCCCCAATCATTATGGTAATGGCTCCCAAAATAGCAGCTGTTAAAAGAATTTTTTTATCCCATTTATTCATCATGTCCCAATGCAATTTAGTACTTTCGTTTGGTAGAAATATGGTTTCAAAATTACGAAAAAAACCAACTGCATGCGTCAGATTTTAATCATTGGAGCCGGACGCTCCACCACCAGCCTTGTTCGCTATCTATTACAAAAGTCTTCCGAAGAAAACCTCTTCCTAACCGTTGGGGATATTTCCGAAGAAAGCGCCCAAAAAATCATTCATGGCCATCCCAATGCCAAAGGCATCAAGTTCGATGTGTTTGATGAAAAGCAACGGTCTGAAATCATCCCACAAATGGATTTGGTCATTTCCATGTTACCTGCCCGGTTTCACATGGAAGCTGCCAGAGATTGCCTTAAGCACGGGAAGTCTATGGTGACTGCTTCCTATATAAGCAATGAAATGCAGGCGTTGGATGAAGAGGTGAAAGCCAAGGGACTGGTATTTATGAATGAGATTGGCGTAGACCCTGGTATAGATCACATGAGTGCCATGCAGGTAATAGATCGCATTCGGGATAATGGTGGTAAAATGTTGTTGTTTGAATCCTTTACGGGCGGACTTGTAGCTCCCGAAAGTGATGACAACCTTTGGCACTACAAGTTTACCTGGAACCCAAGAAATGTGGTTACGGCCGGACAAGGAGGCGCTGCGGAATTTATTCAGGAAGGCACCTATAAGTATATCCCTTACCATCGCTTATTCAGAAGAACCGAATTTTTGGAAGTGGAAGGCTACGGAAGGTTTGAAGCCTATGCCAACAGAAACTCGCTCAAATACCGAAGTGTCTACGGATTGGATGACGTGCTTACCCTCTATAGGGGAACCATGCGGCGGGTAGGTTTTAGTAAGGCGTGGAATATGTTCGTGCAATTGGGCATGACCGATGACGGATACACCATTCCAGATTCTGAAAACCTTTCGTACAGGGAGTTTATAAACTTATTCCTCCCCTATTCCCCAACAGATTCCGTAGAATTGAAACTTCGGCATAATCTAAAAATAGACCAAGACGATTTGATGTGGGGGAAACTGGAAGAATTGGATCTCTTTAACCACAACAAGAAAATAGGGATTAAAAATGCGACCCCTGCGCAAGCGCTTCAGAAGATATTGATGGATAAATGGACGTTGGGCCCGAATGACAAAGACATGATTGTCATGTACCATAAGTTTGGCTATGAGTTGGACGGAAAGAAAAAACAAATAGACAGCAATATGGTACTCATTGGGGAAGATCAAACCCATACTGCCATGGCAAAAACCGTGGGACTACCAGTAGCCATCACAGCGCTCAAAATACTGAATGGGGAGATAGCTACCCCGGGGGTGCAAATCCCCATTACCAAGGAAGTCTATGAACCCATCCTACAAGAGCTGGAAGAACATGGTATTGTCTTCAACGAGAAGTTTACCAATTACTTAGGGTACAACCCCAATAATGTTGGGGGATAAAAAAACCGCTTCAAAGAAGCGGCTAATCTTATCTATTTGTATCTAAAGTTTTCATTAATCCCTTCCCATAAAGAGGCTTATAAAATAGAGCAAGGTGGCTAATGATCCCAGCGCAGCTACCACGTAGGTACGTGCGGCCCACTTTAGCGCATCCTTAGCACCAGCATATTCCTGTTGGGTAACCATATTTTCGGTTTGTAACCAAGCAAGGGCCCGTTTACTGGCGTCGTATTCCACAGGCAGGGTGATAAATGCAAAGGCTGTAGTCACAGCAAACAAAAGAATTCCCAATAAGAATACGGTACTGCCTAAGCCTGTTAAGGATTCCATGGTGGTCATCACCAAACCGGCAATGATCACGATGTTGGATAATTTACTGGCAATACCCACTGCAGGTACAATCTTACTGCGTAGTGTTAACCAGCTATACGCCTTGGCATGCTGTACGGCGTGCCCACATTCATGCGCTGCCACTGCCGCAGCAGCCGCGTTGCGTTGCATGTATACCCCTTCACTTAAGTTAACAGTTTTATTGGCGGGATTGTAATGGTCTGTAAGCATTCCCGGGGTGGAAATCACTTTTACATCACGAATATTGTTATCTGCCAACATTTTTTCGGCAATCTCCTTACCGCTCATGCCATTTTGCAAATGGACTTTGGAATATTTTCGGAATTTACTTTTGAGTCGGTTGCTTACATACGTGCTCACCAAAAAGATAATCCCTGCTAAAACATAATAGCCAATCATTGTTTTCTGAATTTAGAATATTAAATATACGGAATGACTATCAAAAAACGTGCAAAAAAAAGTAAATGGGCAATTCCCGAAGAAATGGCAGATTAGACTGTCACGGTTTCCCAACTAAACGCCTGATTGATTTCCTCGTACATCACTTTCCCATCGTGGATATTCAGCCCCTTTTTCATACCGGGGTCTTTAGCTATAACTGCTTCCCAGCCTTTATCTGCCAATCGCAGCACATATGGAAGGGTAGCATGGGTTAAGGCCAATGTGGATGTATGTGGCACGGCGCCCGGCATATTTGCCACGCAGTAATGCACCACGTCGTCAATAATATAAGTAGGATCTTCATGAGTGGTAGGGTAGGTAGTTTCAATACAACCCCCTTGATCTACCGCCACATCTACAATAACGGTTCCGGGTCTCATTTTTTTCAGCATGTCACGTGTGATGAGTCGCGGAGCTTTCGCGCCTTTGATTAACACCCCACCCACAATAAGGTCATGGTTTTGGATGTGTCTTTCAATGGTATAGGCACTGGAAAACTCGGTTACTACATGACTAGGCATAATGTCATTCACGTAGCGCAAACGATCTAAGTCAATATCCAAAATCGTCACATGCGCGCCCAACCCTGCAGCCATTTTAGCAGCCTGCACTCCAACTACACCTGCTCCTAAAATAAGGACTTTGCCGGGGGCTACTCCAGGCACTCCTCCTAAAAGTACCCCGCGGCCCTTGATGGGTTTTTCCAAATATTTAGCTCCTTGCTGAATGGCCATTCGTCCCGCTACTTCACTCATGGGAGTAAGCAAGGGAAGGGTTCCTTTGCTATCTTCCACCGTTTCGTAGGCAATACAGGTGGCACCGCTATCCAACATGGCCTCTGTCAATTGTTCGTTGGAAGCAAAGTGGAAATAGGTAAAAAGCACTTGTCCGTTTCTAACCAAAGGATACTCCTTTTCAATAGGCTCTTTTACCTTCACAATCATTTCGGCTTTGGCATAGACTTCCTCAATTGTCTGCACAATGACCGCGCCTACTTTCTCATATTCCGCATTGGCAAAACCACTCCCAACACCTGCTTCGTCCTGCACCAATACGGTATGGCCCCTGTGCACCAATTCATATACTCCTGCTGGAGTCATCCCTACCCGATTTTCATTGTTTTTGATTTCTTTTGGAATTCCTACGATCATGACGGTAATTTTTCCCGAAAATAACAAATGAAAACAACATACCCCTAAAAATTTAGGGGTATGTTGATAAAAATGAATGATTTTTAATAAATAAAATTAAATTCTAGGGGGTCAATGTACAATATTGATGATTTTACCGGGGACAACAATCACTTTCTTGGGGGCACCCCCTTGAAGTTGTGCTTCGGTTTTCTCATGGGCCATCACGGCAGCCTCAATTTCCGCTTTGCTTAAATCCAGCGGAAGCTCCATTTTAAAACGCATCTTTCCGTTGAAAGACACGGGGTATTCCTTGGTGCTTTCCACGAGGTATTGTTCCTCAAACTTCGGAAAGGATACCGTGGCAATACTTCCTTCGTGGCCCAAGCGGCTCCACAATTCCTCTGCAATGTGCGGTGCATAGGGGGAAATCAGTACCGAAAGCGGCTCCAATACTTCCCTTGACTGACACTTTTGAGCGGTAAGTTCGTTCACGGCAATCATAAAGGTAGATACCGAAGTATTAAAACTGAAGTTCTCGATATCTTCCTGCACTTTTTTGATGGTCTTATGCAAGGTTTTCAAGCTGTCCTTGGAAGCAGGGATGTCCTTCACTTCAAAACTCCCTTCGTGGCCAGAGTGGTAGAGTTTCCATAGTTTTTTCAGGAAGCTGTGTACGCCGGTAATCCCAGCGGTATTCCAAGGTTTAGCCTGCTCCAACGGGCCTAGGAACATTTCGTACATCCGCAGGGTATCGGCACCGTATTGCTCACAGATATCGTCTGGGTTCACGACATTGTATTTGGATTTGGACATTTTTTCGACTTCGCGTGAGACTTTAAAAGTACCGTCTTCTTCGGTGATGAATTCTGCATCCTTAAATTCAGGGCGCCAATTTTTAAAAGCTTCCACATCCAGTTCGTTGGACACGTTGACCATGGAAACATCTGCATGGATTGGTTGTACTGAAAATGTGTTTTTGAATGAACTTGAAACTAATTTATTTTCACCTTCTACTCTAAAAACAAACGCACTATCCCCCAAAATCATTCCTTGGTTGATGAGTTTTTTGGCAGGTTCCTCTACGGAAAAATAGCCACGGTCATACATAAACTTCGTCCAAAAACGACTGTACAGCAAGTGGCCTGTGGCGTGTTCACTTCCTCCTAAATACAAATCTACGTTCTGCCAATAGTCCAAGGCAGCTTTATCGGCAAATTGCTGGGCGTTCTGCGGATCCATATACCGGAACATATAGCAACTACTCCCCGCCCAGCCCGGCATGGTGTTCAACTCTAAGGGGAAAATGGTTTTATCGTCTATCAAGTCGTTGGCCACCACTTTATGGTTGGCGGTATCCCACGCCCAAACCTCGGCACGGCCCAACGGTGGTTCACCCTCTTCAGTGGGCAGGTATTTTTCTACTTCCGGAAGGGTAAGCGGCAAATGCTCTAAGTCAATCATTTGCGGCAAACCATTTTTGTAATACACAGGGAATGGTTCCCCCCAGTAGCGCTGTCTGCTAAACACTGCATCCCGAAGCCTGTAATTGATCTTTCCTTCCCCAGCGTTTTTTGCTTCCAAAGCCTCAATGGCTTTTTTGGTCGCCTGTTTATAGTTCAATCCGTTTAGGAAATCACTATTGGCAATGACCGTGTTGTCTTTATCTGCAAAAGCCTCTTCCGAAATATCGGCGCCTTCAAAAATATTGGGGATAGGGATATTGAAATGCTTTGCAAAGTCATAATCCCGCTGATCCCCACAAGGTACTGCCATCACAGCACCGGTTCCATAACTCGCCAAGACATAATCGCCAATCCATACCGGCACTTCCTCCCCAGAAAAGGGATGCAGGGCATAGGCCCCGGTAAATACCCCTGAAATGGTTTTTACATCTGCCATACGATCACGCTCGCTGCGCTTAGCGGTGGCTTCCACGTAGGCAGTTACTTCGGCCTTTTGGGCTTCAGTTGTAATTTTTGCTACTAGTTCATGTTCTGGCGCGAGGGTCATAAAACTCACTCCAAAAATGGTATCGGGGCGGGTGGTGAAGACTTCTATGGAATAGCTTTCCCCTCCCTGACCCTCCCCAGAGGGGAGGGAACTTAGCACATCTGTAATAGATTGAATGACTGTTTTGGGGTTGTCCAGAACTTCGTCATTGGTAAATCGTATCACTTTAAACCCCTTTTTTTCCTGTAAGGTTAAAGTCCTCAATTCATCTTCTTCAACTTGAAAGTCGTGAATTTTTCCATCAACCTCTACAATAAGCATCTTTTCAAGACATACAAAATCAGCAATAAACTTGTATATTGGATGCTGTCTTCTAAACTTAACGCCAAGTTGTTTATTTCTAAGCGCTTGCCAAAGCAAATCTTCAGCAGCGGTAGGGTTTTTACGCATTTTTTTTGCCCTTTCTAGAAGTAACCCAATCGTTTTTGGATCTCCTGTAAGACGGTATCCGTCTCCCCCTCCGCTGGAGGGGGATGGGGGGAGGACTTTAAACCTGACTAAAGCACCTTCCGAGCGGCCTATCCAATTGGTCTGTGCATCTTTCAACGGTTGGGGCCAATCGATGGTTTGGAGCCCGTCCAATAGCCGTTGCGCATAGGCCGTGATGCGCATGCTCCATTGTTTCATCTTTTTGCGTATCACGGGATAGCCGCCCCGTTCCGAAACGCCATTCACAATTTCGTCATTCGCCAAAACGGTTCCCAATTGAGGGCACCAGTTCACTTCCGTTTCGGCCAGGTAAGTAAGTCTGTACTTTAAAAGAATATGTTGTTTTTCCGTTTCGGAAAAAGCGTTCCATGTTTCCGCAGAGAAAGTTTCCACATCATCATCACAGGTAGCTTGTACGTTTTGATTTCCTTCCGAAGCAAAAAGCATTTCCAATTCGCTAATGGGTTTGGCTTTTTGGGCTTTTTCATCGTACCAACTTTCAAACAACTGGATGAAGATCCATTGGGTCCATTTGTAGTAATTAGGATCTGAGGTTCGCACTTCCCGGTTCCAATCGAAACTAAAGCCCATTTTATCCAGCTGCTCACGGTAACGTGCAATGTTTTCTTCGGTGGTTTTACGGGGGTGTTGCCCTGTTTGAATGGCATACTGCTCTGCTGGCAAGCCGAAGGAGTCATACCCCATGGGATGCAATACATTAAAGCCTTTGTGCCGCTTGTATCGCGCATAGATATCACTGGCAATATACCCTAGGGGATGGCCCACATGAAGTCCCGCACCGGAAGGATACGGAAACATATCCAAGACATAATACTTGGGTTTGTCACTTTGGTTTTCAGCTTTAAAGGTTTGGTTTTCGGCCCAAAACCGTTGCCATTTTGCTTCTATATCGTTAAAATGATAGCTATTCATGAATCTTACTTGAAAGAAAGCGCAAATTTACGCCTAATGTACGAAAGACAAAAGTTTCGGCGTTAGTATTCATAGAAGTGAAAAATCCTTGTATTTTTACCATAAATTAAGGCAAGTATATGGCCAACGCGTACGAAAAATATCAAAAACGCAGATTGATCTCTTCCTACTTTTCGGTAGTGATTAGTATTTCCCTCGTTTTGTTTCTATTGGGATTGTTAGGGTTATTGGTACTCAACACCAAAAAAGTGGCAGATCACTTTAAAGAAAAGATCGCCCTTACGGTATATCTTAAGGATACTGCCAAGCAAGTAGAGATAGACCAGTTGCAACAGAGCTTGGCACTTGCCGAATACACCAAAAGCGCCACTTTTGTTTCCAAAGAACAGGCGGCCGAAGAACACAGTGCGACCATAGGGGAAAACTTTATGGACTTTTTAGGGTACAATCCGCTCCAAAACAGCATTGATGTGTACTTGTTTGCCGATTTCGTTTCCCCTTCCAAACTGGAGGAAATCCAAACTGAAATCCTCACCAAGGATTTTGTAGATGAAGTAATTTATGACAAGCCACTTATTGTTTTGCTGAATGACAACATCAAGAAAGTGAGCTTTTGGGTATTGATCATAAGCGGGATTTTTCTATTTATCGCTGTGCTGCTAATCAATAGCTCTATACGGCTTTCGGTATACGCCAAACGATTTACTATTAAAACAATGCAGATGGTTGGCGCAACCAAAGGGTTTATTCGGCGTCCTTTTATATGGAAAAGTATGAAGCTGGGAATTATTGGCTCCCTTGTTGCCATTGCAGGAATTTTTGCGGTGCTGTATTACCTCAACCAATATTTTCCGCAGATGCGTTTCATGGAAGACAAAATATTATTGGGAGGCCTTGCCTTATTCATTTTAATAATGGGACTCATCATTACATGGCTGAGCACCTTTTTTGCTACCCAACGTTTCCTAAACCTTCGTACAGACGAACTTTATTACTAACCAAAGAGTCATGAAGAAACCTATTTTACTGTTTATTGTTTTTTCTATCATAGGATTTGTAGGCGCTTTTACTTTGCTGAAAAGTCTTACCATTGAAAATCCAGGTTTGGAAGACACACAAACGATGGAAATTACAGTCACCGAAATCACTGAAGGAAGTAGCAACGATATTGTCTTCAAAGATGCGGGAACCGATAGCTACTATATTAATAGAGGATTGGAACGCGGACTTACCATTGAAGGGTTAAAAGAAAAAGTTTTAAATAAAAGGGTTACCTTGCGCCTAGCAAAATTATGGATAGGCACTTCAGAACATATCTCGTATTTAGCCGTTGGGGATGAAGTGATTTTTACCGAAATTGATTGATCATGGGAGAACAAAAAAGAAAGGAAAACGCCAAAAAACGCTTTGTTTTTGAAAAGAAAAACTACCAATTCATGATTATTGGAGTAGTGTTCATTGCCTTGGGCTTTATCCTCATGGCAGGCGGGGGTTCTGATGACCCCAATGTCTTCAATCCTGATATTTATGGATGGCGCCGGATTAGATTGGCACCTGCCCTCATTCTTATTGGTTTTGGCTTTCAAGTCTATGCCATTTTACTGAACCCTAGTAAGGAAGAATAATCCATGGAAGTACTTGACGCGGTCATTCTGGGAATCATTCAGGGACTTACCGAATTCCTTCCTGTTTCTTCCAGTGGCCACCTAGAATTGGGAAAAGCCCTGTTGGGAGACCATTCCGTTCCAGAAGAAAGTCTATTATTTACAGTGGTGCTACATTTTGCCACAGCACTAAGTACCTTGGTGGTCTTCAGAAAAGATGTTTGGGAAATTATTTCAGGGCTATTCAAATTTAAATGGAATCCCGAAACCAAGTTTTCACTAAAAATTATTGTTTCCATGATTCCGGCAGCCCTCGTTGGCTTCTTTTTTGAAAGTGAACTGGAGGCCCTCTTCAACGGGAACATTGCTTTTGTGGGTGCCATGCTCATCGTAACTGCCATCTTGCTGTGGTTAGCAGACAAATCTAAACACACGGGAAAAAAAGTACAGTATAAGGATGCCTTTATCATTGGTATAGCACAAGCAGTGGCCTTGCTTCCGGGGATCTCCCGAAGTGGCGCTACTATTTCTACTTCGGTGTTACTAGGGAATGACAAAAGCAAAGCAGCCCGTTTTTCATTCTTGATGGTCGTGCCACTTATCTTCGGAAAAATTGCCAAGGATATCCTTAGTGGGGAACTTTCCACAGAAACCAGTAACCTTTCGGTTTTGGGTATTGGCTTTGTAGCCGCTTTTATTGCCGGACTCCTCGCCTGTACCTGGATGATTAAATTGGTGCGCAATAGCAAGCTGAAATGGTTTGCACTCTATTGCCTAATCGTTGGACTGCTTTCCATTGCATTAAGTTTTATGGTATGACCCTGGAAGACTATCAAAACGGACAAGTACTCTTGATAGATAAACCTTTGGAATGGACTTCCTTTCAAGTGGTAAATAAAGTGCGATGGCTGCTTCGGAAAGAATTCAACGTAAAAAAAATGAAGGTAGGCCACGCCGGAACCTTAGATCCCTTGGCAACAGGCCTCTTGATTCTTTGTACGGGAAAATTCACCAAACGCATTGAAACCTTCCAGGCACAGGAAAAGGAATACACGGGCACCATCACCTTGGGAGCCACCACCCCAAGCTATGACCTTGAGACCGAAGTTGACCAAACTTTTGATATTTCAGGAATTACCGAAACACAAATCCTTGAGACCACAAAACAATTTATTGGAGCCATCCAGCAACAACCACCTGTTTTTTCGGCCATCAAAAAAGACGGGAAACGGCTCTATGAATTTGCTAGAAAAGGAGAGGAAGTGGAAGTTCCAACACGTACCATTACCATTTCAGTTTTTGAGATCACCAGAATGAACTTACCTGAGGTAGATTTTAGAGTGGTGTGCAGTAAGGGCACCTATATACGATCCCTTGCCCATGATTTTGGGAAATCCCTACAAAATGGAGGCTATCTTACTGCGCTTCGGCGGACCAGAATTGGAGAGCAACTTGTTGAAAATGCCATTAGCATTATTGATTTTGAAGCAAACCTAAAAGGCTAAACCCTTCATAGTTAAGAACCTAAAAAAAGTACGGTTTTTTATCTATTCTTATTTAGAATAAATAAAAATAATGCAATACCTTTGTGCCCAAATTTTGAATATGGGATTACAAAGACACCTCCTCATACTCCTTATCTGTATTGCATTACCCACCATTGCACAGGAAACTATTCCTTCAGATTCGTTAAAAGTGGAAAATCTCGAAGAAGTAGTCATTACCGGTCAGATTAATCCGCAATCTGTCGAAAAATCAGTGGTGGAGGTAAAGGTGATCACCCGAAAAGACATCGATCGTCAAGCTGGAAACACCCTCGCCGATGTCTTAAACAACACCTTAAACCTAAATATTACCCCAAATACGGCAACGGGAAAAAGTGGAGTGAGCCTCTTCGGATTGGACAGCCAGTATTTTAAGGTGCTCCTAGACAACATCCCCATTATCAACGAAGAAGGCGTTGGAAACAATACCGATTTAACCCTCATCAACTTAGATGATATTGAACGTATAGAAATTGTAGAAGGAGCCATGGGGGTGCAATACGGCTCCAATGCCGTATCTGGCATCATCAATATCATCACCAAAAAATCTTCTAGAAATAAATGGGACATCACCGCCTATGTACAGGAAGAAACGGTGGGTGATGAATACGAATGGTTTGATAAGGGAAGACATATTCAATCTATTAAATTAGGGCATAACATTTCTGAAAAGCTTTTTGCCAACGTCGCTTTCACCCGAAACGATTTTGGTGGATTCTGGAATGATAGACAAGGAGAACATTATGATGAAAACGACGGCCTGCGAGGTCATGAATGGCTCCCCAAGCTGCAACAAAGCGCCAAGGCATTGCTCTCATACAACACCGAAAAAGTGCAGCTTTTTTATCGTTTTGACTACCTCAATGAAAATATAGACCGCTACAATAATGTGGTATCTCCCAATGAAAACCCTGCAACGGCAACGACCAATCCTTCAGCCATTGATGAAATCTATACCAACAATCGGTTTTATCATCACCTCAATGCCGTAGGTAGTATTGGTGCAGAAGTAAACTATAATATTTCAGCTTCCTATCAAGAACAAACCAAGGATTTGGAACGCTATACCTATTTCATAAGAACCGGACGTAAGGAAAATGTGGAAGAAGGGGAATATCAAAACCGCAGTGCTATTTTCTCTCGCGGTACCTTCAGCAATCTTTTCAAAACAGACAAGCTGAACTTCCAAGCAGGCTATGAAATCACACTGGAAGAAGGAGCTGGCTCTGCCGCTGCAATTGTCATCAATCCAGGAGAAGAGACCGTCACCCAAAACCTAAATAATTACGATTTCTTTGCTACTTCAGAATGGCAAGTAACCAATCGCTTCTCGCTTAGACCTGGAATTAGAACTTCCTTTAGCAACCAATTTAATCCACAATACATAGGTTCGCTTAGTGCCAAACAAACCTTTGCCAATGATTGGGAACTTAGAGGGGTTTTGGGAGCTTCCAACAGAACGCCCAATTACGACGAATTGTTCACCTACTTTGTAGATGTAAATCACGATGTTCAGGGAAATCCAAACCTTGCTCCAGAAAAGGGATTGTCTGCCCTTCTCCATCTTAAAAAGAACAGCACCCTTTCCGATGGGAGCATCCGCTTGAAAAACAAAATTAGTTTCAACTATCTATCCCTAGAAGACCGTATAGAACTAATTGTCGTAAATCAAACCCCTTTGGCGTTTCAGTATAATAATATTGATAGCTATAAAAACATGGGGGTCTTTTCTGAAAACGAAATATATGTTGGAAACTTTAAAGGGTTATTAGGGGCTTCGGTACAGGGAATTTCCAAAATTCTAGACAGCAATACCCAATCTAATGATGATTTTCTCTTCAACTTGCAGCTAAATGCCAACTTAGCCTACCAAGTACTAAATTGGGACACCACCTTCTCTCTTTTCTTTAAGCACATTGGTGAGCAACCCCAATTTGTGGAAAAAACCAATGCCGAAGGCAACCAGGAGTTTGTACGTGGCACCACTGAAGCATATAGTTGGATGGATGCCACTATACAGAAATCCTTTTTTGATGGCCAATTTGTTTCAACCATCGGCTCCCGAAACCTATTTGACGTGACCTCTGTAAATACCACGGCCTTTGCAGGAGGTGCACATAACGGTCCGCCAGCTCAAATTCCATTAGGTTACGGCCGGTCCTACTTTTTAAAACTCACTTATCATTTAACCCTATAATTATGAATTTCCTGAAAAAGCCTTTTGTACTGTTATTTACCCTTTCGAGTCTCTTCTTTGTTGCCTGTAGTGAGGATGATGCTCCAAATGGCGGAGATGAAGGAACCCCATTTGTTGTGGCGTTTGAGACGCTTTCGGTGAATCTTTCGCAAATTGAAAACACACAAGATGTTGCGTTGGTGTATTCGCAAACAGCCAACCAAAGTGGAGAAATTACCATCTCCGTAAATAGTGTGAATGCAGAGTATGGCACCGACTTCACCACCACTCCCGAAATAACTAATAATAGCCTAAAGCTACAAATCGGGCAAGGACAAAACGGAAACAGTTTCACCTTCAACAAGCTAAACGCCAATCTAGATGAAACGGTAGAAATCACCTTTACTATTATAGCGGTTGATTATCCCGCTTCCAGCATTCAAGGAAATACTTCCCTCGTACTAAATAGTGCTCCTTCCTTGGGCAGAAGTTATGAACCCATGGTAGGCGGCCCCAACCAACCAAATCAAGTGTACATTGATTTAAGTTCCGAAAACCAAGTAACTGCCCGAAGGGATAGCTGGGATTTAGGATTTTATGCTGGAGACGAATTTAGGGTAACCCTAAACGGATCTATTTATATGGCTGCTGCGGAATTGGAAAGCACTAACATTGATGCCGTTACTGAAGCAGATGTAGCCGACTTGCTTGGCCAGGTGGCTGTGGGAACTTTTGACCCCGCCAATGAAGCATTTGTAGATCATCCCGATGGAGACATCACCAAAACGGCCATCAGTGCCATTAGCACCAACGATGCAGACAACAAAGTATACTTAGTAAACCTAGGTTATGAAGTTGGTACAGAAACTCCAGAACCCGGTAGCGTAGTTGTTGCTGGAGCAGCAAGAGGATACAAAAAAATTAGGATCCTAAGGGATGGAGACAACTATGTACTACAGTACGCCAATTTAAATGATACCAGTCACCAAGAAATAATCATTAACAAAGCGGAAGGATACAACTTTACGCACTTTAGCTTTAACACCAATAATGTCGTTTCCGCAGAACCCGAAACCGCCAATTGGGATCTCGTATTCACTGTTTTTACCAACCTCATAGATGGGGCCGGTTCTTATGGGTTTAGTGACGGAGTTCTCCACAATAGAAAAGGGGGCGTAAGAAGTTACCAAGTAAGCACAGACACATTTGTTTTTGACACTTTTAGCCTCACAGATGTAAACCAAGGAAACTTTGAGGTAGACCAAAGAGCTATTGGCGACAACTGGCGCGATGTGTTGGAACGTATCATTTTTGATGACCGCTTTTTTATTGTAGAAGATGCTAACGGAAACATCTATAAGTTGCGCTTTTTGGCCTTGGTAAACACCTTTGGAGAACGTGGATTCCCACAATTTGAATATCAACTCGTTCAATAAAATTTTTTAATACAAACTCAAAACATGATGAAAAAGAAACTACTTATTTTATTTTTTGCATTAGCGCTTAACTTTAGCTTTGCTCAAGAAACTACTGTTAATCTTAGTCTTGGAGCAGGATACGCAAACGAAGTGTATTACAAACTATCTTCCCAAACTGAAACCATTTTTGATGCTAGTAGCTGGGACGTAGCTTTCTTACGCACAGACCCTTTCAATCACGGAGTACGTATAAATGACGGAATTGGAACCTTGGTTTTTGAAGCTTCCAATAATCCCGCAGATTGGAACAGTATCGACATTAATGACGAAGCCCTTTGGACCCCCCTTTATAATGACGATACCAATTGGGACAATGGAGCTTTTATGCAAGGGTCTGCTACCTTTGGATGGGGAGAATACAACCCAGTAAATCACCATATAGAAGGGGCCATTATTTTTGTTTTAAAATACACCAATGGTACGTACAGAAAATTCTTTATTGAGGATTATTTTGACGAATATACATTTCGCTACGCTACCTGGAACGGAAGTAACTGGGTAAATGAACAAACTGTAACGATAGACAACGCTAATAACCCCAACAACCGTTACAATTATTACTCCCTAGAAGATGATCAAGAAGTGGTTGCAGAACCTGCATTAGCTGACTGGGATTTTGTGTTTAGAAAATACGATACCTTCCTAGATCCTCCAGGACAATATTACAATGTAACAGGAACGCTACAAAACCCTACTGTGACCGTGGCTCAAAATGAAGAAACCGGAAGTGCCGATCCTAACGGACTTACCTATTCTGAAGAAATCAATATTATTGGATATGACTGGAAAGAATTCACTGGAAGCTGGACCGTTTACAGCGACCAAAAATACTATGTGCGCTATGCAGATAATTCAGTGTACCGACTTTATTTCACAGACTTTGGAGGTTCTACCACCGGAAACCTAACCATGGTTTTTGAAGATGTCTCAGATCTATTAGGTTTCGAAGAAGTTGCGGAAGGGGTTTCCTTCGGAATGTACCCAAACCCTTCCAACGGAATGGTAAACATTATTTATGATGTTACCTCAAGTAGTGATTCCAACGGCATTGAGGTTTACAATTTGGCTGGATCTAAAGTATACAGTGCTGAAGCAAACAGCGCAAATGGTTTTTATAATAAAACCTTAAACCTTTCTGAACTTTCATCTGGAGTATACCTTGTAACCTTTACTTCCGGAACACAAACTGTGACCAAAAAATTGATCATTAAGTAATTTTCTTCGAAATGAAAAAAATCATCCTAACCAGTATCGTCGCCCTAATCGCTAATAGCCTAGTTTATTCACAATCCAAAAAGGAAAAAGATATACAGGCCATAAAAAGTATGTGTGGCTGTTTTGAAGTGACCTTCAATTTTGCCGAAACATTTAATTACAGCGAAGATTCTACCTATGTTCCTTCCGAAAATAAAATTGCTCATGGGTTGGAATGGGCGACCTTACTGGATGGTGATGATGAACAAAACCTATCTATTCAACACATACTCATTGTAGGCAATCCTGCACAACCCCAAGTCATTAAGCATTGGAGACAGGATTGGCTCTACGAGAATACTAATTTTTATGTCTTTGACCATGATAATAAATGGCAATTCGTTTCCAGATCTAAACAGGATGTGGAAGGCCAATGGACCCAAAAAGTATTCCAGGTAGACGACAGTCCGCGCTACGAAGGTTCTTCTTCATGGGTACATGTAGATGGAAAAAGCTATTGGGAAAATAAGACTACCGCTCCACTTCCCCGAAGGGAATACACCAAACGCAGTGACTATAACGTTACCCTTAGGGGGAATCGTCATGAAATTACCAGCTTTGGTTGGATACATGACCAGGATAACGAAAAGATTATTCGGGTGGATGGAAAAGAAGATGTACTTCTAGCCAAGGAAAAAGGATACAATACTTATAAAAGAGTAGATGAGGGAAGGTGTAAAGCAGCTTCAGACTGGTGGAATAACCACAAACAAGAATGGGCTTCCGTACGAAAAAAATGGAAAAATATTTTTGAACAAAAACAAGATCTTGAACTTAAAAGCAAAGTAAACAACAAGACGTTATTCAAACATCTTTCAGAAGAAACCCTAAAAAATTCCACGGAAGTGGATAAAGTGATTGACTCCTTTGTTGTAAAAACCCAGTAAACATGAAACGTTTAACATTCCTCATTTTTACCATCTTTCTAACTTCACAAGCCTTCTTTGCACAGGATAATAACGTTTTTCTTGATAGAACCTTTTGGAAAGAAAACCCAAGTATTGAAATTATAGAACAGCATATTCAAAACGGGAATGATGTAACAGCTCGCAACAAATACGCATTTGATCCCATTGTGTATGCCATTTTGGAAAAAACAGACAATACTACTATTGTACACCTGCTACAAAAGAAAGGCAATGGAGTCAATAAATTAACCCATGATGGAAGGACTTATATTTTTTGGGCAGCCTACAGAAATAATGTGGAAATGATGGAATACCTTGTAGAAAAAGGAGCAAAAACCAATATCATTGATGACCATGGAAATACGGTTTTAACATTTGCCGCAAGCACAGGACAAACCAACCCTAAACTTTATGATTTTCTGCTAAATCACGGAGCTTCCATTTCAGAAACCAATAAAGATGGAGCCAATGCAGTCTTATTGGTAACTCCTACCCTCGAAAACCTGGAACAGCTAGCCTATTTTCTAGATAAAGGATTAACGCTCGAAAGCAAAGATAAATTAGGAAACAATGTATTTAATTATGTTGCAAGGACAGGAAATACAGCAATGTTACAATTATTATTAGATAAAGGAGTCACTCCTAAAGTACGCAATAAAGAAGGAGCAAATGCCATGTTTTTTGCCGCTCGTGGAACCAGAGGCAAAACCAACTCCCTAGATGTTTACAAATTTTTGGAATCGGCAGGTGTGCCCGCTAAGGTTTCAACCTTTGATGGTGAAAACCCGCTGCATATTCTAGCTTATAGAGAAAAGGACTTAGCCATATTTAACTATTTTATACAGAAAGGAAATGCCATTGAAATAGAAGACCCAAACGGCAATACCCCATTATTGAATGCAGCAAGATCAAATTCAGTTGAAGTAGTACAATATTTGCTTGAAAAAGGAGCTGCATTGAACCATCAAAATAAGATAGGGGAAAATGAGCTTATGCTTGCCCTGCAAAACAATACCCCAGACGTGGTTGCCTTTTTGTTAGACCAAGGAACTTTGTTAGAAACCAAAGATGCCAAAGGAAATGACGCCATATATTATTTATGGACCTCTTATAAAAATGGAACTCTAGGTCAATGGAAAGAAAAAATGGCACTTCTCAAAAAAGAAAATGTAGATCTATCCAAATCACAGGCTGGTAAAAACACCCCTTATCATCTTTTGGTAACCTTTGATAATGTTGAAGTACTAAAGCAACTGGAAGAACTTAAAATTACCTCCAAGGTGAATGATAAAAATAGTGACGGACTCTCACCATTGCATCTGGCCGCCATGAACACAAAAGATGATGTACTGCTCAAATACCTTCTAAAAATTGGCGCAGACAAATCGGTTACAACAGATTTTGGAGAAACCCCTTATGACCTAGCAATGGAAAATGAACTCCTTCGAAAGCACCAAATTGACCTTAACTTCTTAAAACCATGATGCAAAAAACAATCTTTTTGGCAAGTATTTTTGGCTTAGCACTTATTTTGACAGCATTTACTTTTTCTGATGGTAACCCCAAATACAAATGCCTTATCCAAATGACCAACTACACGGGAGAAGGAGCCTATGTCGTGATATCCCTACTGAAACCAGACGGAAGTTATGAAGAGACACTTTATGTACAAGGAGAGGATGACGAGTGGTATTTTGATATTTCAGAATGGTGGGATTTCTACGGAAAGAAAAGAAATAATATAGATGCCATTACCGGAGCTACAATAAGTGGTGGTAACCGTGCTATTTCCATTATTGAAATTCCTTCCGAAAAATTGAACGCTGGTTATAAAATTAGGTTTGAAACTGCAGTAGAGGATCAAGAATATTATCCAAACGATATAGAATTTGAACTTACTTCTGAAACGGTGACCGGAAAACACGAGGGTAAAGGTTTTATTCGCTATGTCCGGATGATGCCCCAACAATAAACCATGATACTGTCCTTTTGGAGATATTGCCATTTGGCCCTCGCCCTTGTGTCTTTTGTCTTCATTCTATTGGCTTCTGTCACGGGTATTATTTTGGCCGCGGAACCTATCTCGGAACAACTTAAATTATACCCAACCACCTCCCAAGTTACAATAGGGGAAACAATTCAACACCTAAAAAAAGATTACCCTGAAGTACTATATATTGCAGTAAATCAAAATAATGTTGTAAGTGCTTCGGTGTTTACGGAAGAGGGCACCCAGGAAACTTTTTACATTCATCCAAAAACGGCAAAAAAAATAGGTGAAGTAAAAGAGCAAGCTCCAATCTTCAGCTTTGCTACCAATCTACACCGTAGCTTGTTTTTAAAAACCACTGGCCGATTCCTAATAGGCCTCGCCAGTTTTATATTGTTACTCATTGCTCTTTCCGGGATCATATTGCTAGTGAAACGACAAGGAACCTGGAAACACTTTTTCAAATCAATCTCTAAGGAAAATGTATGGGCTTTTTCACATGCCTACTTCAGTAGATTATTTCTCATACCCATCCTCTTAATTACTGCCACCGGAGTTTATTTGTCTTTGCAAAAATTTGAGGTGATTCCTTCTTTTCAAGAATCACATGAACTAAACGAGGAAGGTTTTCAGGCAGCACCCACCATTCCTTGGGAAACATTCCCCTTATTTCAGGAAACATCCATATCTGAAATTAGAAAAATTGAGTTCCCATTTTCTGAAGCCCCCGAAGATTACTTTTTAGTACAACTCAAAGACCGTGAAGTGCTCCTTAATCAATTCACAGGAAGCATTATGAGCGAAGTGAAATATCCTTTGTATCAAGTAATGTCGGTAATTAGCCTTCGGTTGCATACCGGGCGCGGGAGCATCCTTTGGTCTGTTGTTCTAGGATTGGCTTGTATGGCACTGCTGTATTTTATCTTTTCTGGTTTTAAAATGACCCTTCAAAGGAAAGCCAATACAAAACTTCCCAGAAATAGGGTGCTGGCCCAAGAAGCAGAACAGGTAGTTTTAGTAGGATCTGAAACTGGCAACACCTTTCCTTTTGCTGCCAGTTTACAGCAAGCGATTCAGAAAAAAAACCAAAAAGTATTTATCACCCAGCTGAATGATTTTCAGTCTTTTCCCAACATGAAACAGTTGTATGTGCTTACATCTACCTACGGGAACGGGGAAGCACCTTCCAATGCATCCCTATTTTTTGATCGTTTGAAGAAACTCCCTCCTTCAAATACCCCAGTTGGGTTTTCGGTTGTGGGATTTGGCTCTGTTGCCTACCCAAACTATTGCGCCTTTGCCGAAAGGGTACAGCAACAATTAACCGTTCGGGAAAATTTTTCAGAAATAACCCCCTTGTACAAAATCAATAACCAATCTTGGGAAGCCTTCAAAGAATGGGGAAAGTCAATTAAACTTCAACTCGGTGATGCACCCAAAAAAGGAGTTTCTAAAACTGGGAAAACAATCTCTTTTAAGGTTATTCAACAAAAAGCTCTTCCAGAAGAAGACACCTTCGTATTACAGCTAAAGCCCCAGCAAAAATGCACCATTCAATCTGGGGATTTATGGGCATTTACCCCTCCCAATGAAACAAGGGCAAGATTATATTCTATTGGAAAAATTAACAATGATGTTTTCCTAAGCATCAAAAAACACCCCCAGGGAATAGCTTCTAATTTCCTTAGCACATTACAAACCGATGATAGCTTGGAGGCACGACTGCAATCCAATAAAAGTTTTCACTTTCCCAAAAAAGCCGCAGAGATAATCATGATTTCCAACGGAACGGGCATTGCTCCTTTCCTTGGGATGTTGGAAACCGCCTCAGAAAAACAAAAAGTACATCTTTACTGGGGAGGTAGGAACAATGCTTCTTTTTCTTTGTATGAAGACATCCTAAAATCCCTCCCACAACCCCATAGCTTACGTATTGCTTTTTCCCGCCAAGATGTTGCTAAAGTGTATGTTCAGCATCTCCTCTGGGAAGGCAGGACCATTTTGACAGCATCTATTGAAAACGGAGCAGTTCTTATGATCTGCGGGAGTATAACCATGCAGCAACTAGTGCTTCAAACCTTATCGGAAATATTAAAATCTAAAGAATGGGACTTGTCAGACCTCCAAAAAAAGGGTAGGTTATTGATGGATACCTATTAAAAAAAAGCTAAAACCCCTCCATTTCTCGCAAAAGTACCCGCAAAATTGCACCTTTGTATCAATTATAACAATAATTTTCAGTTACTTACAGCAGTGCGTTTTGATTATTCATACAAGGCCTTTCTCATAAGCTCCCTCTTGGTAGGCAATCTTATATTGGTCATGGTAACAACAAAACTTCGGAAGGTGGCACCTCCCGAAGAGGAGACCGTTCCCGTTGAATATTTGGAAACCCTTCCCGAAGAGGAACTAGCGCTTTCCGAGGCAATTTCAGAAAAACAGCAAATTACCACCAATACAGCCTATAACGAAGCCGAATCCTATATACGGGAAATAGAAAATAGCCGAAATAGTAGAAACGCAGAAGACACCGAAGAAAACACAGAAACCAATACTTCTTCTTCCTACTCCCTTCAAAATACGGGAAATGTAAATTTCAAGGAGGTAAAGGATGTATTGGAAAATGCAAAGGATAAACTGGCCCTTGCTTCCAAAAAGAAGCCTAAAAACAATCGTACGGTCAATAGAAAAACCACCATTTCCTATAGTTTGGTAGACCGAAAAGCCATGGTGCTTCCCAATCCGGTCTATACCTGCCCAGAAGGCGGAACCATTGTCATAAGTATTATTGTGGATGAGTTAGGGAAAATTACAAAAATGGACTTCAATCCTACACTTTCCTCTACCTCCAACGGCTGCCTGATTGATGCTGCAATGGAATATGCCCAACAGTCCCGTTTTAGCACAAAAGCAGGGAAGAAAAAACAAATGGGAACTATCACATACAAGTTTCCCGGTCAGTAATATTTTTGTACTTTCAACCCAAACCAAAGAACCATGAAAAAACGTTGCACATGGTGTGGGGATGACCCGTTGTACCAAGCCTATCATGACAAAGAATGGGGCGTGCCCGTATATGATGACGCTTCCCTTTTCGAGTTTTTAATACTGGAAACCTTCCAGGCTGGGCTTAGTTGGATTACCGTACTTCGAAAAAGGGAAAATTTCAGGAAGGCTTTTGACCAATTTGACTACCAAAAAGTTGCTGCCTATTCCCAAAAAAAGATCGATAGCCTCCTACAGGATGAAGGGATTATTAGAAATAAATTAAAGGTAAAAGCCGCAGTCACCAATGCACAGGTATTTCTGAAAGTGCAGGAAGAGTTTGGAAGTTTCAGTAAGTATATTTGGGGGTTTGTAGATCACAAACCCGTTCAGAATACCTGGAAAACACTTTCCGAAGTCCCCGCCAACACCCCGCTTAGTGATACCATTAGCAAGGATTTAAAGAAACGCGGATTCAAATTCGTGGGGACTACCGTGGTCTATGCGCATATGCAAGCCACCGGGATGGTCAACGATCACGTAACGGAATGTTTTAGACATCAAGAAATTCAGCAACATTGAGATTCCTTCCATACATCCTATGCTTTTGGGTACTTTCCATGACCGCCCAAAATAAAGAAGAGTTTGAAAAACGTATTGACGCGAAGGCTGTTCCAGAAAACGCAGTAGAAGCTATCCAACCCTTTTTAAAAGAGGCAAAACGAATTCGCTGGTACCATGAATATGATGGAGACAAAGAAAGTTTTGAATGTAAATTCAAAAAGTTTGGGTATTGGTTTAGTGTTGAATTTGATAAAGAAGGCCTATTGGAAGATGTTGAAATCAAAATCAAATACCACACACTCCCCCATGACATAAAAGAAAAAATAAGTGGCTACTTTATCAAAGAGTATGACCGTTGGAAAATAGAGAAAGTACAACAGCAATTTACTTCGCTTGAATCCCTTAAAAGCAAGCCAAACCCATTGCTGAAAAGTTTTCTTGAAATCATCGTGGCTACCAAACAGGACGGCTCCATTAAAAAATATGAATACCTGTTTGATGCAGAAGGCAACGTCATAACAAAACGAAAAGTAATAAGACAATCGCATGACTTCCTTCTATTCTAACATAAGTTGGTTCCTTGTATTTTGCTCTTTCAGCTGTTTATCACAAACCTCAGGGCTTTGGGATAGTGAAATTGCCTTAAATACCAAACTCAATTCCCGTTGGTCCCTCAACGCCAATATTGGAAACAGGAATCTGCTTACCACATACCTAGGGAGCGAAGCTTTTCATTTTACGGCAAGACATATTCAAGCGGGAATCAATACGGCTTACGAAATAGGGCTCTATACCAAATTGGGAGGGGGCATTATGTACAGATGGAATACCCTAGGGGATAGCGATGCCGAAAATGAGCTACGCACTACCCAACAGTTTTCCATGGCCCGTCATTACAATGCCTTAAGAATTGTTCACCGATGGAAGGCAGACCAACGTTTCAAAGGGTCACAACTAGAGCATAGACTGCGCTACAGATTTTCTACAGACTTCCCACTACAGGGTCTTTCGTTGGATGTAAACGAACTCTACCTCCTTTTTTCCACCGAAAGTATTTTTAACTTCGGGAAGGATATCAACCCCATGTGGGATCAAAGACTCAATACAGGCCTAGGATTTCAGCTAAGTAAGCCTATCAAACTACAACTTTCATTACAATACCGCTGGGAAGATTATATAGGTGCTACAAACCACAGAATGTTCGTCAACACCCAATTGTTCTATAGTCTTTAAGGACAATTGCTAACAGTAAGATATTTATTCCCCTTAAAATCTAATTGAAGGGCTTTAAGTGATTGTCTGTATCTAAACAGCACCACTTTACTTTTGGGAGGATGGGTTTCAAAACGCTTTTCATACCACTTTTTGGCAAGTACATAGTTTCCTTCAAAGTAATGGGCATTCGCCAAATCTAAATAAACTTCGGGTGTGCCATAGCCTTCCTTGATGACCTGTTCATATACCTTGGTCAGGGCAATGTCCTTGTTTACATCAATCTTTTGGGTTTCCTGACTGTAGCCTGAAAAGGCAATACAAATCAATAATAAACCAAACAAAACTTTTTTCATAAGTAGGTATTTTTGGGAAAATACTGACGCTAATTTCCTGATTTTCTGTTTAAAAAACAAAAATAATCGTCAACACACCTAAAATTTTAGCATTTCCACAAAATATGAAAATAAAAAAACCGCCCATGTTTGGGCGGTTCCATTATGATGCGTACTCAAATTTAGTACTTAATGACTTTACGATATATTTTTCCGAAATCACCTTCAAAAGAAACAAGTAAGGTGCCGTGCCATGCTGGATTAAGTTGGAACGTGGCCACCCCATTTCCAGTCTCCAGGGAAGTACGATACAATTCCTGTCCCAACATATTGTGGATGCGAACTTGAATAGGACCATTAATTTGGTTTAAACGGAAATTAAGCTCGCCCGTGGTTGGATTTGGATAGGGAGCCGAAATTTGCTGCGATGCCCAAGCTTCCGTAGAAAGGCTTTGCAGATTAATCGTCCAATAGCCTTCCGGCGCTACAATTGGGCGGGTAAGCACCTTCCCGGAAGTAGCTTCAGCTTCAATATAATATTCAATGTTGGTTTCGGTACTAGGCATGGTTAAGGAAGCCGTCCAATCATCTCCACTTACAAACGTCATAGGAGCTTCTGCATAGGTAGTGGTTCCCTCTTCCCTCCAAAATACGGAAGCCGAAGAAATCCCAGACACGTGCTTGATCATGGCATCCAACTGTACCGTCGCATCTGGCGTAGACTCATATACGGGTTGGTGTACAATCCACAAAGGCTCTTCCACTCCAATGGTATGGGTAATACAGTGAATCGCGCCTACTAAGGAAATAAGGTTTTCACCGCCATTGTCTACATCAATTCCTACAATATTGTACCCCGGAAGCATCTCTTCCCATTGCGCCAAGGCAGGACCGTCTACTTCGGGTCTATATGTAGGCACCAATACGGTTCCATTAATAAAGATCGCATTGGTATAGGTACGGTAATATCCTCCCGTATTAGGGTAGCTTCCACTACTGCTTGGTGGCGCTGGGATGCGTAAAATACGGTACGGAGTCCCAAATGGAGACTGGAAATTATCAAGGATATACTGAATATTGTCTTCTATCTGTGGGCCATCGGCTATCCCTTCTGGGTATTCGCTCACCAACAACGTTTCTTCATCCAACAATTTCATGTGCATATCTATATGGTGAATTTGATCAAACGGAAGGGTCTCCATCTTGATGTAACGGTCTATCCCCATGTAGCTGTTCATAATGGCGTCTATCTGTGCTTCGGTTTTTACGGAAACCCCATACGGATTACCAGCCGAGTTTTCATCCAAAATCAATTCCGAAGCAAAAGCGGTGCCCATCCCATCACTCATAAAGTTTCCACCGGTATTTACCAAATCATTGGTTCCGGTAGTGGTACCGTAAAACGGAATCCCCAAAAGGGCAGCATGGGCTTCGGGCATGACATCGTCATTTGGGCGCGGACGGTTATAAATCCAATCTACCATCCCACGTTCTCCTACATCATCACTATAAATGGTGTTTCCGCCGTAATCACGAATCCAAATACTATCCCAATCCTCATTCATAAAAGTCACATTGGTTAAATCCACTCCGTTCGAGGTAAGGTAATTGGCCACCGAAGTCTCATTCTGGGTAGTAATGATCACTTTACATTCCTGAATAGCGGCTTCTACTATTTGGCGTAGGATATTGGGAAAGCTAGGCTGCCAGGTAATAACCAAGTACTCTACTTCCTCCCACTCGGCCATGGTACGTACCGGGCCCGTAGGGGGATCGGTAGCACGGGTGCCTTTAAAGTTGTATTGGGTAATAAGGTCCTTTTCTGCTTCGGTAAGTCCTTTTGGAAGCACTTCCTGTGCGGAAAGGTGCACCATACTAAAAAGAAGTATCAAAAGAAATAATGGGGTAACTGCTTTTTTCATGCATTTTAATTTTTGGTTTTCGAATATACGGAATTACCCGCAGTTTGTCCTACTTTTAACATTCACTCCTCTAGATATTTCATAAATGTTTTCCTCGGAATTTCACGTGCTCCCAGAGAAGCCAGGTGATCCGTATACATTTGGCAGTCAATAAAGTAGTAATGATGCTCTTGCAAATAGTGCACCCACTCATACAACGCAACCTTAGAGGCGTTGCTCACTTTGGCAAACATACTTTCACCACAGAAAATACGGTATTCCGGAAGGTCTATCCCGTAGAGTCCGCCAACCAATACACCGTCCTGCCAAACCTCTACCGACTTAGCATGTCCTAGCGCGTTTAGTTTTAAATAGGCTGCTTCCATTTCAGGAAGGATCCAAGTACCGGGCTGTCCATCCCTTTTAATGGAAGCACATTGCCGAATCACACCTGCAAAGTTCTTATTAAAGGTAACCTGAAACGTTTCCTTCCGCACTTCCTTCCGAAGACTTTTGGAGACTTTAAATTCGTCCAAAAACAACACCATCCTAGGATTCGGACTCCACCATAAAATTGACTGCCCTTCATCATACCACGGAAAAATCCCATGACGGTAGGCAACCATAAGCCGCTCTGCAGACAAATCACCTCCTAACGCCAAGAGCCCATCTGGGCTTGCTTGGGAGACTGGAGGAAATTGTAAGTCCTTGTCATTGTTGGGCATATCTTCACAAAATAGGAATGTTAAAAAAGGTTTTTTGGTTGGTATTTGCTAAAATTTTAAAGACATTTAGCTGCTTTTTAGGTGTTAAAACTTGTTCATCATTGTTTAATTTTTTTGAAGTAGCTAAAAAGCAACTACCCTAAACAAACCTCGTTTTTCAACCAAACGGGGTTTTTTTTATGGCCATAAAAGCAGGCCTAAAATATACACAACTCCCCCCACCACCATCAATACAAGGGTATACGGCAATATTTCCTTGGCCTTCAATTTGGTTATCCCCAACAAAGGCAATGCCCAAAAGGGTTGCAACATATTGGTGAGTTGATCCCCATACGCCAATGCCATAATGGCCTTCGGAAGGGGAACCCCCAATTTTAAAGCAGACTCTATCACAATGGGGCCTTGTACTGCCCATTGCCCACCGCCACTAGGGACAAATACATTCACCAAGGCCGCACTAAAAAAGGTAAAAATAGGCAAGGTGGTTTCCGAAGCAATCGATACAAAGAAATCGGAAATCTGCAGCACCATCCCACTATCTTTCATAATCCCCATAATCCCAAAATACAAGGGAAACTGAATCAATATACCGGAAGCACCCTTAATGGCTTCCTCCACGGCATTCAGAAAACTGGAAAAGCTTCGGTGAAGCACCAAACCAAGCCCCAACATCAAAAAGTTCAGCATATTGGGGGTAATGATCCATTGGGTAATCTCTTGATGATATTGATACACAAAGGCACCCAATACAAGCAATCCAAAGCCAACCCCCATTACTTTAGAGCGGTCTAACCTATCTGCTCCTTGGGCAGGGCCTTCGTCTTCCATGGTATTCTTATAAATAGGCAAATGGGTGGGAGCGGTAGGGGTCTTTTTGGCCATCCACCGCAACACCAACGGAACTAAAAGCAGCAGCAGTCCAAAAATGACTAGGTTGGGCAAACTAAAAATTGTCGCACTATACGGTATCAACTCTGGCAATTGGGCCGCAATGGAAGGATCGCTAATGCCCTGCATCAAACTTTCCAAATGGCCACTTTCACTTACCTTACTAGGGGCCGACCCACTAATGCCGCCATGCCAGATCATCAATCCTACATACCCCGCAGCACCCACCAGTGGATAGTTGATGGAAAAACCTCGCTGCTGTGCCGCTTCGGCTACCTTTCGGGCAAGGATTGCTCCAAAAATAAGACCCAACCCCCAATTAAAAAATGCCACGAGCATGGTTGAGACACTTACCAATACCACGGCACTTTGGGTATTGGAAACCCACCCCGTAAGCCTTTCAATAAGGGAATTCATGGGAGCACTCAACACCAGGATATGCCCCAATACCAGGATAAGCATCATCTGGTAGGCAAACACCAAAAGGGCGTTGTTCCATATCCCATTTTCCCAGTAAGAGAGCACGGCAAAAAGGTGCACTTCATCTGTAGGACCTTTGGTAAACACCAATGCCAAAACAATAGTGAGCAGGGTAAGCAGAATAGCAATGGCAAAAGGGGATGGTAAGAACCGCTTAAACGCAGTTTCGATGGCTCGGGTAATGTTCATGCTTTAAAAATAGGAAATCCTTGCGAATAGTACATGTTGAATATCACACTGGGGCGCCGAAGTATCGAAGGGTGTTTTTTTGGAAACAGGATTCAGGAGGCAAGATGCAAGAGACAAGACACACGAAACACGACCAAACTGTCATTCAGAGGCGTAGCCGAAGAATCTCCAACGCTGCAGTCTGGCCCCTTCGCTAAAAGTGTCCACAGGACCCTTTTTAACGCTCGGTCCAATTCAGAGCTCCAACAAGTTGGAGTGAAGAGTCTCTCTGCTACGTTTGGAAACAGGCAGAGCCCAAGATACTTTCCTTTCACCATTCACGACTCACTGTTCACTGTGCTGGCCTAGCCAGCACCTATTCCCTCACCACCCGTTTTATGAGACTACCTGCCGCAGTTCGCACTTCTACGAAATATAGCCCTGTGGGTAGGTTGGACACGGGAATAGCCTCAAAATCTTTGTGTACCGTCATTAAGGATTGCCCCAGCACGTCATAAAAGGTGGCCTGCTGTAGGGGTTCCTGACTTTGGATACGGAGAATATCCCCTACGGGATTGGGATATACATGAATGTCTTGCAGTTCATTTGTTGGGGTCATAAAAAAAGCATTCCAAAAATGAACCCAATCCCCATTACTGTTTATTAATTTCAGTTCATAAGGAGGAGCTGGGTCTGCATGAAAAAGCAAATAATCATAAGTGTTTTCTGTTAGTACAGATAAAAGAACTTCCTGAAAATAGCGGTCTTCAAAAAGTTGGTTTTCGTTAAACTCACAGGAATCACCAGAAGTAATATACGGACCAATAGTGAGTGTTTGATCATTTTCCGAAGCAGATATAATAGGTGCGGTTATGGTACCACATGCCGTGGTGGTAATTTCGTCTGGAAAAATATCCAAGGTAATCGTATTGGCTTCACCACCTTGTCCGGGAGGGGAATAGACTACTCCGTTTACAGACATCTCTTGAAGCACCCAAGTAAATTCCTGCAAACCAGGTTCCGGGTCTTGAGCAAACATCCAAAATGGGACTGCTAAAAAAATGAGAAGTGCTACTTTTTTCATCGCTTTACTATTTTTTTTAAGACCTTTCCATTTGAGGTTTGCACCTCCACAAAGTATATCCCTGTGGACAAAAAAGAGATGTCTATATTAGTAAAATCTTCTTTGATGGTTTTTAGTTGCTGGCCTAATAAATGATAGAAAACTGCTTGTTTTAAAGGCTCTATACTTTTAATGGAAAAAATATTATCTACTGGGTTAGGACTAATTATTAAGCCTTCAATCGCATATGTATCGGTATCTAAAATGGTAGTGTTTTCCAACCAGTAAGTATTTCGTACAATGCCAGTTGCTCCAAGATCTCTTGCCCTAGATAAAATATCTTTATCTCCATCATTGTCAATATCATTATTGTCCATTATTCCATCTGGGCTAAAATCAGCTAAAGGCGTAATAATTTCAATTGAAGAAAAATTACCATTACCATCATTGAGAGAATACCCTGCTCCTTCGGTTGTGGTAAAACAAACATCAAAAGTGTTATTATTATCAATATCAAAAACCTGTAAATTTGAAACTATAAAACCAGGATTAGCTGTATACAGAGTTTCCCTTTCTATGAAACTGCCTTGGCCATTTGTGTTTTCTCTCCAAAATGCTCTATCTGATAAAGAAAAAATATCCAAATCTTCATCACCATCTAAATCAGCTAAATAGAAACTGTTTTCATATTGACCACTATTTTCTATGATTTTTTGAGTTGAAAAACTACCATTCCCATCAGTATTTTCAAACCAAGCCAAAATAGTACCTCCCACCGCATTGGTTAAAATATCCAAATCCCCGTCACCATCTATATCCCCCAAACGTTGCATACGGGCTTGGGACAGGGTTGTATTTATGGGAATCAATGGGCCAAAAGTGCCATTTCCATCCAAATGTTCTATCCAGTAAAATCCTACCCCGTTGGTCACTCCAAGTACTAAATCTAGGTCTCCATCTCCGTCAACATCACCAGGTTCAATGCCACTAGCACTGTTTAAACCGGATGCCAAGGTTTGCATTGCAGCGAAATTCCCATTCCCAAGATTACGGTACCATGCAATGATGTCATTATCAAAGTAACTTATGATTATATCTAATTTATCGTCCTGGTCTAAATCAATTAGCTTCTGATCTAAAGATTGCCCCATCCCAGGAGCAATATCTATGAGAGCGCCAAAATTACCCAATCCATCTAGGTTTTCCTGCCATCCCAATATTGAAGATGTTATAGACATCAGGTCTATGTCTCCATCTGCATCTAAATCACCCGACCTTAGTCCTGATATTGACCCTGCATCTTCCGTAATGAGGTGCCTTGGCCCAAATACTTGCGCTGGTAAAAGGGCTGTGAATAGCAACACTACTGTAACGATAATTTTTTTCTTCATACAATACACTACTGGCTAACTATAAATATACGAAAGCCTTTTTTATTCATTGTTTTCCTTTAGGATAATGCTTTCCTTTTCCATCCCATTTTCATAATTCTTTTCAATTTTATAGAGCCCAGGGTTTAAATCATTCACAAGGTTAGGGTTATTGATTTGGGTGGAATCCTGTGGGGTGACCGTAATGTTGGTGTTGAATACACCGTCATTAAACTTTGTCACTGTTCCATTCATTGCTCCTTTATTGTAGTTTTCATAACACTTTCTAACATTTTGCCCATAACTGTCTGGTAGCGGATTGATAAAATCTATCTGTATGGCTGTCCCATTAGGGTGGGTAATAATACTGAAATCTGTTTCCTCTTTTTGTATGGTTAACAGGCTGTTGTTGGTATAACTAAAACTAACATCTTCATAGGGACTGGGTTCTGGGCAGTCATTTTCACAATCACATTCCACAAAACGATAATTAAACCCAGGCTGGAATAGAGGTGGGTCTTGGGTGGCTGGCCCTACCACATAGTATTCTCCTTTATATGGTTCATATAGACTTTGAATAGAGTCTTTTATTGCTGCTAGAATGGTAACATTATCTATCTTTTCTTTCATCCTTATTCCTTGCCCAATGGTAAAGTTATCAAGGCACTCACTAGGGGCATAAGACATATAATTTCTAGATTGAACTGCATCTATTACATAAGGAGTTCCTTCACAATCTGCTCTTGGCGGGTCTTCAAGATGACCCTCATATTCGCAATCTTCAATATTATAATAATAGTGTCTAAAAGGGCCGTTTGGCGCACAATCTGGCAGATTTCCATTTAAGACACAATATTCATAGGCAAAGTCTGGTTGCGCAGCTGTATCGGTTACCCTATCCCCAGCAACGTTGGCGTTGTAATGCTCTATGTCATTAGGGTCCCGAGTCACATGTTCACAAGAATTAGTTGACGCCCATGCATTATGGGAGTGTGCCAGCCCAAAGCAATGACCTACCTCATGTAACATTACTGGACCCGTTAGGCCAGATGCATATGTTACCATTCTATTACTGCCCAATGAAGCGGCAGCACCGCCAAAGTCTGTAGTAGCATACGGCACATAAATATTTAATGCATTTGGTTTGTAGTAACCGTTTTGATTTGCATATAACCACATATCATCACTTTGACACCTACTTAATTTGGCCCATCCATCTGGATCAACAGTCTCAGTCGTGTTATTACAAGGGTCTACTGGATCAAATGGATAGTTTTCACAAGTGCCACAATTATAATTACGTTGTTCCCAAATTATATTTGCTGGACTATCGAAGCTTTCCCACCCTCTGTATTTAAAGAAAATACCCACTGGGTTAAAATTGATGTTAAGAAATTGAACAGCCTCCAACGCCCTTTGCTCTGTTAGGGCATCGGGATGCACGTTGCCAAATTGGTCATTGATACGCCAAAAATAGATATTTACAACTGTTGGTTCCATCTCATTAAGGTATACAGGATCTTCAGAAAAGGAAAAATAAGAAGTGTTCGTTTCATTAGAATCTGGAGTGGCGCAAACATCAAGATACTCCTGTGCGAAGAGACCCGTTGCAAAAAACAATAAACAAATTGGGAGGGCAACCT
>CAZBWO010000002.1:0-244400 GCA_964495885.1 uncultured Alteromonas sp. | reverse complement strand
CGTCTGCTTAGAAGGCAGATGCTCTATCCAGCTGAGCTACGCGACCAATGCGGAGAGACTGGGATTCGAACCCAGGCAACGCTTACGCGTTGACAGATTAGCAATCTGCTCCATTACCACTCTGGCACCTCTCCAATATAAAAAGAACTAACATGTTTTTCAATGCGGATGCAAATGTAATTTTATCTATTCAATAACACAAAAAATAAGTTCAATTTTTTTTACTCTGGGTAGGCAACACGCAAATGATAAATGTTATTGAGTTTCTTTTTCAGTACTTTTTTGATAATTTCAATTTCCTTGAAAGTAATATTTGCATTGATAAATTGGCCATTTTCCATTTGTTGGTTAATGATATTTTCCACAAAGGCATCTATTTTAGCAGATGTAGGTTCTTTGAGACTTTTACTGGCAGCTTCCACACTATCTGCCATCATTAGTATTGCCGTTTCTTTTGAAAAGGGCTTAGGTCCTGGATATTGAAAATCTGATACTTCCGCAGAGCCATGCAGTTCTTCCTCTTTTTTATAGAAATAATACACCAAATTTGTTCCATGATGTGTCCTAATGAAATCAATGATACGATCTGGTAATTTATTCTTCCTTGCAATCTCAATACCCTTGATTACGTGATCGATGATGATTTGTGCACTTTCCTTAGGGGCAAGCTCATCCAATGAGTTTACTAGATTCATTTGGTTTTCAGTAAAATTGGTAGGATTGACCATTTTCCCAATATCATGATATAGAGCCCCTACCCTCACCAACATAGAATTTGCACCAATTTCATTGGCTGCTGCTTCAGAAAGGTTCGCCACATTCAGGGAATGGTGAAAAGTTCCAGGGGCCTTATTGGAAAGCTCTTTTAGTAATTTGGAATTTGTATTGCTCAATTCCAATAAGGATACTTCAGAAACCAATCCGAAGATTTTTTCATACATATAGATAAGTGGGAAAGCGAATAATGTTACCAATCCGCAAATAATGAAATACACAAAGTTCTCCAGTTCAATTTGCTTGATATTCCCTTCTTGAATGATATAAAATGCAAAGTAACCCAAAATGTAAATAAATGTAATTTGCCCTACGGAAATAAAGAGGTTTGCTCGCTTATATAATTCTGAAACCGTTAGAATTGTCACGATTCCGGCAATCACCTGAAGAAACATAAATTCAAAACTATTGGGAACAATAAAACCCAACAATAAGATGGTGAGTACATGTACAAAAAGTCCCAAACGCGCATCAAAGAAACTTTTTAAAATAATAGGTAAAATACACAGCGGCACCAAATAAACGTATTCTGCCTTGTATTTAATCACTAATGTCGTGATGAAAATCATCACTATAATGTTGAAAAAAATAAAGCTTACCTTCACATTATTGGCATAAATTTCATTTCTGTATTGTCTTAAAAAAAGAAAGAGCATAATGAACACCAATGACACTAGCATTGAATATCCAAATATGAGCCAATATCTGTTGTTTTTACTCCATACCTGCGACTGAAATTCCTCTTTCAAGGAATTTAGAATTTGATACGTATCGCCTTCTACTACTTCCCCTTTGGCAATGATTCTGGAACCGGTTTCGATAATCCCCCTATTTGGATTAATCTCTGTTATTGCCTCCTCTATGGAAGATTCTGTCAATCGGGAATTATAGGTGACATTGGCAACAACTACTTGACTCAAAATTGAAAGTAAAAGTTGTCGGACGTCCTTTGCAGATTGGGTGCTTTCTGTAACAACGTTGGAAAGTTCTTCCTTTCGAAATAATTGAGAATACACTACTTCATCAATTTCATTTCCATCCATTAAATAGATTAGCTGCTGTTCATTAAATGGATGGGTTCCTTTAAGCACACCTTTCTTATACGAAGTTTCAAGGATGTTAATACCCAACTCCTTAACAAGTGATTTTGGAGTTCTATAAAGACTATCCACATAATTTGCATCAAGCAATGTGGCAAAAGATTGAAGGGCTTCATTTAGTTGTTGTGCATTGACCTCAAAATAAGGAACTGCTGTATTGCGTATGTTTTCCTCTTCTTTCTTTAATGTTTCCTTATCCTTTTTTATGGTGAAATTGAAGGGAGCATATAAATTCTCATATTGCCAAGGTTTCCCCTTCTGAAAGTTATACTTGAATTGCCCACCCTTTGGGAAAAGATAGATGACCAAAACCGTAGCGAGTATAAAAAGAAATACTTTGTAAATACTGGATTGGTTCCTATTTAAAAAAACAAAAAGATTCTTCATAGAAGTCTATCGAAAAGTAAAGGTATGAATAAGCTTTCATTTATCCCAAGGGCTTGTATCATTGCAAGGATAATTCGTTTTAATATTGTATTTTTGTGCATCCAAAAAAAGACCAAAAACAAGTATCCATGAGTAAAAAAGTTGTCATCGTTTCTAGTGCAAGAACCCCCATAGGAAGTTTTATGGGAAGTCTCTCTTCCTTAACCGCTTCCCAGTTGGGAACCATCGCCATTAAAGGTGCTTTGGAAAAGATTAATCTAGACCCTAAACTGGTCTCTGAAGTATTCATGGGAAATGTGGTGCAAGCTGGTGTAGGACAGGCTCCTGCCAGGCAAGCAGCCTTGGGAGCTGGAATTCC
This sequence comes from uncultured Alteromonas sp., assembly GCA_964495885.1. GTDB lineage: Bacteria > Bacteroidota > Bacteroidia > Flavobacteriales > Flavobacteriaceae > PALG01. The sequence goes on along the minus strand of CAZBWO010000002.1, from coordinate 241,781 downwards.
AGATACGGTTCCCTGTACCACCGTAAACAAGGTTTGTTCTTCTGGAATGAAGGCCGTGATGCATGCCGCTCAAGCAATTGCCTTAGGAGATGCAGAAGTTGTGGTAGCAGGCGGAATGGAAAGCATGAGCAATATACCGCATTATCTGCACCTTAGGAACGGTACAAAATTTGGTCCTGCCACAATGATTGATGGAATGCAAAAAGATGGATTGGTAGATGCCTATGACCATCAAGCTATGGGTGTATGTGCAGATGCCTGTGCGACGGAATATAATTTTTCACGAGAGGAGCAGGATGCTTTTGCCATTCAATCTTACAACAGGTCTGCAAAAGCATGGGAAGATGGAAAATTTTCAGATGAGGTTGTTCCTGTTTCCGTACCACAAAGAAGAGGAGAACCCATTATCGTTTCAGAAGATGAAGAGTTTAAAAATGTGAGAATGGAAAAAATTCCAGCGCTACGACCTGCTTTTACCAAAGATGGTACCGTAACGGCTGCGAATGCTTCAACCATTAATGATGGCGCAGGTGCCATGGTGTTAATGAGCGAGGAAAAAGCAAAAAAGCTGGGGTTAAACCCTTTGGCCTACATAAAAAGTTATGCCGATGCTGCACAGGAACCTAAATGGTTTACTACTGCTCCCGCCAAAGCCTTACCAAAAGCACTTGAAAAAGCTGGAATTAGCTTAGGGGATGTTGACTATTTTGAATTTAACGAGGCCTTTTCCGTAGTGGGATTGGCTAACATGAAAATTTTGGGACTACAAGATGACAAAGTAAATGTAAACGGTGGAGCTGTATCCTTGGGACACCCTTTGGGCTGTAGTGGGGTTAGAATATTAATTACTTTATTAAGTGTGCTTCAACAGCAAAATGCAAAGATTGGCGCAGCTGCTATATGTAACGGAGGCGGTGGTGCTTCTGCAATGGTGATTGAGCGAGCTTAAACTACCATTTTGTAAAATTGGGAATCTCCTATTCTTGCACATGAAGTACGGCATCATCCATCTAAGCATTGTTCCAATTAGGTTAGAGCCTTCAGACACCTCAGAAATGGTTACACAGGCGCTGTACGGAGAATCTATCAAAATATTGGAAAAACGCAAAAAATGGAGTAGAATACGCCTAATGTTTGATGGATATGAAGGATGGATGGACAATAAGCAAATTATTCAAATTGAAAAGGAACTTTTTGAAGACCTCTCTTCGGAAACACCCATATTATCAGCAGATTTAGTCAATTTTGTAACAGATGAAGTGCAGCAATTGCAGTCGGTGGTACTGGGAAGCAATATGAATGTTTTATCATTACTGAGCCATAAATTTGAAGGACACACCATTTCGGGGCAAAAACCAAAATCTGCCCTTGTTGAAACAGCGTTGCTATATTTAAACACTCCGTATTTATGGGGTGGGAAATCTCCCTTTGGAATTGATTGCAGTGGATTTAGCCAAATGGTTTACAAACTAAATGGATACCAATTGAAAAGGGATGCTTCCCAGCAGGCCACACAAGGTGAAGCACTTAGCTTTATTGAAGAAAGCGAGCCAGGAGACCTTGCCTTTTTTGATAATTCGGAAGGAAGTATTACCCATGTTGGCATTATCCTAAAAGACCACTATATCATTCACGCCCACGGCCATGTTCGCGTTGACCGAATTGATCATACTGGTATTTTCAATGTTGACCAAAAGCAATACTCCCATAAACTTAGGGTCATTAAAAAAATTATATAAAAAAAGCCTCCAAAATATGGAGGCTTTTTTATTGATTTCATAAATTATTTTCCACCTTCAAGTGCTTCCAATTTCGCACGCATTTCTTTATACTTTGCATCTTCCCCTAATTGGCTATAGATATTCATTAAGGTTCTAACCAATTCTACATTTTCACCACGTTGTTTCACCGCAATTTCTAAGTGAGGAACTACTTCTTTATATAAGTTCTTACGTTCTTCCTTTAACTCATCATAACGCCTATTGTCTGCTGCAGAATTCCCCAGACTATTCATTTCTTCTACAATCTTCCCTTCACTCTGCAACATTAAAGCCGCAATATTAATATGGGCAAAAGCATAATCTGGTTTCAACTGTAATGCTTTTTGGTAATATCCCATGGCCTTTTCAGTTTCTCCTAATTGAGCAGCACCTACACCAAGATTATAAAAAAGTTCAGGATTGTTGGGATCTGTTTTAACAATCTCATTCATTAACATATCGTACTTTTTCATATCCCCTACCTTGTAGGCCAAATCAGCATCCGCACGCATCAAAGAAACGTCGCCAGGATTTGCCTTTCTTGCTTCAGCCATTAATTCTTGGGCTTTGTCTGTTTTCCCTTGACTGATATAGATTAAGGTTACTTTTTGCAAGATATCCCCTTGTTCGGATTCAGACATACGCTCTGTTGGATTGGTATAATTGCCTGTAAGCAGTGCTGTCTTTTGATCATCTTCATCAAAAAATGCTTCAACTTCACCGGTTTCCAAATTAGTAGCAACATATTCTTTTTTGATTCCTGTGTATCCTACATCCAAAAGCGTATTATAATATTCCAATGCTTTATCATAATTCTTTGCATTTACTGCATTTCCAGCGGCATAAAATAGATCTGAGGTGTCTTTTTTATTGACGGAATAACTCAAATACAGCTTTTCGGAAGCACGGTTATAGTTCTTTGCATTTTGGTCATCGATAGCACTATTCACCAAAGCGACCCGTAAGTTTTGTTTAGCATCACTTATCTCTTTCTCAAGTTTACTACTACCCCCTAATTCTTGTACTTTGAGTAATGATTCAGCGGCAACTTTCATTTTGTCAAAATTACTTTTACCTGCATCAGCAGTATATGCTTTTGCTTTCACTACATAAAATGTAACTTTATCATCTTTCTCTGCAGATCCTAAAAGACTCTCAGCGTCATTGAGATATCCAATGGCTTCTTCAATATTTCCCTTATCTACCGCTTTACTGGCTTTTTTGATTTCTTTACTTTGCGCAACTAAAATAGCAGGTACCATAAGAAATAGTCCTGCCAATATTGAAAGTTTTTTCATTTTTATTGAATTTTTAATCTTCTAAATTATTTTTTGTTTCGTTCTTATCAATTGCTGTGCCACTTTCTGTAGTAGTGTCATCCATGTCCTCCATATCATCATCATCATTAACAACTTTAGCTACTGCTGCAATAGAATCATCTTCCCGCACTCTAATTAATTTTACGCCTTGGGTAGCACGACCCATAACACGTAAATCTTCTACAGCCATACGAATAGCGATTCCTGATTTATTGATGATCATTAAGTCATCAGTATCCGCAACATTCTTAATGGCTACTAAATTACCAGTTTTTTCAGTAATATTAATAGTTTTCACTCCTTTTCCTCCTCTATTGGTAATTCTGTAGTCCTCTATACTGGAACGTTTTCCGTATCCATTTTCAGAAACCACCAAAACATCAGTAGAGTCATCGTTAATCGCAATCATTCCTATTACCTCATCTGCATCGCTTCCTAATTTAATTCCACGTACACCAGAAGCACCACGACCCATAGGACGGGTTTTCTCTTCTTCAAATCTAATTGCCTTTCCAGATTTAACCGCGAGCATTACTTGACTATCACCGGTGGTAAGTTTCGCCTCAAGGAGTTCATCTCCATCTTTAATGTTAATGGCAATGATTCCATTGGTTCTTGGTCTAGAATATTGTTCCAAAGGCGTTTTCTTTACCTGCCCTTTTTTGGTAGCCATAATTACATAGTGATTGTTAATGTACTCTTCATCCTTCAAATCCTGTGTACATATAAATGCCTTCACTTTATCATCTGGCTCTATATTGATAAGGTTTTGAATTGCCCTACCCTTAGACGTTCTGCTTCCTTCTGGGATTTCAAACACCCGCATCCAAAAACATTTTCCTTTTTGCGTAAAGAATAGCATGTATTGGTGGTTGGTACCCACAAACATATCCTCCAAAAAGTCTTCGTTTCTAGTAGACGAGGCTTTCTGACCTACCCCTCCCCTGTTTTGGGTTTTATATTCCGTAAGGGAAGTTCGTTTTATGTATCCTGCATGAGAAATGGTAATCACCACTTGTTCATCTGGGATTAAATCTGTGATGCTTACATCCCCTCCCGCATATTCAATCTCTGAGCGTCTTTCATCACCATAACGATCTTTCACATCTTGAAGCTCTTCCTTAATAATATCCATCCTGCGTTCTTTTCTAGCAAGGATATCTTTGTAGTCTTCAATAGTTTTCATCAATTCATCATACTCTGTACGCAGCTTATCCTGTTCAAGACCAGTTAACTGTCTTAGTCGCATTTCCACAATCGCCTTCGCCTGAATTTCGGTAAGTTCGAATGTAGTCATCAATTTCTCCCTTGCTTCATCTGCATTTGCAGAAGCACGGATTAAAGCAATTACTTCATCAATATTATCTGAAGCAATAATCAACCCTTCAAGAATATGTGCACGTTCCTCAGCCTTTCGAAGCAAATATTCAGTTCTTCTGGTAACCACTTCATGTCTATGCTCTACAAAATGATGGATGAGATCCTTCAGATTAAGCATTTCTGGTCTGCCATTTACCAAAGCAATGTTATTCACACTGAAACTGGATTGAAGTGGCGTGTACTTAAACAACATGTTTAGTACAATGTTTGGAATGGCGTCTCTCTTTAATAAATAAACAATGCGCATTCCTTTTCGGTCTGATTCATCCCTAATATTGGAAATCCCTTCAATTTTTTTATCGTTTACCAAATCGGCAGTTTTCTTAATCATATCTGCCTTATTGACTTGGTATGGAATTTCAGTCACAATAATTGCTTCCCGTCCGTTGACTTCCTCAAAAGAAGCTTTTCCTCTCATAACCACACGGCCTCTTCCCGTATGGAACGCTTCCCTTACTCCTTCATAGCCGTAAATAATTCCCCCAGTTGGGAAATCTGGTGCCTTGATGTGTTGCATCAACTCATCAATTTCAATATCATTATTTTCAATGTAAGCAATTGTTCCGTCAATTACTTCGGAAAGGTTGTGCGGCGGCATATTGGTCGCCATTCCTACTGCAATACCGGAAGCTCCATTGATAAGCAATCCTGGGATCTTCGTTGGAAGAACCGTTGGCTCTTTTAAGGTATCATCAAAATTAAGCTGATGGTCAACCGTTTCTTTATCGATATCGGCCAGCATATCCTCTGAAATCTTCTGCATACGGGCTTCGGTATAACGCATAGCTGCTGGACTATCGCCATCTATCGAGCCAAAGTTTCCTTGGCCATCCACAAGCATATACCTTAGACTCCATTCTTGGGCCATACGTACCATGGCATCATATACAGACGTATCACCATGCGGGTGGTACTTACCCAGTACTTCCCCAACAATTCTTGCTGATTTTTTATAAGAACTATTAGAACGAACACCCAATTCGTGCATTCCAAATAGTACTCTACGATGAACGGGTTTCATTCCATCCCGAACATCAGGAAGGGCACGTGACACAATGACGGACATCGAGTAATCGATGTAAGCCGATTTCATCTCATCTTCAATATTAATCGGTATTAATTTTTCACCTTCAGCCATAAGCATTTACGATAAATTTTTACATAATTAACTAAGAAAGCAATTTACACTATTTATTAGGTTTTACAGGGTTTTTTGAGGGGTATTATTCACTATTTTATTAACAAAAATTTAGTTGCAATCGGTGGATAACTATTGTACTTTAGGCTTTTGTTTTTGTTAAATTTTCCTTCCATTTACAGTGGAGGAATATTAAGGCATGAAATTTGTCAAATATTCTAGGTATATTTAACCAAAGTTGATATTTAGGAGATTGTATTTATGGATGATAATTTTTCCCCAAGAGTTAAAGACGTAATTGCGTTTAGTAAAGAAGAAGCCCTTCGTTTAGGGCATGATTTTATTGGCACCGAACATCTTATGTTGGGACTTTTACGTGACGGTAATGGAAAGGCGGTAAGTATTTTAAATGCCCTTGAGGTTGACTTAAATAACCTGCGTAGAAAAGTAGAGATTCTAAGTCCTGCGAACCCCAACGCACCGCAAACTACCAACGATAAAAAAAACTTACATCTTACACGCCAAGCAGAGCGTGCCCTGAAAACTACTTTTTTAGAAGCAAAGCTATTTCAAAGCAATTCTATTAATACCGCACATTTGTTATTGTGTATCCTAAGGAATGAAAATGACCCTACCACAAAATTGCTTCACAAAATGAAGGTTGATTATGACGGGGTGAAAGATCAATTCAAGCAAATGATTACAAAAGACGAAGATTTTATAGAACCAACTGCAGAGTCCTTTTCTAGTGAAGATGAAGGAAATTCTTCCGAAGACGACAAAGAAAACCTATTTACATCTTCCAATAAAGGAAATAAAAAATCCAAAACTCCTGTATTGGATAATTTTGGGCGTGATTTAACTGCTCTTGCGGAAGATGGAAAGTTAGACCCCGTTGTTGGAAGGGAAGAAGAAATACAACGTGTTTCCCAAATCTTAAGTAGAAGAAAGAAAAACAATCCCCTACTCATTGGTGAACCTGGTGTAGGAAAATCTGCAATTGCAGAAGGATTAGCCCTCCGAATCATTCAGCGGAAAGTTTCCAGGATTTTGTACGATAAAAGAGTTGTGACCTTAGATCTTGCAAGTTTAGTGGCTGGGACCAAATATCGCGGTCAGTTTGAAGAGCGTATGAAGGCTGTAATGAATGAGTTGGAAAAGAATGATGACATTATCCTGTTCATTGATGAAATACACACCATTGTTGGCGCAGGAGGCGCAACAGGTTCTTTAGATGCCTCTAATATGTTTAAACCTGCCTTAGCAAGAGGGGAAATACAATGTATTGGAGCAACAACATTGGATGAATACCGTCAATATATTGAAAAAGATGGTGCGCTGGAAAGAAGATTTCAAAAAGTATTGGTAGAGCCTACTACCGTAGAACAAACTATTGAAATACTTCATAATATTCGCGATAAGTATGAAGCACACCATAATGTCACCTATACAGAAGATGCACTTGAAGCCTGTGTAAAACTTACCAATAGGTACATGACAGACCGCTTTTTGCCAGATAAGGCAATAGATGCTATGGATGAAGCGGGCTCAAGAGTACACATTACCAACATTCATGTTCCAAAGAAAATTTTGGAGATTGAGAAAAAACTGGAAGAAGTACGTGCGGAAAAAAACACCGTCGTAAAAAAACAAAAATATGAGGAGGCTGCAAAACTCCGTGATGATGAAAAAACACTTGAGAAGGAATTAGCAACTGCCCAAGAGATATGGGAAAAAGAATCTAAGCTTCACCGTGAGACCGTTGACGAAGAAAATGTGGCTGAAGTTGTTTCTATGATGACGGGAGTTCCCGTTAATCGAATTGCACAAACCGAAAGCACTAAATTAGCTGCCCTACCCGATCGCATCAAAGGAAAAGTGATTGGCCAGGATGAGGCGGTTGCTAAAGTAGTAAAAGCCATACAACGAAACCGCGCTGGTTTAAAAGACCCAAACAAACCTATTGGTTCATTTATATTTCTAGGTCAAACCGGTGTGGGTAAAACACAGTTGGCCAAAGTATTGGCTCAAGAATTATTTGATAGCGAAAATGCTCTTGTACGAATCGATATGAGTGAGTACATGGAGAAATTTGCCGTTTCAAGACTTATTGGGGCACCCCCAGGTTATGTAGGCTATGAAGAAGGTGGACAACTCACCGAAAAAATTAGAAGAAAACCTTATGCAGTGGTGCTCTTGGATGAAATTGAAAAAGCGCACCCAGATGTCTTCAACATGCTGTTGCAGGTACTGGATGATGGTTATCTAACTGATAGTTTAGGTCGTAAAATTGATTTCAGAAATACAATAATTATCATGACCTCCAACATTGGCGCAAGAAGACTGAAAGATTTTGGCCAAGGAGTTGGATTTGGTACTTCTGCAAAAGCAGATCAAGCAGATTCACATGCAAAGAGCGTGATTGAAAATGCTTTGAAGAAAACGTTTGCTCCTGAATTTTTAAACAGGGTAGATGACGTAATGGTATTTAATCCCTTGGAACGTGAGCACATTCACAAGATCATTGACATAGAACTTAACAAGCTGTTTGCGAGAATCAAAGATCTTGGGTATGAACTAAATCTTACAGATGAAGCTAAAGATTACATCGCCAATAAAGGATTTGACAAGGATTATGGTGCCAGACCTTTGAAAAGAGCTATTCAAAAGTATGTGGAAGATGCCTTAGCTGAAGAAATTATCAACGCTACGCTTAAGGAAGGTGATAGCATTACGATGGACTTGGATAAAAAGAAAGAAGAACTTTTTGTAAAGATTAAAAAGCAAAAAAATCCTACTGAATCATAAACTGTAATTCAATTATTTGTAAATTTATTGAAAATCAAATAATTGATTATCAAGTTACAATATGAATTTGGGGTCCTTGAGATTCATGATAATTACGTAAAGGCTATCATGGATGAAGGAGTTACTGTTTCTCCCAAACATAACAAGTCACTTGTAGAAATTTCCGAAAGTTATTTTGCAAACCGTAAGTTTGGTTACATAACCCATAGAATAAATTCCTATTCCGTAGATCCAAGGGTCTATTTGAAAACTTCCAAAATACCAAATCTCGTAGCATTTGCAATTGTTTCAAATAATCCTGTAAACCTCTCAAATGCACAGGTTGAAAAATTGTTTTTAGACAAGCCGTTCAAAACCTTTAAAAACCTTGATAAGGCAATCAAATGGGTGAAGGAAGTAGTTAATAGTGAAAGTGAATACAACACTACAGAGAAGTAAACATTAGATTAACAAACTATATATAACCTGTATTGTTAAAATCATCTATTCAAACAACAAATCACTTTCAATCTGAAAGCTTTCCAAAAACCAAAAAGCCTTTCTCATATCTTCCGAAAGTAATCTGTCTTCAGCAACAAATGGGACATCTTTTCTAAATTGAGCCAAGAATTGTTCCAACAATGGAGAGGTCTTTAATGGAGCCCGAAAAGCTAAGGCTTGGGAAGCATTCATTAATTCAATCCCCAAGATAGTTTCAAGATTATGCAGTACTTTACGGCATTTGGTGGCTGCATTTGCCCCCATACTTACATGGTCTTCTTGTCCATTGGAGGATACAATGGAATCTACGGAAGCTGGGGTTGCCAATTGCTTATTTTGACTCACAATGCTTGCCGCAGTATATTGCGGTATCATAAAACCACTATTAAGCCCCGGGTTGTTCACCAAAAAGTCTGGCAAATCACGTAACCCGGAAACCAATTGATAGGTTCGCCTTTCAGAGATATTTCCCAACTCCGAAAATGCAATAGCTAAATAATCCAAGGCTAGTGCCAAGGGCTGACCGTGAAAATTTCCACCAGAAATTATTTGATCTTCTGCAGTAAAGATATTGGGATTGTCTGTGACCGAATTTATTTCTGTTTTGAAGGTTTTTTGCGCATACAAAAGCGTATCCCTAGTAGCACCATGAACTTGAGGAATGCATCGGAAACTGTAAGGGTCCTGTACTTTTTTATTCTCTGAAACTGCAATTTCACTTCCCTCCAAAAATTCCAAAATACGCTCAGCGGTTTTTACCTGTCCGCGGTGCGGACGAATCATATGGACCAATGGCTGAAATGGGCTCATATTACAGTTAAAGGCATCCAAGGATACCGAAGCGATTAAATCAGCTAGATAGGAGAGTTTATATCCTTTCAGCAAACAATATACACCGTATGCACTCATGAACTGTGTACCATTTAATAAAGCTAAACCTTCCTTTGCCTCTAAGGAAACGGGCTCCCAGTCATGCTTAGCCAAAACCTCATTTGCCGGTTTTATGGAATCCCCCTCATAGACTTCCCCTTTTCCAAGAAGTGGTAATGACAAGTGTGCAAGAGGCGCCAAGTCCCCAGATGCTCCCAGACTTCCCTGCTCATAGACCACAGGAATCACATCATGGTTGTAAAAATCAATTAATCGTTGTACGGTGGAAAGTTGAACCCCGCTGTACCCATAACTCAATGATTGTATTTTCAACAACAACATTATTTTCACAATCTCTGGCGGAACCTTCTCACCTGTTCCACAAGCATGAGACATCACTAAGTTTTCTTGTAATTTCTTTAAATTTTCTGTAGATATTTTTACATCACAGAGTGAACCAAATCCCGTGTTTATTCCGTAGATAGGGGTTTCTTGATCTTTTATTTTATCCCTAAGGTAATCATGGGATTTATTAATGTTTACAACCGCTTCTTCAGATAAGGCTATTTTTTTATGTTGCTCCAGAAGCTCTTTAATGATAGACAAGGTAAGCAAGTCTGTACTTATATAATGATGATATTCCATTGGCGAAGGTTGTGTGACAAAAATACAATTAAAAGTGAAGGTTTTGATAAAATTTATGAGAGGTTAAAATAAAGGCTTATTTTCGTTTCCTGTAAAATTCAACCTATGAAGCAATTAGCTTTTATATTTTCTGCCATTTTTCTTTTTTCATGTAATGAAAACAAGGAAACCGTTAAGGACTATGTAGAATTCTCTGGGACAATTAATAATCCTGCAGGAGATACCCTTTATGTGCTAAGTCCAGACTACAGGACACTCATTAAAGCAATTCCTGTAGCAGAAGACGGCACTTTTGCAGATACGCTAAATATCAAAGAAAGCGATGTCTACAGATTTAAACATGGTGATGAATACTCCTCCCTATTTTTAAAGAATGGTTTTGAACTTCAATTGAAAATGGATGCCGATGAATTTGACGAATCTATTTCATATGAAGGAAATGGATCTGAAGACAATAATTTCTTAGCCAAAAAAGCCTTGATGGAAGAAACCCTTTTTGATTTGGATTATGAAGGCATGGACAGTATTGCTTTTTCCAAAAAATTGCAAGGAATAGAAACAACGCTAAATGATTATACAAATTCCCAAGCAAACCTTGACAGTATCGTAAAAAACCACGCCACTGAAGGTACTAAAAACACCATAAAAGGGTATGGAAATTATGTGTATGAACTAATATCTATTCGGGAAAAACTGCCTAAAGGAAGCTCCTCCCCTGCATTCAACAACTATGAAAACCATGCGGGAGGAACTACCAGTCTTTCAGACCTACAAGGAAAATACGTATATGTAGACGTTTGGGCTACTTGGTGTGGACCCTGCAAAGTGGAAATCCCTTATTTAAAAGAAATCGAAAAAGAATTCCATGATCAAAATATTGCATTTGTAAGTATTTCTGTTGACCGTGAAAAGGATCATGAAAAATGGAAAAACATGGTATCCGAAAAAGATTTGAGCGGTATTCAGTTATTTGCAGATAAAGACTGGGAATCACAATTTGTAAAGGACTATTATATTTCTGGAATTCCAAGGTTTATTCTAATAGACCCAGACGGAAATATTGTAACACCGGATGCTCCAAGGCCTTCCAATCCAAAACTTAAGGAACTCTTTCAGGAAGTATTGTAACTATTCCCCTGGTGTTTCTTCTTGTTGTGGAATTTCTTCCTTTCGGAATAATTCAAGGAAAGCTGCTCCAATATTCGAAATAATGTCTGAAGCTGTTAAAGCCTCAAAACCCAATCCTTGTGAAGTGATATTTCCAGCGCTTCCGTGAAGGTAAACGCCAAAAATAGTAGCCACTAGCGAAGGATACCCTTGACATACCAATCCTGCAATCATACCAGATAATACATCACCGCTACCAGCAGTAGCCATTCCGGGATTCCCAGTTGTATTCACATACATTTGGTCTCCCATAATCACTAGAGAATGGGCTCCTTTAATAACTACAATCACACGGTACTTTTTGGAAAAAGCTTTTGTTATTTCAATTTTATCAAAATCATTTTTCCAACTCCCTATCATGCGCTCCAATTCCCCTGGATGTGGTGTCAAAATGCTATTTTCTGGAAGTTTTTCAAATAACGAGGGGCTTACTGAAAGTATGTTCAAGGCGTCAGCATCAATTACCAGTGGTCCTTTTTGTCCGGCTAAAAAACTTGCAAGAGCCTTTGCAGTGTCTTCATGCTGACCCATCCCCATACCTATAGCAATCACCGAAGGTTGTATACCAATAGAAATATTTTCTAAATGTTCTTTGCCTTGGCCAGTTTGTGTCATCACTTCGGGAAGGGAAGTTTGTAGAATATCATTTCCTCCCTCAGGAATGTATGCAGTAACCAAACCAGCCCCCGTTTTTAAACAAGCCTTAGCACTTAGGGTAACTGCACCCATTTTTCCTTTACTCCCCCCCACTATGAAAGCGTGGCCATAGGTTCCCTTATGGGAAAATTTACGCCGTTGCTGATAAAATTGTTGCGCTTGAGGCTTGTAAATTAATTGTGCCAATGGCGCTGTAGTTGCAAGAAATTCCGAATCAAGACCAATATCCAGCACTTCAAAATAAGGAACAAAGGATCCCGTTTCAGGAAGAAAGAAGGTCAATTTTGGAGCTTGAAAGGTAAGGGTATGATTTGCCTTAATCACAGCTTCGGCATCCAATAAAGGACCATTTGCCGGGAGTCCGCTAGGGATATCTACCGCCAAACGAAACGCCTTTTGGGCATTCAAATATTGAATCAATGATTTCACCCAACCTTCGGGAGCCCTATTCAAGCCTATTCCAAAAAGACAATCCACAATAATATCATCTGGATGAATTTCTGGAAAATCCTTTTCCGAAGTCATCAAAATCGGCCATTTCTTCGTAACATTCTTTATACGATCATAGTTTTTCAAGAAACAGCTTGATCTCCTTTCAGCAAAATTGGCAATGTATATGGTCACATTGTATCCATTATTTAACAGCATCCTGCCCAAGGCAAGTCCGTCCCCTCCATTATTCCCAATTCCGCAGAAAATATGAATGGGCACCTGGGCTCCTTGCATTCGTTGATGCAGCCAATTAAATATTTCGTTTGCAGCACGCTCCATAAGGTCCAAAGAAGTGATCCCTTGCTTTTCGGTAGTAATTTGGTCTGCTTGATAGAGTTGTTCCGAAGAATAAATGTTCATCTCAAAATTTTACTGCAAGTTACTATCCTTGTTGAAAACAATCAAGCATTTATTACGTTCCCTTTATAGTAGAATAAGTACCTTTGCGAAAATTCTTTAAAGCATGAAACAAATCGCACTTACCCATATCCATGAGAGCTTAGGAGCCAAAATGGTACCATTTGCAGGCTATTTAATGCCCGTTTCCTATGAAGGTGTAAATATTGAACACGAAACCGTTAGAAATGGGGTGGGCGTTTTTGATGTTTCTCATATGGGGGAGTTTTTAGTGACCGGCCCACATGCCCTTGAGCTCATTCAAAAAGTGAGCAGTAATGATGCCTCGAAGTTAGTTGATTTTCAAGCACAGTACAGTTGTTTGCCCAATGCGGAAGGCGGTATTGTAGATGATTTAATTATTTATAGGCTCAATGCCGAAAAATGGGTGCTCGTCGTAAATGCCTCCAATATTGAAAAGGATTGGGACTGGATCAATAAGCACAACACAATGGGTGCGGAACTAAGAAATCTTTCGGATGGATTTTCCCTTTTGGCAATTCAGGGTCCGAAGGCAGCAGAAGCTATGCAATCACTTACTTCGGAAGACTTAAGCGCTCTTAAATTTTATCATTTTAAGGTATCCGACTTTGCCGGAATCGAACATGTGATGATAAGTGCCACTGGTTATACCGGTAGTGGCGGATTTGAAATTTACTGCAAAAATAGTGAGGTAGAACAGGTGTGGAATAAAGTAATGGAAGCTGGTAAAGATTATGGAATTAAACCCATAGGCTTGGCTGCCAGGGATACCCTTAGGCTGGAAATGGGGTACTGTCTTTATGGAAATGATATAGATGACACCACCTCCCCTTTTGAGGCTGGCTTGGGATGGATTACCAAATTCACCAAGGATTTTGTCAATTCCGAAAACCTTCAAAAGGAAAAAGAACGCGGTGTTGAAAAAAGACTTATAGGTTTTGAATTGGATGAAAGGGGAATCCCTCGACAAGGATATGATATTGTGGATGGAAATGGAAACATCATTGGGAATGTCACGAGCGGAACCATGTCTCCCTCCCTTGGGAAAGGAATTGGCTTAGGCTATGTACCCACAATTTTTAAGGATCCGGGTAGTAAAATTTATATTCAAATACGAAAAAACGCAATTCCGGCAACTGTTGTAAAACTTCCTTTCTATAAAAAATAAATGGTAAAAAAACCTGCGGAAGGACATATGTCGAATAAGATACTTATCATTGGAGCTAGCGGATTTATAGGTCAGATTTTTTACAAGGAACTCCTCTCCTATTTTGATGTGTATGGTACATATACCCATCAACAGGAAAACTTTGAAAGGAATCACGTTTTTTTTGAATTTGATTGCGAAAATCATTCTATAGAAACCATTCTTCGCTCGGTGCAACCTTCCTTTATAATTTCATGCTTTAAAGGTCCCATTCCAGCTATATTAAAAACCCATAAAATCCTGAATGAGTATTGTATCGCAACTAATAGCAAAATATTATATGTGTCATCTGCCAAGGTGTTTGATGCAAAAGGTAAATTTCCTTCTTATGAAAAGGATACACCTCTTTCAGAAAGTGAAGAAGGTAGAAAGCATATTGCAGTAGAGAAATGTATTTTTGACCTTCCCAAAACATACTATGCTATTTTACGTTTACCAATGATTTTAGGGGTGAATGCCCCGTTAATTCTTCAGTTGAAGCAAGCCATAAAGCATCATGCATCTTTTGAAGTTTTTCCAAATCTAATTATTAGTGCTACCACTACTAAAAAATTAGCGCAACAAATACATTACATTATCAACAAAAAATTATCCGGTATTTTTCATCTTTCCAGTCAGGATGTCACACATCACGATGATTTATTTATGGAGATTTCTTCAAAATTGAGTAATAAAACTCCTATCTTCAAAAAAGTTTTCAGCAGTAATGAAGACCAATTTTTAGCTATCCTTCCCAAAGAGAATAAACTCCCAAAAAATTACAAAATATCGATAGAAGAAGTGATTGCAGAAAGTACCTTAATGGATGAAATAATGACTCTCAAAAAAGAATAATGAAAGCATATACCGCCCAAGAAATTAACAACAAACTTACAGAAGTTAATGGTTGGAACTATGAAGAGAAAGTGCTTCGGCGTTCATTTACCTTCCAGAATTTTGTAGAAGCTTTTGCCGTAATGACCCAAATTGCAATGGAAGCTGAAAAAATGAACCATCACCCCCATTGGGAAAATGTATACAACCGGCTGACAATCAGTTTATCCACTCATGATGCCAACGGGATTACCGAAAAAGATTTTGAATTGGCAAAAAGAATCGATGCCTTAGTAAAATAAGCTTTGGAGTGTGCTCCATTTTTTTAAATTTGCATCAAACACATTTCATCTATGGGAAGAGCCTTTGAATTTAGGAAAGCACGTAAAATGAAGCGTTGGTCTGCTATGTCCAAAGCGTTTACCAGAATTGGGAAAGACATTGTTATGGCCGTAAAAGAAGGAGGGCCAGATCCAGACCATAACTCTAAATTACGTGCGGTTATTCAAAATGCCAAGGCAGTAAATATGCCCAAGGATAATATTGAACGCGCTATTAAAAGAGCTTCCGATAAAAACCAAGGTGATTATAAGGAAGTACTTTTTGAAGGATACGGGCCACATGGCATTGCGATTATCATTGAAACTGCCACAGACAATAATACCAGAACCGTAGCCAATATTCGCTCCTATTTCAATAAGTGTGATGGTAGCTTAGGCGTTTCGGGGTCTGTATCCTTTATGTTTGACCATGTTTGTAATTTTAGGATCCAACCTTCTGGACAAGACATGGAAGAATTGGAATTGGAGTTAATTGATTTTGGAGTGGAAGAAATTTTTGAAGATGAAGATGGTATTCTAATCTATGCCCCTTTTGAAAGCTTTGGCGCCATTCAGTCTTATTTAGAGGAGCATAATATTGAAATACTTTCCTCTGGTTTTGAGCGCATTCCACAAGTCACAAAAGAGATTTCTTCGGAAGAAGCCGCAGACGTAGAGAAACTATTGGAAATGATTGAAGAGGATGACGATGTGCAGAATGTGTACCACGCCATGGACGAAAGTTCTTCGGGGGAAGATAACAACTAAGTTCGCTCCGGAACTTTTCCTATAACCCCTTTATAGTATTGCTTCAATTTTTGTAAGTCTGAAGCTGCATCCTCCGAAGTGTAAAAAGGAGGATGTATAGTTACTGTCTTGGTTCCATAATCAAATGCCACCGGAATTATGGGAACGTTTGCAGTCCTTGCAATATAATAGAAACCTGTTCTCCATTCTTCCACTTTTTTACGGGTTCCTTCTGGAGCCATGGCTAATCTAAACGTTTCTTTTTTTGCAAATATTTCGGCAATTGCCGTTACCTTATTTTGACCAGAAGTTCGGTCTAATGGGGTACCGCCCGTCCATTTAAAGTAATAGGAAAAGGGCCAAACAAATAATTCTTTTTTACCCAGCCAATTAATTTTGGTTTTGGAAATACGTCTTGCAAACAGGCCAATGTAGAAATCATGCCAGCTTGTATGGGGAACGACAATCACCACTGATTTTTTGATAGCTGGATCAAAGCTGCCTTTGAGTTTCCAACCCAATACTGATTTAAATAAAAAGCTTGGAAGTCCCAAAACTTACATTTTCAGGTACAATTCTCGAAGTTTTTCACGGGTCATGATTTTTTCCCAGTCATCACCTAGTGCATTTTCCCACAATGGGGCCAAGCCTAGGGAAATATCAATCATTGTATTCATTTGGTTTTCGGTTAAATTGGCACAGATTCCTTCCGGAAGATCTATTTGGTGCTTTTCCTTCATTTGCTTGAAAAGCTTCACATCGTCTGGGTAATATTCTTCCAAATGATTGAAAACAATGCAATTTCCAATTCCGTGTTTGGTACCCAATACATAGGAAAGTCCGTAACTCATAGCATGTGCTACTCCAACTTGGGAGTAGGCAATACTCATCCCTCCGTGCCAGGAAGCCATCATTAATTTTTCACGGGACTCTTCATCGGTAAGATTGTCCTCCAAGAAAATCTGCATACAAAGCTCGTAGGCCTTTTCCCCATAACTTCTACTGAATTCATTTAGGAAAGTACCGTTTAACGATTCTACGCAATGAATAAAACAATCCATTCCTGTATAGAACCATTGATTCGTTGGAACGCCAATAGTTAAATCTGGATCAAGCACTACTTGATCAAAAGGAGTGAAATCACTATTGATACCCAATTTTTTTTCAGGTCCAGTAAGTACCGTTGTTCTGGAGACTTCAGCACCGGTACCGGAAATTGTAGGTACACCCACATGGTAAACCGCTTTGTTTTTTACAAGATCCCAACCTTGGTAATCTGCCGCGCTACCCTTATTTGTTAGCATAATAGCAACGGCTTTGGAAAGATCCAAAATAGACCCCCCACCTATTCCCACGATTCCCGAGGGACGATAGGTGAATTCGTTTTTGATGTTTTTTACAATGGTATCAACTTGTTCTGTCTTCGGCTCTTCTTCTGCAGAGACAAAAACCACTTTGTCATTGAACCGAAGATTCATCCTATCCAGTAATTCCTTATCATTTTCAAAAACATCATCTACCAAGTAGATAAACGGAGCTTTATCCTTGCGCTGCGGAGCTAGGATTGAAAATAATTGATCAAAACATCCCTTTCCATAGACTACCTTCGGGACCATTGGAAAGTTTCGGTATTTATTGTTAACTGCAATTCCTTTATCTTCTTTCATTACCCTATTGGCACGAACAAGATCTTCTGGGGTATCAATCTCGATACCTTGTGTATTTGAAATAGCCATTTTAATTTTTTTTCCATATTCCAAAAACCGAATACACTCAATTTTTTCCGCAGCTTCCAAAATTCTCATAGGCAAATGGTAAAAATCCATTAAAGCCTGTTTTCTGAAAGCATAGATTCCTTTGTGTTTATAGTATTGTACCGAAGTATTTTTATCCCGAGGATATGGAATAGGTGATCGTGAGAAGTAAAGGGCAAAGTTATCTTTATCTACAATTACTTTCACTGCGTTGGGGTCACTGATTTCTTTCCAATCATGTATTTCGGTCATTAGGGAAGCCAAATCTATTGATGCAGCATCAGGGCCATCAAAAACACTTAGTACTTGCTCAAGCCCAGATTTACTGGTAAATGGCTCGTCACCCTGTACGTTGACCACAATATCCACATCCATATTTTCAACAGCCTCTGCAATTCTATCGGTTCCACAATCATGATCGCGCTCACTCATGATGGCCTTTCCTCCATGAAGTTCTATTTCGTTGTAAATTACTTCACTATCAGTCACCACATACACTTCATCAAATAATTCGGTATCTTGAGTTGCCTCATACGTGCGGACGATGACGGGTTTTCCACCCAAATCCTGCATGAGCTTCCCTGGGAAACGGGAGGCGCCATACCTTGCGGGGATCATTGCAATTATCTTCAATACTAAAGGGTTTTTGATCGACAAAAGTAACAAGTTTATAATTAATGGTTCCCTTTTTATCGATTTTTCAAAAGATAGATGCAAAGGAACCCAAAACGTTTACTCATTGTCTTCAAAAAAATCTTTTTTGAAGCCTAACAAATAAAGCTTATCTGTTGCCCTTGTAATTGCCGTGTAAAGCCATCTAATGTAATCCCTATCTATTTCTCCTGGTAAATAAGGCTGTTCCACAAAAACCGTATGCCATTGCCCCCCTTGAGATTTATGACATGTAATAGCATAGGAAAATTTCACCTGAAGTGCGTTGAAGTATTTATTGTTTTTGATAGAGAGGAACTTCTTGTAATTAGATTTCACATCTGCATAATCTTTCTTTACTTCCTCATAGAGTTTATTACCCTCTTCATATGATAAGGATGGACCTTCCGAAGAAAGCGTGTCAAGAAGGAGTACTGTTTCAAATGGTTTCATTTTGGGATAATCTGACATTTTTACCAATACTTCCGCAAAGTGAAAACCATACAGTTCTTTTATTGCAAATATCTCCAAAACTTCAATGACATCACCATTGGCTATAAAGCCAGCTTCTGTGTGTGGTTTAATCCAGAAATAATTATTCTTTACCACCATTAATTGATCCCCTGCACTAAGCTCTTCTTCCTGGAACAAAATCCTATTCCGAATGTTTTGGTTGTATAAATTTGCCCTTTTATTAGAGCGAACAATGATCACGGTTCCTTCGTTTCCGTATAATGAATAACTTTCATTAATGGCATCCATTACTTCTTGCCCGTCCATTGGCCTAATCACTTCGGGAAACCCCTTGAGCCTAAATTGAAAACCCGAAATATGTTGAAAATCCAATAAGTCACGTAATATGGTCGCATTGTATAGAATCCCACTTTCTTCTTGTTGGCGTACAACTTCGTCCAATTCAATATGTGAAACTTCCTTGTTGTAATGATTTTCCAAAAGGGCAACATCCAAAGCGGGACTCACATCTAATTTTACTGGGGGTAACTGTGCGGTATCTCCTATAAACAATACCTTACAATGGTGCCCACTATACACATACTGCATTAAGTCGTCTAATAAAGACCCATTCTCAAAAAGCTTGGCATCTTGATTGATATCTGGAATCATGGATGCCTCATCTACAATGAATAAAACATTTCGATGCTTGTTTGGCTGAAGCGTGAATGTAACACCACCATTTTTCTGACTTTTAGGATAATATATCTTTTTATGGATGGTGGAAGCTTCCCTCCCACTATAGTTGCTTATCACCTTTGCAGCCCTTCCTGTAGGTGCCAGAAGAATAGGTGATTTTTTGGCTTTCCAAAGATTTTTCACCAAAGTACCCACCAAAGTGGTTTTCCCTGTTCCCGCATACCCTTTTAATAGGAAGGCTTCATTGAAATTATCGTTCACAATGAATTTTGCCAATAGTTGAAGGGCAATATCCTGTTTGCTTGTTAAAGTGTGCGGAAAGTCATTTTTAAGTAAACTATAAAAATGCGAAGGGCTCATGAAAAGGAAATGGTTTGCTCCAAAGATACTCAGGTTTTTTTCGGATATTCCTTTTGCGAATAAAAAAAAATTGTAGATTTGTGACAGTACAGCATCTAAAAACCTATTAAATATTCAAAAATGAAACTTATCCTCAAAATTGTACTATGGATTTTGGTCCTTTTCTTGGGTTATCAACTGTATAACTCCATCATTGGCCCTGTTCAATTCAACAAAAAGAAAGAAGAAAGGTACCAAAAAGTCATAGCAAAGCTGAAGGATATCAAAGCCGGACAATTAGCCTATCAAGAAATTAATGGGAAGTTCGCGAAGACCTTTGATAGTTTAGTGCAATTTATCGATACAGCCCAATTTGCAATTACCCAAAGAAGGGACACGGTTTATGATGATGTTGAAAAGAACAAAGCCTATGGTCTTACAGAAGGATATTATATTGAAGATGTGATTATAGACACACTTCGTTTCGCTTCTGTAAAGGATTCATTATACAATGGGGATCGTTACAAAACCATGATGAATGTACCAGACACCGATGCCAAGTTTGAGATGGATGCCGGTAAAATTGAAAAAAACGGAACGTTCTATTCAGTTTTTGAAGCAAAAGTTTCTAAAGATGTCGTGCTAGAGGGCTTAAATAAAGATTTAATCCAACAAGAAAAATTAACTCAGTCTGTAGACGGTGTAAATGGAGCATACATTCAAGTAGGATCCATGGATGAAGTGAACACCAGTGGTAACTGGCCTAAACTCTATGACTCAGCCAAAGACAAGCAATAACGTAAATACCAACCAAACAGTTAGATTGTCCGTTCAAATTTCTTTGAATGGACTTTCTTTTTTAGGTTTATCCAATAATGGGGAAACTACATTCTTCAGTGCCTACGAGTATGCTACTACTACCACACCTGAAGATATTCTGGAAGAACTCAAAAAGGAAATTCAAAAACATGCACTTGACAAATTACATGAAGTGTCCATTGTATATGCTACTCCTTACGCAACTGTAGTCCCTACAAGCCTTTTTGATGAGGCCAAGGCATCAGAATACCTAAAATTTAACACAAAGATACTGGTCAACGATTTTGTGGCCTTTGATCATCTCGAACACCATCAACTTACTGTTGTACATGTTCCCTTCGTAAATATCAATAATTACATATTTGAGCACTTTGGTGATTTTCAATTTTTTCATTGCAAAGGAGTATTGCTCAATTATATCCTCAATAAAGAAAAATACAGTATTGAGCCCAAAATATACCTTCATATCATAGATGGACTTTTTGAATGCATTGTTATTAAAAATGGAAAACTAGCATTATGTAACAGCTACCCATATAAAACACCTGAGGATTTAGCATATTTCACTCTATTCTGTTTTGAACAACTTAAACTAGATCCTAACAAAGCCCAAACAATTCTTTTAGGATCAATTGAAGATAAAGACGAATATTTCGAAATTTTATATACTTATATTCGTAACATTAGCTTCCATACTCACGATTTGCCATCCATTGATGATGAAGCCCCACATAGACATATTCTCCACAAAATACTTTCATAATGCGAATTATTTCAGGGAGTCACAAGGGAAGAAAAATCATTGCACCTAAAAAGCTGCCGGTTCGTCCTACCACTGATTTTGCGAAAGAAGGACTTTTCAATATCTTAAGAAATCGGTTGGATTTTTCAGAAATTAAAGTGTTGGATTTGTTTGCTGGCACCGGGAATATCGCTTACGAATTTGCATCAAGAGGTTGCCCAGATATCACCTGTGTGGATATTAATCAAGGATGTGTGAAATTTATTGAAAAAACATCCTTGACTTTTGAATTTCCAATATCGGTTTTGAAAATGGATGTTTTCAGTTTTTCTGAAAGAAGTAACACTTCATACGACCTCATTTTCGCTGATCCTCCCTACGCATTCGAAGAGGATGAACTTAAACAATTGGTAAATTCTTATTGTACGAAAAAACATCTCTCCGAAGTAGGGATCCTTATTTTGGAGCATGAAAAACAAAAAGATCTATCTAACCATCCCAATTTTTTGGAGTCCAGAAGATATGGTGGTTCTATATTTTCTTTTTTTTCAAATTGAAAGATTTAATATTTAAAATCCTTACAATTTTTGTAGTTTAGATATAGAAAGAAGTAAATCTTTCTACAAAAATATGAAAGCTCCCCGTAAATTGACCTTAGGCTTTGCCGAAATTGGGCTTTATGAAAATTATGTGGTCTCTTCCATCAATGAAGGCGTAGTCCTGGATGAGAATCATCTTGCGGAATTATTTGAAATTTTTGACAGCTATTACAAAGGTCGGCCTTTTGTTTCTATTGCTAACAGGGAACATGACTACACTATAGACCCTAATTTATTGCGGGACAACAAGCACCCTTTTTTACTAGGTATTGCTGTGATTTGCTACAATGAGTCCTCAATGGAAATAGCCAATTTTGAAAAAAAATTATACTCGGGAAAATATGAAATATTCGGTACGATAGAAGATGCCGTTGAGTGGGCAAATGACCTCATGAAAAATTACATTAAAAAAGCAGGCCTATAAGCCGGATTCTGTATTCACTATTGTGAACCCCTATCATTTATCTAGGCAGTTGGTTACCCAAAAGCTCTATCTGTCTACCCTCCTACATCGGGCGGGAACCCTCAAGCGTAGGTATACATGACATTTCACCGTATAGAGTTTACCTGATTTCACTACAGCATTACCTGTACATTCTTTCTGTTGCACTAGTCCTATCCTGTAGCGATTGCTACTGGACGACGGCGGTTAGCCGCTATACTTCCCTATGGTGTCCAGACTTTCCTCCTCCCAAATTGGGCGGCGATAAGGCGGCCTGCATTGCAAAAATACCTAAAATGTTAATAACTATGGGAAATTAGAAACTTGGTTTTTTAGGAAACTTTCCCGACCTTTTTATCTTTGTTTATCTATGGAACATTTCATCGTATCGGCAAGAAAATACCGTCCAACATCTTTTGAAGATGTTGTTGGGCAAAGTGCCATTACCAAAACGTTGGAAAATGCCATTAAAAACAATCATTTAGCTCAAGCCTTATTGTTTACTGGGCCACGAGGTGTTGGAAAAACTACCTGTGCACGCATCCTAGCCAAAAAAATTAATGATGATGGCACCCATCATGAAGATGAAGATTTTGCCTTCAACATATTTGAACTGGATGCTGCTTCAAATAATTCGGTAGATGATATACGGAATTTGATTGACCAAGTTCGTATTCCCCCACAGGTAGGAAATTATAAGGTGTACATTATTGACGAGGTTCACATGCTGTCTTCAGCTGCATTTAATGCTTTTCTGAAAACCTTGGAAGAACCACCAAAACATGCCATTTTTATTTTGGCAACTACCGAAAAACATAAAATCATTCCCACCATTCTTTCAAGATGTCAAATTTTTGATTTTAAAAGAATTACAGTAAATGACATAAAGTATCAATTGCAGCAAGTTGCCAATGCAGAAGGCGTGGAAGCAGAGGATGATGCCTTGCATGTGATTGCCCAAAAGGCAGATGGCGCCATGCGGGATGCGCTTTCAATTTTTGACCGAGTGGTAAGTTTTTCCGGAAAGTCTCTCTCCAGGGAGGCCGTTTCCGAAAATTTAAATGTATTGGATTATTCCTACTATTTTGATATTACTGAATTATTGCTGCAGAATAACATCCCAACTATCCTTACCAAATTTGACGATATTTTAGCTAAAGGATTTGACGGACATCATTTTATTGCAGGACTAGCCTCGCATTTTAGGGATTTATTGGTTTGTCAAAACGAAGCGACCATTTCACTTTTGGAAGTTGGGGAACAAATCAAAAAGCGCTATTTGGAGCAATCTAAACAAGCTGAAAAATCTTTTTTAATAGACGCTATTAAGATTGCAAATGAATGTGATTTGCAATATAAAAACAGTCGGAATCCACGACTATTGATTGAATTAGCCTTAATGCAATTGGCATCCCTATCATTTGTAGACGAAAAAAAAAAAGCTACCAATGAACGAATAATCATCCCTCCCTCCCACTTCAAAATCAAGGAGGATCCAAGGGCGACCGTAGAATCTCAAAAACCCAAAGAAGAACTCAAGGAAGAGGTTGTAAAAGCTAAAGAAGTTGAAACTGTAGTTGAAGCTAAAAAAGAAATAACTGAAACTCTTGTGACTGCTAATTTTTCCAATCAAGCCCAAAAGCTAGCAGAACGCAATGCAAAGAAGATTTCTGCACTTTCCCTAAAAAGCATTCAGAAGAAACAGCAATTGAAAAAAGAGTTGGTAGCGCAACAGCCTAGCGCAGATGAACTTCCAACCGAAGAATTCTCTGAAGAAGATTTTTCAAAAGCATGGAAAGCGTATACCAAAAAAATTGAAAAAGACGGGCGTTTTAATTTATTGTCCCATCTTACCATGGGAAGCCCTGCGCTTGATGGAAATTTAATCCATTTGGTTTTCCCAAATACGACCATTAAAGTAGAGGTTGAGCGAGCCCAAGGGGAATTATTGGAATTTCTTCGGAAAAAGCTAAAAAACTATGAGATATCCCTCTCTGTGGAAGTAAATGAAGCCGAAACCAAACGATATGCCTACACGCCAAGGGAGAAATTTGATAAAATGAACGAGAAGAACCCGCTACTCTCCACAATTAGAAAAGAATTTGATTTAGACCTATAAATACGCTGCACCAATGGAAAACCAAGAAAAGGATCACATAAAGATGCTCGGACTTAAATTACCAACCGATCCCCGATGGGTAAATATTGTTGAAAAGAACATTGAAGAAATTCTTACAGATCATGCCTATTGTGAGCAAAAAGCAGCGTCTACCGCTATCTCACTAATTATTGGATATCCTGAATATAGTGAACTCGTAGATGAAATGACCCTTTTGGCCCAAGAAGAAATGAGTCATTTTAAAATGGTTCATGATAGAATTGTTGAGCGTGGCTGGTCATTAGGAAGGGAACGTAAGGATGCTTATGTGAATCAATTAATGAAGTTCTTTCCCAAAGGAGGCAGTAGAAATGACCACCTTATCCACAGGCTTCTGTATGCCGCTCTTATTGAAGCCAGGAGCTGTGAACGGTTCAGATTGTTAAGTGAAGAGCTGGAAGACAAAAAGCTTGCTAGTTTTTACCGTAAATTGATGATTAGTGAAGCTAATCATTATACCATGTTTCTTGGATTTGCACGGAAATATGGAAACCGGGAAGAGGTAGATAAAAAATGGCAGGACCTTTTGGAGTTTGAAGCTACCATTATGAAGAACTTGGGAAAAGAAGAAAAAGTGCATGGTTAAAGCCATCCCTTAACGGCATATGCTTTTCAATTCTATAGACTTTGCCATATTCCTTCCAATTGTATTCCTTTTGTATTGGATCATAGGAAGGAAAAACAAAAAAACGCAGAATATCATTCTGTTCATAGCCAGCTACATCTTTTATGGTTGGTGGGATTGGCGATTTTTATCACTGATTATCTTTAGCACGCTAATTGATTTCTCTATGGGGTTTTTGATGGAGCAGGCCCCCACCAAAAAAGGAAAACGCCCCTATCTTATTATTAGTCTAATAGCCAATTTGGTATTGTTGGGCTTTTTTAAGTACTATGATTTTTTTATAGAAAATTTTACAAAAGGATTTCGGCTTTTTGGAAGTGAACTGGAAATAGCCTCTTTGAATATTATTCTTCCCGTAGGAATTAGTTTTTACACTTTCCAAACACTTAGCTATACTATTGATGTGTACAATGGAAAAATCCCCCCAAACAAATCCTTACTTCGTTTTGCGACTTTTGTAAGTTTTTTTCCGCAGCTTGTTGCAGGCCCCATTGAAAGGGCGAAACACTTACTGCCACAATTCAATAAACCTAGAACACTACAAAGGGAAGAAGCCATCTTAGGTGTGAATCAAGTTTTATGGGGTTTATTTAAAAAAGTGGTCATTGCAGATAATTGTGCACAATATGTCAATGATATTTTTTCCAATTATTCAGAATATTCCAGTACTACCCTTCTATTAGGGGCTTTCTATTTTGCATTTCAAATTTATGGTGACTTTTCTGGTTATTCTGATATGGCCATCGGGACCGCCCGGTTATTTGGAATAGATTTAATGGCCAATTTTAAATATCCCTATTTCTCAAGGGACATAGCCGAGTTTTGGCGACGATGGCACATTTCACTCTCTACTTGGTTCAGGGATTATCTATACATTCCACTGGGTGGAAATAAAGGTGGTCTTTTAAAGAAAATACGAAATGTCTTTATTGTGTTTGTTGTAAGCGGATTTTGGCATGGTGCGAATTGGACCTTCATAGCTTGGGGCGGATTGAATGCCTTGTTTTTTCTTCCACTGTTTCTCACCAACAGCAATAGAAAGTATTTAAATAATGCAGCAGAGAATAGGTTTTTACCCTCATTGAGGGAGCTATGGGGAATACTCTCAACATTTGCATTGGTTTGTCTTGGCTGGGTATTTTTTAGGGCAAATTCCATCTATCATGCCGTATTGTATTTAGAAGGAATTGTTTCAGCAGACTTTACACTGGAACGATTGGATATCAATCGTTTTTCCTTTGAGTTAATTCCGTTGTTAATCCCTTTTATCCTATTTGAATGGATCTACAGAAAAAAGGAGTTCCCAATGGAAAGCAAACAGATACAGTGGGTAAAAGCGCCTGCTTTGATCCTACTCATTTTGCTTTTTGGAAGTTTTTCAGAGATTACCGAATTTATTTACTTTCAGTTCTAAATGAAAAAACTCATCAAATACACGATTTATTTACTAGTCTGCCTAACAGTAAGTGCTTATGCCCTCGAAGCCCTATTTTCATATTATTCCTATCATGGAACCCTTCGGAATAAAATTAAATGGGTAAAATCCATGGAAAAAAATCCTCCCTATGATTATATCCTGCTAGGCTCTTCCAGAACCTTAAATTTTTTGCAACCAAAACGTATTGATAGTCTAACCGGGTTGCAAGGAATAAACTTAGCCATTGATGCCAGCGGACCTTTAGAACTTAAACTAATGCTGAAAGAATACTTGAAAAAAGGAACTCCAAGCTATGTTTTTGTACAAACAGATTATAGAACGGAAGAAACACCTGACCCCCTTGGAAGTATTCCTTGGATGCCTTACATCATAGAACAAGATATTTTTAATGCTTTCAAACCTTATGGTAAGTACTATTCCTATTACCATTATATCCCATATTATCGATATGCCAAGTTTGGACCCAAAATTGGCAGTAGGGAAATACTTCTAACGCAACTTGGAGATAAAAATCAGACCTATGAATATTTAGGGTATCAACCTGTTTATACGGTCATGCAAAAGGAAGGCAAGGCTGCTGCGGAATTGAATAAACTCCCAAATGCTCATCTGCTGGAAATAGTAGAAATTTGCCAAGAATTGAATATCAAGTTGTACTTTTTCACTTCACCTATTTATCAATCTACTTTTGACTTTTCTTTTTATAAAGATTTCCTCCCTAACTACAGCGATTTTTCAAATTTGTATCAAAACAAAACACTCTTTATGAATGTGACGCATCTTAATGATGAAGGGGCAAGTATTTTTTCAGAATACTTCGCAACCTATTATTTCAAAAATTAATTTTTTGGTAATGTCTGTTAGTAGGCACTCGAAAAATAGTATGCTATTTTAGTAATTGAATAAGATGGAAAATATAAAAAATAAACGATTGATAGTTGACATGGACGGTGTCTTAGCAGATGTATACCAACAATTTATCAATTTTGAAGAAAAGGAATCAGGTAAGAGGATTCAACTTTCCGAAGTGACAGGCATCAATGAAATTGAAGCGTTTCCAAATGGTAAAATACATGTTCGGCAAGAAGGATTTTTTAGAACGGCGCCTGTGATTCCCGAGGCAGTGGAAACTTTGAAGGAACTACAAAATAAGTATGAGGTATTTATTGTGTCTGCTGCAATGGAGTTTCCCAATAGCCTTCGTGAAAAATATGATTGGCTTGAAGAACATTTCCCCTTTATATCTTGGAAACATATTGTATTATGCGGTTATAAAACTATCGTGAAGGGAGATATTATGATTGATGATCATTTCAAAAACCTTGACTATTTTGAAGGGAGAACCTTACTATTTCACCAACCGCATAACGCCAACAACCAAGAACATGCACATGAGCGGGTTAAAAATTGGAAAGAAATTGCTTCAAAATTATTGTAATACTGAATTAGGGTTTTTCAATTGAAAATGAAAAGGTAGCCCCTTCTCCAAAAGTAGAGGAAATGCTAATTTCGCCCCCCAAGGCTTCTACTAATTTCTTAACGGTTGAAAGTCCGATTCCGTGCCCCATATTACCTTCTCTATCTGGCTTTCCAGAGGTCTTGAAGAGTTCGAAGATAACTTCCAATTCATCCTCTTCAATACCCATTCCATTGTCTTTTACATAAAAAAGATACTGATCCTCTTTTTCTTCAAAACCCAAATCAATGACAATAGTATCCTTGTCATTGTATTTTAGGCTATTTCCTATAAGGTTAATGAAAATCTGTTTTAATGCTACTTGATTACAAGTTACAACTGGGTTTCCTTCAGGCAAATGCAGTTCGCAATCGTACCTAATATCCAGCATATCCACGATATCTTCAAGCATCTCATTTAGTTCAAACGCCTTGTAATCTTGCTTTTCATAGGCTGTTGCTTCATAATGATCTAGGATGTTGGAAATGTAATTACTTAAGGAAAAAGAAGTTTTTTTAAGGTAATCAAGGTATTCCCTGCCTTTGTCATCAAACTGACCACTATATTCCTTTCGCAGGATATCTGTGGTAAGAATTAAATTAGATAAAGGCATTTTCATATCATGGGAAACAAGACCCGCAAAGCTTTTCAATAAATTGTTGTGCTTTGCTAAATGTTCCTTTGTCTCCAAAAGCTCAATATTTCTCTTTCGAAGTTCGAGTAGCTTTTCAACTTGTTTGGCAAGAATCTTTAATTGGTGAATTTGATTTTTATGGAGTTCCTTCGGCTTGCTATCAATCACGCATAAAGTACCTAGCGCGTACCCATCTGGGTCTAAAATAGGAAATCCAGCATAAAATATAACGGGGTTATCTGCAGTGGTAAAAGGATTTCCTTGGAATCGAACGTCCTTTTTAGCATCTGGAACAATCATAGGCTCTTCCGGAGTTAAAATGGCGTGTCCACAAAATGAATTTTCACGAGAACTCTCACAAAGCTCAATACCTACTTTCGATTTAAACCATTGGCGATTAACATCTATAAGTGAAATCATTGAGACAGAAACCCCTGAAATAAATTTAGCTAGCTGAGTAATGTTATCGTATTCCTGTTCAGAATCTGAATCTACTATGTTTAACTTTTGTAAAGCTTTTAAACGCTGGGATTCATTGGCTGGAATCGTAGGTTGAATCATATATAGTAAGGAAATAAGCCGTTTTTATTTATGCATTTTGAGACTTTTTAAAGATAAACAAAAACTGCGTAAAAAGGTTTACAATCCAGTATGTTTAAATTTTTGATTGTAGAGGTATTTGATGATACCATCTGAGAGTCCAATTTTAGGCACATAGATATTCTTAGACTTACTCCATTTCATGGCTGAGAGATAAATGCGGGTAGCAGGAATAATCACATCGGCACGGTCTGCATTCATCTGCAACTCATAAATCCGCTCATGATAGGTGTAGGATTTCAGTTTTTCGTAGTAATCTGACAAGAAAAAATAACTAAGCGGTTTTCCTATTTTCTTTCCACTGGCCTTATAAATACTGTTGATATTCCCTCCAGAACCAATAAGACTTACTTTTTCATATTTTTTGGTATGCTTTTCAATCCACTTCTTCACATCTTTCCAAATAGACTCTCCCATCATATCATTTAATACCCGCACGGTACCTAATTTAAAGGATTTGGACTCTATCACTCGGCCTTCGGCAAACACCGTAAACTCTGTACTTCCACCACCAACATCCACATATAGGAAGGTCTTTTCAGAATCTATGAGATCTCGTAAATCTGTTGAAGCAATAAGCGAAGCTTCTACTTCGCCATCAATGATTTCAATTTCAATTCCAGTATGTTCGGCAATTTTTCGCGCCACTTCCTCTCCATTGTTTGCCTCCCGCATTGCAGAAGTAGCACAAGCCCTATATGCTTTGACATTATGGGTTTTCATTAATAATTGAAACGCAGACATGGCATCCATCATGGCTTGGGTCTTCGCCTCGGAAATAGCTCCCGTCAAAAATACATCTGCCCCTAACCTAATGGGAACCCGCACCAAAGAGGTTTTTTTGAAATGCGGTGGTTTCTCCCCCATTTCAGTTACGGTGGAAATAAGCAATCGTATTGCATTTGAGCCAATATCAATGGCTGCGTATTTTTCGATATTCAACAAATTAATTCAATTTATTTTTATAGTAATCATATAGGGCAAACTGAGATCGATACTTCGGAAGCTCATTCGCAACATAAGTATTCTCTTGAAACTTCGTAATCTTTCTCGCTTTTACATTATCTCTCCAACAAATTTCAAAGGTTTCCAGCAATTCCGTTTGGATATCCTCATCATAAATTGGACAGGTAATTTCAACACGGGTATCAAGGTTTCTGGTCATAAAATCTGCAGAGGAAATATAATACTTAGGTGCTCCCCCATTTTCGAAAATATACAGTCTGGGGTGTTCCAGGAATTTGTCAACAATACTAATTACTTCAATATTTTCACTCATTCCTTCTTCCTCTGGGATTAGACAGCAAATACCGCGCACAATCATTTCAATTTTCACCCCAGCCTTACTGGCTTCATACAGCTTATCAATCATTTTAAAGTCTGAAAGGCTATTCTGCTTGATTTTAATTCCGCTAGGCAAGCCTTTTTTATGGTTTGCAATCTCCTTTTCAATCATATTGTAGAATGCAGTTCGAGTGTAATGTGGTGATACAATTAAATGCCTATACTTCTTAATTTTATAGTTGACTTCAAAAAAGTTGAACACCTTATTAATTTCCTTAGCTATTTCATCATTTGCCGTAAAAAGGGTATAGTCTGTATAAATGCGTGCGGTTGACTCGTTAAAATTCCCTGTACTCACAAAAGAATAGCGCTTTAGCTTACCAGCTTCCAATCGCTCTACCACACAAGCCTTGCAATGCACTTTTAGTCCTTGCACCCCAAATATCAATTTCACTCCTTCTTCCTGCATTTGCTCTGCATAATTGATGTTTGCTGCTTCATCAAAACGGGCTTGCAATTCAATTTGAACGATGACTTCTTTTCCATTCTTTGCAGCATTTATAAGGGAGCTGGCAATGTGGGAAACTTCAGCCAGTCTGTAAATCGTGATTTTAATAGATTGTACGTGTGGGTCTAATGCGGCTTCCCGAAGAAATTTCACAACATAACTAAATGTTTGATAAGGGGCATGCAGCAAATAATCCTTTTTGGCAATTTCTTTCAGTAAACTTCCTTGAAGGCTCAATCCTTTGATGGGAAGGGGATCATTCACTTTATAAAGTAAATCCTTGCGTCCCAAACTAGGGAATTTCATATAATCCCGCCTATTATGATAACGCCCACCAGGGATGATGCTATCTGTTCTATCAATGCCCATTTTCTTCATCAAAAACTCCAAAGTATCTGCATCTATGGTTTTATCATAGACGAACCTTACAGGATCTGCACTACTTCTTCGGGCAACACTTTTTGAAATTTTCTCCAAAAAACTACGGCTTAAGTCGCTATCTAAATCCAATGCTGCATCCCTTGTAATCTTAATCATATGGGCAGTAATCTCTTCATATTGAAAAAGACTAAAGATATTACCCAAACAATGCCTAATGAGGTCATCCAAAATGATGATATACTTTTTTCCGTCTTCTTCCGGTAAAACCACAAAACGATCAATCACCCGAGGGATTTCAATAAGTGCATAATTTATTTTATGCTGAAATGTCTTATCCTGCTCTTTCATGATCATCCTAACCGCTAGGTATGCTGCACTATCCTTTAGGGAAGGAAACTCTTCTACTTCGGAAAGCATGATGGTCACTAGTGCTGGGCTCACCACCCGAATGAAATAATCTGAAATAAATTTACTCTGTGCCGAAGAAATTTCGGTTTCGTTGATGATGTAAATTCCTTCTGCTTCCAGTTCACTTTCAATATCACGCAGAATACTCATGCTTAATTGCTGCTGGTCAATCACTGTTTGGGTAATTTCCTCCAAAAGTTCTGTTGCTGAAACACCACCCAATGCTTTTCGGCCTCCTTTACCAGCTTCCACAATACGTTTAATGGTAGCATACCGCACCTTGAAAAATTCATCTAAATTATTAGAGAAAATTCCCAAAAACCGAAGCCGCTCCAAGAGTGGAACTGTAGGATCTTCCGCTTCCTGAAGTACCCGGGCATTAAATTGAAGCCAACTTAAATCCCTATTGGCATAAATATGATTGGTTTTCTTTGAAGTGGAAATAAGTTTCATTTATTTTTTAATTCTTTTGGGAAGATGGTAGCCTTTGTTTTGCCTGTTGTTATATTGTTCCAGGAATCTTCTTCAAATTCAATTTTCACAAATCCGCAAGTTGGTACGTTTTCCAAATATTTATTACCCAACATATTGGCAATGGAAGTAAAAGCATGATTATGCCCTACAATCATTACGGTTTCCAATGAATCATCTATGGTTCTAATAATTTCCATAACCTTGTGCCCACTAAAATCATATAAATTATGATTTACCAGAAAATCATTATCAGCAATGCCGTAAGCCTTTTTAAAATAATGGGCTGTTGTGAGTGCCCTAACCGCATCACTAGTTATTATTTTTTGTGGTGGATCAAAATTAGCTGAAACATAAGCAGAGGTCAATTCGGCGTCATTTTCACCTCGTGTTTTAAGTGGTCTTTTGTGATCTATTACATCATGTTTCCATGAGGATTTCGCATGACGGACCATGTAAAGGGTTTTCATTAGTTGGTTTTTTAGTTGTTAGTTAAGGTGCAAGACGTTCTATTTCCCAATCTAGATCATTTAAAGTGTAGCGTATTCTATCGTGTAATCTATTTGCCCTTCCTTGCCAGAATTCAAACGAAATAGGACGCACAAGGTATCCTCCCCAGTTTTCTGGTTTAGGTACTTCTTTACCATCGTATTGCCGTTCAAGTAAAGCCAATTCATTTTCCAGTTGCTCCCTACTCTCAACCACACTGCTTTGATCACTTACCAAGGCTCCCAACTGACTCCCCTTGGGACGAGAAGCGAAATAATTTTCAGAATCTGAAACAGAAGTCTTTTCTGCTACTCCCTTTATGATAATTTGGCGTTCTGTATTGGGCCAAAAAAAGGATAAAGACACGTTTGGGCATGCAGCAATGGATTTTCCTTTTTCGCTATCATAATTGGTGTAGAAATAAAATCCATTTTCATCATACTTCTTTAACAATACCACCCTGCCCTTTGGAAAACCATCAACTCCAATCGTTGTTAGGGTCATTGCATTTACTTCATCAACACCTCCAGCATTTTGCACATCGTAAAACCATTTACGAAATTGCTGAAATGGGTTGGAATCGGAAGTTTCTTTATCTAACTTTCCTTTTCCGTAGCTTTTTCGGTAATCGTGAAGGTTATCCCTCATGAAATATATCGTGTTAAAATTAGAAGCTAAACTGCAATTTACGGGATTTTTAAAGTTTGAAAAACTATCTCGTATTTAAATTTGGGTTAAATGAACTAGGTATTAAAATTCGAATACTTTTCCATCCTCAGCTAAATGTACCTTGTCAAAATATTTTTTAGCCTCTTCACGGAAGAGCTCATAATCACTATAGCGGCCAGAATAGTGCCCTAAAATAAGATGACCAACTTTTGCAGAAGCTGCTATTTTTGCAGCTTCCGCTGCGGTACTGTGCTTTGTTTTATCACATAAATGCGCATGGGATTCCAAAAATGTGGATTCATGGTATAATACGGTACTTTCCGAAATTTGAGTAATAATTTCTGGGAAATAAGCCGTATCACTACAGTACGCATAGCTTTCAGGAGGATCTGGAGCAAAGGTAACCAACTCATTTCCTATCAGCTCCCCAAATCTATTTTCAACATCCAGTCCCTGCTTCAATTTATTAAAATAAACCTGATCTATTTCTGCCTTTTCCGCGGCATCTATATTCAATTTTCGTTCTCCAAGTTTTTCCTGAAATAAAAAACCATTTGTATACACTCGATGATTTAAAGGAATTGTGGTTACCGAGACCATATCATCCTCAAATATCAATTTCGGTTCCATCGCATCTAATTCATGAAATAGCAGGGGGTAATTGGTCCAACTATTTCCCAATTTTAACTGAAGGGTAATGGCCTCCTTAATTCCAACAGGTCCATAAATATGTAATTCGGCTTCCCTTCCAAGTAATCTAAAAGTGGAAATAAGGCCAACCAATCCGAAAAAATGATCGCCGTGCAAGTGAGAAATGAAAATATGTTTGATTCGAGAAAACTTTACCTTGGTACGGCGCAATTGTATTTGAGTTCCCTCCCCACAATCTATTAAAAACAAATGACCACTCATTTCAAGCACTTGGGCCGTAGGATGGTAATTCACCCTTGGTGTAGCAGAATGGCAGCCCAATATCGTAAGCTTCATCTTTATTTTTTAAAAACCCAAATCACGTTCTATATCTTCCATTTCAATGATATCCTCTGCTTCCTGCAAGGTTGGAACAACCACTAATTCTGCTGGAATATCATCTGGGTTAATGGCATCATTCACAATGACCAAGGAGTTTTTTTGTGCACGGTGTTTATTGGAAAGTTCTAATAATTCCAAAATTTCCTCTAAGGCGATATGGGTATATTTTTGAAGATCAATGATGATATTTGTATTCTGAAAGTGTTCCAATACTTGTTGTGTGACGAAAGGAGCAAAATCTGAAAAAGCCCCCCTATCGTCTGCTAACACGGTATAGTTTTCTTTATTATCGATCTTCATATTGCAAAATTTTTGAGGCCAGTAAGTAAATCACTGCCATCCGAATGGCAACCCCATTTTGAACTTGATCCAAAATAATGGCTTGGTCACTATCTGCAACATCACTGGTAATTTCAACCCCCCTATTGATAGGACCTGGGTGCATTACTACGATTTCCTTGTCTAAATTGTCCAGAATTTTCTTTGTAAGTCCAAATTGCTGTGCGTATTCACGGGTAGAAGGAAAATAACTGATATCCATCCGTTCATTCTGTACACGAAGCATATTCGCTACGTCACACCATTGTAAAGCATTTTGAAGATTGTGCTCCACTTCCACTCCTAGTTTATCAATATATTTGGGAATTAGCGTTTTAGGACCACATACTTTTACATTGGCGCCTAGTTTCTGAAGGGCAAAAATATTGGAAAGGGCAACCCTCGAATGTAGAATATCGCCTACAATGACTACATTTTTATTAGCAACATCGCCTAGTTTTTCCCTTATGGAATAACAATCCAATAATGCTTGAGTGGGATGTTCATGTGCTCCGTCTCCTGCATTTACAATACTTGCATCAATATGTTTGGAGAGGAACACCCCAGCTCCTGGATTTGGGTGTCGCATCACCACCATATCTACTTTCATGGAAAGTATATTATTTACGGTATCTATTAAGGTTTCCCCTTTTTTCACGGAAGAGGATGCCGCTGAAAAATTAATGACATCTGCAGACAAACGTTTCTCTGCCAATTCAAAGGAAAGTCGGGTTCGCGTACTATTCTCAAAAAATAGATTGGCAATAGTTATGTCCCTTAGTGAAGGAACTTTTTTAATAGGCCTGTTAATGATTTCCTTGAAATGATCTGCGGTTTCGAAGATGAGTTGAATGTCTTCTTCGGTGATGTATTTAATTCCCAATAAGTGGTTCACACTTAATTCACTCATATTATTTTTCAACTAAATAAACAACGTCTTCTCCTTCATTTTCCTTCCAACACACCTTTACTTTTTCTTTATTGATAGCATCTACCTGTCTTCCGCGGTAATCTGGCTGAATGGGTAAATGCCTACTAAACCGCCTATCAATCAATGTGAGTAGCTCAATTTCCAGAGGTCTTCCAAAAGATTGGATGGCTGTAAGTGCAGACCGGATGCTTCTGCCAGTATACAAGACATCGTCAATAAAGACTACTTTTTGATCTTCTACGATAAAATCTATTTTGGTGGAATTTGCTTCCAAAGGTTTATCACTCCTCCTGAAATCATCCCTGTAGAATGTGATATCTAAATATCCTAATCTTATATGTTTGATTCCGTATTCGTTTTCCAGCAATTTTTTGAGCCGTTCTGCCAAAAATATCCCCCTAGGCTGAATGCCAATGAGTACCGTATTTTCGAAGGTGTCATGATTTTCAATTAATTGACAAGCCAAACGGTGGAGTGCGATGTTGATTTCAGTAGCATTTAAAAGCACTTTCTGGCTCATAGGGAAAGCTGAATCGTATTCAGGGGACAAAGTTAATGGTTTTTATTGAAATTTGAAGAACATCACGGCATATATTAAAAAAGCCCCTCCAAATGGAAGGGCTTTCAAACTTATATAAAAGAAGGATTATTTAGATTTACCATCCATTTTATCCTTCAATTCCTGAAGCTTTGCATTAGCATCACCTAAGGTAGGTTTCGCTTCTTCGGCTTCTTTTGCAGCACGCTTCGCAGCTTGCTTTACAATTTTAGCCTCTTCTTCTTTATGAAGGGAAGTATGGGAAGCTACTACTTTTTTGTAGTCTTTGTTGAATTCAATAATAATGAATTCTGCTTCTTCACCTTTCTTCAAATCTGAACCGTCTTCTTTTTCCATGTGACGCTTCGGTACAAATGCACTAATATCTTCATTGAAGTTGATCACAGCACCTTTGTCTACGATTTCATCAATTGCAGCGGTGTGTTTACTTCCAACTGCAAATTCCTCTTCATATTTATCCCATGGATTGTCCTTAGTTTGTTTATGACCTAAGCTTAACTTTCGGCCTTCCACATCCAATTCCAATACAACAACTTCAAGTTCATCACCAATATTGGTAAACTCACTTGGGTGTTTCACTTTTTTAGTCCAAGAAAGATCGCTAATGTAGATAAGTCCGTCAATTCCCTCTTCCAATTCAACAAATACTCCAAAGTTGGTAAAGTTACGTACAATACCGGAGTGTTTTGAACCAACAGGGTATTTCTTGGTAATATCTGTCCATGGATCTGGCGTTAATTGCTTAATACCAAGGGACATTTTTCTTTCATCACGATCTAAAGTAAGAATCACTGCTTCCACTTCATCACCTACACTTACGAAATCCTGAGCACTTCTTAAGTGAGTTGACCAAGACATTTCGCTAACGTGAATCAATCCTTCAACACCTTCGGCAACTTCAATAAAAGCACCGTAGTCTGCGATGACCACTACTTTTCCTTTTACTTTATCACCAACTTTCATCTCATCGCCAAGTGCTTCCCATGGGTGAGGCTTCAATTGCTTCAATCCTAATTGAATTCGTGTTTTATCTTCATCAAAGTCAAGGATTACTACATTCAGTTTTTGATCTAGTTCCACGATTTCATTCGGGTGGTTGATTCGTGACCAAGAAAGGTCTGTAATGTGAACCAATCCATCTACTCCTCCAAGGTCTACGAATACACCGTAAGAAGTGATGTTTTTCACAACACCTTCCAATACCTGACCTTTTTCAAGCTGACCGATGATTTCTTTTTTCTGCTCTTCGATGTCTGCTTCAATCAAGGCTTTGTGGGAAACTACCACGTTTTTAAACTCATGATTGATTTTCACAATCTTGAATTCCATAGTCTTACCTACGTAAGCATCGTAATCACGGATAGGCTTCACATCAATTTGTGAACCTGGCAAGAATGCTTCAATACCAAATACATCTACGATCATTCCACCTTTGGTTCTACATTTTACGAAACCATTTACAACGGTACCGTCATCGTGGGCTTGGTTTACTCTATCCCAAGCTTTGATGGTTCTTGCTTTTCTGTGGGAAAGAACCAATTGCCCGGTAGCATCCTCACGCACATCAATCAACACCTCTACTTTATCCCCAACCTTTAAATCTGGGTTGTAACGGAACTCGTTCAAGGAAACTACTCCTTCACTCTTCGCATTGATGTCAATAATAGCATCACGATCTGTAATATGAATTACTTCTCCTTCTACCACTTCGTCATCTAAAGTGTCTACGAAATTTTCGGCAACTAGTTTTTCAAATTCTTCCAACTGACCTTCGTCTACGGGATCAATTCCCTCTTCGTAGTTGTGCCAGTTAAAATCTTTAAGGAATTTTTCAGGATTCTGTTCTTTTAAAGAAGGTTCCTGTTTTGGAGTTACTGCTTTTTCTGCTACTGCAGTTTCAGCGTTTTGTGCTTCTTCAGCTTTTGCTTTTTCAGCCATTTTAAAAAATAAGTGCGATTACTGAAAGCTCAATAATTCGCGGGTTTTGTATTCCGTGTTTGTCTGAAAGGATTGCGGCACATCCACGGAAGGATTTGTTTCTATTTTTATCTAAATTCCCTTTGATTTCAGAATAACCGCTCAAAAGGGCTGCAAAAATACATTAATTATTCTGAATTTCAAAGAGTTTCTTTTTATCAATAACAACTCCCCTACTTTGGCTAAAATTGTTAAAATTTGTTAAATTACTACTTTGTAATGCATAGTACTGTAACAAAAATTATTTTCCGTCGTCTATCTAGTACATCAATCATATAAAACGAATTATTCATCAATCAAAAAACGAACAACAATGAGAACTTTAAACAGCAACCAATTAACAGAGAGACCCAAAACCAGTTTAGCTTTCACTTGGAATAGCAAGCGAAGACATAGGTAAGACCTTAAAAAAACAGCTTAACCCAAAACCATGAACCAATCTAGCAATAAGTACAGCAGGGTACAAAGGGAAGACAAAAGAAGGGACTCCTTCATCTTGAAAAAAATTTCCCACACCTTTACTCTTTTTCACGGGAGAAATCACCTGGAACCTTCGTTGTAACCAACTAATCCAATCTGCATAACCGCCCACTGTGGCGGTTTTTTTATGTCCTGCCGGCAATTCGGTCTTTGGCCAATTGTAGAATAATATGGAATTGATCTTCCAAATTCAGTTCGCTATTGTCTATTACAATGGCGCCCTCGGCTATTTTTAAAGGAGAATCCTTCCTGCTGGAATCTATTTGGTCACGCTCTGTAACATTCTCCAATACTTCCTCATACGAAATGGCTTCGCCTCTATGAAGCAGTTCTTCATATCTACGCTGGGCACGTACTTCGGCAGAGGCCGTCATAAATATTTTTAATTCTGCATTGGGAAAAACTACGGTTCCAATGTCACGCCCGTCCATCACTACTTTTCCTCCTTTACCCATTTGCTGTTGCTGCTCTACCAATTTCTTTCGTACTTCCGAAAGGGTGGCCACCGGACTTACATATTCTGAAACTTCCAAGGTTCTGATTGCTTTTTCCACATTTTCACCGTTGAGGAACATTTCGGCTTTACCTTCCGTATTTTTTTCAAAATGCAACTGAATTTCAGGCAAGACGTCAATCAAACCCTTTTGATTAAAATCATTTTCAGTAATCAAACCATTCCGAAGTGCATATAGTGTCACGGCACGATACATGGCACCCGTGTCTACATATACATACCCAAGATAATCTGCCAACTGTTTGGCCACGGTACTTTTCCCTGTGGAAGAATGGCCGTCTATGGCAATGGTAATATGCGGCATTATTGAAGGTTTAGGTTAAGTCCGAAAAAGCTGGTCGCCGCAGCAGAATTGTATTTGGAATAGGCGTAACTCAATCTAATTTTATTTAACCGAAGGGAAAATCCGGCACTCAAACCAGCAAAGGAACGTTGCTCCACGATACGAAGCTCCTCTCCCCTTCTAAAGTTATAGCCCAAACGAATATTGAAGCCACTTTCGGGGAATAGTTCTACTCCAATGATCATATGTCTAAACGCATCATCAATAAAGGAAATATTTTCGGAACTGGACCCACCTTCCAAATCGGTTTCATCCCTATTGGGATTGGCAAAGGCTACATTCCATCTCTGCATATTTTCTAAAGTAAAGTGCCAACGGATAGGGATATTCTGAAGTGTTTGGGAAATTCCCAATACCACTTCAAAGGGGAGTTTTTCATAGGTTTCGGCATACGGACTAATTTGTGTTCCCAAGTTTCGGGCTACGGCCGTAATATTCAAATCCCAATCTTCATAAACATACATCACCGCAATATCTGCTGCCACTCCCATGGAAGTATATTGCTCCAATTTAGAGGAAATGAATTTTATGTTTCCGCCAATATGAAAATTGGTGAAGGCAATATTTCGGGCATGCCCAAAAGAAACCGCTACTTCCCCACCTCCAAAGCTACTCGTAGGATTTCCCAGTTCATCGTAGCCGTCAAACTTTCCGTAGTTAATATAGGTAACTGCAGCATGCAAAACTTGTGTCCTTCGATCCCAAAGATATGCATAGGCAGCAGTTCCATAGTTTACATCACCAAGATAATTGTTGTAATTAAGGGATAATTGGTTATCCATTTCGGGGTTAATGCTCGCTGGATTAAAAATTCCCTGCGTAGGGTCATAATCGTAATTAGTGACTACTTTTCCACCCAATGCCACCTGTCTTGGAGAAATACCAAGGTTTAAGAATTGATAGGTGCTCTTTCCCCCTATTTGCCCAAACAACGAAGTAGCAATCAAAAATACCCCTAAATAAAATAGTCTTTGGATCATGAACCTGGACAACGTTTCCTAGGATTTAAAACGGATACAATGATAAATTATTTTTAGGAAGGAAAAAAGCTTTCGCATCATAGCTTTTAATACCTAAAGTTCTTTGGCGTCTTTTACCTTTTGTTTTGTTAAAGCTACTTCTATTACTTCTTTCATTTCCTTTACATAATGAAAGGTAAGTCCTTTGAGGTATTCTTCCTTAATTTCCTCAATATCCCTCTTATTATCTTCACAAAGGATAATCTCCTTAATCCTTGCCCGTTTGGCGGCAAGTATTTTTTCCTTGATGCCTCCAACAGGCAGTACCTTTCCGCGTAAGGTGATTTCACCCGTCATTGCGATACTCTTTTTCACTTTTCGCTGGGTAAATAAGGATACCAAGGAGGTGAGCATAGTGATTCCTGCACTTGGACCATCTTTTGGAGTAGCGCCTTCCGGAACATGTATATGTACGTTGTATTTTTCAAACACCTCGGGTTTTAATCCTAAAAGGTCTGAATTAGATTTGATATATTCCATGGCAATTGTTGCCGACTCTTTCATAACTTTTCCCA
Source organism: uncultured Alteromonas sp. (assembly GCA_964495885.1). Lineage (GTDB taxonomy): Bacteria > Bacteroidota > Bacteroidia > Flavobacteriales > Flavobacteriaceae > PALG01. The sequence continues at coordinate 200,293 of CAZBWO010000002.1, read as the reverse complement.
GATTTCCTGTCATGGTCAAAGTACCTTTCCCCTTGGAAAGCGTAGACTCAATAAAAAGGATATCCCCTCCTACTTTGGTCCAAGCAAGACCTGTTACCACTCCAGCTACATCGTTGTTTTCATATTTATCCCGTTCCATTTTCGGGGCTCCCAACACTTCCTCTACCATTTTATGATCTACTTTCACGTCATAGGGTTCTTCCATAGCAATCTTCATCGCAGCATGACGCACCATTTTAGCGATCTGCTTTTCTAAGGTTCGCACACCGCTTTCACGGGTATATCCTTCTACTATTTTTTCCAATTGTGGTTTGCCAATTTTTAAATCGTTGGCAGACAATCCGTGCTCTTTTAATTGCTTCGGAAGTAGGTGCCGTTTGGCGATTTCCACTTTTTCTTCAATGGTATAACCTGAGACATTAATGATTTCCATTCGGTCCCGTAAAGCAGGCTGAATGGTACTCAAACTATTACATGTTGCAATAAACATTACTTTGGAAAGATCATAGCCCAGTTCCAAAAAATTATCATAGAAAGCGCTGTTTTGCTCAGGATCAAGTACTTCCAGCATTGCCGAGGAAGGATCCCCTTGGCTTCCTATGGATAGCTTATCGATTTCATCCAAAACAAATACCGGGTTACTGGTTCCCGCTTTTTTAATACTTTGTACAATGCGGCCGGGCATAGCGCCAATGTAGGTTTTTCGGTGGCCTCTAATTTCTGCTTCGTCACGTAAGCCACCCAATGACATACGTACATATTTTCTGCCCAATGCTTCGGCAATGGACTTTCCAAGGGAAGTTTTTCCAACCCCTGGAGGCCCATACAAACAAAGAATGGGTGATTTCATATCATTCCGAAGTTTAAGAACGGCCAAATATTCTATGATACGTTTCTTTACGTCGTCAAGTCCGTAATGATCCCGATCCAAAATTTTTCGGGCCCTTTTTAAATCGAATTTATCCTTACTGAATTCATCCCACGGAAGTTCCAACAATAAATCCAAATAATTTCGCTGAATGCTGAATTCAGCTACTTGAGGATTCATTCGTTGTAATTTGGAAAGTTCCTTTTCAAAATGTTTCCCTACTTCTTCACGCCACTTCTTTTTCTTTCCTTTCCTTCGCATTTCCTCTATTTCCGCCTCCTGAGAGGTTCCACCCAATTCCTCTTGGATTTTTTTCATTTGCTGCTGAAGGAAATATTCACGTTGTTGCTTACTAATATCACTTTCTACTTTAGATTGGATATCCATTCGCAAGGACAACTTTTGAAGTTCTATGTTGAGATACTTCAGGGTTTCCATGGCCCGTTTCTGAAGGTCATTCATCTCCAGTAAGGCCTGTTTTTCCTTCACGGAAATATTCAAATTAGAACACACAAAATTTACCAGAAACGAAGCACTTTCAATATTCTTAATGGCAAAGGCTGCATCGGAAGGAATATTAGGACTGTCTTGAATAATATCAATTGCCAATTCCTTAATGGAATCAATGATGGCATCAAATTCTTTATCTCCCTTGGAAGGTCTAGCTTCTGCTACTTCTTTGGTTGTAGCCTTTAGATATGGCTCTGTTTGCACCAAGTCTGCTACTTCAAAACGCTTCTTTCCTTGAATGATTACCGTTGTGTTTCCATCGGGCATTTTAAGCACCTTTAGGATGTTTGCAACAGTTCCAGTGGTGTTGATGTCTTCTAGGGATGGGTTTTCCTTACTTTCATCTTTCTGGGAAACCACTCCTATTACCTTAGTGGTTTTGTAGGTTTCATTAATAAGTTTAATAGACTTATCCCTTCCTGCTGTAATAGGAATCACTACCCCTGGAAAAAGTACCGTATTGCGAAGTGGCAATATGGGTAGTGTTTGTGGCAACTCCTCTTTGGACATTGCGTCTTCATCTTCAGGAGTCATTAAAGGGATCAATTCTGTTTCCTCATTCAATTCCTGTAATGACAAACTGTCTAGTGTACTGAATCTTCTTTTCGCCATATGATTGTTTAAGACAATATGTCATAGCATTACCCTAACCTATTGTCTTGTTTTGTATTTTTAAACAAGATTTAATTGCGCACGTCTTTGTTTATAAAGCGTTGCAGTAATTTTCAATATGTATATTTCAATAGTTATGCCACGAACTTTTGGCAAAGTGTAACAATTTTAAAGAGCCATCATCTTTATACCAAACGATTGTTTTTTTGACGCTAACCGAACAGAAAATAGAAACATTACTCGCTCTTTGTCAGAAGGGAAATCAATTGGCACAATTGGAAGTGTACAATAGGTACCATAAAGCAATGTACAATACGGCATTCAGGATTTTAAAACATTCTGCGGAAGCAGAAGACATCATGCAGGAATCCTTTATTACGGCATTTGAAAAATTGGACAGCTTTAAAGGTACGGCTACGTTTGGGGCATGGTTGAAACGTATCGTCATTAACAACAGTATTGTACAATTCCGAAAGAACCAAAAGTTTACCCAATTACCAGAATACGAAGTTCCAGAAATTGCAGAAGAAATTTCCCAGGATACGGAAGACTATTCAGCATTGCAATCTGCTGAAATCTTGCAAACAATGGATTCGCTTCATCCCAATTACAAAACCATTCTTACACTTCATTTCATTGAAGGATATGATTACGAAGAAATTGGGGAGATCCTTCAGATTAGTTATGGTAATTGCCGTACAATGATTTCCAGGGCAAAGGAGAGTTTACGAAAAAAGTTATGTGTATGAAACAAAACGACGCAATAGAAACCCTTTTTAAACGGCTTGAGGGCTCCTTCAACATTGAAGAAACTCCTCAAGGGCACCAAAATCGTTTCTTGGAAAAACTGGAAGCTACTTCTAACAAGAAAACGAAAGGAGGTTCCTGGTGGAAACCCTTGGCTATCGCTGCATCTGTGGCTCTTTTGGTCACCTTGGGATGGAACACCTTCCAAACCGAAACGTCTACTTCAGACTTAGCCAGTGTCTCGCCAGAATTAAAGGAAACTCAATCCTTCTTTACTGCAGTTATCCATGAAGAATTGGAAACCCTCAAAAGCTTTGAAGGGGAAGACATCCAAAAACTGGTAGATGATGCAATGGAAAGCATGAAAGTCCTCGAAGCAGATTACGAAAAATTAAAAATAGATTTAGCCGAAAGCGGGAATGACAAACGGGTCATTGCGGCCATGATTGCCAATTTCCAAAGCAGAATCGACATTTTAGAACAAGTAAATAACACAATCGAAGAAATAAAAACACTTAAAGCAAACACCAATGAAACTATTATTTAGCACCCTATGCCTAGCGCTATTGCTTCCAGCAGTAGTGTTCGCAGCCGAAAATCCGCGCTTTAAAGGCAAGTATACCAAAGAAAAAAAATTACATAAGGAATATACCGTAAACGCTGGGGCTGGCCTTAGCGTAGATAATAGCTACGGAAATATTGACATTGTCACCTGGAATGAAAACCGCATTGTCATCGACGTACTAATAAAGACCAATGGAAATAATGAAGATAAGGTTCAAGACAAACTGAATGATATTGATGTTGAGTTTTCCGGAAACGGTTCTAAGGTAAGCGCCCGAACCATTTTCAAAGGACGTAAAAGCTCTTCTTGGAGCTGGTGGGGTAGCAATAATAACAATGTAAAAATGGAAATTAATTATACCATTAAAATGCCCGTAACCAACAGCGTTGAACTATCTAATGACTATGGAAGCATCAACTTGAACCGTCTTGAAGGAAATGCAAAAATTAGTTGTGACTACGGACAATTAAACCTTGGGGAACTTTTAGCCGAAAATAATAGTCTGAATTTCGATTACACCAAAAATTCCTCTATTGGGTATATGAAAAGTGGTAAGATCAATGCAGACTATTCTGGTTTTACAATTGAAAGAGCAGAACGTCTTGAAATCAATGCAGACTACACTCATGCTGAAATTGATGATGTGAAAAACCTTAATTACAATAGTGATTATGGTAAAATTAATGTTGGAACGGTAAACAATCTAATAGGTCGTGGCGACTACATTCCTCTAAATGTGAAAACCATAACTGGCTCCTTGAACGTTAATACAGATTATGGTTCGGTGACAGTAGACCGGATAGCAGCTTCCATGAAGGAAGTGATTATCAATGCCGAATATGCGGGAATTAAGTTAGGTTTTGATGCAGGTTGCAATTTTGATTTTGTAGTAGATCTTTCCTATGCCAGTTTTAAAGGTGAAGAAGATTTAGAGGTCATGAAAACCTCTAAAGATCATTCAGATAAGTTCTACAGTGGATACTACGGAAGAAAAGGATCTGGAAATACCATTAACATCCGTTCAGATTATGGCGGAGTAAGCCTTCAGAAATTATAAACCATATATACACCAACATGAAAAACAAATTGAAAAATCTAACACTAGCCCTTTGTTTATTGGCAGCACCAGCACTTTTTGCGCAATGGGGCAATAAAGTTGTAGGAAACGGAAACGTTACTACCCGAACTGTATCTACAGCAGATTATGATGAAATTAAAGCAGTGGGTTCTATGGACGTTCATTTTGAAAAAGGAACCGAAGGAACCATTAGCATTACTACAGATGAGAACCTTCAAGAATATATAGAGGTTTCCTCCGAAGGTGGGGAATTAGTACTGAAAGTGAAAAAGAATGTGTATCTAAAAACAAAAAAGGGCATTCACATTACCGTACCTTTTACAGACCTGTCCGAAGTTAGCTTAGTTGGGTCTGGTGATATTGATTCAAAAGATACCATTCAAGCAACTTCCTTGGCTGTCTCTGTGGTTGGCTCTGGAGATGTGAATCTAATGATTGATGCTACAAACACGGAAGCAAAAGTCACAGGTTCTGGAGATTTGGTCCTAGGTGGCAGTACTCAAAATCTTGAAGTAAAAGTTACCGGAAGTGGTGATTTTAGAGGTTTTGACCTTACCTCACAAAACACTGAAGTAACTGTGTCTGGTTCTGGAGATGCTAAAGTAGTTGCAAAAAGCAGTATTAAAGCCCGTGTGAATGGTTCTGGAGATGTAGTATATAAGGGAAATCCCGAAAGAAGTGACACCAAAACTTCAGGTTCTGGCGATATTACTTCCTACTAATTAATTAGCAAAAAATAAAAAAGCCCTGTTTTAAACAGGGCTTTTTTATTTTTGATACTAAGCCAACTATTCTATGGTAATCATAAAACTACCACTTATTACATATTCCGCTGGAAAATTTCCTAAAGGGTCATTAGCTGTAAAATTAAAAGACCCCTCTACTACCCCATTACTGAATTGATGGGTTATAATGACTAAGGTTCCTGTTTCGTCTGATTTAAACAAAATGGAATTTCCAATATCGGGATTGTAGATTCCTACCTTTTCTGTACCATCGTCAACAAAAGGAGCCATTGTGTAGGTACCCGCTTCAATATTTACTGGAAATGAAAGTGAAACACTTTCGTTAAGGTCTGCGTTTATTGTAGTAAGATGAAGGACCGTTTCCCCTCCAATGGGTTCTTTCTCCATGCTAATGGAAGTAGGCACATAGTCCTCTCCATTTACTGTGGCAATGAATGTATTCTCAACCGTACCAGAATCTGGTATAAAGTCTATATTAAATGAACCTTCAGTAATTTGAACTACAGTGGGGTCACTTCCCAAAGGATCTGTTCCTGTAAATGAAAAAGTAGCTTGAAGCTTACCGGTAGTCATCCCAAATTCAGTGAATGTTATGGTTCCGGGATTTGATGTTAACGGCTCTCCTCCAGTACCTGGATTATAGCTTCCTACTAGGACCTCTCCATCAAAAATAGATTCCATGGCAAATGTTCCAATACCTAAATTAGAAGGGATATAAAAATCAAATCGAGCCCCTACGTCATTTGTTGCAGTAAGTTTTACAACCGTTCCATCTCCTACTGTAAGAATCTCGGAAGTAAATTCAGTGTCCTCAAATTCTACTCCGTCTACCAATGCAAAAAATGAACTTTCCGGATCCTCCATCATGGGGTCTCCACCCCCACCATTATTTATTTCCTCACAGGATAGAATTTCTAGGTCATCATTGGGTACTTCTAAAGAAATAGATTGAAATTCTCCCTCAGTTATTTCTACTGTACTTGTAATTACTCCACCATTTCCATCATCACTTTCCTGCACGCCAGTAAAAGAAAAAGTACCGGAAATCTTTTGAGAATTTAAATCTATGGAAGAAATAATTGCAGAACCTGAACCACCAGAGCTACCAAGCGATACATAGACATTTTGTGAATTTAAGTCTGTAAGATAGGCTGCAAAACTTTGAGTGCTGGATAAATCATAGGTACATTCCCCAACAAGGGAGAAATTTAATGTAATGGTACTCCCATCTGCACTAGAACCGCTTATTATGAGTGCACTATTACTGAATACTGCCGTAGCTGCAACAGATTCGAATCTTTGCCCATCTACATTAGCCACTAATTTTCCCTCTGTTTCATCCTGTACAACAAACTCACCTTCTAAAGGTTCATTTTCACAGGAAAAAAAACTAAGTGCCAAGAAAGGGACTAGCAACCAGCGAAGAGCTATTAATTTTTTCATAAGTAAGAAATTTCGTTAGGCATGAATTACGCAAACATAAGTAAAAAAAGGGAATTCTCTATTGCTTCGGAACGCGAAATAGCAAAATAACCCCAACGCCAAAGAAGACAATTAAAAACAAAACAGAATTACGCATACTACCTGTAATTTGATCTATAAATCCGTATATGAGCATCCCGATGACAATTCCAATTTTTTCAGAAACATCATAGAAACTAAAATAGGAAGTGGTATCTGTTGTTTCGGGTAGGAATTTAGAATAAGTAGAACGTGACAATGCCTGGATACCTCCCATCACCAAACCCACCACTCCAGCGGCCATATAAAACTGTAAAGAGGTTTCCATAAAATAGGCATACAGGCAAATTCCAATCCATATAAAATTTACTACAATTAAAACAGGAATGTTTCCAAACTTTTCGGAAGCTCTAGACGTAAGGAACGCACCTAAAATGGCCACCAATTGAATGATGAGAATACTTATAATGAGGCCCATGGTTTTTTCATCATCAGTTCCCCACGCAATCTCCTTCTCTCCGAAGTATGTAGCAACCAACATAATGGTTTGCACCGCCATACTGTAAATAAAAAAGGCAGATAAATACCTTTTCAGCTTTTGGTTGTGGGATAGGGAGCGGTAAACGTTACGAAGTTCCTTAAACCCATTAAAAAGCACATGACGATGAATCTTGGTTCCGTTTCCACGGCCTTTGGGTAAATAATAAAAAGTATACTGACTGAAAACAATCCACCACAATCCTACTGTCACAAAAGAAATACGCATGGCTTGCATACTTCCCGCCCCACCTTCTTTAAGTCCGAAAAGATCTGGTTTCATGACCATTGCTAAATTAAAAATGAGCAACAATACACTTCCAAAATATCCCAAGGAATATCCTTTCGCACTAACACGATCCTGCTGTTCAGGAAAAGCAATGTCTGGCAAATAGGAATTGTAGAAAACGACACTGCCCCAAAAACCAACCAATCCGAAGAAATAAAATAACAGACTCAAATAAATTCGCTCTAAACTGAAAAAATAAAGTCCAATACAAGACAATGCACCTAAGTAGCAGAAAAATTGCATGAACCGTTTCTTGTTACCTAAATAGTCGGCAATCCCTGAAAGAAAGGGAGCTATAAAAGAAACCAACAAGAACGCTGCTGCAGTCGTATAACTAATGAGTGGAGTACTTCTAATTTCACCACCAAAAATGGTAACCGTTTCAACTTCTGCTGAATTAAACAATGCAGCGTAAAAAATTGGGAAAACCGCTGAAGCAATTACCAGACTATAAACAGAATTGGCCCAATCATAAAAAGCCCAAGCTGTAAGTAATTTTTTACTACCCTTTGGAAGTACTTTCATAAGTAAAAAAAGCTACCTCAAAGTAGCCTTTATATTATTTAGTTAGTCTTGAAGGTATTTACACCAAATTTTCTAGCCTCTTGCTTAGCTTGTGGAGCCCATTGTTTAATATTATTAATACGGGTATCACTGGAAGGGTGCGTGCTTAAAAACTCTGGCGGGGCTTGTCCTCCAGCATTTGCTTTCATTCGTTCCCAAAGTTTAGCGGCTTCAAGAGGCTCATAACCTGCAATTGCCATTAAGTATAATCCTATCTGGTCTGCTTCACTTTCATGACTTCTGCTAAAGGGCAACATAATTCCCACCGTACTTCCAATTCCGTATGCCTGATTAAAAATCTCTTGATTTTTTGGATCCTTGCTTAAGGCAATATTACCAGCAACAGCACCAAGCGCCTGAAGTTGTCCAGCACTCATACGTTGTTGTCCGTGATTTGCTAATGCATGTGCTACCTCATGCCCCATAATCGCAGCTACACCTGCTTCTCCATCTGCAATAGGCATAATTCCTGTATAGAAAACAATTTTCCCTCCTGGCATACACCACGCATTTACGGTAGGGTCATCAACCAAATTATATTCCCATTGATAATTCTGAAGATATCCAGCATATCCATTAGCATTCAAATACCGCTCTGCGGCAACTGCAATTTTTTGTCCAACCCTTGTAACCATTTGTGCTTGAGGAGTTCCCGTCACCACTTTGTTTTCCGATAGGAATTGATTGTATTGCTGGAAAGCCATAGGGAACAACTGTGAATTTGGCACTAAAGCCAATGTTTTTTTCCCCGTAAAAGGATTTGTACTACAAGATAGAAATAGTACGACTGCAAAAAGAGGGATTATTTTTTTCATATTTGTTGAAATTTTCATCGCTAATTACTGTTGATAAATATAAAGATATTTAAACACATATCATGCCCAATTTCATTTCTGATTTTTTGGAACGGAATTTGATTTGATTTAAAAAAACCCACTATTATGACAAAGCAACTCCTATTACCCATCCTACTTTTACTATTTGTATTTACTGCATGTGAAGGTCCTGAAGGGCCTCCGGGTCCACAGGGAGAACCTGGTATTAATATCTTGGGACAAGTTTTTGAAGTAACTGTAGATCTTACTGCTTCCAATGATTTTCAACAAATTGTAACAATTCCAACCAACATTGAAGTATTTGAAAGTGATGTGATTTTAGTATATCGCTGGGAAGGACAATTTGATGGTGCCGATATATGGACCCCCCTACCCCAAACCTATTTTCCAGACCAAGGAACACTTTTGTATACCTTCAATCACACTTTTTTTGACGTAGAATTATTAATGGATGGAAATTTTGACCTTTCTTCGTTAGGTTCACAATGGACCAACGACCAATCTTTCCGAATTGCCGTTGTTCCTGCAGAGTTTGCAAATGCAAACCTCACAATGGAACAATTGGAAAGTTCCATTAATGTTGAATTCTTCGGAAACTAAAAAATCATGAAAAAACTAATTCTTGTATTACTGGGAATTATACTATTTAGTTGTAATTCAAAAGCACAGGATAAAGAAGAAAAAGAATTTCCCATTTCCAAAACGGAAGCTGAATGGAAAGCTGAACTAACTGAAATGCAGTTTTATGTGTTACGTGAAGAAGGTACAGAACGTGCATTCACAAGTCCGCTGAATAAAAACTACTCACAAGGTACTTATGTTTGTGCAGCTTGCGAAACCCCACTTTTTGAAAGTGAACATAAATTTGACAGTGGTACCGGATGGCCCTCTTTTGATAGGGAAATCAAAGGAAACGTTGCTTTTTCTACAGATTATAAATTAGGCTATGCCCGTACGGAAGAACATTGTGCACAATGTGGAGGGCATTTAGGACATGTATTTAACGACGGTCCCGCAAAAACAACTGGAAAGCGTCATTGTATCAATGGTGTAGCCTTAAAGTTTATTCCTGAAAATGAGTAAATACCCCATCCAAAAAACAGAAGCCGAGTGGAAAGAACTTTTGGGAGAAGACCGCTATTACATTCTTCGTAAGAAAGGAACCGAAAGGCCACACTCTGGCGCCTACAACCTTCATTTTGAAAATGGAAGCTATACCTGTGGAGCTTGCAAAACCCCATTATTTGAGAGCAATCATAAATTTGAAAGTGGATGCGGATGGCCCTCTTTCGATAAGGCAAAGGAAGGTGCTATTGAATATGTAAAGGATACTAGTCATGGGATGATACGCACCGAAATACTTTGTGCTAAGTGCGGCAGCCATTTAGGCCATGTATTTAATGATGGCCCTACGGAAACAGGCCAACGCTATTGTGTAAATTCACTTTCCGTTGACTTTACAAAAAAAGGGTAAAATCCAACCTTTTACTTTTTCAAAAAATCGGAAAACCTTAAAAAGAATACTTTTCTTCATTCTTCCGTAGACATTTTGTAAATTCGCTAGCTCTTACACGCTATTAAATTTATCAAATGAGTAAATACGATATCATTGTTTTAGGAAGTGGCCCAGGTGGCTATGTAACGGCAATTCGCGCATCACAATTGGGATTTAAAACTGCCATTGTTGAAAAAGAAAATCTTGGAGGGGTTTGCCTTAATTGGGGTTGTATTCCCACCAAGGCCCTTTTAAAAAGTGCACAGGTTTTTGATTATTTAAAACATGCCGAAGACTACGGGTTGACCATCAAGGATTTTGACAAGGACTTCGGAAAGGTAATTGACAGAAGCCGTGGAGTCGCTGAAGGAATGAGCAAGGGTGTTCAGTTTTTGATGAAGAAAAATAAAATTGATGTGATAGAAGGCTTCGGAAAAATCAAACCTGGTAAAAAAGTAGAGGTTGATGGCACAGAGTACAGCGCAGATCATATCATCATTGCAACAGGAGCAAGATCCCGTGAACTTCCAAATTTAAAGCAAGATGGTAAAAAAGTCATTGGGTACCGGGAAGCCATGACTTTGGAAAAGCAACCTAAGAAAATGATTGTAGTTGGAAGTGGGGCCATTGGCGTTGAATTTTCCAATTTCTATAACAGCATGGGTACTGAAGTGACTATCGTTGAATATTTACCAAATTTAGTTCCCTTAGAGGATGAAGAAGTCTCAAAGCAATTCGAAAGAATTTTCAAGAAGAGCGGTGTTAATGTTATGACCAACGCTTCCGTAGAAAGTGTAGATACTTCAGGAAAACAAGTAAAAGCGACCGTAAAGACTAAAAAAGGAGAAGAAATACTAGAAGCAGATGTAGTTCTTTCCGCAGTAGGAATTGCTGCTAATCTGGAAAACATTGGATTAGAAGACGTAGGAATTGTCACAGACAAGGGTAAAATCATGGTGAATGACTGGTACCAAACCAATATTCCCGGATACTACGCTATTGGAGATGTTGTACCTGGTCCAGCACTTGCACACGTTGCATCTGCAGAAGGAATTACCTGTGTAGAAAAAATAGCTGGAATGCATGTTGAACCTATTGACTATGGAAACATTCCAGGATGCACCTATACTTCCCCCGAAATTGCCAGTGTTGGCCTCACCGAAAAACAAGCCAAGGAAAAAGGATTTGACATTAAAGTTGGAAAATTCCCCTTTAGTGCTAGTGGAAAAGCAAAAGCATCAGGCGCATCTGATGGTTTTGTGAAAGTAATTTTTGATGCAAAATACGGAGAATGGTTGGGCTGCCACATGATTGGAGCCGGCGTAACCGATATGATTGCTGAAGCGGTGGTTGCCAGAAAATTGGAAACTACAGGACATGAAGTATTAAAGGCTATTCACCCTCACCCTACCATGAGTGAGGCAGTTATGGAGGCAGTGGCAGATGCCTATGGTGAAGTAATTCATTTATAAAAAACATCTAATCATAAAAAAAAGCTGCCAAATGGCAGCTTTTTTTTATGATAGAAAACTTTGCAAGGCCAATTCATAGCTTTGGAGGCCGAAGCCCAAAATAACTCCTTTGGCACCTGGTGAAATATATGAGGAATGCCTGTATTCTTCCCTTTGTAATGTGTTTGAAATGTGTACTTCCACAACAGGTGTTTCAATAGCCTTTACTGCATCGCCAATACCAATAGAAGTATGAGTGTACGCAGCGGCATTCAGAATAATGCCATCACAACTAAAACCAACCTCTTGAAGCTTATCTATTAACTCCCCTTCAATATTGGATTGGAAATGGGAAAGTTTCACATTGGGGTATTTTTCAATCAACATGGAAAAAAAATCTTCAAAAGAAAAATCTCCATAGATTTGAGTTTCCCGCTTACCAATTAGGTTAATATTTGGCCCGTTGATGATAACAATCTTCATTTTTAAAAATCAAAAAGGAGTCCCAATCTGGAATGAATATAGCCCGTTTCCACGGCAACGTATTTTACTTCAGCAAAAATATTGACGTTGTCCACAATATTATATTTATAGCCAGCACCTACATTCACTCCAAATTCTGAATCTGACACTTCAAAGCTTCCACCAATGGAGCCGCCACCTAAACCATTATCTTTCAATGTAATGGAAAGATACTCACCACCAGCCAATAGGTATAATTCATCAAATACTTTATAACGGGCATTCAAATCAAGTGCAGTCCATTTATTTCGTAGGGAACCTTCTTCAGAGACAGCAAAAGTAAACGTAGTAGAAACGCCCCAGTGTTCATCAAACTCATAGATTAAATCTGCACTTCCACCAAAACCATCAAGTTCTGTTAGATATCCGCCAGAAATACCAGCGCCGAAACCTTGTGCATAAATCATTGCACTTGTAAATAGGAATACAAATAGAAAAACAATTTTTTTCATTGATTAAGAATATTTATGATTAATTATTACCTAAAATTAAGGGAAGTCCGTCATTTCCAGAACCTACCACTACCACTTTGGAATTAGAGGATTTAGAAAGTTCCAAGGTTGCTTCAATTCCCTTATCCTTTAAAATTTTATCTGTTAAGGAAGCACTAAGAATACGGTTTGCATCTGCTTTACCCTGCGCTTCAATAATCTGTCTTTCAGCTTCTTTTTGGGCTTTGGAAATTCTAAATTCGTACTCCAAGGCTTCTTGCTCCTGACGAAGTTTCCGCTCAATCGCATCTTTAATCGTGGGCGGAAGGGTTACATCACGAACCAACACTTCATTCAGTTGAATGAATTGATTGTCTAAGATCTTTTTGGTTTCCGCAAAAATCTCTTCTTGAATAGCATCCCTCTTTGAAGAATATAACTGTTCTGGAGTATAGCGTCCTACAACGCTCCGAGCCGCACTCCTAATAGCAGGTTGAATTACCCGTTGAAGATAATTCTCTCCTTTTTCCTGGTGTAATTTTCCCAAATCGTCATACACGGGTTGGTACCAAGCAGACGCATCAATCTGAATCTCCAGTCCGTTGGAGGAAAGTACTTTCATGTTTTCAAAGATTTCCTGTTGGCGCACTTCGTAAATAAACACTTTGTTCCAAGGAGCTACAATATGAAAACCTTCACCCAATGGAGGTTCATCTGTCACCACCCCATCACCAAATGTCTTATAAAGTACTCCAGCTTCCCCAGATCCTATAGTTACAGCAGATTTTGCTAAAACGATAATTAAAATGATGACTGTAATAATAATGGGTATTCCCACTTTTGGTAATTTATCCATAATGTATTTTTTTAAATAAGTCCGTTATACTTTCTAATAAACCATTCAGCAGAAAGCAAAAAGACAATCAGTGCCAAAAGGTATTTCCAATCGATTAAAGGTACAATTTTTTGTTGGCTCTTTTCAATTGCTTTAAAAGCTTCTTCGTTAAGCAGATCCTCTACTAAATTCTGGGCATTGTCCAAAAAGAAAGCCTTGCCTCCAGTTTGACTTGCAATGCGTCGTAACTTTGCAATATTCGGATTAAGAAATTGCTGTTCTACGTTGAATTCCAAAATGGTAAAGTCACCACTTCTGGCAATCCCCTCCCCAACTACAGAAACGGTAAAATTATATGTTCCTTCAGAAAGAGCACTTACGTCTACTTCATAAAAATTACTTCGAAGCAACATAGGGAATACCGTCACCTCATTGGTTTCGGTGTTCTTAACAGTAATTTCCAGTTGTGCCCTATTGTCAAACACGAAGTTTTGATCAAAATACTGTGCACCTATCCTGATGGGCTGATAATTATAATAAAACGTTTCGTTGGAAACTTCCAGCCTGCTCTTTCGTTTATTGGAAGCAAGGTATTGCACCATTTTTCCAATAAATTCATCAAATTCCTGAAAACCTTCCGTATTTAAAAAGCTCTGTGCGCGCCACTTCCAGATACCTTCAGCATCCCACACTGCCGTTTTTACCCCATTTAAGTCCACAGAAAACAACATAGGTGAACCTGTATCAAAGCCGTCTACTTTTTGATGGAGCAACACTTCATTTGGGACAGACACCTGCAATTCCCCGAACAAAGTCTCCAGTGGAGTATAATCTGAAAAACCTGTTTCGTCTAAACCATAATTACTGTAATTCAAATTTAGCAAACCGCTTACCTCTTCGGACGCACTGGAAGCCTCTTTATTAAAGACATCCTGAACGCTATTCAAAAAATTCCAATCGGTTTGAAGACCGGTAAATACCCATGTATTCTTCCGAAGCTTTTCCAGTTCGGCATACAAAGAAGCAAATCCACGATTTGGCTGAAACAAAATCACCAATTGGTAGTCATTCAAAACCGGTATTGCTTCCGAAGGCTCCATAAACGTTACCTTTCGTTGTTCGTTGGTTTCTATACTTTTTTTCAAAGCGCCCATATCTGGATGTACCAAACTACTCACCACCAATACATTGGTTGCTTGGTCTATCACTTCCACAGCAAATGATTTTCGATTATTTGCGGTGTTCACTTCTTCAGCCAAAGGCTCCAAAACAGCTTGGTAGCGTTGCAAGCCAACTGCTTGAGAGGGAAGGCTAAGCGAGATGGTTTGTGAATTTTGTGTTTCCGAAAATGAAAGTGTTTGTGTAAATATCCTTTGATTTCCTTGCTGAATATAGAATTGCGTATTAACCGGTTCCTTTCCGCTGTACACTAGAATAGCTTCTATAGGGAATTCATTTTTTAAAAAGGAATAACGATTGGTATTCAATTGCTCAATACGCAAATCCATTCGGGGAACCGAATCTCCAACCATAATAGGATAAATCCTGTTTGGAAAGGAAAGACTTGAAAACTCATAATCTGCCCCAAACGTTTGGTTTCCATCTGAAATAAGAACAGTAGGTGCTATTTCCTTAGAATAGATAGCTTGGGTAGCATCCAGTGCTTTTTCAATTCTGGTTTGAGGAGATGAAAAACTGAGGGAATCCAAGGTATTGAAATCAGTTCCAAATCCGTACAATGACACATCAAATTTATCTTGCAAAGCTTCATTTGACGAAAACTCATTCACCCACTCCACAACTTTATCTGCGTCACCAGTTTCCGCAATAGAAGCGGAAAGATCTATTAAAATTGGAAGTTTTGGTTTTTCAACTTGGTAGGTTGTCTGCTGAAGTTTCGGATTAATAATGAGTAATAAGAGTGCCAATAAGGTTCCAAAACGCAATATTCCCAAGACCCATTTTAGAGTATTCCCATAGGAAGTTCTATATGCATAGACATAGAGCGAAACTGCCGCTGCAATAATCCCGGCAATTACAATATAAAGAATGGTTTCTGCAGTCAAAAAATTATATTCAGCTTAGGTTAACATCCCACCGTCTACATTCAATACCTGTCCTGTAATGTAAGCCGAAAGGTCACTTCCCAAGAAAACACAGGCATTTGCAATATCTTCCGGACTTCCACCCCGTTTCAACGGAATAGCATCACGCCATCCTTGAACCGTAGCTTCATCCAGTTTTCCGGTCATTTCCGTTTCAATAAAACCTGGGGCAATGGCATTGCATCGTATATTTCGGGAACCAAGCTCTAATGCCACCGATTTGGTAAATCCGATAATACCGGCCTTGGAAGCAGCATAGTTGGTTTGTCCCGCATTTCCTTTTACCCCTACTACTGAACTCATATTGATAATGGACCCTTGACGCTGCTTCAACATGGTTCGCTGCACAGCTTTTGTCATATTAAATACCGATTTAAGGTTCACTTCAATCACCTTATCGAAATCTTCCTCGGAAATCCGCATTAATAGATTGTCCTTTGTAATCCCGGCATTATTCACCAAAATATCGATACTGTCAAAATCTTTCAGTACCTCATCTACCAGTGCTTGTGACTGTTCAAAACTGGAAGCGTCACTCTTGTATGCCTTCACTTTACTTCCGCCTACAGAAGCCTCCTTTGCCAATTCTTCTGCCGCTTCTGCGGAAGAATTATAGGTAAATGCAACATTTGCACCATGTTGTGCAAATAATTCTACGATTCCTTTTCCTATACCGCGGCTTCCGCCAGTGATAATTGCTGTTTTGCCTTCCAGTAATTTCATGTCTGTCTATATTTCTGTTGAATTTCAAATATAACAAAAACGCTTCGCGTTTCCCATAAAAAAAACCCCTGAAATAAGGGGTTTTCTATATTTTTTAATAAGATTCATTATGCCATTACTTCAGCGACTTTCTTACCAATTTCTGCAGGGGAGTCTACCACATGGATTCCACATTCCCGCATGATTTTCTTTTTTGCTTGCGCAGTATCATCACTTCCACCCACAATAGCTCCAGCATGCCCCATTGTTCTTCCAGCAGGTGCTGTTTCACCGGCAATAAAACCAATTACAGGTTTCTTACTACCACTGGCTTGGTACCATTTAGCAGCATCTGCTTCTAATTGTCCACCAATCTCACCAATCATTACTACTGCTTCAGTTTCAGGATCATTGATAAGCATTTCAACGGCTTCTTTTGTAGTGGTCCCAATAATAGGGTCTCCGCCAATTCCGATAGCAGTTGTAATTCCAAGACCTTGTTTTACCACTTGGTCTGCTGCTTCATAGGTTAGCGTCCCAGATTTGGACACGATTCCAACCTTTCCGCTTTTAAAAACAAATCCAGGCATGATTCCAACCTTCGCTTCCCCAGGGGTAATTACTCCCGGGCAATTGGGACCAACCAATTTGCAATGGCGATCTTTAACGTAATTAGCCGCTTTAATCATATCTGCAACAGGAATTCCTTCGGTGATCGTGATAATGACTTTAATTCCTGCTTCGGCGGCTTCCATAATAGCGTCTGCGGCAAAAGCTGGAGGTACAAAAATAATAGTAGTATCTGCGCCAACTTCTTTCACTGCTTCTGCTACTGTATTAAAAACAGGGCGATCTAAATGGGTCTGGCCACCTTTACCAGGGGTCACACCACCTACTACATTGGTTCCATATTCAATCATTTGTCCGGCGTGGAAAGTACCTTCACTACCAGTAAAACCTTGAACAATAATTTTGGAATCTTTATTGACTAATACGCTCATTAGGATTTTGCTTTAAATTGTAATTCGTGTTGCAAAGGTAATTGTTTCGAGATTTTTACAAAAGGGATTAGACCTTTACTTTATGGTAAGATTCATTCGTATCATCTTTATCCGTAACTGGCTGGCTTACTTGGTATCCACGGTATATTTTTCCATCTTTTACCTCCCAGATGGCAATGAAATGGGCAATTCCTAATTCTTCATCCGGATTTTCAAAAGTCCTGATGTAGTACTTGTATCGGACCGTCACATGATCGTCGTCTTGTAACAAATGACTCACCTCTACTCTTAAGTCGTGATAAGTGCGGCGGATTTCAGCAAAAAAGTTTTCCAAATCATCATAGTGCAAAATGGATAACCCGTCACTGCTATTCCAAATTAAAACAATTTCGGGATGAAAATAACTGGCAAGTACAGTTTCGTCTTTAAGTATATTTGATAGGTAAAAATTTCTTACTACCTCCTTTGCGGATTTACTCATTTTAATTTGTCTAGTTTTTCAATAATATCTGGGATAAGCCGTATAGAAGCTATTTCCTTGTATTTTTTTCTGAATTCATCTGCTGGGGTTCCGAAATAGGATTTATTGGGAAGCAATGATTTACTAACTCCGCTTTGGGCTGAGATGATTGCCTTCTCCCCTATGGTAACACCACTGGTAATACCAACTTGTCCCCAAATAGTGACAAAGTCTTCAATAAGTACACATCCAGCGATCCCTACCTGGGAAGCAATCAAGCAACGTTTTCCAATTACCGAATCGTGCCCTACATGTACCTGATTGTCTAATTTGGTTCCTTCCCCAATAATGGTTGAGGCGCTCACCCCTTTGTCTATGGTGCACAGCGCGCCAATGTCTACACCATCTTTAATAACTACATTACCTCCACTAAGGAGTTTATCAAACTTTTCCGGACGGTTTTTATAATAAAAAGCATCAGCCCCCAAAACTGTTCCAGCATGTATGGTCACGTTATTCCCAATAATGGTATTATCATAAATGGTCACGTTGGAGTGAATGACACAATCATCACCTATTACTACATTATTTCCAATAAAGGTATTTGGCTGAATAATGGTGTGCAATCCTATTTTTGCAGAATCTGCAATAACCGCACGGGCCGGCTCAAACGGCCTAAAATGATGGGTAAGTGTATTGAAATCCCGAAAGGGATCCTCTGAAACCAACAACGCCTTACCCTTTGGGCATTCCACCTTTTTGTTGATTAAAACAACCGTTGCAGCAGACTGTAAAGCCTTGTCATAGTATTTAGGATGGTCAACAAATACGATATCCCCTGGTTGTACCACATGAATTTCATTCATTCCTAATACAGGAAAATCTGCATCACCCACATAATCGCAATCAAGGATACGGGCAATGTTTTCAAGGGTTTCTGGTTTTGGGAATTTCACAGGTTGAAAATTTGAAACTCAAATATAAAAAAATCCCACCGCATTATGGGGTGGGGTGGTCAATAATATTTTAAGAAGTATTTACTCTTTAATTCGTTCCTGATAGTTCCCTTTGTCGGTATCTATCTTTATTTTGTCTCCTTCATTAATAAATAAGGGTACATTTACCTGCGCCCCTGTTTCAACAGTTGCAGGTTTAGTGGCATTGGTTGCGGTGTTTCCTTTCACACCAGGTTCAGTATGGGTGACTTCCAAGATCACATGTGTTGGCATATCTACCGAAAGTGGCATTTGGTCTTCCGAATTGATAATGATTGAAACCACTTCCCCTTCTTTTAAAAGATCTGGACGATCCAATGCACTTTCCTGCAATTGAATCTGGGTGTAATCATCTGTATTCATAAAGTGATAGGTGGTATCCCCTTCTTTATACAAAAACTGAAAACTATGCGTTTCAACACGTACGTCTTCTATTTTATGCCCTGCGGAAAACGTATTGTCAATCACCTTTCCGGTAGTTACACTTTTCAACTTTGTGCGAACGAAGGCTGGGCCCTTACCGGGCTTTACGTGTAAAAATTCAATGATTTTAAAAATATCGTGGTTATACTTGATGCATAAACCCTTTCGAATGTCTGAAGTTGTTGCCATAAAAATTTTTAATGTTATTAATTCTGAAAATACCCCTTCATGATACCCCGTTTAGAGTTTTTGATGAACTGTAGAATTTCATCACGCTCTGGGGTGGCTTCCATTTCGGCTTCAATAATCTGAACCGCCTGGGTATTGTTATAATTTCGTTGGTAAAGGATGCGATAAATATTTTGTACTTCCCTGATTTTTTCAGTGTCAAATCCGCGACGACGCAATCCAATGGAATTGATTCCTACGTAGGATAAAGGTTCACGGGCCGCTTTCACAAAGGGTGGCACATCTTTTCGCACCAAGGATCCACCTGTTACAAACGCATGGTTTCCAATCATACAAAACTGGTGTACTGCGGTCATTCCTGCTAAAACCACATAGTCACCTACGGTAATATGTCCTGCCAATGTGCTATTGTTGGAAAAGATGCAATTATTCCCCACGTAACAGTCATGGGCAATATGGCAATAAGCCATAATTAAACAATTATTGCCTATTACTGTTTTCCCTCTATCTACGGTACCTCTATTCACAGTTACATATTCACGAATAGTGGTATTATCACCAATTTCGGCAGTGGTTTCCTCATCTTGGAATTTTAAATCCTGCGGAATGGCAGAAATTACAGCTCCTGGAAAAATATTACAGTTTTTTCCTATTCGGGCACCTTCCATGATGGTAACATTAGAACCAATCCACGTACCCTCCCCTATCACTACATTATTGTGAATTGTGGTAAAAGGTTCAATTACTACGTTTTTGGCAATTTTTGCACCGGGGTGCACATATGCTAAGGGTTGATTCATTCTGTATTTTTTGTTTTTACGATTTGCGCCATCAATTCGGCTTCAGTAACAAGTTTGTCATTTGCATAGGCATTCCCCTGCATGTGCACAATTCCACGTCTAATAGGGGTTATAAGTTCCAGTTGAAAAACAAGTGTATCCCCAGGGTTCACCTGCCTTTTAAACTTCACGTTATTGATTTTCATAAAAAACGTGAGGTAATTTTCGGGATCTGGTACGGTGCTCAACGCCAGAATACCTCCCGTTTGAGCCATTGCTTCTACAATCAATACTCCAGGCATAACAGGAGCTCCTGGAAAATGTCCCACAAAATAAGGTTCGTTCATGGTCACGTTTTTCAACCCAACCACATGTTTATCTGATAACTCTAAAATTTTGTCAACCAACAAGAAAGGTGGACGATGCGGCAGCATATCCATGATACCGTTTACATCCTTAATAGGAGGTTTCGTGATATCAAATTTTGGAATATTATTTCGCTTTGCAATTTTAATAATTTTGGAAAGCTTCTTTGCAAATTGGGTATTTACCTGATGTCCAGGCTTATTGGCAATTACTTTTCCGCGGATACGGGTTCCTACTAAAGCTAAATCACCAATTACATCCAATAGTTTGTGTCTAGCAGCTTCATTGGGATGATGTAAGGTAAGATTATCAAGAATACCATTAGGTTTTACCGAAATTTTATCCTTTTTGAACGCCTTCCGAAGTTTTTTCATGGTATCTTCAGAAAGTTCCTTGTCTACATATACAATAGCATTATTGAGATCCCCTCCTTTTATAAGTCCGTTTTCCAACAACATTTCCAGTTCATGCAAAAAACTGAAGGTTCTTGAACTTGCAATTTCATCTTTAAAATCTGACAATTGTTTCAATGAAGCATTTTGGGTACCCAAAACTTTGGTGCCAAAATCAACCATGGTTGTAACTTGGTATGAATTTGCTGGAATAACAGTAATATCGCTTCCGGTTTCTTCATCAACATAAGAAATTACCTCCTCTACCACGAACTCTTCACGAAGTGCTTCCTGCTCTACAATACCTGCTTTTTCAATAGCTTCCACAAAAAATTTGGAAGAACCATCCATAATGGGTGGCTCTGGAGCATTTAGTTCAAGGATACAATTATCAACTTCCATACCCACTAATGCTGCTAGCACGTGTTCGGAAGTTTGGATTTTCACCCCACGTTTTTCAAGATTGGTTCCCCGTTGGGTATTCACCACATAATTAGCATCTGCTTCAATAACAGGGTTTCCTTCCAGATCAACCCTAACAAAAGCATAACCGTAGTTTTCTGGTGCAGGTTTAAAAGTAAGGGTAACATCTTTTCCAGTGTGGAGGCCCACTCCCTGGAGGGACACTTCTTTGCCAATGGTGCGTTGCTTTGGCGTGAAATTAGTCATCTTTCAGTTTTTTTTCAAAGGTATTAAAACGTTCCACAATTTTTGGAAGGTTTTTAAAATGAACATAGCTTTTATTGTAGTCGCCATAATTAAGCGCTGGGGATCCCTGTAAAGTTTCATTATCCTTTACATTTCTACCTATACCACTCTGCGCTTGAATTCGAACATTATTACCAATAATAATATGTCCAACAATTCCTACTTGTCCGCCAATCATGCAGTTCTCCCCTATTTTGGTAGAACCTGCGATACCAGTTTGAGCAGCGATAACGGTATTTTTGCCAATCTCCACATTGTGGGCAATCTGTATTTGGTTGTCTAGTTTGACCCCTTTGCGAATCACTGTTGACCCCAAAGTAGCTCTGTCTATCGTGGTTCCAGCACCAATATCAACAAAATCCTCAATGATTACATTTCCGGTTTGTGGGACTTTAGAATATTCGCCTTTTTCATTGGGAGCAAATCCAAAGCCATCTGCTCCAATAATGGCACCGCTATGAACAACAGAGTGGTTTCCTATGATTGTTTCGGAATAAATTTTAGCTCCGGCAAAAATAGTAACATCGTCTCCTATGGTTACATTATCCCCAATATATACATTGGGGTATACCTTTACGTTGTTTCCGAGTACTACATTTTCGCCCAAATAAGAAAAGGCTCCTATGTAAATTTGTTCTCCGTAGGTTGCTGTATCTGAAATAAAAACCGGTTTTTCAATTCCGGTTTTATTCATTTTAACCTGATTGTAATATTCCAGTAGTTTTGAAAATGCTTTATATGCATCCTCAACCCTAACCAAAGTAGTTTCAATAGGGTTTTCAATCACAAAGTCCTTATCAACGATTGTTATTGAAGCTTTTGTAGTATATAAGAATTGCTTGTATTTTGGGTTTGCCAGGAACGTTAAGCTCCCTTCACTACCCTCTTCTATTTTAGAAAGTTTAGAAACCGTAACCTCACCATTCCCCTCTACGGATCCTTCTAAAATTCCTGCAATTTGATTGGCTGTAAATTCCATTTATATAGTTGAATTCTGCAAATATAAAAAAAGCATCCCTAATGCTTGGTTTTTGGATAGCAGAGATAGTATTTTACAACTTCACTTGAAAGGGCTTCAATATTCAATTGGTCACTCGCCTTAGCCACATCTATTAACTTACCATTCTTCTTTATAAGGTTAATCGTGTCTTTATCCATGTGATAGGCCTGATTGGAAATTTCCCCTGTAAACACAAAATAAGATGCTTCTTTTGCAGAAAGGTTGTGTTTTTCTTGAAGTTTCTTCAATCTTTTTTCTAGCTTTTCTTTGGAAAAAGGCTCGTTATTCACTTTCACTTTCAGTAAATCCCTATACAATACCCGTCTAGATAAATCTGAAAGTACAAAATCCTCTTCCTGTACCCACTGTTTTATAGCTGCCATGATATCGTGATCGTCCAGCATGGCAAATTTCTGAAGAATGGCTTCTGAAAAATCCTTTAGCGAGAAATCATTTTTCAAGAAACCACGCAATGGTTCTGACACATTAATAGTTTTACCACCCTGCAAAAGTTCTTTGGCTCTTTTAAATATTTTAAGCAACATAGTTTCAGCAACTAATGAGGTTTTGTGCAAATAAACCTGCCAGTACATAAGCCTTCGGGCAACAATGAATTTTTCTACAGAGTAAATCCCCTTTTCCTCCACAACCAATGAATCATCCTTTACATCCAACATGGCAATCAACCGCTGGGAATTGATGTTTCCTTCTGCGACTCCGGTATAAAAACTATCACGCCGAAGGTAATCTAGACGATCCATATCTAGCTGTCCTGAAATTAACTGGTGTAAAAACTTACGAGGATATTTATCCTTGAATATTTGAATGGCAAGATCTAACCTTCCGTTAAAATAGTCATTAAAATAACTCATGAACAACAATGACAACTGCTCATGGCTCACACCCCTTACAATACTATGCTCAAGGGCATGTGAAAAGGGTCCGTGTCCAATGTCATGCAAAAGTATGGCTATATAGAGCGCTTCTTTTTCTTCGGAAGAAATCTCCACTCCTTTTGTTTCCAAAACCTGTACAGCTTGGTGCATTAAATACATTGCTCCCAAAGCATGATGGAAACGGGTGTGATGGGCCCCTGGATATACTAAATAGGAAAGTCCCATCTGGCTTATCCTTCTCAATCGCTGAAAGTATGGATGTTCAATGATTTCAAATAACAAGTCATTTGAAACATGAATAAAACCATAAAGAGGGTCATTGATGATTTCTAGTTTCTTTTGGGCTGGCAAATTTTAACTTTTAATTAGTAGAATTGTTTTCCCTTTCAAATACTACGGAAGTATTTTTGATGTTATAATGTTGTAACACATTTGTCACTACACCGCAAAACATAGCAAATATACATATATGAACAATATAAAAGTACTTTGGGTTGATGATGAAATTGACTTGCTGAAACCACACATTCTTTTTCTTGAAGCCAAAAATTATAAAGTTACCACCGCACAAAGTGGTTCTGAAGCATTGGAGGAGATCCAAAAAGATGCTTTTGATATTGTATTCCTTGATGAAAACATGCCTGGGCTTACTGGCCTGGAAACACTTGCGGAAATAAAAGAAATAAGGGCGGCCTTGCCTATTGTTATGATAACAAAAAGTGAGGAAGAATACATAATGGAAGAAGCCATAGGTTCTAAAATTGCAGACTACCTTATCAAGCCCGTTAATCCCAATCAAATATTACTTAGTCTTAAAAAGAACCTAGACCATACACGTTTGGTTTCTCAAAAAACAACGAGTAATTACCAGCAGGAATTTAGAAAAATTGCTATGGACATGTCATCCATTAATTCTGCGGAAGGTTGGGCAGAACTTTACCAAAAATTAGTGTACTGGGAACTTGAATTAGAGGATATTGAAGATAACAGTATGTTTGAGATTTTGGAATCACAAAAAAATGAGGCCAATACCCAGTTTTCTAAGTTCATTGAAAAAAATTATGAATCCTGGTTTTCTGGAAATGATGAAGCACCAACCATGTCCCACACCCTTTTTAAAGATAAGGTAGTGCCTCATATAAAAGAGCACCCTACTCTTTTGGTGGTTGTTGACAATTTACGATATGATCAATGGAAGGCTTTCGAGCCTATGCTCGCCAATAGTTATAAAAAATTAAATGAATCCCTATTCTACAGTATACTACCCACAGCGACCCAGTATGCGAGAAATGCCATATTTTCTGGACTTATGCCTAGCGAAATGGAAAAACTGTATCCAAATTATTGGAGAAACGATACAGATGAGGGAGGGAAAAATCTATATGAGAAAGAATTTCTTGAAGCCCAATTAAAACGACTGGGCAAAAATCTAACATGGAGTTACCATAAAATTTCAAGCTTAAAACAAGGCAAAAAACTCTCCGAAAATTTCAAGAGTTTAAAAAATGATGATCTTACGGTAGTAGTCTATAATTTTGTAGATATGCTTTCGCATTCCAAAACCGAAATGGAAGTCATAAAAGAATTAGCCTCGACGGACAAGTCGTATCGTTCCTTGACAAAAAGCTGGTTTAAAAATTCTCCGCTATTGGATATAATCCAACAAGCATCGCAATTAGGTTTCAGATTAATTATTACTACAGATCACGGAACCATCAACGTCAAGAATCCATCTAAGGTAATAGGCGACAAAAACACAAGCTTAAATCTTCGGTATAAAACTGGAAGAAGTTTATCCTATGAAGAAAAGGATGTACTCTCTATAAAAAATCCAAAGGATATTTTACTGCCCTCTATCAATATGAGTAGTTCATTTATTTTTGCAAAAGGAGATTTGTTTTTTGCCTATCCAAATAACTATAATCATTACGTAAGTTACTATAGAAATACCTACCAACATGGAGGAGTATCCATGGAAGAAATGATCATTCCCTACTCTGTATTGGATCCAAAGTGATTTTTTTGTAGTCTTTACCTTACATATATGCATTATATCGATTTTTTTAATCATTTATCGAAATAAGTTCTATATTTGAATCAGCCCAAATAGCCATGAATAGGATTTTTACATTAGAAGAACTTCCAGAAGTTGCAAAATCCATTATAGAATCCGCCGGAACTAAAGTGATTTTATTTTATGGAGAAATGGGGGTTGGAAAAACTACTTTAATAAAACAGATTGCCAAAGATCTTGGAGTAGAAGGAACTCTAACTAGTCCAACATTTTCAATTGTAAATGAACATTTACTCCCAACTGGTAAATTATATCATTTTGATTTTTACCGACTAGAAACAGAAATTGAAGCACTCGACCTTGGCTTTGAAGACTATTTAGAATCTGGGGAGTGGATATTGATAGAGTGGCCAGAAAGGATACCATCATTGATTCCTGAAAAACAAACAACCATACGCTTACATAAAAACCCAAATGGAACAAGAACTTTAACTATGAATGCCTATGCAATAGTGTAACGAAAGTACATAATTTATTTTATCAGTATATAAACTGATATTTTGAATAAATATTAATATTTCATTTAGTTAAAGGGTAACTTATCAAAATACGCCCAAACTAATTGATATACTTGTTTTTTTTCATGCTAGGTTTGTAATATAAACCTCACAAAAGCAAGTTATCATGAAACTAAAGTACTTTTTAATCGTTGCATTGTTTGGAGCTGCATTATTTGTATCTTGTACTCCTGAGAACATCAATGATGGACAAACTGAAGAACAAATCGATAAAGACATCCAACTACCAAGACAAGGATAAGAAATCATTAGTAGTAGGTGGGATAATTGTATTAATTATTGCAATATCGCCATTTGTTTATTATTCTTATAAAAGTTTCCCAGCAAATCAAAACTGGGAAACTTCTTTTTTTAAACTTAAAACATCTTTTCCTGCTTGGATTAATTTTGCATACTTTTTTTTCGCTAAGTTTGTACCCCTTTATTTACTTTTAATTTGGTTTTTCACATGCAAACATTGGTGGCACTGGATAATTTTAGTTCCTATATCAATGTATGTTTTCCAGATCTGGGGAGTACTCAATGAAAGTAATTCTTTAGACGAAGTAGAAATAGCCTACTTAATTCCTTTGCTTATGGTTTTAGTACCATTTGTATATTTAGTAAGAGCAAAGCTATTTGCAAAAATTAGAGGTGATGATTTGAAATCTTTTGAAGAAGAATTAGGGAGGAAGAAAACCCTTTGGCAACAAATCAAAGACCTTTTCCAATAGTCCCCTTTTCTTTTCTTAATTTTTATGTTATTTTGGTGTAACGTAACCAATTGATAATGTCCGGACACTCTTCTCCATTTTCTAAAGCCCAGCTTATCCCGAAGGAAGAAACCCTTGAGGTTTCGAGGCATAAAAGCGAATTA
This sequence comes from uncultured Alteromonas sp., assembly GCA_964495885.1. GTDB lineage: Bacteria > Bacteroidota > Bacteroidia > Flavobacteriales > Flavobacteriaceae > PALG01. Next base: position 173,282 of record CAZBWO010000002.1, on the reverse strand, counting down.
TTTATTGGAATTCCCAAGGAAACCCACTTTCAAGAAAAAAGGATTTGCCTTACACCAGATGCAGTTGCAGCTATTGTTTCACAAGGACATAAAGTGCTCATTGAAAAAGGTGCTGGTCTTGAAGCTGGCTTTTCAGATGAGGAATATAATGAAGCAGGCGCACTCCTTACCCATGATACCCAAAAAGTATTTCAATGCCCTATTGTTCTTAAAGTTGAGCCTCCTACCCTAGAAGAGATAGATTGGATTAAACCAAAATCTCTCCTTATTTCAGCCCTACAACTTAAAACCCAAAAAAAGGAATACTTTCAACATCTAGCAGATAAAAAAATTACCGCACTAGCTTTTGAATTCATTAAAGATGAGGATGGCTCCTACCCAGCTGTTAAAGCCTTAAGTGAAATTGCTGGCACGGCTTCCGTATTAATTGCTGCTGAGCTTATGGCCTGTTCTAAAGATAGCAATAAACTGCTTTTTGGAAATATTAGTGGGGTTCCACCATTAGAAGTAGTAGTTATTGGTGCAGGGACTGTTGGTCAGTTTGCAGTTCGATCAGCCCTAGGATTAGGTGCGAACGTAAAAGTCTTTGATACTTCCATTACCCGACTTCGAAATATGCAATTAAAAGCCGGCCAGTCTATTTTCACCTGTACCTTACAACCAAAATATTTACTAAAAGCACTAAGGCGTTGTGATGTGGCAATTGGTGCCCTGCGCGGGGTTAATAGATCTCCTATTGTGGTTACCGACTCTATGGTTCAAAACATGAAAAAAGGTGCTGTAATAATTGATGTGAGTATTGATATGGGTGGATGTTTTGAAAGTTCGGAAATGACCTCTCACGATAAACCTCATTTCACAAAACATGGCGTAATACATTACGGGGTCCCAAATATTCCTGCAAGATATCCAAAGACTGCTTCTATTTCAATTAGTAATATCTTCACCCCTTACTTATTGGATATTGCTGAATGCGGAGGTATAGAAAATGCGGTTCGGTTTGATAGCGGACTTAAAAATGGTTTGTACTTTTATCGCGGGATTTTAACCAATAAAGCCGTTGGGAATTGGTTTGATATGCCACATAGTGATATTAACCTTCTAATTTTCTAACAGTGTCTCTTCTAAAGCGGTTTTTGTATTATATGGGTGGTTTCGCCATAGGTCTAATTGTATTGTTTTTTTTTCTAGGCGGAAAAAAAGCTTCATGTAATTATGGTCCCAATGCCAGGACACTAAAAAATATACGTACAAAAAAAAGAGTATTTTCTGCTGAAGTATTGCGAGTTTTTAAGGAAAATAATATTGATACATCTCTCATCAAGGAAGTACTAACTCATGGCGATGTGCTTTTTTCTGAAAGCAATACTTCTTTGGATAGCTGCAAAGTCTATGTGATTGATACAAAAGAACAAATCAATCCCATAAAAAGAATTACGCTTCAAAATTGTGAAGGAGAAGCAATTATTGAAAAAGCATCACTTAAGTAATTTTCTTATTCAGCTGTTGAACAAAAAAAGAAGGGTAAATCCCTGTTTTCTTATAAAAAGCCCGTGAAAATGAAGTTGCATTTTTGTAACCACATTCATTGGCAATTGCTTCAATGGAGTACTTTCTGAAATTCGGGCTGTCTTTAATCTCTTGAATTGCATAATCAACCCGAAGCTCATTAAGATACTGAGAGAAGTTTTTTTCCTTATATACATTTAAAACCTTGGAAAGATAGGTAGAATTGGTTTCAAACTTTTTTGACAAGTAATTGAGGGAAATATCAGGGTTTCGAAAGCCATTATTTTCTTCAAATTCACTTAGTTTTAGAAGAATGCCCTCCACAATCTCTTCTGATATAATGATCTTTGATTTTTGTCCGGTCGAATGAGATTGATTCAATAGCGAGTTAAAGCGTTTCTTAAACACTACTTTTTGGCGATATACATAAAAGGAAAACAAACTAAGAATTGTAAACAAAACTCCTCCATATAACAGATAATTTTTGGCACTTGCATTTTCCTTTTTCAATCTATTAATTGCTTTCTCTTTTTCCTCCAGAAGTATTGGAGTGTCAAACTTTTTAATAATCTCAGGCTCAATAAACCGATAATTAACCATTGAAATGCTATCTAATCGCAAGAGTTTATCTAAATATTTTATTTGATTTTTAAAATCCTTTCCCTCTTCAAAAAGATCTATTAAAGATTCAAATAATATTTTATCATAAAAACGAAAAGACAAAGCAGAATTGACTTCATGAATTGAATCTGCTTTTAACAAAAAAAGTTTTGATGACTCTATTTTATTAAGTTTTCTATATGACAATCCCTTAAATAAATATATATTTTTCAATTGGTGTAATACATTCTTAGTGGTGTCAATCCTTTTAGATAATAAATTTGCCTTATCTATTACAGAATCAATTCTGCCAAAAAAATAATCTAATTCCATTGAAGCATCAATAACCCAATTTCTATATTTAACATTTAACTTGTCATCATTTTTTATCACAAAATTCAAACTATCAATATATAATTCTGCAAGATCATAATTACCAATAAATAGATTACATATATAGAATCCTTGATAGCATTGAATAAGTTCTTCATGATTAATATTATTAATTTTATCAACGTAGCTCTTTCTTACGTAATTAATCAATTTTTCTTGATACTCTTTGCTTTGGATCAAGGTATATTTTAATTGTTGAAGTTCTAAAGCATTTTTTGCATCCCCCCAGTTTGCTCTAAGAACAACCAATCTTGTAATCAAGTTGCTCATCTGATGCAAATTACGTTTCTCTTTAGCAAAGAAATATGCCCTTAAATAATAATTATATTCTTCATTAATTTGCTTTAGCTTGCCAAACTCATAACCCTTAATTATATACCCCAACCCAGGATAGGTAATATGTTCCCAATTTTTTGTGTATTCAATGAGACTATCTGCATATTGAATATTTTTTTCTGGATGAAAAATTCTTGCTAAACGATCATATCCCCTCGCCACTTTTACAGTATCTCCTTCGTCCCTTGCTCGCTCTAAATAGGTTCGTGCAATTTTTTCCTGTGCCAAGGAGTCGCCATCAAAATCATTGAACAAGGTCAACAATTCCTCATACTCTAATGATTTTAATAATGAATTTGACGGACTTTGTCCAACTGCAACAAAACTGCAAAACAAAAAAAAGATGAAATAATAACTTTTATACATTTCTCCCCTATGTGTAGTAATCACAAGATAATAAACTTGCGAAGCTTTTAAAAAACACAAAAGACTTTAAAAATAAAAATAATTGATTTTCAGATATTTACAACAGACTAATAAGGTGCAAATTTATAAATAGTCAACTAAGGAATATGAAAAACTCTAGAGCCCCCTCCTATTACGCTCCTTTTTAAGTAGTTCTAATTCACGGCTAGTTTGTCCTGCCACTGAAGTATTTTCTTCTGCCCTGCGAATTAAATAAGGCATTACATCTTTTACAGGGCCAAAAGGAATATATTTTGCAACATTGTATCCAGATGCTGCTAAATTATAAGTAATATGATCACTCATCCCATATAATTGTCCAAACCATACCCGGGGATCATTATTTACGATTCCCAATTTTTCCATTTCCTCCATTGCCAAATACGTGCTTTCTTCGTTATGGGAACCCAAAAACAATGAAATATCCTCTAAATTATTCAGAATATATTTCACAACAGCATTAAATTCAGCGTCTGTTGCCATTTTGCTTTTACAAATTGGAGAGGGATAGCCTTTTTCTTCTGCACGATCATTCTCCTTTTCCATGTAAGCACCGCGCACCACTTTAAATCCAAGTTTATACCCTTCTTTTTTTGCTTCTAAATGAGCTGCTTTTAAATATTCTAATCGGTCCCATCTATAGCATTGCAACGTATTGAATACCACAGGTCTTTCCAGGTTATATTTTCGCATCATTTCTTTGCAAAGTACATCTGCAGCACCTTGCATCCAGGTTTCTTCAGCATCTATCAATAGGGTTATCCCGCATTTCATTGCTTCGTTGCATATAGTATCATAGCGTTTTGTAATTCGCTCCCACTCCCCTTTTTCAGATTCTGTCAAAGGCGTATTGAAGGTTTTTTTATTCCAAATCTTAAATCGCCCCAACCCTGTGGGCTTAAAAACAGAGAAAGGCATTGCCTTCTTTTTTTCCGCAAAACGGGTTAATTCCATTACCTTTTGAGTAGTTGCATCAAACTGTGTATTTTCCTCTTTGCCTTCCACAGAGTAATCTAACACAGAGTACACTCCTGCTTCCATAAGATTGTCTACAACCGGCATGCAATCTTTTTCATTTACTCCTCCGCAAAAATGGTCAAATACTGTAGATCTAATAAGACCTTCCACTGGAAGGTGCACCGTAAGTGCAAATTTTGTAACTGCCGAACCAATTTTCACCAATGGCTCATTGGCAATCATTTTAAACAAAAAATAAGCTCGCTCCAATTGGGCGTCAGACTTTAGCTTAAAAGCAATTTCAGTATTATTAAAAATAGGTTTTCGGTCCATTGATGCAATATAATTACAAATATAGTTAGATTTGGCATGAAATATCACACAAATCATATGCGTCAGATCCAAAAAAAATCGGGAAGTGTTTATGCAGATCAAAATGCTTGGGATATCTTAAAAAAAGAGGTTTTGGAACTGCAACCTTCAAAGGTTTTTGTATTGACGGATGGGCACACGCAAGAATATTGTATCCCATGGTTTATCCAAAAAAGTGGGATAGAAAACCCCATAATCCTTTCAATACCCGCTGGGGAAGAAAATAAAACACTGGAAACCTGTATGCATGTTTGGAAGCAGCTTTCCCAAAAAGGAGCAGACCGAAGGAGCATATTAATCAATTTAGGTGGAGGTGTTGTTACCGACTTGGGCGGATTTGTGGCCTGTACCTATCAAAGGGGAATTCCTTTTTTTAATATACCTACTTCGCTTCTTGCCATGGTTGATGCGTCTGTAGGCGGAAAGAATGGTGTTGATCTTGAACATTTAAAGAATCAGATTGGGATTATTAAAAATCCGGAAGCGGTGATTATTGACATTCATTTTTTGAAAACATTGCCAAGCGAGCATATTAGATCTGGTCAAGCCGAAATGATTAAACATGGTTTTATTGCTTCGGAACAATATTTAAAGGATGTTTTTCAGTTTGATGCTCAGCAAGAAGATTCGGTACTCAAACTAATTTGGGAATCAATAGAAATAAAAGATTCAATAATTACCAAAGACCCTACCGAAAAAGGAATTCGCAAAAGCCTTAATTATGGCCATACCCTTGGGCACGCCATTGAATCATATGCCCTAAAATACTGGAACAACCCTTTATTACATGGAGAGGCGATTGCCATAGGAATGATTTTAGCGTGTTATATTTCTTCCAAACAATGTTCATTTCCGTTTGAACAGACAGAAAAATACAGTAAAAAAATAGCCCAAATCTATCCCACTCCCTACATTTCTGAGGCGTCTATTGAAGAAATTATTAAATTGTTAATTTTCGATAAAAAGAATGCCTATGGAAAAGTACAATTTGTACTTTTGAATCAAATAGGAGTTTTGCAAATGGGATGTGAAGTTCCGGAGGAAATAATTAAAGAAGCATTTAATTTTTACAATAATAATTTTACAGAATAAAAACTTTTATATATTTAGTGCCATCAAACTACCCCAAAGCTATGAGACGTATCATTGTGGATTTTAAAAAATTAACTCCGGAAATACTTTCCCTTCTCGTTGAAAAATATCCTGATGGGTATGATGATGATCACATTATCACCTTCAGAAACGCCAAAAATGAACTTGTGGAAGCGGTTGAAGTAAAAACCGATGATACCACTTATCTTGTGAAAGTAAGCTCTAGACTTGAAGTTTCAATGGCCAATTTTGATGAGGATGATTATGAAGAAGAAGAATTTTCAGAGCCAATAAGCGAACTTCCGGAAAAGGATTCCATTGAAGACGACTCTAACGAAGAAGATGATGAAGATCTTGACGAGGATGAAGACTAACTCTATTAAGCCAACTTAGTAGAAAGCAATCCTTAAAAATTAATCTAAATTTCCAATAATCTCTAAATTTCCTGGAAGATGGAATGCATTAAACGTTTTTTGTCATTAATGCTTTCCTCAAGTGAAATCATGGTTTCAGTTCTGGTCACACCTTCAATATCATCAATTTTATAAATGATTTCTTTAGCATGACTGGTATCACGTGCTCTCAATTTACAGAAGATATTGAATTTTCCTGTCGTAACATGCGCTACTGTTACATATGGAATTTCATTAATTCTTTCCAACACAAATTGAGTTTGTGACGTTTTATGAAGAAAAATACCAACGTAGGCAATAAATGAAAAACCAAGTTTTTTATAATCAAGGGTCAGGGAAGATCCAACTATAATTCCGGCTTCCTCCATTTTCTTCACCCTAACATGAACAGTTCCCGCAGAAATCCCCAATTTCTTTGCAATATCTGTAAAAGGAGTTCGTGTATTCTCAATAAGCATATCAAGAATCTGATGATCAGTTTCGTCTAGTTTAAATTTTGCCATGGAAGTTTAGTTAGACTACAAAAATATGCAGAAAACTTAAAAAATGTAACGATTTTTTAAATTTTTATGATTTTTTTTAGCTTTTTATCTAAAATGGTTGCGACTTTCTCACCAACGAAAACGTTTTCGTTAGAATTTATCAAAACCTCGTTTCCTCCGAAATCTATTTCCCTATGTCCATTTAACGATTCACACCCTCCAATACGATCTATCACTGCAACCCAGCCTATCTTATCTTCCTTCAAAACTTCCGTGTATTGGAGTGCAATATCAAGTTGTTTTCCCTTAAAATGCATATTCCGAAGTATCACATCCCTAAAGTTTTTCTGATTTTCGGGAACTTTAAAATAATCCTTTTCTTCATATGCAAAGCAAGACTTATTCGTTATTCCGAATAATGCCATAAAAGCATATAGGATATATTTTCGGGTAATTTCACGCTCATAATCTCCTTGATAATGTCCTGCTTCAAATAAAATAGTTGGAACTCCTGCCATTTGAAATTGATCCCCCACGCAATTTTCATTAAACACATCATCATAGCGCCCAATCTGTCCAGGCAAATATGCTTGTAAAAAAGCATTCATAGTGGCAATAAGCTTCATGGCTTCAACCCTGCTGGGTGTTAGGCTTCTCTTATTATCTGCAGAAGGTGATAAAAATGATATAGTAGCTGGTTTATCGTTTGGAAGTCCGTATAATGTACGTTGATCGTGTAAATTCAGGCAAAGATCTGGTTTAAACTCTTCAAAAACTTTTCTTAGCAACTTACTCTCTTGTTGAGTTAATTGCTTTGCATCCCTATTCAGATCAATTCCATTTGAATTTTCCCTTGTATAAGCTAAAGCACCATCCGGATTTAACATTGGAATGGCCAAAAGGGTGTATTTATCAAAAAAGGAGTCAATTACAGCATCTTTTCCTTTTAAGGACTGCAGAATATTTATAAAATCCATTAAGGACTTTGTAGTGGTTGATTCGTTTCCGTGCATTTGTGACCAAGCCAATACCTTTTGAGGGCCATTCCCAATTTCAATTTTATAAATGGGTTGGCCATTTTCCGAAAAACCAATCGCAAAGCAAGAGCCTTTTTCCAAATACCTATCTAATACAACTTGCAGCTTCTTTGGAGATATGTAACGGCCTGTTAATGGACGTTCAAAATACGTTTGATATAGATATTCTAAATTCAACTAAATTGATTTGTTCACAAAGGTAAACATTCGATTGGTTACAATTGTAAACGATTTAAACAAGCTTTTGTGTGTACCCCTGTAAACAATTTTGATTTGAAATAGTTCGTCCCACATCAATTTCAACACAATTATATTTAATTTATATTAAATTACATGAAATCAAATATTTAAATAATTTAATGCGAAGTGATAGTTTAATCTATATTTGTTAATATTTGTTTGTTTGTTGGAGTAAACAAGTAGTTTATTTACATTTGTAACGTAGCTATTGCATAAGATGGATTTACAATGGTAAACACAGCTGATTTTTCAAAAAGACTTCAAAAAATACTCGATTATTACGGGTTATCTGCCACTTCTTTTGCTGAAAAAATTGACTTCAACCGCTCTACCATATCCCACCTCCTATCGGGAAGAAACAAGCCTAGTCTAGAATTTGTGATGAAGGTTTTGAATGAATTTCCTGAAGTGGAATTATATTGGTTACTCAATGGAAAAGGTTCCTTCCCTTCCGGGGAAAACCCTTCCAACTATCAAAAGGAAATTAGTACCAACGAGCCTACTCCATCCTCTAATTTGTTTTCAGAAATAACCGAAACAAATCTCTCCCCTTCTAAACAAATACCAAAAAACGAAAATCAAGAGGTTGATCGTATCGTGATTTTCTTTAAAGATGGAAGTTTTAAATCTTATGAATAGAATTTCTAAGTAAATTTATCAACTTTGCGAAATGAAACCTTTTTTAAAACTTCTCCTTATTGGTTATGTGTTTACTTGCCTCTCATGTTTTGAAGGAAAACGTGATTGTAGTGATTTCAAAACAGGTACTTTTAAGTTTGAAGCGATTGTAGGCACTAAGGTAGAAACAACTACTTTCGTTAGAAATGATAGTATTGAAATTGATTATTTCCGCGGTAAAGCAGATACTTCAAGTATACGATGGATTAATGAATGTGAGTATATCGTGAAAAAAATTAATCCAAAAAACCGGATGGAAGAAAAAGCGGTTCACATGAAAATACTATCAACAAAAAACAATACGTATACTTTTGAGTATAATATTGTTGGACAACAGAAAAAACAACAAGGAACTGCCGTAAAAGTGGAGGAATAAATTAGCTGTCGTACGCTAGGGGTTTTTCCTTAAATACTTCGTCCTTCTCGCAAAAGTATTCACAATTATCAATAGGGAGCATATATACATGCAGTGTGCAAGCCTTGCCTTTTGTGGCATTAGCCAATATATGATACCCCATGCTATCATGCATGTAAGAAAGATCGCCAGGTTGCATTACTAACACATTGGTTTCTTTCAAATCTCCTTGACTATCCTTTTGGTAACGTATCTCCTTAACCTCTCCATCAACTTGATATACCCAGCATTGTTGTCCATCATGACCATGAATAGGAGTTTTTTGTCCTTCATTCCAACAAAGAAGTAATAATTCGAATTTAGTAGATCTTATAATACAATTTCGGGTGTATTCCTCGTCATTCCAAGTTTTATAGGCATCAAAGTTGGAAGCGGGAATTTCCATTGATTTCAAAATTTTGGGATATTCTGAAAGATCATGCTCCTCCAAGGCTACAATTAACTCATCTAAAGAAGTCACACACAATGCCGTTTCCATATAAATTGTTCTATAAATTCTATTGTCGAAAAATATAACCCAGTTTTACAAATAATGAAAACTTTTTTAGGTTTTATTATTAAATTACGCTTAAAAATGCTATCTATCCAGTCAAAATGCCCAATTTCAATATGGAAAAGACCTTAGCGCTGTTTCAGGATATCGCGAAACAATTACTTGATGACGAAACCACCCATCCCGTTTCAACATATATTCCTTCGGAAAATCTATTCAACACCTTAGACCTTAGCCTTCAGGAAGAAGCCATGGGCGAAGAAGAATTTTCAGCATCCTTAAAAAAAATTGTTTTAGCCACTCCAAAAACTGCCACTGAAGCATTCTTTAATCAGCTTTTTGGTGGCCGCAATGATAAAGCAGTACTTGGTGACCTGCTTGCTGTACTGCTAAATAACAGTATGTACACCTATAAAGCTGCTGGCGCACAGATTGGTGTTGAAAAAGCCATTATTGACAAAACAATTGAAATAATTGGTTGGGATGCAAAAGCAGGTGGAGCAATTGCTCCTGGGGGTTCTATGACCAATTTTATGGCCATGCTTATGGCAAGGGATGCAAAGGATCACAGGGTGAAAAATATGGGTGTTTCAAAAAAAATGACCATATATACGTCCACAGAATCGCATTACAGCATTCCTAAAAATGCTGCATTTTCTGGCATTGGAAGGGAGCAAGTTCGCTATATTCCAGTGGATAATAAGGGAAGAATGGAGCTGGAGGAATTAAAAAAAACCATGTTAGAGGATATAAGGGATGGGTACCTTCCTACTATGGTAAATGCCACAGCGGGAACTACCGTCTTAGGAGCTTTCGATGATATTTCGGCCTTGGCCTTGTTTTGTGAAAAACAAGATGTTTGGCTACATGTGGATGGGGCCTATTGTGGTTCGGTCATTTTCAGCAAAAAATACAAAAAGCTTATTGCTGGTGTGGAAAAAGTAGATTCCTTTAGTTTCAATGCCCATAAAATGATAGGTACTCCCCTTTCCTGTTCCCTTATTTTTGTGAAAAATAAGGAGCACCTATACCACTCTTTTTCCAATGAAGCAGATTATTTGTACCAAACCGATAGGGACGAGTTTAATCCCGGAAAAACCTCCTTGCAGTGCGGAAGAAGAAACGATGCCCTTAAATTTTGGACACTATGGAAAAGTGTGGGTACGAAAGGGCTTGAGGAAATTGTGGATAAGCAATTTGAATTGGCAAACGTTGCGTTGAAGTATATTCAATCCAATCCAGATTACACACTGTACAGTTTTGAGGATTCTATTTCGGTTTGTTTTAATTACAAAGGAATCCCTGCCAAAACGATTTGCACCGAACTTTACAAAGAGTCCAAACTCATGGTGGGATACGGATCTTTTGGAGATGATGAGTTTATTAGATTGGTGACCATCAATGCACAAAATGAACCTCAAGATATTCTCAATTTCTTCACTGTCTTGGAAGCTTTTGTGGAAAAGCACTCCTTAACGGAAATCCCTTCATGAAATTGATGATTTAAGCTTAATCATCAAACAATGTGCCTTGCACATCCCCTCCTTGTGAGGTATCAGATTGAGAAGAACTATTATCAGCCTTTGTTTCTGAAGCATCTTTTGGTGCACCCCCCCCCAATTCTTCTTCATCTACTACTTCCATTTCTTCCGTAGTGACAGGCTTGGGAGGATCATAGGGCAAAGGATCTAAGGTGTTGATTTCAAGAACTTTTTCCTTGGTTAGCTGATTTCCCATTGCGGCAATTCCTTTTACCGCGATGAATTCTTCCAAATTAACTTCCAAGTTTGGTTTTCGATCTTTTCCACGATCCTTCACAAAAACTACTTCAGCCATAGGGCGATAAGCTGTAAATACAGCCTCCAAATATGATTTCGGATCATCTGAAATGATAAACTCTTCTTTATCTGGATTTTCAATTAGGAACCGCTTCACATAGAAAAGTTCTTTTTCCCCTTCCCAATAAATTAAAGAAATAGGTTTTTTGGGCTCCCATTTTTCCAAGACAATGATATCATCGTCAAAATGCATGGTAAGCTCTGGAATAGGCGTACGAACTACCCCGTTTTGTTTAATAATGAGTAATCTATCTTCACTGGTAAATTCTCCCAGCAACTCTCCACGTCCATCTACATTCAATCGCTGTACAGTGTCGTCAAACCATATTTTTCTGGGTTTAAGTGTGGAAAGCCCTTTCTCCTTAAGTTCAATTCGTTTTACGGGATATTTGGTGACAATATTCCCTTTGGAAGCTCTACCTTTCACTAAAATATCTGCAAAATCCAGATCCCACTTCAATTTTTTGATGCTACCACTTTGCCGAAGCAATACTGTTACAACTTCTGCTTCCCCATTTGGATTAGCAGTGAAATACAATACTTTAGATCCTTTGTTGCCAGCAGTAAGGTCGTATTCCCTATCCCGGATTATAGAAGTTACCGAAAATCTTTTTACATAAGTGGCTCCACGTGATCCATCCCTGTATATCAAATTGTAGATGGTGCGCTTGTCCTTCTTTTTCCAAACCGCAACATGAATGATATTCTTACCAATAAAGGTTTTGTCATCCACTTTGGTGACCATCATGATACCTTCTTCCGTAAAAACAATGATATCATCTATGTCACTACAGTCTGTAACATATTCTTCCTTACGCATGCTGGTACCAATGAAGCCCTCGCTTCGGTTTACGTAGAGCTTGGTATTTCTTATAACCACCTTTGTGGCTTCAATATCATCAAATATTTTAATCTCTGTTTTTCGTTCCTTCCCAGCTCCATATTCCTTTTTCAAACGCTTGAAGTAATTGATGGAATATTCGATGAGATTATTTAAGTGATGGTTAACCTCAGCAATTTTATCTTCCAGTGCATCAATCTTTTGTTGTGCCTTATCAATATCGAATTTCGAAATCCTTTTAATCCGAATTTCGGTAAGTCGTACAATATCTTCTTCGGTCACCGCACGTTTCAAATGTTTGGTATGCGGCTTCAGCCCTTTATCAATAGCAGCAATAACCCCTTCCCAAGTTTCCTCTTCTTCAATATCACGGTAAATTCTGTTTTCAATGAAAATACGCTCCAAACTTGCAAAGTGCCACTGCCCTTCCAATTCCTCCAATTGAATTTCCAGCTCACTTTTCAGCAATTCAACGGTACGTTCCGTGGAACGGCGCAGCATTTCAGAAACTCCAATAAACAAAGGTTTATTATCCTCAATGACACAACCAAGCGGGGAAATGGAATTTTCACATTTAGTGAATGCATAAAGTGCATCAATGGTTTTATCTGGAGAGATTCCGTTGGGTAAATGTACAAGGATTTCCACTTCGGCCGCCGTGTTATCCTCTATCTGTTTAATCTTTATTTTCCCTTTATCATTGGCCTTCAGGATAGAGTCTATAAGTGTGGTGGTAGTGGTTCCGAAAGGAATCTCCTTTATCACCAAGGTGTTTTTATCAAATTGATTGATAAGCGCCCTACATCTAATTTTTCCTCCGCGCTCCCCATCATTATATTGTGTGGCGTCCATCAATCCGCCAGTTGGAAAATCGGGAAGCAATTTGAAGCGCTTTCCTTCTAAATGCTTAATGGAAGCATCAATAAGCTCCAAAAAATTATGAGGCAGTATTTTAGTGGAAAGGCCTACCGCAATTCCTTCCGCACCTTGCGCCAACAAAAGGGGAAACATTACTGGAAGGTTGATAGGTTCCTTTTTTCTTCCATCGTAAGAAGCCTGCCAATCTGTAATCTTGGGATTATATACCACATCTAGGGCAAACTTGGAAAGTCTGGCCTCAATATATCGTGAAGCAGCAGCACTATCACCTGTTAGGATATTTCCCCAGTTTCCTTGGGTATCAATCAATAAATCCTTCTGACCAATCTGTACCATGGCATCCCCAATACTCGCATCCCCGTGTGGGTGGTACTGCATGGTATGCCCTACAATGTTAGCCACTTTGTTGTAACGGCCATCATCCAGTTCTTTCATAGCATGCATGATACGACGCTGTACTGGCTTGAAACCATCTTCAATGGCAGGTACTGCACGTTCCAATATCACATAACTGGCGTAATCCAAAAACCAATCACGATACATACCAGTAACACGCGTAATGGACTCTTCCTGTTCTTCTGGGGAAGTATCCAAACCGTCCTTATCTTCCAATTCTTCTTCGTTAGGTATATCACTCATGGGCTAGTCTTCCACTTTGTCCAGTTCCACTTTAAGATTATTGATAATAAATTCCTGCCTATCTGGGGTGTTTTTACCCATGTAGAATTCAAGTAGTTCTTCAATACTCATGGCCTTATCCAACATGACAGGGTCCAAACGGATATTTTCCCCAATGAAATGTTGGAACTCATCTGGGGAAATCTCGCCAAGTCCTTTAAATCTTGTAATTTCCGGATTAGGCTTTAATTTGTTGATAGCGTTGACGCGCTCTTCTTCGGAATAACAATAAATGGTTTCCTTTTTATTCCGAACCCTAAACAAAGGAGTTTGCAGGATATACAAATGTCCTTCTTTGATCAGTTCCGGAAAGAACTGAAGGAAAAACGTAATCAATAACAAACGAATATGCATTCCATCCACATCGGCATCGGTAGCAATGACAATATTGTTGTAGCGTAAATCTTCAATAGATTCTTCAATATTCAGAGCTGCTTGCAAAAGATTGAATTCCTCATTTTCGTACACCACCTTTTTACTAAGTCCGTAGCTATTCAACGGCTTTCCTTTTAGACTAAAAACAGCTTGCGTATTCACATCCCTACTTTTAGTGATGCTTCCACTAGCGGAATCCCCCTCTGTTATAAATAAGGTTGTTTCCAAAGTTCTATCACTTTTGGAATCATTGAGGTGTACCCTACAGTCGCGCAATTTTTTATTGTGGAGGCTCGCTTTTTTAGCACGTTCTCTTGCGAGCTTCCGAATACCCGTCAATTCCTTGCGCTCCTTTTCTGCCTGCATGATTTTACGTTGAATCTTTTCGGCAACTTCTGAATTTTTATGCAGGAAATTATCTAAATGGGTTTTGATAAAATCATTGATGTAGGTTCGAACGGTTGGCATTTTACCTCCCATGTCTGTAGAACCTAATTTAGTTTTGGTCTGACTTTCAAAAACAGGTTCCATCACTTTGATGCTAATGGCACCAACGATGGATTTCCTAATGTCACTGGCATCGTAATTCTTTCCGTAGAATTCCCGCAATGTCTTCACCAAGGCTTCCCTAAAAGCACCTTGATGGGTACCTCCTTGCGTGGTGTGCTGCCCATTTACGAAACTATGGTATTCTTCGCTATATTGTGTTTTATGGTGCGTTAACGCAACTTCAATATCCTCTCCTTTTAAATGGATAATGGGGTACAGCATATCATCTTTGGAAAGGGAATCTTCCAAAAGGTCTCTGAGTCCATTCTCGCTTTTGAACTTTTCCCCATTGAAGATAATGGTAAGTCCAGGGTTGAGGAACACGTAATTCTTCAGCATTTTTTCTACGTATTCCTTACGGTATTTGAAATTTTTGAAAATGCTTTCATCTGGAATAAAGGTCACTTTTGTCCCTCGACGCTTGGATGATTCCTCTAGGTCTGTATCCAGTTTTAAATCGCCAAGTTCAAAATTAGCTTCCCTTTGTTTTCCGTCACGGAATGAAGTAACCGTAAAAGAAGCAGATAAGGCATTCACAGCTTTTGTACCTACCCCGTTCAATCCAACCGATTTCTTAAAAGCCTTGGTATCGTACTTCCCCCCCGTGTTCATCTTGGAAACTACATCCACAACCTTTCCAAGCGGGATTCCCCTTCCAAAGTCACGAACCTTAACTTCCTGATCCTTAATACGGATTTCAATGGTTTTACCTGCCCCCATCACAAATTCATCAATACTGTTATCCAGCACCTCTTTTAGTAGGATATAAATACCGTCATCTGGGGAAGAACCATCGCCTAATTTTCCAATATACATTCCTGGACGCATCCGGATATGCTCCTTCCAATCTAGGGATCTAATATTATCTTCAGTATATTGCGCTTCGGCCATCATCGTAGGTTCTATCACGGCTAAGATAAAATTTCAACCTAAAAACGGAAACCCTTTTCAGGTAAAGTAATTAACAAAATAGGTGGCAAATTGTTAAGAAAATGGAAATCCCTGTTTTTTATTATTTTTGGAATATACTATCTTAGTTACCTTAAAAACCCATAATTCTTTCAAATGAAAAAACTAACCAAATTATTGATGCTTAGCATGTTGGCCTTTGCAGTAGTTTCCTGTTTAGGTACTTCAGACAAAAAGGAGGAAAGCAATACCGATGACAGTGAAACAGTTGCGAATGTAGATCCTTCA
The DNA here is from genome assembly GCA_964495885.1 of uncultured Alteromonas sp. Classification (GTDB taxonomy): domain Bacteria; phylum Bacteroidota; class Bacteroidia; order Flavobacteriales; family Flavobacteriaceae; genus PALG01. The sequence goes on along the minus strand of CAZBWO010000002.1, from coordinate 157,503 downwards.
GACTTTCGAAAAGAATCTGCCTTAGGACTTTACGAAATTTCAGTGCCAGATTATATGAAATCTACCACGGGGCTCAATGCAGATGCCTCTATGCAATTTCAAAATATCTTTAAAGAAACCTATTTGGCGATTATTGAAGAGCCGAAACAGGATTTTATTGACACCTTTGAAGAACTTGGCGAATATGATTCCAGCAAATCGCCTGCTATGAACTATCAGGAGATCCAAATGAGTTACTTTACGGAAGGGATGAGCGTTAACAAACTCACCGATCCTAAAAATATGAAACTAAATGGTCTGGATGCAGAGCAAGTAGAACTTTCCGGAAGGGTGCCCGGAATTGATTTTGATATTTTTTACCTAATGACTTTTGCCGAAGGAGAAGATACCCTATACATGATCATGGAGTGGACGCTGAAAAGCAGGGAAGACGATTACAAAGAAACATTTGAATACATGGCAACCACCTTTAGGGAGTTGTAAAAGCAAAAAAAAGCGGCCAAATTGGCCGCTTTTTTTATACGTTAAATCGAAAGTGCATCACATCGCCATCCTGCACCACATATTCCTTTCCTTCAATTTTTAATTTTCCAGCCTCCCTTACCTTAGCTTCGCTACCTAATTGTTTGTAGTCTTCAAACTTAATAACTTCAGCGCGAATGAATCCCTTCTCAAAATCGGTGTGAATCACACCGGCTGCTTCAGGAGCAGTAGCCCCAACAGGGATTGTCCATGCACGCACTTCTTTTTCCCCAGCTGTAAAATACGTTTGAAGGTTCAATAATTTATATGCACCACGAATCAATTTGGCAGAACCAGGTTCTTCCAATCCCAAATCTTCCAAGAATAGTTGACGTTCCTCAAAACTGTCCAATTCATTGATATCTGCTTCCGTAGCAACGGCCAATACCAAAACTTCGGCATTCTCATTTGCTACCGCTTCTTTTACTTTTTCAACATAGGCATTCCCGGAAGCTGCAGATGATTCCTCTACATTGCAAACATACATTACAGGCTTATCTGTAATGAATTGTACACGATTAATGTATTCCTCACGTGCTTCTTCTGAAATTTCAATTGCCCTAACGGAAACCCCAGCTTCAAGTCCACTCTTCACCTGCTCCAGCACCTCTAGCTCTTTCTGCGCTTCCTTGTCGCCTGTCCTTGCCGCCCGAAATACCTTGTCAATACGTTTTTCGGCCGTTTCCAAATCTTTTAACTGAAGTTCAATATCAATCGTTTCTTTATCCCGAACAGGATCTACACTTCCATCAACATGTACAATATTATCATTTTCGAAACAGCGCAACACATGCAAAATAGCATCTGTCTCGCGAATGTTACCCAAAAACTGATTTCCAAGGCCCTCCCCTTTACTTGCGCCCTTTACCAAGCCCGCAATATCTACAATTTCAACGGTTGCTGGTAGTACCCGCTGTGGTTGTACCAATTCTTCCAAAATCACCAAACGTTGATCTGGAACATTTACCACACCAATATTTGGTTCAATGGTACAAAATGGAAAATTAGCACTTTGTGCTTTGGCATTTGATAGACAATTAAACAAGGTGGATTTACCTACATTAGGCAACCCTACAATTCCTGCTTTCATAAGGGCTTATTTTAAGTTTGCAAATATACCTTCAAAAAAAATTTTGACCCAATTAAATTCGATATTAAAAAAATGACCTGAAATGCTTATTTTTACAGTAATCGAAAATTGAGAATTATGAAAAAAATTACATTACTATTGCTATTCCTTTCCGTAGGGATATTTGCCCAGGAAAATAAAGTAGTCAAGGAAGAAACTACAGTTAAAAAAGTAGTTACGAAAGAGGGAAGTAAAGTCATCGTGAAAGAAGTCAAGGAAACTACAAAAGAAGAAGGAGCGGTTGTTATTGAGGGTTCTGATGAAAAAGAACAGGAGTTTAAAGTAGAAACGAATATTGATAATGATGAGGAAATAATTACAGATGATGTAAATACCGATGAAGAAAACGAAGCGCTTATCGCTGCCCAAAAAAAAGAACAGGAAGAAGCGTTGAAACGTTCCATTGAAGCAGAAAAAGCAAAGGCAGAAGCCGAGCGTAAAAAACTGGAGGAACTAGAAAAGGAACGTTTAAGGGCATTGGAAGAACGACGAAAACAATTAGAAAAGCGTCCTAAGGGAATGTCCAAACTAAAGAAAGGCAAAAAAGGAAACACCCCATAAGGGCTTTTCAAAAAATCTCCTTACATTTAGGCATCATAAATTAACATCTCATGAAAAAAATACTAATTACCCTTTCATTTTGTCTTTTTGCGAGCTTAGCCATGCAGGCACAGGATAGTGATGCATCAACCAGCACTGTTGATGAAGCGGCAAAGGCTAGGACAGAAGCGATTTTAAAGCAGAAAAGGAAGGAATATCAAGAACGGAAAAAAGCCAACAACAAGGCAGTGCCAAAAACAACACCCGCCTCTACTATTAAGGTAGATGAAACTGCTTCGAAAAAGACCACGAAGCCAAAGGCAAAAGCCAAAGCAAAGGCAAAGCGAAAAGAAGTAAGCAAAGAAGAGCTGGAAAAACAGACTGCCGAAAAGATGAAAAAACAAGATCAATAAAAAAAGCGCTTCAATTTGAGGCGCTTTTTTTATGAATGATGCATGAACTGTTGTTTTCCTAAGAGTTCCTCTTCAGACTCTACGTGGTCTTCATCGGGAACACAACAATCTACCGGACAAACAGCTGCGCATTGCGGCTCTTCGTGAAATCCTTTGCATTCTGTACATTTATCTGGAACGATGTAATATATTTCATCACTAATAGGTTCCTGGGTTTCATTTGCATCTACCGCATTTCCATTGGGCAACACCACACTACCTTCCAAATCGGTACCGTCTGCATATCTCCAATCGTCTGCTCCCTCATATATTGCGGTGTTTGGACACTCAGGTTCACAAGCTCCGCAATTGATACATTCATCGGTTATAATAATGGCCATAGCATTTCTTTTTCTAACTTTGCGCAAAGTTAATGCCTAGTTTGGGCAACTCCAAAAAAACATGGATTTAGCATCAAGAATTTTAACTTTTTCCCAATTAGGGGATATGCTTCGGAAACTTTCCGCTAAGGAAAACAATATCGCCTCACTTGTGGAAACTGCAAAAGTGCGCAACGGTTGGTTTACCGAAGAAAATATTCGCTATGCCCTAAAACATTGGGGTAAACTACTTACCAAGGAAAACTTGGAACAATGGACTGCACCTTATGGTTTAGAAGATTCCCCTACTCCAAAGAAAGTAGCTATTGTTATGGCAGGAAATATTCCATTGGTGGGCTTTCATGATTTTCTTTCGGTATTGATTTCGGGCCATCATGCCGTTATTAAATTGTCTTCCAATGACACGGTATTGCTACCCTTTCTTTCAGAAAAACTGATTGAAATCAATCCCTCATTTAAAGAACGGATTAGCTTTTCCGAAGAAAAACTTCCCCATTTTGATGCTGTGATTGCCACTGGAAGTAATAACACGGCCCGGTATTTTGAGTATTACTTTGGAAAACATCCTAATATCATCAGAAAAAACCGAAATGGTGTGGCCGTTCTTACAGGCACGGAATCTAAGGAAGATCTTCATGCACTGGCCAATGATATATTTCGGTATTTTGGATTGGGCTGCCGTAATGTTTCCAAAATATATCTTCCAGCTTCGTATGATTTCGATCCTTTTTTCAATGCGATGTTTACCTGGAAGCAAGTCATAGACCATCATAAGTACATGAACAACTACGACTATAATAAAGCGGTGTATTTAATGAGTGACATTCCTCTTTTGGATAATGAGTTTATGTTGTTGAAAGAAGATACAGATTTCGCCTCCCCTATTTCGGTAGTGCATTACGAATACTATGATTCCATTGAAACGCTTGAGCAGGAATTGCAAAATCAACAACAAGAGATTCAATGTATTGTGGGGCACCTTGAAGGCCATGATCCTATCCCTTTGGGGGAGAGCCAGCTTCCGCAACTCAACCAGTATGCCGATGGTATAGACACCTTAGGGTTTTTGCAATCCTTGTCGTGATTCCCTAAAAGTTTCCGAAAAGGTTTTCGAATTTTTATACACTGAAACTGTTGAAATTCTATTGATATTTTATCCTGTAAATACATGATTATTGCTTGGATATTTGCCATCTTTGTAGTAGTAAATTAATCCCATGAAAAAGCATAATTTTAGTGCAGGGCCGTCCATTCTTGCGAAAGAAGTAATTCAAAAGGCCTCTGAAGCAATTCTAAATTTTAATAACCTAGATTTATCCCTTATTGAAATCTCCCATAGAAGCAAGGATTTTGTAGCGGTAATGGATAAAGCCCAATCTTTGGCCTTGGAACTACTAGGACTTGAAAACAAAGGTTATAAAGCACTCTTCCTGCAAGGTGGTGCCAGCACACAATTTTTGATGGTCGCTTACAATTTACTAGAAAACAAAGCGGCCTATCTTAATACTGGAACATGGTCTACAAAAGCCATCAAGGAAGCAAAGTTTTTTGGGAATGTGGTGGAAGTTGCTTCCTCACAAGATCAAAACTTTAACTATATCCCGAAATCCTACGAAATCCCTAACGATTCAGATTATTTTCACTGTACGAGTAATAACACCATTTTTGGAACACAAATGAAGGATTTCCCATCCACCCAAGCTCCTATGGTCTGCGATATGAGCAGTGATATTTTTTCAAGAAATCTAGATTTTTCAAAATTCGGGATTATTTACGCAGGAGCCCAGAAAAATATGGGGCCAGCAGGTACTACCTTGGTTATTATCAAGGAAGAATTACTTGGAAAAGTAAACAGGGCCATTCCCTCTATGTTAAACTACAAAGTACATATAGAAAAAGAGAGCATGTTTAATACTCCTCCTGTATTTGCAGTGTATACTTCTATGCTAACCATGGAGTGGCTGAAAAACATGGGAGGTATTGGTGCTATTGAAAAAGTCAATAACGAAAAGGCTACCCTTTTGTATTCAGAAATTGATAGAAATCCACTATTTAAAGGATTTGCGGAAAAAGAGGACCGCTCCAATATGAATGTAACGTTTAACCTCACCGATGAAAATTTAAAAGATCAATTCGATGCAATTTGGAAAGCAGCCAATATTAGTGGATTAAATGGTCATAGGAGTGTTGGAGGCTATCGCGCCTCTATTTATAACGCTCTTCCCTTGGAAAGTGTAAAAGTGCTCATTGAAGCCATGCAAGAATTTGAAAGAAAATCATAAATATGAAAGTATTAGCAAATGATGGGATTTCCCAAACCGGGATTGATGCCCTAGAAGCAGCAGGTTTTGAAGTAATTACAACAAAGGTTGCGCAGGAACAACTTCAAAATTTCATGAACGAACAAAAGGTTCAGGTCTTATTGGTTCGAAGTGCTACAACAGTGCGCAAGGAATTAATTGATGCTTGCCCAAGCCTAAAAGTAATTGGCCGTGGCGGAGTTGGAATGGATAATATTGATGTAGAATATGCCAGAAATAAAGGCCTTCAGGTAATTAACACGCCTGCAGCTTCTTCAGCTTCAGTCGCAGAGCTTGTCTTTGCCCACCTATTTGGTGGTGTGCGATTTTTACATGACAGCAACAGAAATATGCCTTTAGAGGGTGAAAGTAAATTCAAGGATCTTAAAAAAGCCTACGCAAAAGGGAAAGAACTTCGTGGGAAGACCATGGGAATTATTGGCTTCGGAAGAATTGGTAGGGAAGTTGCCAAAATAGCTTTGGGTTGCGGTATGAGGATAATCTATAGTGATAGCTATGTTGAAAATGCTACTATTGAATTGGATTTCTTTGATGGTCAACAACTTACCTTCAGTTTTAAGCATACATCTCTTGAGGAGCTTCTTCAGCAAAGTGATTTTATTTCCCTTCACGTGCCTGCTCAAAAGTCTTATGTCATAGGAAAAGCTGAAATTTCAAAGATGAAAGGTGGCGCCGCTCTTGTAAATGCCGCAAGGGGTGGTGTTGTAGATGAAGAAGCTATTATTGAGGCGCTTGAAAATAAAAAGCTAAGTTTTGCTGCTCTAGACGTATTTGAAAATGAGCCTACTCCAGCCATTAAGGTATTAATGAACCCGTCATTATCATTAAGCCCCCACATAGGTGCTGCAACGCTGGAAGCACAAGATCGTATTGGAACTGAGCTAGCAACCCAAATTATCGAGATTTTCAAATCATAAAGAATCAAAAAATCAGTATCTTAGAGTACACAAAAAAATTTAATACAATGGCAGGAATTTTAGATTTATTAGACAGTGACATGGGGCGTCAAATCATTCAAGGAGTGAGCAACGAGACCAATCAACCCGCTGACAAAACTTCGCAGGTAGTAACTATGGCACTTCCTTTATTAATGGGAGCCATGAACCGAAATGCCCGTAACACACAAGGAGCACAGGGTTTAATGGGGGCCTTAGACAATAAACACGACGGAAGCATTCTCGATAATCTGGATGGTTTCTTTGGTGGCGGAGTAAATGAAGACCAAAAAATAGACGGATTGGGTATTTTAGGGCATGTTTTAGGAGGTTCCCAGGATAATGTGGTGGGTGCTTTGTCTAAAAAATCGGGGATGGATTCCAATAATGTGATGCAAATCCTTCAAGTGATTGCTCCTATTGTTTTAGGATACCTCGGAAAGCAAAAAAGACAACAACAAGTACAACAACCAGACGGACTCACAGGATTGCTAGGAGGCCTAATGGGAGGTGGCCGTAAACAACCGAAACAACAAAGTCTAATTGAATCGCTTTTGGATGGAGATAATGACGGAAGTGTTTTAGATGATGTAGCATCTATGGTATTGAGTAGTGGCGGTAAAAAGAAAAGTGACCTTGGTGGGTTGCTTGGAGGTCTCTTCGGAAAGTAAATCCATCTTATTCTATAAATCAAAGCCCTGAACTATCGGGGCTTTTTTTGTTAAAGACCGTTAAAGCCGAAATGAATAGTTGTGCTTTTCGTAACTTTACCATGTAAAAATAGCTGTGAAGTATATTATCGTAATTTTAGGTTTAATCATTTCATTTTCAAGCTGCAATAGTTACCAAAAGAATACAGAAAAAGGAGCTACTACAGAAGAGAATGATACCATTCGTATTAAAAATGATAGCCTAGAATATGAAATCATCATCATAGAGCCTGGATTTTATAGTTGGTTACAAACCCAACGCCCTAGAGGTTATTACGGCTTAGGTTATTTGGAAAATCGGAATATACTTTACGTTACGGAATACAACCGTAGGGTTATAAACCCACAGCTTTATGATCCTAATTTGTATTTTCAGCAAATTAATTATGATTTCAATACGCACTATGGGTATGAGGTAAACTATTTGCTCTACAATTATTTTGTGTATTTTCAGCAGCGGTATAATCAAAAATTCATAACAGGACGCGGGTACTAATGTTCGAAAAGCTTAAACAACGATGGAATGTAAGAAGTAATGGACAAGTAGCCATTATCTTAACCGTTTTTGCAGTAACCGGTAGCAGTGCTGCAAAAATAACAGGGCCTATTGTAAAATCCTTTTCTGCTATAAAAGAAGCCCCCTATTGGCAATATGCCATTGTATATGTAATTGCCACCTTGGTTATTTATCAATTCCTCTTGGCTTTCTTCGGATGGCTTTATGGTGAATTTGATTTCTTTAAAAACTTTTTGAAGAAATTCCTTGGTAGAATGGGACTTAAATTTTTATTTGGCAACTAATGAAGCAGCAACTTGGAGCTATATCACAATGGACTTTGGGAATATTCCTAAGCGTTGTGCTGTTGTTTCCAGCCACGCTTCAACTAGAACACCTTTTTGAAGGGCATGACCATAAGCCCTGCAAGGAAACCAATCAGCATCTTCATGAAAAACAAGTGCATTGTCATATCTATGACTTTCACTTTTCAACCTTTCAAATAGAAACGGTTACCAGTTTTGAGCGTATTCAAATTTCTCAAATTGAAAAACCGCAATTCAGTTATTTGGAAGTTTCCTTCCTCAAAAATAATCTTACAACCCTTGTAAGAGGACCTCCACACTTTTCTTGATTTCTAGTCCATTAACAAACATTAAATCAAGAAATTATGAAATTATTTTTCTGGGTGCTTTTAGCATCCATTTGGCCATTATCCAGTATGGCCCAAAACACATTAACGGGCAACGTCACATCTGAAGACCAAAGTCCTATTTCGGCCAATGTCCTCTTGCCGCAACTTCAAAAAGGGGCAATCACTAATTTAGACGGAAGCTATTCTGTGGAAAATATTCCTAATGGAAGGTATATCGTCGTTATTTCATCTGTTGGTTTTGAAACCATTTCGCAACAATTAGATTTTAGGGATGGTGCAACAATCACCTTCAATGTTGAAATGAAAGAGAGCATAGTAGAAATGGAAGAAATTGTAATTTCTACACCATTTCACCAGTTGCAAAGGGATAATGTGATGAAGGTAGAACGGGTAAATACCAAAGAACTTCTAAAAACCGGTGCAGTAAACCTTTCCGAAGGAATTGATAATATCGCAGGGGTTTCTTCCATTAGTACCGGAACTGGTATTGGAAAACCTGTAATTAGAGGACTAAGTGCCAATAGGGTACTCACTTACGCACAAGGGGTTCGATTGGAAAACCAACAGTTTGGAGACGAACACGGACTTGGGGTTAACAGTGCGGGTATTGGAAGTGTAGAAGTCATAAAAGGTCCTGCCTCCCTACTCTATGGAAGTGATGCCCTTGGTGGAGTATTGTACCTTAATCCTGAACGATTTGCGGCTTCAGGGAATACTGAGGTATTGGCAAACGGACGCTATTTTTCCAATACGGAAGGTTTCCAAACTACTGCTGCCGTAAAAACCTCGGGCGAATCCCTGAAGTTTTTGGCAAGAGGGACCCGTGCTAGTTTTTCAGATTATAAAACCGGAGCGGATTATCGTGTGACTAATACGCGCTACAATGAATACGACTTTAAGTCGGGAGTTGAATATCAAGGCAATAGATTTCGGTCTGAATTGCGATACAATTACAATAGGTCCAATATAGGAATCCCTGAAGAAATAAGTCCATCCACAACTTCAAAGGAATTGGAACTTCCGTTTCAGGAAATAGACAACCATATTGTTAGTTTGGATAATCGTTTCTTTCTGGACAATTCTATGGTAAGTCTTAAAGCTGGATACCTTTTTAATGACCGAAGGGAATTTGAAGATAGTCCAGATGTTGCAGCTTTGAGATTGAAATTGAATACGTTCAATTATGATTTGAAATATCATTTCCCAAAATGGGGAAAATGGGAAACCATTGGAGGTGTTCAAGGAATGTTTCAGAAAAATGAAAACTTTGGAGAGGAGTTTCTCATCCCCAATGCTAATAAAGTAGATGTCGGTATTTTTGCAACTACCCACTATCATTTGGACGAATGGGATTTCCAGGGAGGTCTACGTTATGACTTCAGGAATATTTCAACGGAAGCGGCGGGGGATCCTTCCGAATTTGATTACATTCCAAGCATTGACAAGGACTTTGGCAGCTTTAATGCGGCACTTGGAGTAAAGTATAGCTTACAAAAGTGGACGGCCCGTTTAAATGTAGCCAGTGGCTTTAGGGCTCCAAATTTAGCAGAGCTAACTTCCAATGGGGAGCATGAAGGGACAAACCGCTATGAGATTGGAAATGCTGAGTTAGCAAATGAAAAGAACTTTCAAACAGATTTGGCACTGGAATACAGGAGTGACCATTTTGAAGTGTTTGTGAATGGATTCCATAATTTGGTGAGCGATTATATTTTTATTGCACCTACTGGCAACACCATAGATGACAGTGCTGTTTTTGTATATGAACAATCTGATGCGACCCTTTACGGGGGCGAGGCTGGATTCCATTGGCATCCCCACCCGCTGGATTGGCTGCACTGGGAAGGTAGTTTTGAAATGGTCACCGGAGAATTAAATGATGGGGGGTATTTACCATTAATTCCAGCCAATCAAGTTAAAAATACCTTTCGCTTTGAAACCAAAGATTGGGGATTTTTAAAAAGGCCATCCGGATTTTTTACTTGGCAACATAGTTTTGACCAAAATAATGTAAGCACCTTTGAAACCCCTACGAATGGATATTCACTACTAAGTCTTGGTGTTGGTGCGGAGGTTATATTTAAAAATTGGCAATTGGACTGGAATGTGAACGTTACCAACCTTACAGACAAGGAATACATAAATCACTTGTCTCGACTTAAGCCAGATAATCTTCTGAATACGGGAAGAAGTATCAATTTAAGTTTAGGTATTAGTATATAAAAAAAGCCCCAAATTGGGGCTTTTCTTTTATTCGTTTACTTCTACTTCTATTACTTGTGGTACGGGAGCCTGCTTGGGCGCAAACACAAAAGTGTATAACCACATAAGGGTGAACGTAGGGATAAAGTCGAATGGTAAAATTTCCTCCAAAAATACAATCACAGAAGCAATCTTTCCACTAGTACCCTGATACATTTCACTCATTTTTTTAGCGGCATAAGGTGCCCAAATAATATCTAAAAACGGACCTGCAAATGGGATAAACATGGTAGCCATCCCCACAAGATCGTAGACAATTCCTTTTCGAAGAAGTTTAAATTTATGCTTTTTCATCTTTTTTTCAGTTTGTTACGTATTCTTAAACGCAAGAAACATACCAAAATTATGTAAGATTGGCATCGATGAGCTTCAAGAATTCATTCCGGGTTTCAATTTTTTCAAACTGCCCCCTGAAACCTGAAGTTGTTGTCACACTGTTTTGTTTTTGAACACCCCGCATCATCATGCACATATGAGCGGCTTCAATCACCACAGCCACACCCCTTGGCTTCAACGTATTATTGATACATTCCAGAATATCATGAGTAAGACGTTCCTGCACTTGTAATCTTCTAGCGAAAACATCCACAATCCTAGGGATCTTGCTTAATCCTACAATATGTCCGTTAGGAATGTAAGCAATATGGGCTTTCCCAAAAAAGGGTAAGATATGATGCTCGCAAAGTGAATACAATTCAATATCCTTTACAATAACCATATCATGGTAATCTTCTGCGAACATCGCCCCCATTAGAATTTCTTCGGGATTTTGGTCATAGCCCGAAGTTAAAAACTGAAATGCCTTTGCGGCACGTTCGGGGGTTTTTTGGATTCCCTCCCTTGAAAGATCCTCCCCAATTCCGTCCATAATAGCCGCAAATTTAGATTGCAGGTTTTGGGTAGTTTCTTCGTTATATTCTTCAAAAAATTGGTAGTGTGCCATTTATTGGGTTTTGAGTTTGTCTGAAAATTGTTGCTTCAGTTTTTGAACTTTTGGTGAAATCACAAAGGTGCAATAAGGCTGAAGCGTATGCTGGTTATAATAATTTTGGTGATCTTCCGTAGCGTCATAAAATTCGCCCAGTGCACTTAATTTAGTCACGATAACCTGTTCAAACATAGGTTCCATTTCTGAAATAACAGCTAAGGCTATTTGCTTTTGTTCTTCGGAAGTATAAAAAATCTCACTTCGGTATTGGGTACCTACATCATGTCCTTGCCTATTTAGGGAAGTAGGGTCATGTGTTGTAAAGAAAATGTAGAGTAACTCCTTCAAAGAAATTTCAGCAGGCTTAAACGTAATTCGAACAGCTTCCGCATGGCCTGTTCTTCCTGTGACTACTTCCCTGTATGCTGGGTTCTTAATAGTTCCGCCGGTAAATCCGGAAACCACCTCCACTACTCCTTTTACACGCTGAAATACTGCCTCTGTACACCAAAAGCAACCTCCTGCCAAAACTATTTGTTCTACGTTTTTCATTGAATATTAAACAAATCTACTACAAAACCTTTATCGGTCTTCTTTTGGTATTTAACTTTAACTTTTCATTAATACCTAATCTGCTCTAGCAAATATTGGTTTATCCCTTCTAAAATAGTATTTTCACGCTTTGTTTCTTATGATCACCGCAAAAAACATTCATAAATATTACGATAAACTTCACGTCCTGAAAGGTGTAGATCTTGTTATAAATAAAGGGGAAGTAGTTTCCATTGTAGGCGCTTCGGGAGCTGGAAAAACCACGCTTCTACAGATTATAGGCACCTTGGATAATTTTCAAGAGGGAAGTCTAGAGGTCGCTGGGGTAGATGTTTCAAAGCTAAATCGTAAAGCCTTGGCAAAGTTTCGAAACGAACAGCTAGGTTTTATTTTTCAGTTTCATCAATTACTTCCAGAGTTTACCGCGTTGGAAAATGTTTGCATTCCTGCCTTCATTAAAAATACTAATAAACAAGAAGCCGAAAAACGTGCAAAGGAATTGCTTGCCTTTCTCGGACTTTCAGAAAGGATACACCATAAGCCCAATGCGCTTTCAGGAGGGGAACAGCAGCGCGTTGCAGTAGCAAGGGCACTCATGAACAATCCTTCTATTATTCTAGCCGATGAACCCAGTGGGAATTTAGATACCGAAAGTGCCGAAAATTTACATCAACTTTTTTTTAAGTTAAGGGATGAATTTGGGCAAACCTTTGTAATTGTTACCCATAATGAGGAACTGGCGGAAATGGCCGATAGGAAATTAGAGATGCAGGACGGACTTATTCTAACTTCATGAACCAAAAAGAGTTAAAAGATTTTCTAGACTCAAAGGTTCTTCAATATCAACATCCACGCTTTATTGAAAGTGATCCCATACAAGTCCCACATACTTTTAATAAGAAAGAAGATATAGAAATTGCAGGGTTCTTAACGGCAACTATTGCTTGGGGAAATAGAAAAAGCATCATACAAAACGCAAAAAAGATGATGCAGCTAATGGGGGAAAGTCCGTATGAATTTGTGATGCTTCATTCCCCCAGAGACCTAGAGCGCCTCTCTTCTTTTGTACATCGAACTTTTAATGGAACAGATTTACAACATTTCGTAAAAGCCCTTCGGCATCTATATGAAAACCATGGAGGAATGGAAACTGTTTTTACAAAGTACGCAGAAGAGGACTCAATGCATATGGCAATTCATCATTTCAAACGTTTGTTTTTTGAAATTCCTCACTCACAACGTACTCAGAAACATATAAGTGACCCTGTGAAAAATTCTGCAGCCAAACGTATTCATATGTTTTTACGATGGATGGTTCGAAAAGATCCAAGTGGCGTGGATTTTGGAATTTGGCAAGATATTAAATCAAGTCAGTTATCATGCCCACTTGACGTACACACTGGAAACATTGCCCGTAAATTAGGAATACTAAATCGTACACAAAATGATCTAAAAGCAGTAAAAGAACTGGATCAGTCCCTCCGAATGATGGATCCCATTGATCCCGTAAAGTATGATTTTGCGCTTTTTGGATTGGGTGCTTTTGAAAAATTTTAACAAAAAACCTCTTTTAAATCTTTTTTTATTACTATTTATCGATAAAATACATTTTTTATCGATAAAATGTAAATATTTTCCTACATTGGACTTCTAATTCTAAAACCTACTTATATGAAAATTTTTACAATGGCTATGCTTTTCGCCGTATTATTGGTTGCCTGTTCTAAAGAAGAGGCTGTTTTTGATCAACCCCAAGATTTTATTACTGTTCCACCTGGTGGCGTTACTAATGGAAATTCTGGAACTACGGAAACAACTATTTATGAAGATGTTTTAGTTGCCGGTCAAAACATTCTTTCTGGAATTGTAACTGTCGTCGTAAATGAAGACGGTGTTTTGGAAGTAACTTATACAACAGATGCCGATTGGGTAATTGATGAAACCCATCTCTTTATAGGAGACATCAATGATTTACCAACCAATGGTGCCGGAAACCCTAAAATTGGTCAGTACCCCTATTCAGACACCCACAACGGAACTGTTACAGTAACTTACACGGGGCCAGAACTATTGGAAGGTGATTGTGTATACATTTCTGCACATGCAGTAGTTACAAATACCATTACAGGTGAATCTGAAACTGCTTGGGCCAATGGGGAACCTATTGGGGGAAATAGCTGGGCCATGGGGTTTGAAGTTTGTTTCTAAAAGAACCACACTTAAAATTTCAATCAAAAAAACCTTCCAATGGAAGGTTTTTTTATGTTTTGGCAAAACCTTTCGATCTTTTAAAAAATCTATGCCTATATTTGGCAAATAATTTCAGGAATGCAGTTTAAACACCCCGAAATCCTTTATGCCCTCTTCCTACTGCTCATTCCTATTATTATTCACCTTTTTCAGCTACGCCGCTTTCAGAAAATAGACTTTACCAATGTTGCATTCCTTAAAAAAGCAACACTCCAAACCCGCAAAAGTTCCAGAATTAAAAAGTGGCTTACCTTATTAACCCGCTTATTGGCGCTTGCAGCTATTATTATGGCATTTGCACAACCTTTCATAGCAAGCAAGACTGCACTGAATACAGAAAAAGAAACCGTTATATATATTGATAACTCTTTTAGCATGGAAGCAAAAGGCCCTAATGGCCCAATGCTAAAGTCTATTACAAAGGAACTTTTCGAAAACTTACAGGGGGATGATAAAATTAGTTGGTTTTCCAATGCTGAAACACAACGGAATGTATCCCAAAGCGACTTTAAAAATGAGGTGCTTCAAATTGATTATTCGGCGAAAAGCTTAAGTATGGAAGAAGTCTTATTGAAAGCTCTTCCCTTATTTTCAAAAAGCGAGGCTGCCGATAAAAGACTCATCATACTATCAGATTTTCAACAACAAAACACTCTACCAACTATTCCTGAAAATATTACCGTAGATATTGTAAAATTCAAAGCTGTCTCCCCTGCTAATATTTCATTAGATACGGTATACATATCATCAAATACGGTGGAAAACATGCAATTGGAAGTGAAAGTATCAGGAATGGGTGAACTTCCCGAAACGACCGCAATTTCACTTATAAACAACGACAAACTCATTGCAAAAACAGCTGTTTCCCTTGACACCAAAACTACTCAAACCCTTCAGTTTGATATTGAAAATCCAACAGATTTCAATGGGGTTATTAGCATTGAAGACCCTTTGCTTTCTTTTGATAATACACTCTTTCTAAGTGTCAATAAAAAGGAACCCATTAAGATTTTAGTGGTAAATGAAGGTAATACCGACTTTACACGCAAGTTATTCAACAACGAGCAATATGCGTATGATGAACAGGAGTTAAATCAATTAAATTACAGTTTAATTCCCAATCAAAATTTCATTATCCTAAACGAATTAAAAAATATTCCCCCATCGCTTATCACTGCACTTACGAATTATCATGGGAATGGTGGAAGCATTGCTGTAATTCCTTCTGTAGAAAGCGACATTGACAGTTACAATACATTACTTCAAGGATTACAAATAGGAACTTTCACTTCTGGTTATATTTCAGCGGAAAAAAAGATTACAAAAATCAATTTTTCGCATCCCTTGTACAAAAACGTCTTTGAAAAACAGGTGACCAATTTTCAATATCCTTCCGTAAAGGGGTTTTTTAATATACAACATCGGGTATCTACCCCGCTAAGTATGGAAGATGGGAAACCTTTTCTTTTGAAAGGCCAAAATACCTATGTTTTCACAGCTCCACTAGACCGGGAACTGGCTAATTTTAAGAGCTCACCACTTATTGTCCCTACACTTATTAATATGGCACAACAGAGCCTGCCACTACCTAATCTATATAATGAAGTGGGATATGTAAATCGTTTTGCAGTTCCTATTTCAATGACACAGGATGAAATCCTTACCATTAAAGACAGTACAACTTCCTTTATCCCATTACAGCAAAGTAAGGCCAATTTAGTAGAGATTACCACAGATGAAGAACCTTCAAAATCAGGTACTTATTGGGTTAGCAGACAGGATATTCCCATACAATGGATAAGCTATAATTATCCACGGGAGGAAAATAGATTGATCTACCATTCTCTAGAGGATTGGGAAGGTGCAAACAGTTTTCAAAATATAGATGAGGTTTTTGAAAACATGGCCCAGTTGAATAATATTAATGAATTATGGAAATGGTTTGTTATTTTTGCCATTGTATTTCTTTTATTTGAAATGTTGATCCTAAAAAACTTTAAATGAAGCTATTACTAAAATCCGCCACCATTGTACAACCCGGCAGCAAACATCATCTAAAGAAACGGGACATACTTATTGAAAAAGGGATCATTAAAAAAATTGCAGCTACGATAAGTACCCCAGGGGTAAAAACACTATCCTTAAAAAACCTCCATGTCTCTGAAGGTTGGTTTGACAGTAGCACTTCCTTTGGTGAACCAGGATTTGAAGAGCGTGAGACCCTAGAAAACGGACTTAAAACTGCTGGGCTTAGCGGATTTACCGCTGTGGCCGTAAATGCAAATACCAATCCCGTAGTGGATTCAAAATCTGATATAAAATTCCTCCAATCTAAAGTGCCTCAAACCGCGGTTGATGTATATCCGGTGGGTGCCTTAACACAAGGTAGCAATGGAAATGATTTGGCAGAACTCTATGATATGCAACAAGAGGGAGCTGTGAGCTTTTATGACTATCAGAAACCCATCAAAAATGCCAACCTTTTAAAAATTGCACTTCAGTATGCGCAAAATTTCAACGGTTTGGTACAATCATTTCCGCTGGAGCCAGCGGTTGCCAAAAACGGAGTAGCCAACGAGGAAGTAGCAGCTACAAAGCTAGGCTTAAAAGGGATTCCGGCACTTTCCGAAGAATTACAAATTACGCGAGACCTCTATCTACTGGAGTATAGTGGCGGGAAATTGCATATCCCAACCATCTCTACGGAAAAATCGGTACAACTAATCAAAGAAGCAAAAAAGAAAGGACTACAGGTAAGTTGCAGTGTAAATGTGGCCCATCTCTATCTTACGGACGCTGCTTTGGAAACATTTGACACAAATTACAAATTAATGCCGCCATTACGCACCGAACGTGACCGAAAGGCGCTGCTGAAAGGCTTAAAAGATGGAATCATTGATGGTGTTACCAGTGATCACAACCCCATTGATGTAGAACACAAGCGTGCAGAATTTGACAATGCCCTTTTTGGAAGTATCGGTCTTGAAAGTTGCTTCGGAGCTTTACTGAAGGTATGTGACTTGGAAACGGCCATTAAGGGCTTAACGGGCTTAAAAGTAGTATTCGGGCTTACCCCTACTCCAATTGAAGAAGGCGGAAAGGCCAATATAACCCTTTACAACCCGAAGGAAGAATGGGTCTTTAAAGAAAAAGATATCCTCTCTACATCAAACAATTCCGCATTCCTTTCCCAATCATTGAACGGGAAAGTATATGGGGTCATCAATAATGATCAATTACTACTGAATGAGTAATCCTCCTGGAAAAATAAAGGCCATTATTGCCTATTGTACCTTCATAGGAATGTTTATTGCTTTATCCTTGAATAGGGATCCCAAACATGAATTTGCCACTTGGCATATTAAAAACATGTTCGGTTTATTATTATTCCTGTTTGTCGCTGTAGCCCTTCAAAACTATACCATTGGGCCATATGTATATTGGGGTACCTTAGCTTTGTGGGCCTTTTCGCTTCTTATGGCAATATTGGGAAAACAAAAGGCTATTCCATTTCTAAGTGAAAAATTCCAACAGTGGTTTCCATTTTTGGGATAAATTCACTTATCTTTATAACCATCACTAACCAAAATTAATGATTCTATGACAACATCTTCAGACAACGGAAAAACCGTAGCTATTGTTTCCTACCTTACTATTATAGGATGGATTATTGCATTTATCATGCACAATAATAACAAAACAGAACTTGGTGCTTTTCACCTTCGGCAAATGCTTGGACTAGTTGCCATTGGAATTGTTTTATCCCTAATTGGTAGGGTTGTTGGAATTCCTATGGTTATTTGGATTCTTCAAATTGGATTGTTCGTATTATGGATTTTAGGATTTATTGGCGCTTTGCAAGGAGAAAAGAAAGCCATTCCACTTTTAGGAGACCAATTTCAGCAATGGTTTAAAGGAGTAGGATAAAAAAATTATAAATAAAGTTGAAGATGCCGTAGTTTTACGGCATTTTTTTTTTACCCATGAAGCAAACACTCTCTTTAGAACACCTATACCGCCCTGGTTCAGTTTCAGAAAACCCGCCAGCCATCATTATGTTACATGGCTATGGCAGTGATGAGAATGATCTCTTTTCCTTTGCTTCGGAATTGCCTTCGGAATACGCCATCATTTCATTGAAAGCACCCAGAAAACTACAACCCTATGGAAATGCTTGGTATTACATCCATTTTGATGCGCCCAATGGAAAATGGAGTGATGATGAACAAGCAAAGGAATCCCGTGATTTGGTGTCTAAAGTAATTGATGAAATTATTGCGAAGTATAAAGTAGACCCTTCCAATATTACGCTTTTGGGATTTAGTCAAGGGACTATCCTAAGTTTTTCAGTGGCCTTAAGTTATCCGGAAAAAGTGAAAAATGTGATCGGACTTAGTGGTTATGTGAATCCAAATATTCTGAAGGAAGGGTTGGAAACAAGAAATTTTGAAGGGCTTTCAGTATATACTTCCCACGGAAGCGTAGATCAAGTGATTCCTGTAGATTGGGCCCGTAGGTCAAAACCTTTTTTTGATGCTTTGGGAATTCCATGTGAATATTCAGAATTTCCAGTAGGACATGGCGTCGCTCCCCAAAATTTCTATGAATTTAAAGATTGGCTTTCCAACCACTAAAAAGGGTACAATACCGAAGCTACAGGGGTAAGTTCCCATTCCCCATCTTGCGAATAAAAATATTCAATAATCATTTCCCCCCAGTATTTTCCATCACTGAAATCGGCTAGCACCCATCGATGGTTTAGGAATTTCAATTTATTAATGCGCATTTGTCCTGCCATTCCCTCCACCGGGATGAGCGGGTTTCCTCCTTTCTGTAAATTCATTTCGTAAATCATTTCCGAAACGGTAGATTGTACTTCATGGGCCTCCATACCAAGGTTTTCAAGGTATTCCATGGCATTATCATTACCCAATAATGTGAAGTAATTTAAATCTGCCACACGATCTTTCAACGCAACAATAGAATCCTGAAATGCGGTCTTTTTCTCTGTAAGTGTAGTTATCTTTTTTTCCTGTGCTTCGAAAATGGATTTTTGGTTCATATACTGAAACAAAATCAGCAATACGGCAAAAAAGAACAGGTACATAAAAATTTTAGACTTCATATAGGTGCTTTTAGAGTTCTAATTTAAGCATGTCATAACCCAAACGTATATGAGGCGGCAATGTTGCTTCCACTTCCTCATGAAAGCCTAATAAATGGCTTATATGGGTAAAATAAGTTTGTTCTGGCTGAAGCTCTTCTACTAAAGCGAGTGCTTCTTCCAAATTGAGATGGGATTCATGGGGTTTGATACGTAGGGCATTGATGACCAAAACTTTTAAGTTTTTCAATTTTTCCTTTTCGGAAGGTTCAATTGTTTTCACATCTGTCATGTAGGCAAAGTCATCAATTCTAAATCCGAGTACCGGAAGCTGCGCATGCAAAGCTTGTACGGGTGTGACTGTTTTTCCTGAAATTTCAAAAGAGGTGTTTTTCTCTATTGTTATTTCCTGAAGTGTTGGGGCTCCTGGATACTTATTTTCAATTTCAAAAACATACGGGAAACGTTGTCTAAGTGCCTGAAAAACCCTTTTTTCAGCATAAAAAGAAATGTCCCCTTGACGGAAATAGAACGGACGGATATCATCCAAACCTGCCACATGATCATTATGTTCGTGGGTCAATAAAACCCCGTCTAAGTGCTGTACCCCTGCCCTAAGCATCTGTTGGCGAAAATCTGGGCCACAATCAATTACATAACTAAATTGCTCCCACTCCAAAAGCACCGAAACCCTGAGGCGCTTATCCTTAAGATCTGCACTAAGACACACAGGATGATTACTTCCTATCACAGGAATACCTTGTGAAGTTCCAGTTCCCAAAAAAGTAACGGTAAGCGTAGATTTCATTCACACAAAAATAACAGTATTTTTTTTGTTAGCCTATGGTATTTGCTACCTTTGTAATAGGAGCACCATAACCTAATGCTATGCCAGAAATCATTCCAGGGGACAAGAAGTTTGAAACAATTCCCTCCATTAAAGACAAGGCCCTTCGAATTAATCTAAATGAAAACATTTACGGTACGTTTGCCGAAATTGGTGCCGGACAGGAAACTGTTCGGAATTTCTTTAGGGCTGGAGGTGCCTCTGGCACCATTGCCAAAACGATGAGTGCGTATGACAAAGATTTTAGCGATGCAATCTATGGTGTAGAGGAAGATGGTAGATATGTCACAGAAGCACGCCTAATAAGGATGCTTCATCATGAAATAAAACTCATTGAAGAACGAATTGTTAGGGAAAAACATCCCAATAAAATGTTCTTTTCCTACGCTAACACTGTAGCAACTATAGATTTTGCTAAAAAATACCTTGGACATGGCTGGGTAGGAATTCGATTTCAAACAGATCCCAAAGAGGAGTACAGTGAAATTATCCTCCATATCCGGTTTAAGGAAAACGAAGCGGTATTGCAACAGCAAACGTTGGGCATTCTAGGTGTAAACCTTATTTACGGTGCTTATTATAAGCACGATCAACCTAAGAAGTTGCTTCGGTACCTATATGACCACATCGATAAGGACAAAATTGAAATTGATACCATCAATTTTTCTGGGCCTAAGTTTGAAAAAGTAGACAATAGATTAATGAGTTTACAACTCATTAAAAATGGAATGACCGAAGCAGTGGTCTTTGGCCCAGATGGTAATAATATTCTTCCCGCAAGAATTTTTTACAAAAAAAACATCCTTGCTTTACGTGGAAGTTTCCGTCCCGTAACAAAGGTAAACATGGACATGTTTCATAAATCCTATGAGATGTTTACCCAAGAAAATAAGGTTGAAAAGGATAAAACCATCGTGATCTTTGAAATTACCTTATCCAATCTTAGAGCCGAGGGTGAAATAGACGAGCAGGATTTTATGGATCGTGCACGCTTGCTCTGCTCTTTGGGACAAAATGTAATGATTTCCAATTTTCAGGAATACTACAAATTGGTGGAATATTTTTCCAACTATACCCGTAATCGATTAGGATTGACTATGGGAATAAATAATCTGGTTGATATTTTTGATGAAAAGTATTACCGTCACCTCAGTGGTGGGATTCTGGAGGCCTTCGGAAAGCTCTTCTTTAAAGACCTTAAGGTATACCTATACCCCATGAAGGACAAAAAAACTGGGCAAATCATTAATAGTGACAACCTTAAGGTACATCCACGGATGAAGGAATTGTATAAGTTTTTTAAATACAACGGGAAACTTATTGATATTGAAGATTACAACCCAGATATTTTGGATGTATTTTCAAGGGAAATTCTAATAAAAATAGAAAAAGGAGAAGATGGATGGCAGGATATGCTACCCGAAGGGGTTTCAAAGCTTATTCAAGAAAAAGAATTGTTCGGTTACAAAAAATCCTCCCACCCTGTCAATTAACTATTCTCCAGTATTTGAGCTGCGTGGTCTTTTGTTTTAACTTTATCAATGACTCTTTCAATTATCCCCTTTTCATTGATAATGAACGTTGTACGGTGGATGCCATCAAATTCCCTTCCCATGAATTTTTTAGGTCCCCAAACTCCAAAAGCTTCAATGACCGATTTATCTTCATCTGCTAGTAAGGGATATGGAAAATTAAATTTATTCTTGAAGTTCTGCTGTTTTTTTTCACTATCGGCACTTACTCCCAAAATTTCGTACCCTTCCTTTTGTAATGCAGCATGGTGATCACTTAAGTTACAAGCCTCTGCTGTGCATCCAGGGGTATTCGCTTTCGGATAAAAGAAAACGATTAATTTTTTTCCTTTGTAATCTGAAAGGCTAACTGGGTTACCGTCTTGATCTTTCGAATTAAAATCTGGGGCTTTCTCCCCCACTTTTAAGGTTTGCATGGTTTCATTATTTTTGTGAAGAGGAAAACCTCTTATTATTTGTTTAATAATTTTAATGTAAAGTTACACAATATGACGAAGCAGGAAAAGGTAAATTTTGTTATTGAAACGTTAAATAGGCTATATCCCGAAGTCCCAATCCCGCTTGACCATAAAGACCCTTACACATTATTGATTGCCGTCTTACTTTCCGCACAGAGTACAGATGCACGCGTAAATCAAATTACCCCACTACTTTTCGAAGTTGCAGATAATCCATATGACATGGTAAAGCTTTCCGTAGAAGAGATTAGGGAAATTATTAAACCAGTTGGTCTTTCTCCAATGAAATCGAAAGGCATCCACGGTCTCTCAGAAATTTTAATTGAAAAATATAACGGACGGGTTCCTGCAGATTTCGAAGCATTGGAAGCACTCCCAGCCGTTGGTCACAAAACTGCTAGCGTGGTCATGTCCCAAGCCTTTCATGTACCTGCTTTCCCTGTAGATACTCATATCCACAGACTCATGTACCGCTGGGGCCTGAGTTCTGGAAAAAATGTAGTGCAAACCGAAAAAGATGCGAAACGTTTATTCCCAATGGATACCTGGAACCGACTCCATTTGCAGATTATCTACTACGGAAGGCAATACTGTCCGGCCAGGGGTTGGGATCTTGAGAAAGATGTGATTACTAAAACCATTGGACGCAAAAGTGTGCTTCAAGAGTATTATAAAAAAAGAAGGTAAGTAGTATCCTATTATCGCCAAGTACTCATAAACACTTCCCATTTTTTTACATCTCCATCTATCTGTATTCTTTCTGAATTCTTAAATATTGTTGTAACGACCCCTACGATAGCTCCAAGAAAACTCCCAAGTACAGCACCAAATGACGCTCCATATTCTGCACCTGAAGCAAAGAAAAAACTATCCCCCTCAGAGCCTGCAATTGCACCCATTGAGCCAAATAGAATGACACCAGTACCAATGCCCAATAAAACATTATGACCAGAAGAACGCTTTGTTCTTAGATAACCTATTTGTTCTATTTTATAGATATCACTACTTCCGTTCTTCCATAATTCCAATTCATTGGTAGTGATTTTTAAAATACGTCCTTTTCCAATTTTTTTTCCATCAATATTATATACACGAACAAATGGACTATTGGGTTTTTCAATTTTTTGAGCATGTATTGTAAAGAGACAAGAAAAAATCAATGTTGTTAAAAAAAGCTGCTTCATTAAAAAAGGGAATATGAATAGAATAACCACAAAAAACCCCGGGAACAATCGAGACCCGGGGTTTTTCCAAAGTTTAGTTTAGAAGTGCTTCAAACTTCAATTTATTATAATCTATAACACTTAAAGCCTTCGAATAATCCAGAAGAAACTGTATGGTTTCATCTTTCGGAACTAAGTTTTTATTCACGCGTTCCGCACGTGAAGGTTCAGAGTACAATTTTGCCATAGAGCGTCGCTTTTAGGTTAATGTTCCTTTATAACGAGCGCTTTTTCAGTTTATTGTGTTAATTGGTTAAAATTATATTGTGTTTCTCAATAACCTTTCTCAAATTAATGAGGGCATATCGCATTCGGCCAAGAGCAGTATTAATACTCACACCAGTTTGTTCACTTATTTCCTTAAAGCTCATCTCTTTATACATCCGCATCACCAAAACGTTTTTTTGATCTTCTGGAAGTTCTTCAATCAACCTTCTTATATCACTTTCTACTTGATCCTTAATCAAAGAACGTTCTGCATTTAAACTTCCGTCACTCAATACAGAAAATATATTGAAATCGTCCTTGTTTTCAAATTTAGGCATCCTGTTATTCTTCCTAAAATGGTCAATTACTAGGTTATGGGCTATCCGCATAACCCATGGCAAAAACTTGCCCTCTTCATTATAGGCGCCGCGTTTAAGTGTTCTAATAACTTTTATAAATGTGTCTTGGAAAATATCCTCAGCAACGTCTTTATCGTATACTTTGGAATAAATAAATCGGAAAATTCTTTCTTTGTGTCTTGTGATGAGTTCACACAGTGCAGCTTCGTTACCGTTCATGTATTGGCTCACTAAGAGCGCATCACAGCTAGTGCTATCTTTCATATCCATACTTTTAATAAATAAACAACTGGTTTTGGTTTCTGGTTGTTTAGTGATGTTTATTTAAAAGTAGTAATATGCTATAGGCAACGTTTTTTGTGTTACTGTGCGTAAATATAACAACAAAAAATTCTGATTTGCAAAAAAATGTACGCTTTTTCTGAAAAAATATAACCGTCCCTCCCCTCTTATCTTCCTTTTGATGTACTATCTTTGCCTATTCAAAAAATTGCATTTTTCTACATAAAAAAGAGTCATTTTGCCTGAAACAAGCATTGATACCAAAAAAAATATCTTTATTCAAGGAGCTAAACTGCATAACTTAAAAAATGTAAGTGTAGCGATTCCAAGAAATAAATTGGTCGTCATAACAGGATTATCAGGAAGCGGGAAATCTACCCTGGCATTTGATACACTTTATGCAGAAGGACAACGCCGTTATGTAGAAAGCCTCTCATCTTACGCGCGCCAATTTTTAGGAAGATTGAATAAACCAAAGGTAGACGCAATTAAAGGGATAGCCCCAGCCATTGCTATTGAACAAAAAGTAAATGCTACGAATCCGCGATCTACTGTGGGAACATCTACGGAAATTTATGATTATTTAAAATTGCTCTACACCCGAATTGGAAAAACCTATTCCCCCATTTCTGGCGAAGAAGTAAAAAAAGATACTGTTTCGGATGTCATGGATTTCCTAAAAGAATTTCCGGAAGGTAAAAAACTGTTATTACTTGCTCCCATTCACCTTGAGGAAGGTAGAAGCATGAAGGACAAGCTGAAAGCGCTTGCGCAGCAGGGATATGCCAGGGTGAAAATGGAAGGTGAAGTGATTCGGCTTGATACTTTGAAAGGAAACTCCTTTCCAAAGGAAATACAACTTGTGGTAGACCGTATCATCACCAAAGAGGATGAAGATTTCTACAATAGACTTGCAGATGCGGTGGAAATGGCATTCTTTGAAGGAAAAGGGGAATTGTTTGTAGAAGATCTTTCCGAAGGTACTTTTAAAATGTTCAATAACCGTTTTGAAGCAGACGGAATGACTTTCCTGGAACCCAATGTACATCTTTTCAGTTTTAATAATCCCTACGGAGCCTGCCCAACTTGTGAAGGCTACGGAGATGTGATAGGTATTGATGAAGACTTGGTCATACCCAATACCGGACTTTCCATTTATGAAAATGCCATTTTTCCGTGGCGCGGCGAAAGTATGAGCTATTACCGCGATACATTAGTAAACAATGCCTATAAATTTGATTTCCCAATTCATAAACCTTGGTTTCAACTAACGGAAGAACAACAACAGTTGGTTTGGGACGGAAATAAATATTTTGAAGGACTCAATGATTTCTTTTCGTTTTTGGAGTCGAAAAGTTATAAGATCCAAAACCGCGTCTTGCTCTCCCGTTACCGCGGAAAAACAAAGTGTACAACCTGTAAGGGTAGACGACTTCGGAAAGAAGCTAATTATGTAAAAGTTGGTGGGAAAGCACTTTCGGAATTAGTGGAACTCCCATTGCATAAGGTAGCCGATTTCTTTAAAAATATTAACCTAAATGAATATGAACAACAGGTTTCCAAAAGGCTATTGCTGGAAATTAACAACAGACTGAAATTTCTGATGGATGTTGGATTGGAGTACCTCACCCTAAACCGAAAAAGCAATACCCTTTCCGGTGGGGAATCGCAAAGAATTAATCTAGCAACCTCCTTGGGGAGTAGCTTGGTGGGATCTATGTATATTTTAGATGAGCCTAGTATTGGTTTGCATCCTAAAGATAATGAACGTCTAATTCAGGTCCTGAAATCACTCCGTGATCTAGGCAACACAGTGATTGTAGTAGAGCATGATGAAGAAATCATGAAAGCTGCAGATGCCATTATTGATATAGGCCCCGAAGCAGGAACTTTTGGTGGAGAAATTGTTGCGGAAGGAGATTACCAAGCGCTTTTGAATAGTAATTCACTAACTGCAAAATACCTAAACGGAACCTTCGAAATTGAAGTCCCAGAAAAAAGACGTACTTCAAAACATTCCATTGAAATCATAGGTGCCAGGCACAACAACCTTAAAAATATTAATGTCAACTTTCCTTTAGGCCTTTTTACGGCTGTTACCGGAGTTTCTGGTAGCGGAAAAAGTACCTTAGTAAAAAAAATATTGTACCCTGCACTTTTAAGACAAATAGGGGGATACGGTGAAAAACCTGGTCAGTTCACTGAACTCAAGGGTCCTTTTTCACAAATCAAAAGTGTTGAATTCATAGATCAAAACCCTATTGGTCGATCTAGCAGATCAAATCCCGTTACATATATTAAAGCATATGATGATATTAGGAATCTCTATGCTTCTCAAAAACTAAGTGACATTAGAGGATATCAGGCCAAACACTTTAGTTTTAATGTGGATGGTGGACGCTGTGAGGTTTGTAAGGGAGAAGGAGAAGTAACTATTGAAATGCAATTCATGGCCGATGTTCATTTGGAATGTGAAACCTGTAATGGAAAGCGTTTCAAAAAAGAAGTATTGGAGGTACAATTTCAAGGGAAGAATATTTTTGACATTCTATCCATGACTGTAGATGATGCAATAGCATTCTTCAACCTACATGAGGAAACCAAAATCGTGAGCAAATTACAACCCTTACAAGACGTTGGGTTAGGGTATGTACAACTGGGACAAAGCTCCTCTACCCTTTCTGGAGGAGAAGCGCAACGTATAAAATTGGCCTCCTTTCTAGTAAAAGGCGATACCAAGGATAAGGCTCTTTTTATTTTTGACGAGCCTACCACGGGGCTCCATTTCCATGATATAAATAAACTGCTCGCTTCTTTTTATGCATTGTTAGATAAGGGACATACAGTGATTGTGGTAGAACACAACATGGATTTAATTAAATGTGCAGATCATATAATTGACTTGGGACCCGAAGGTGGTGAAAAAGGTGGTGAGTTGGTGATACAGGGAACCCCCGCGGAAGTAGCCCAACATTCAGCTTCATTTACTGGAGCTTATTTGAAAGATAAGATCTAAATCTACAAGGCCTCTAATGTTTTTGGCACGCTGTTTGTTATCTATATAATAGTTGCAAATATTAATACTTATTCAGCAACTACTTAAAATAACATTTATATAGTTTTTTGGTTGGTTAGTTTTTTTGAAAGCCCGCCGCTTCCACAACTTAGGAACGGCGGGTTTTCGTTTTACTTACTCCTCTTTTTTAATAAACCTTTCAAAACCCTCATAAAATCAAGTGTTTACAATTTTGGCACGGTCGTTGGTACATTATAAATGTTCACAACCACCAACAAAAACCAATGTGAAACCGCCCTGCCCCGCAGGCTTAAAAATTGATGATTATGAAAAAAGTAACAGCACTCTTGTTTGCTCTCTTTACCGTGATCCTTACCACAAAGGCCGCCAGTGAGAGCCCTTCAGAAGATTACCGTCGATATTATGATGGAAACTCCTATATTTTTGTAGAAGGAGGCGTAGAATTTTCTGTGTTTCCTGATGGACAATTTGATTTTGTCTATGTTGGCCCTAATGGAGCAAGTAATGTGAATGTAAGCATTAATACTCCTGGAGTGAACATAAACTACAATTCTGGTTACAATTATGATGCGTATGTACAGTATGATGATTATGGTGCTGTGATTCAGATTGAAGACGTTCCTATTTATTATGATGAATTTGGACGTATCATTCAGGCTGGAAGGGTAGAAATACGCTATACCAATCGCAGAATTGTAAGAGTAGGCGGACTCTATGTTCACTATAATTCTTACGGATATTTTTCACACTGCACTGGCTTTGTAAGCCCTTGGTATAGAACCTATGTCTATCGCCCATGGCACATATATTACGTAAGACCTATATACAATCACTGTGTTGTATATGACTATCCATATAGAAGGTATTACACGCCTAGACGCTACAGCTATGTGTACCATAGAAATCATTATAACTCTGGTTACAGAAACTACAAAAACGCAAGAAGGGAATTTTATAGACCTGGAAGTAGGGTTCATTACAAGAATGGACGTACTGCAGTGAATACAAACTATAATCCTAATAGAAGAAATAGCGCCATTAGCAGTAGATCCAATAGAAACGATAATAGGAAGGTTTCTCAGCTAAAGAATAGATCCAATAATACCGCAAAAGTAAATCGAAACAACAATGCAAAAGTGGATCGTCGCGAAACGATAGCAAGAAGTAATTCAAATCAGGGAAAGCCAAAAGTGAATACTAGTAGAAATAGAAGTACTTCAACGTATACAAAACCTAAAAAAAGAAGTACCTCTTATGAAAGAAGTAGTACAGTAAGTAGAAAGTCTACTGCTAAGCCTAAAGCGACAAATAGAAGTACGGTTTCCAAAAGAACCACTTCTGTAAAAAGAAATAATAGTAGTACAAAACGATCTAATACTACTATGAGTAGAAAGACAACAAGTAGCCGTAAGAATACGAGTAATCGCTCAACTACTCAGCGCAGAGGTCGCGGATAAGAATTTTTTTGGTTGGTTAGTGAGAAGCCCCTGTCTAGGTATCTGCCTAGCGGGGGTTTCAATTATTTAAAGAGATTCAATTAAAGTTGCATAGGCAGCAGTGAGATTTCGGCGATGGTAACGTTCCCAATCTTTTGAAACGCTCCTTAAAGAAGCACTTTTGTATGCATGGTAATATTGAAGAAGTATTGCTTTTAACCTGTCCTTTTCAGTATATTTAAAAAAATGACCGCTTTGGGTTTCCTGTAAGATGGGTGCAATATCACTTCCTTCAGGGCCAAAGGCCAAAATAGGTCGCTGTGCCCGTAGATATTCAAATAGCTTCCCGGGAATAATCGCTTTGGTTTCGGCTCTATCCATTTCAATTAGAAGAAGTAGTTGCGCAGCCTTCTGAAATACAATTGCCTCATCGTGTGCAACATATCCAGGGAGTACAATTTGATCTTGTAAACCCTTATTATTTACATGTTTCAGAATGTCTTCTGCAACAACCCCAACCAATTTAATTTCCAAATCTTTCTTAAGCTCTGGAATTTCGTATATCATTTCTGAAAGTACTTCCCATAAAATTTCTGGATTTCTATTTTTAAGCAACGAGCCTATGTGAACGATGCTAAACTTTTCATCAAAAGATACTTCCCCTACAGAATCATCATCAAAACCGTTGGTGATTAGCTCTACTGAACGACCGCTAATTAATTGAAACTCTTTTTGCGTAGATGGACTTGTCACCACTACCCTGTCTGCGGTTTGGAGAACCTCTTGTTCCAAGTATTTATGCTTTTCCTTCGATTTCTTTGTAAGCGGAAGCGATTGATGATAATGAATCGTAGTCCATGGATCCCTAAAATCAGCTATCCATTGTACACCGGTTTCTTTTTTTAGTTTCATCCCAATCAAATGCAAGCTGTGTGGCGGTCCCGTGGTAATGATGGTTTGAATATCTGGGTTTCTTGAAAGGTATTCTTTTAAATAATTTACCGAAGGTTTTACCCAACCTACCCTTGCATCTGGTATGAAAAAATTACCTCGAATATATTGCATTACCCTTGCTAAAAATGAAGGGTTTTCAGATTCTAATATACCGCTACTCATCTGTTTTGTTTTCTTTCGGGAAAAGATGGCTGCATAACGGTAGGGTTCTTTGATAGGATACCGAAGGATCTCTAAATCTTCAGGAACTTCTTCCGTTAATGAATGATCAATAATAGGATAGTGCGGATTTTTAGGAATATAAACCACTGGGTTAATCTGAAAATCGGGAAGGTATTTGATGAATTTCAACCAACGTTGTACCCCAGGTCCCCCTGCAGGTGGCCAATAATAACAGATGACCAGAACTCTATTCATCGTTTTGTGCTGCGTGGGAAAATCTTTTCTTTCCGAAGAGAAAAACTGCAATAAGCCCTAAAATAATCAATATAATAGCACTAATAAGACTATAAGTGCTGCCCACCGAAACAATCTTAGGTTCAAAAACAAAACTAACGGTATGTATTCCAGCTGGAACTACCATGGCTCTCAACAAATAATTAGCCCTAAAAAAAGTAGCTGGTTCTCCGTCTATATATACATTCCAACCATTTGGGTAATACACTTCGGAAAAAACAGCCAATTGATCTGTTTTACTTGCTGTTTCATAAAC
This sequence comes from uncultured Alteromonas sp., assembly GCA_964495885.1. Taxonomy (GTDB): domain Bacteria; phylum Bacteroidota; class Bacteroidia; order Flavobacteriales; family Flavobacteriaceae; genus PALG01. The sequence continues at coordinate 127,259 of CAZBWO010000002.1, read as the reverse complement.
TAACTTATTGGGCTCATGAAGTGTCAAGTCAATCGTGGCCATACTATCCCTTTCTATGTTTTTCACTGGTAATTCAGAAATGATATCACGTAGCACGACTGCAGTGGTTTTGGTATTCAAAGTATCCAGCATTAGCAGCTCATCATCAGCAGAATCTACAGGAATTACACTTTCTACAAACCAAGCAGGACCATTGGCTTGCACATTTTTTTCGGCAAGAACCTGTCCGTCATTAGTGTAAATAAGCCGGTACTTTACGTTCATCATATTCAGTATTTCCAATTTGGGCCTTCCTTGAATATAAAATTCATATAAATCACGTACCCTACCTGGTTTCGCAGCATGATATCCTCCCAATGCATTGTGAAAATAACTAGCTCTTCCACTATTGAACGGATCCACCGTTTCATCCAAAATCCTAAAATAACCTTCATCCTTAAGTACTTCATCATCTGCAGAAGTTGCTTGAAAAGGTCGTTCCATGATACGCTCACTTACAAAATCTTCTTCATTCACATACCGAAGGTCAACTCCTATCAAATCAATCATTATTAATAGTAGAAGTCCGCCAATGACCATTATTTCCTTTAATTTTTGCTTCAATAATAACCAAAGTAGTCCTATGGCTAATACAACAAACACAAGGGATCTTATTACATCTGTTGTAAATAAGGACATACGATCTTCCCGAATGGCGTCTACAAAAGGAAGCCCCATTTCATCAATAAAAAAACGATCATAAGGGCTGGCAAAATCAAAAAGAACAGATTTCCCAACTAGGAAGATCAATAACAATCCCCCCACAATACCTCCAGACCATAATAATGCCTTTTGCCTTTTTTCGGGCTTATTGACGTCATTTAAAAATTGATACAGACCAACCATTGCCAATATAGGAATAATAAGCTCTATGAGTACTTGAATGGAGGAGACCGCTCTAAATTTATTGTAAAGCGGAACGTACTCTATAAACAATTCTGTTAAGAAGCTAAAATTATCCCCCCAAGAGAGTAATAAACTCAATAGTAAACCAGAAACTGCCCACCATTTGAATCTTCCACGTACGAGAAACAATGCCAACACGGCCAAAAAGATCATGACCGCACCAATATATGCAGGCGCTGCCACAATAGGCTGTGTTCCCCAATACATAGGTATTTGATTGAGAATCATATTTGCTTGCTCTGAAGAAGCACCCATTTTCATCAAAGCATCCACTGTTTTTGAATTTTCGGGAAAAGGTTCAGAAGTCCCTCCCCCCATAAATCTGGGAACCAATAAATTGAAGGTTTCTAATTTTCCGTAGCTGTATTCTGTAATGTAGTCATATGAAAGGCCATCATTTGATTCCTTCGGACTTCCATCTGGATTAATAGAGATTTCACTTTTCCCTCGGGTAGAAAAGGCCGCATATTCCTTTGTAGCCAATAAATTGGTGGCATTCAATCCCAACGCCAAAACCACTGCCAAAGCCATAATCCCCACCGATTTAAAATAATGAGGGATTTGCTTTCTTCGATAGGCATCTATTAAATAAGCAATTCCCAAACAAATGACTAAAAGCAGCAAATAATAGGTCATTTGAAAATGATTTGCCACTAATTCCAATGCCATTGCAATGGCAGTAAGGAAAAATCCTTTCCAAAATGCTCCCTGAAAGGTTAAAATAATCCCGCTTAACACTAATGGCATATAAGCAATTGCATGGGCTTTTGCATTGTGACCTACTCCTAAAATGATAATTAAATAGGTTGAAAACCCAAAGGCTATGGCTCCTAGGAAAGCTAACTTATAATCAAGTTTCAATACAAGTAATAGAATGTAAAGACCTATGAAATAAAGAAATAGATAATCTGCGGGCCTAGGTAAAAACCGAAGTGTTAGATCCAGTTTTTTGATATAATTATGCGGATACTTTGCCCCAAGTTGATAGGTGGGCATCCCTCCAAAAGCACTATTGGTCCAATAGGTTTCTTCTCCTTTTTGTTGCTGAAAGTCCCGTTGCTGCTTGGCCATCCCTGTATATTGTACAATATCACTTTGAAAAATGGTTTTTCCTTTTAGGACAGGATGAAAATACCCAACAGAGATTATCACAAAAAGAACAAGGACTGCAAAGTGAGGCAATACTTTCTTAAAATCGAAACCCATACACAGATGTATTTTTAAAAAGGCAAATTATGAAAAATATTAGGATCGCTATGGAAATAAAGGAAGAAATCGTCGTTATTCTACCTCTTCAAAATCAATATATTCCCCTACTACTTTTTGTGTTTTTGAATTTCGTGAAGGGGTCTTATCTATCACAACTTCTCCTTCCTGCCTGGAGGTTTGAGACTGGTTAAATCCTTCAAACGGATTTCCACCAAATGATTTTTCAAATTTTTCACTCATCTTTTTGGCCAAAAATCGCATGAGATAAGGCTTGGCAAGCCGAAATGCAAACCGAAGACCAAAATATACCAAAAGAAGGATTAAAATCGTTTTAAGAAAACTGTTCATTATATTGAAAAATGTACCTTCAAAGGTACGGATTGTTCACTGAAAAGAAAGGACACAAAATATTAAATAAATGATAAAATCTTCTATCTTTGACTTAAACAGCAACCGTATGCGCATCCTACTTAGCCTCTTGTTTTTCATTCCGTCACTGGTTTTCTCTCAATATACAGACATGATAAACACTAACCGCCCAGGAGGTTCTCAAGGTGCATTTTCAGTAGGAAAAAAAGTGCTTCAATTTGAAACCGGCCTAACCTACGGGGTTGAAAAACATGATCTTTTAAATACTGAAACCAATTTATTTAACTGGGATTATAGTGTACGCTATGGCTTCTGGAAAGAAGAATTAGAGGTAAGCCTCATGGGGTCTTTTCAAAGTAATAATGTTACCTACACAACTGGAGTTACGGGAGAAGATACTTTTTCCAATTTTAAGAGCAACACACTTGGGGCTAAATATTTAATTTATGACCCATACAAAAAAAAGGAACTACAGGGGCCAAATCTCTACAGCTGGAAAAAAAACAACCGTATTCAATGGTCAGACTTGATCCCTGCAGTTTCTGTATATGCTGGGGCTAATTTCGATTTTGCAGATAACCCGTTACTTCCTTACCAAGTAACAACCATAAGTCCGAAAGTGGTTCTATCTACTCAAAACAATTTTGTAGGGAGTTTGGTATTAGTGACCAATATTTTTGCAGATCGTATTACAACAAACTTTCCAACTTATGGATACATCGCGACACTGACCCATGCAACCAATCGCTATTTTTCGATTTTTTTGGAAAACCAAGGATTTAAAAGTGATTTTTATGCAGATCAGATTTTACGCGCTGGTGCAGCCGCACTTATCAACGCAAACCTGCATGTAGATCTTTCCTTTAGTGTAAATTTCAAAGAAACTCCTTCTCTTTTCTATGGAAGGGCTGGTGTTGCATACAGATTTGATATGCACTCTGATGATGAATTCCTTGAACAAAAAGGGAAAGCCGGAAGAGAACTTCGAAGAGCCGAAAAAGAGAAGAAAAAGGCTATTAAAAATGCGAAAAAGGAAAAGAAAAAGAATCGGAAACGAAAAGATGGATTTGAGCTTGAGGAGGATGAAGACAATGGTGAAAATGGAGGAAATTAATTGCGTATGATTGAACTATTACCTGTAACCGATAAAAAAGGACTTAAAGAATTTGTCACCTTTCCCTTCCAACTGTACAAGGACTGTACTTATTGGGTTCCCCCACTTATCAAGGATGAAATGGAAACGCTGGACCAAGAGAAAAATCCAGTATTCAGAAATGCAGAAGCACATTATTTTTTAGCTAAAAAAGATGGAAAGCTAGCTGGTAGGATTGCCGTTATTATCAATCATTTGGAAATTAATGAACTTAATAAAAAGAAGGTTCGTTTTGGATGGTTTGATGTGATCGATGACATTGAGGTTACAAAAGCATTGTTAAACAAAGCGTTTGAAATTGGAAAAGCAAATGGATTGGAATACGTGGAAGGACCCGTTGGATTTTCCAATATGGAAAAAGCAGGAATACTAACCATGGGATTTGAAGAACTTAATACCATGATTACTTGGTATCACTACCCTTATTATGCCCAACATTTCGAACAATTAGGTTTTGAAAAACAGGCGACATGGGTAGAGTATAAAATGAATATCCCGAATTCAATAAAGGAAAAAGTAGCCAAATTTTCCGGACTTATCAAACAGCGCTACGGTCTATCAGTAATTAGATTTAAAAACAAAAAGGAAATTCTTCCTTATGTAGATAAAATGTTTGAATTACTGAATAAAACTTACAATAAACTTCAAACTTTTGTGCCTATTCAGCAATATCAAATAGACTATTATAAAGAGAAATATTTCGGGTTTATTCATCCAGACTACATCACATGCATCAAAGATAAAGAAGGTAATCTTATTGCCTTTTCGGTGGTCATGCCTTCTTTCAGTAAAGCTTTAAAAAAAGCCAATGGAAAATTGATGCCTATGGGTTGGTGGCATATTTTACAAGCCCAGAAGAAAAATGACACCGCTGCTTTTTATTTAATTGGAATTGATTCTGAATACCAAGGAAAAGGGGTCACTGCCATCATTTTCGAAGAAATGCAATACCTATTTAATGAAAAAGGGATTGAAACTGTGGAAACAAATCCTGAACTCCAAGAGAATAAAGCCGTTCAGCAGTTGTGGAAAGATTACAACCCTGTGCAACACAAGGAGCGCAGTACCTTCCGTAAAGAAATTGATTAAAAAATAGATTATTCTCCCATTGCGGCTGCAACAGCGGCAGACAAACGCTTGTAGGTTCCATTTTCCAAACGTTCTCTAATGGCTGAGAAAGCCTCAAGGGTTTCTTCAATGTCTTCCATAGTATGGGAAGCCGTAGGAATCATTCTTAGTAGAATCAATCCTTTTGGAATCACAGGATATACTACAATAGAGCAAAAGATTCCGTGGTTTTCGCGAAGGTCCTTCACCAAAGCCATCGCTTCAGGAATACTTCCCTTAAGATATACCGGAGTCACACAACTTTGTGTTGTTCCAATATCAAAACCACGAGATTTAAGTCCACCTTGAAGTGCCCGTACATTTTCCCAAAGTTTGTTCTTTAGTTCGGGCATGGTTTTAATCATATCCAAACGCTTCAAAGCTCCTTTCACCAATTGCATTTGCAATGATTTCGCAAACATTTGGGAACGCAGGTTGTATTTTAGGTAGTTGATAATTTCTTCATCGGCAGCAATAAATGCTCCAGTGCTTGCCATGGATTTGGCAAACGTAGCAAAATAAACATCAATTTGATCCTGAACACCTTGCTCCTCTCCTGCTCCAGCACCTGTTTTTCCAAGGGTTCCAAAACCATGTGCATCATCTACCAAAAAGCGGAAATTATATTTTTTCTTAAGTGCTACGATTTCTTTTAGTTTCCCCTGCTCACCACGCATTCCAAAAACACCTTCGGAAATAAGTAAAATACCTCCTCCTGTTTTTTCAGCAACCTTTTCAGCACGCTTGAGGTTTTTTTCAATGCTTTCCATGTCATTGTGCTTATACGTAAAGCGTTGCCCTAAGTGAAGTCGAACTCCATCAATAATACAGGCGTGGGCATCTACATCATATACAATAACATCATCTTTGGAAACCAATGCATCAATGGTTGATACCATTCCCTGGTAACCAAAGTTCAATAAATAAGCGGCTTCTTTGTTTACAAATGCCGCAAGCTCTTTTTGTAATTTTTCATGAAGATCTGTATGGCCACTCATCATACGGGCTCCCATTGGGTAAGCAGAACCATATTCTTGACCCGCTTCAGCATCTACTTTCCTAACTTCGGGGTGGTTGGCCAAGCCAAGATAGTCGTTGACGCTCCAAGTAATCACTTCCTTTCCGTGGAACTTCATACGATTAGAAATCTGACCTTCCAATTTTGGAAAAACAAAATAGCCTTCGGCTTGTTCTGCCCATTTTCCTAGAGGTCCTTTGTCCTTATATATCTTGTCAAATAAATCTTTCATCAAATAGGGTAATTGAAATCAGTTTGCAAAAATAGACAAATTAAGCAGTATAACAAGTTTACGGGGCGAAAGTAGCGCTAAGCCAATAAATTATATGAAGCTTTATTTGATATAAGCTATTTTAGTAGTTGTTGATTTGTGCTCTTCGTCCATAAAACCTTGCTGTTCCATCCACTCATCATTATAGATTTTACTCATATATCTGGAACCATGATCTGGGAAAATAACCACAACAACACTATTCTCATCAAAAACACCTTCTACCGCATATTGCTTAATTCCTTGCATCGCTGCACCGCTTGTATATCCTACAAAAAGTCCTTCTTTGGTGGCAATTTCTCTCGCAGTATGCGCACTATCTCCATCAGTAACTTTCATAAATTGGTCTATGGATCTAAAATCTGTTGCAGAAGGAATCAAATTTTTTCCTAACCCTTCTATTCTGTAAGGGTAAATCTCTTCTTTATCCAACTCGCCGGTTTCATGGAATTTCTGAATCACAGATCCAAAAGCGTCAATGCCCAAAACTTGGACATCTGGATTCTGTTCTTTAAGATAACGAGCTGTTCCAGAAATCGTACCTCCTGTTCCACTACAAGCTACCAAGTGAGTAATTTGTCCATTGGTCTGTTTCCAAATTTCAGGACCTGTGGAATGATAATGCGCATCAATATTCAATTCATTGAAATACTGATTGATATAAATAGATCCTTCTATTTCGGTATGCAATCTTTTTGCCACTTCGTAATATGAACGGGGATCGTCTGCTGCAACGTGGGCTGGACATACATGCACCTCTGCCCCCATCGCTTTTAGCATATCTATTTTATCTGCGGAAGACTTTGAAGACACCGCCAAAATACATCGATATCCTTTCAGGATACTCACCATTGCAATACTGAATCCAGTGTTACCACTGGTTGTTTCAATGATTGTATCTCCAGGTGTTAAGATTCCTTTTCTTTCAGCTTCTTCAATAATGTAAAGGGCTATTCGGTCTTTGGCAGAGTGGCCAGGGTTGAAGGCTTCCACCTTGGCATAGTACTGACCTTTGAATCCTTCGGTAATGCGCTGTAATTTAATTAGCGGGGTATTCCCAATAAGTTCTAGCACATTTTCTTGGGCTTGAATTTTTTTCATACAACAGGTTCAATTAGCTGCATGGGACATTCCCATGATTAAAACCGTACAAATTTACGGCAAAAAAATGAATTACTCCTTAATTCCTTCCAAATCAAGAATAAATGCATAATCCATAGCGACTTCCTTTAGAGACTCAAAACGTCCCGAAGCCCCGCCGTGACCTGCATCCATATTGGTTTGCAATAACAAAATCTGATTCCCTGTTTTTATCTCCCGTAATTTGGCAACCCATTTGGCAGGTTCCCAATACTGTACTTGTGAATCATGCAAGCCAGTAGTTACCAACATATTGGGATACTCCTGTGAAATGACGTTGTCGTAAGGGGAATATGATTTTATATAGTGATAATATTCTTCGTCATTTGGATTCCCCCATTCATCATATTCTCCCGTAGTTAATGGGATGCTATCATCTAACATGGTTGTCACCACATCCACAAATGGAACCGAAGCCACTACTCCATTGTAAAGTTCTGGCGCCATATTTACAATTGCTCCCATCAACAAACCACCGGCAGAACCCCCAGAGGCGTACAAATGTTCTGGTGACGTATATTTTTGGTCAATTAAATATTTGGAAGCATCAATAAAATCAGTGAAGGTGTTCTTCTTTTGAAGGAGTTTCCCATCCTCATACCAGTTCCTGCCCAAATATTGACTTCCCCTAATATGAGCAATTGCATAAATAAATCCGCGATCTAACAAAGTAAGCCTTGTGGTAGAAAAATATGGGTCAATGGTTGCCCCATAAGAACCATAGCCATATAAAAGTAAAGGATTACTTCCATCTAGCTTTATGCCCTTTCGGTATACCATAGAAATAGGTATTTTCTTTCCGTCCCTTGCGGTTGCCCAAAGTCGTTTGGATTCGTAATTATTCTTGTCGAATTTTCCACCAAGGACTTCGGTTTCCTTTTTGATTTCTTGGGTTTTGGTTTCCATGTTGTAATCAATCACAGAAGCCGGTGTAGTTAAGGAATTATATCGATACCGAAGGATTTTCGTATCAAATTCTATATTCTGAATGGGATAAGCGGTATAGGTTTCATTGTCAAAAGGAAGGTAATATTCTTCAGCGCCATCCCATTTCATCACCCGAATTTGGTTTAAACCTTGATTTCGCTCTGTAATCACCAAATATTCTTTAAAGATATCGATGTCTTCCAACAACACTGAATCGCGATGTGCAATCATTTCCTCCCAGTTTTCCATAGTGGTTTTATCCTGAGGGGTTTTCATGAGTTTAAAATTTGTGGCACCATCTTTATTGGTCACGATGTAAAAGTGATCCTCAAAATGGTAGATATTGTATTCTAAACCTCTGGTACGGGGTTGAAACACTTCAAATTGCCCATTGGGGTTATCGGCATCCAGAATCTGAAATTCAGAAGTAAGGGTGCTATAACTCCCGATAACCAAGAATTTTTCAGATTTGGTTTTATAGATATAGGTTCCGAAGGTTTCATCTTCTTCGGTAAAAATTAATTCGTCATTCTTAGGTTCATTCCCAACTAAATGCTTGTAAATTCTATCTGCCCGAAGGGTCTGTTCATCTTTTCGGGTATAAAACAATGTCTTATTGTCATTTGCCCAAGTAGAGCTTCCCGTGGTATTGGGAATTTCATCTTTTAAAATTTCACCTGTTTCAAGATTTTTTACAAATAAGGTATACTTTCTTCTACTAAGTGTGTCTATACCAAAAGCCACCCATTTGTTATCTGGACTTACATTTATACCCCGTAAGGCATAATAGGCATAATCCTTGGCCATTTCATTCACATCAAACATGATTTCTTCATCGGCAGTCAATGAACCCTTCTTTCGTGAATGAATAGGGTAATCCTTACCGGTTTCATAACGGGTGATGTAATAGTATCCATTATAGAAATAGGGAACTGACTCATCATCTTCCTTAATACGGGACTTCATTTCCTGGAAGAGCTCATCCTTGAAGTCCTTGGTGTGGGCCGTCATTTTTTCATAGTAATCATTTTCCCGTTCCAGATAATCTATTACTTCCTCATTCTCCCGCTCATTAAGCCAGTAATAGTTATCAATACGCACATCATTGTGCATTTCAAGTATTTTTTCTTTTTTATCGGCAATGGGTGGTTGTATATCCATGGAAGGCTCGTTATTCGCTTTATTTTTACAGGAAGCCGCAAAAATAAGGGTTAAAATGCAAACCAATGAAGAAATTTTCATGATTGAAAGATTACTAATTGAAATGACAAAATAGTAAATTTGTACTGAACAATTTAAAAAATAATAGAATGTTTGGAGATTTTATGGGTATGATGGGCAAGCTGAAGGAAACCCAGGAAAAAGTAGAAGCTACAAAAGAACGCTTAAATACTGTGATGGTTGACGAAAAAAGTAATGATGGATTGCTAAAAGTTACGTTAACTGCCAATAGGGAGATAAAGGAAATTCATATTGGCGATGCGCTCTTGGAGGATAAAGAACAATTGGAAGACTACCTTATCATAACTTTAAATAAGGCCATTGAAAAAGCTACAAAGGTTCACGAAACAGAGATTGCTGCTGTTGCAAAGGACGGAATGCCCAATATTCCAGGATTGGATTTGTTTAAATAGAAATTTACTGAAGTACTTCTTCCAAAAACTTGAAGTGATAGGTTGTATCCCTCATTGGGCTATACCCTGAAATTTCGGCAATTTCTTTGCCGCGATGATTTAATCCTACTAATTTTGGGAAACTTTTATCTGTATTGTACTTTTCGATTATATTTTTATTGTATTCCATTTGCTCCTCTGAAATAATATCGATTCTTCTTGGGTAGTCAATCATTACTAATACCAAGCCTGTTGATTGTTCCTTGAATTTAGGACTATCAAAGAAATCTACCTTCAATGATTTACAAGGAGCGCACCAATCGCTGCCTGTGAAATATACCAATATTGGCTTTTTCTCTTTTTTGGCAATCTCTTTGGCTTCCTCCAAGTTTGTTAGCCAAGATAGCGACTCAGACTCCTGCGCAACAGAATTGCTTATTGTTAGTGACATTACAATAATAAAAAACCATTTCATGCTTCAGTTGTTTTTGGGGTAAACAGCACAATGTGTGCCAAATATAAAAAAAGAATTCCCAATTACTTGGGAATTCTTTATGGCTAGTGATAACTAGTTTCTAAATCTTAGTTGTTAATCAATCTAAATTCTGTTCTTCGGTTGACGCTATGTTCCCTTTCGGTACAGGACACACCATCAGCACAACGATTCTTCAATCTATTTTCACCATATCCATTAGCTACCAATAGGCTTGGGTTTATTCCTTTACTTTCCAGATATCGTACAACGGCTTGGGCACGACGCTCTGAAAGATCTTGGTTGGATGCGTTACTCCCCCTGGAATCTGTATGCGAAGCGATTTCCAATTTTACACCAGGGTTTTGAGCCAGTACAGGCATCAAACGGGTGTCGATAAGACGTTTGGCTTCTGCAGTAAGTGTAGCGCTTCCAAGGTTCCAATTAATGGGAAGTGCTTGGTACTCTACCAATTCACATTCTACTTCACGCCAAGTAGTCAACCCTCCTTTGGTTTTCAAGACCTCCTTTGTAACAGTCTTATATTCGGCAGGCACTGTTTCCTCAATGACTTCCGCATCTTTCACCATTACGGTTCGGGTAATGTTTGCATATTCGGCAGGAATTTCTTCCTCTACAACCCGGGCTGGTTCTGTGATTACCCTTTTGGTATAGCTAGCTCCAGTTTCAGAAATTGGAGCTCTATTGGTACTTGCATCATTTACCAATTTTTTGATTGAAACGGTCGTATATTCGGCAGGGTAGCCTTTATAACACCAATACCTACAATCATTTGGATTACTAGAAGCACAGTCTGGAGCTGGGGCCCCTAATTCCCATTGCGCGTAAGCAGGCTTAATTTCTAATGTCTCAATATCATCTCTGAAAGAGGCAGGAGTCACACTTAATGTAGAGGCGCCTTGTTTTTTTACATAGGAAACCTGCTCCGTACCCCATTGAGCAGGGATGATACGCAGTTTTTTACTTGATTCCTTTACAAGAACCCGTTCTGTAACAGTTTCAAACTGGGCTGGAACAGTTCTCAATTTCTTGTAGGCAGGTTTTGTCATCACCTGCACAGTCTCGTTAACGTAAACGTCTGGTGTGGTACACCGCACATAACATTTCCCAGGTTCTGGGTTGGTGGGTAAGTCTTGGGCCAGCATAAAAGATGAAGCTAGCATGGCCAAGGCCATTAGTGTAGTTTTTTTCATTTTACGTGATGTTTGTTGAATTAATATTATACATCAAAATACAAAAAAAATGTTAATATTTTAACATTCAATTTGTTAATATTCGTTTACTTGTAGATTAAATTCGCTGAAAGGGTTATTTCTTCTGGTAAATAAAAAGATTTCTTGTTTTAGGAGTCATATTTTTTTTCGATATTTATATCATAATATAGCACAAATTCTAAAACCTAAATTTTTAAATATGTTCGAACTAAAAAAAAGTGGTGAAAAATTTCACTTCGTATTAAAAGCCGGAAATGGCCAAGTAATTCTCACTAGCCAGATGTATGCATCCAAGGCGTCTGCCATGAATGGTATTGAATCTATAAAGAAGAATTGTGGCGACGAAAAATGTTGGGAAACCAAAACTGCAAAAAATGGGAAGTTTCATTTTAATTTGAAATCTACCAACGGACAAATCATTGGAAGTAGCCAAATGTATGCCAACGAAGCAGGCATGAACAATGGTATTGAATCTGTAAAGAAAAATGCTCCTGGTGCAGATGTGAAGGAAGTAGAATAATCTTTTCCTTACAGTATCAAAAGATAAGCTTCCCGATTGGGAAGCTTTTTTATATCTAAAAACCTTTCAAAATCTCCAAAAAGCGTTGGTGCATTGCTTCGGAATAATCTAAATGGGTTACAATGCGCAACTTACCTTCACCCATCGAGCTTATTTGTACTCCTTTAGAATTTAAATACGTCATAAATTCTTTTTCTGAAAATCCTTCCTGCAGATAAAAAATTAGAATGTTCGTTTCTGGGGTTTCTACAGATGCCACATAGGCTAAGTCCCTCAAAACACTAGCAATTTCTGAAGCTTTTTCATGATCTTCCACCAAACGTTCAATATGTTCATCCATGGCATACAACGCTGCTGCAGCCATATACCCTACTTGTCGCATCCCACCTCCTAAAACCTTCCGAATACGTATGGCATTTTGCATTGCTTCTTCAGTTCCAGTAAGTACCGTTCCCATTGGGGTGCCCAAGCCCTTGCTAAAGCATACCGAAATAGTATCAAACAGTGCTCCCAAAGATGAAGGATCTTCACCAGTAGCCACCAGTGCGTTCCAAAGCCTAGCTCCATCCAAGTGATACTTCAGCTGGTGTTTTTTGCACACGCTTCCGATAGCTTCCAATTCATTTCTATTATAGCAAGCTCCACCTCCCTTGTTGGTAGTATTTTCAACACATACCAAGGTTGTTAAGGGACTGTGATAAAAGTCGGGAGGATTAATGCCAGACTCAACTGTTTCCGCAGTAATCATTCCTCGGGAACCCGGCAATAATTTACAGGAAACCCCACTGTTAAAGGAAGCACCTCCACCTTCATAATTGTAGACGTGCGCCCATTCATGGCAAATAAGCTGTTCACCTGGCTGGGTGTGTAATTTAATAGCCGTTTGATTTGCCATGGTACCTGTAGGAAAAAAAAGTGATTTATCGGTTCCAAAAAAATGGGAAACACGTTCCTCCAAGGCATTTACGGTAGGATCCTCCTTGTAGACATCATCACCTACCTGGGCTGCAGCCATTGCCTTTAGCATACCTTCCGTAGGTTTGGTAACCGTATCGCTTCGAAGGTCTATCATCATTACTTCTGCCTTTTAAACATTAAAGAAGCCAATGCATCCTCCATTTGGTTGTGTAGGGAAACCAATTTAAGGGTCTGATTAAAAGTGTAATTAATGTTTTTTCCGTCGGAATCATTGGTAAGGGCAAAAAGATTGAATTTTTTATGATCTTCCCTTGAGCCCTTTACAAATTTGAATTCCCTAAAACAGGGTTCTACTTCTTTACGTAATTCTGGTTCACCTGTATAAGTTTCAGAACGGTAGGGTTTTACTTCATCGTTTATAAGTGCAGGATATTCTGATTCATAAAAGTTTGTAAGCGAAGTATCTGAAAGTGTACTAGTGTGATGCAATCCGCAGTTGTCTATCTTTTTGATGTGATCTTTTTCATCCTCCTTCCAAACGATGTATACTTCATAATAAGTTCCTTTAGAGGTACACATTTTACCATCTATTTGAAACATTTCAATTTTTCCCGAACAGTAGTGCTCGTTCAAAAAATACATACTGATGCCACGCTGTGATAACTTTTGAGTGAACTCTTGGGTAAGTGAGTCAACATATGCCTTATCATTTTGGGAATACAGCATAACACCGAAGGTTAAAAAAAATAGGAATGTTAATTTTTTCATGGTGAGGTATTTTGTCATACGAAGTTACATAAAGAAACGTTATCCGCCCATACTACATTGAAAACTTCCTATTGGGCTCCCATCAGGGATGGCAGGAACACTTGTCTTTTTATATTTTTCAGGATTGCGTTTAAATTGCTTGATTTCTTCATTAAGTTGAACAGCAAACGCACTTTTGTCTTTCTTGAATGCATCTGCAAATTCATCAATGGTTTGTAAACATATGCCCTTTACCTGTGGAAGTGCATTTGTGTGGGATGCCAAAACAAACAACTGCTGAAGGGTTTCATACTGAATCATACGCAACACCTCTTGTTCATAAGCTGAAGTCACCTCCATGTCCAAAACATAATTTGATATTGCATCAAAAACATTTGCTAAGTCAAGATTATACGGTTGAAGCGATTGCTGCTGCACCAATCTATTGGCCCGCTCTGGATGCAATAGCAACTCTAAGGTCATCCTACTGGCAGTTGCAACAGTTCCTAAGGCATCAAAAGATACGCCCATTTTACTTTTAAGTGATTCCCTGCTTCGGGAATACCCAAAGGCACGAGGTGGAAACAAAGACAACTTATCTTCTGGAATGGCCAATTCTTTTGGATCTAAAGTTTTAAGAACAGCTTGTAAAGCTTCTTGCTGAAGTGCCTTCGGAATAAAATTGTGGGTGGATTCTGATTTAGATTTTACAGCATATTCATAGTCCATGCCACCAATTAATTTTACCGTGGCTTCCGTTTGGTATCGATGTAAAAAATACAAGGGCACAAACACATCTTCTAGCACAGTGTACGGGGTATTGTCTGGAATATTATCGCTGGAAAAATTTTGGATGGCAACTTGTCGTATTTTCAATAGACTTTCTAAAGCTTCCGAAGGATTTTTTCCATTATCCCATAAATGCGCATGCACATGTGCCCCACCTTTTGCCCTTGAATCACTATCGGTAATATATCTAAGTCCACTATTGAAGGCTTCTTCCAAAATTTTATTCAAATAGATTTCTTCATCAACTCCCATTGGGGCATGACCATAGCTATAAGCCACTGCTACTTTGTCCCACTCCCCAATTCCAGTGTCATAGGCTTGGGAAAAGTCAATCGTATTTCCAACTAAATCCAGCTTTGGGTGAGGGTAATCCATTACACTCGCCCTATTATTTGTACTGGCTGCAAAATTATGAGCAAAACCCAAGGTATGTCCTACTTCATGTGCAGCCAATTGTCTAATACGTGCTAATGCCAATTCCAGCATGGCATTATTTGAACTGTTTTTAGCAAATGGTTGGTTCATGAGTGCTTGTGCAATCATATAATCCTGCCGTATTCGTAAGCTTCCCAGACTTACATGTCCTTTGAGGATTTCACCGGTTCTGGGGTCGGTAATGGTCACACCATAGCTCCATCCCCTTGTAGAACGATGTACCCACTGAATTACATTATACCGAAGATCCAGCGGATCTGCATCCTCTGGTAGCATTTTTACTTGAAATGCGTCTTTATAGCCAATCGCCTCGAAGGCTTGATTCCACCATTGGGCACCTTCCATCAAGGCAGATCTAATGGGTTCTGGAGTCCCAGGATCTAAATAATACACAATAGGTTCCTTGGCTTCACTTATAGAAGCAGAAGGATCTATTTTCTCCAATCGGTGACGTGTAATGAAACGTTTGATGATAGGTTCTGAAATGGGCGTAGCATAATCTAAATAACTTAGTGGATATGAACCACACCGTGGATCAAAAACTCTTGGCTCATAATTACTATCTGGTAATTCTACAAAGCTATGATGCTGAATAACCGAGATACTTTCGGGATTGGGTGCAACACCTCGAATATTGTTACCCGTAGGTTGTCCTTTCAAAGTGAGTAATGCTTCAAACTCAACATTCTTAGGAAAAGCCTTTGTACGTTCAAGCCAAAGAGTACTTCGAGAAGGATCTATCTTATAGTCACCTTGTTTGCTATTCTTAAGTGTTTCCGCCACACCATGCCTGTCTTCCATTAAAAAAGAGGTTAGGTTTACAAGCATCTTTCCGTCTTGTGTATCTTCTATAGTAAAACCGTAGAGTACAGAACGTGCAAAAGCCTCTTCCACGCTTTTCCGTTCCAATGAATTTTCGGTATTTGCCCGATATTTTAAATTAGGTTGCACCAATAACAATTTCTTTCCGCTCTTAATGAATTTCACAACTGCACTCCCACCCAGTTGTCCGCGATCTATCCCAATATCGTTAGAACCTAAACCCGTTCGTAGTGAATGTACATATAGAAATTCTTCCCCAATGAAAGAAGTAGGGACTTCCAAGTAAATACTTCCATCAGAGTCTACATAGTGGAAATCAAAAAGACCGTGATAGCTAGTTGGAGATTTATCTTTTAGAAATTGAGCGTGTATGCTTCCGAAGGTCATTCCCAAGAGTAGGGCAAAAAAAAGTTGTCTCATAGGTTTGTTTCCCAGATTTTTAGCCTCTAAAACTATTAAAATTTACTGAAAGAACTTTTACAGTGACTTGTTAAATTCTATTTTTGCTGAAATTATCATCACAATGACTACATCAGATCTATTGAAAGATCTTAGAGATCGCCTGGTTGCGTTAAGGAGGTATCTTTGACGTTGATGGGAAAAAAGTAACCATCGCCAACGACGAAGAAAAAACCTTCAATCCACATTTTTGGGACAATCCGCAAGAAGCGGAAGTATTCATGAAGCAACTTCGATCCCTCAAAAAATGGGTAGAGGATTTTGAAAAAGCCGAAGCCCTTACAGATGAGGCAGAAATTCTTTTTGACTTTCTCAAGGAAGGAGAAGGTACCGAAGCGCAAGTAGATGCCGCTTTTGAAAAAGCCAAGCAACAAATAGAAGACCTAGAGTTTAGAAACATGCTAAGCAGCGAAGGGGATGATCTTTCAGCAATACTGCAAATCACAGCAGGAGCTGGCGGCACCGAAAGTTGTGATTGGGCTAGCATGTTGATGCGTATGTATTTGATGTGGGCAGAGAAAAACGGCTATAAAGTAAAAGAGCTCAACCACCAAGCTGGAGATGTGGCTGGTATTAAAACCGTAACATTGGAAATAGATGGGGAATATGCGTTTGGTTGGCTAAAAGGGGAAAATGGGGTGCATCGACTTGTACGTATTTCTCCATTTGATAGCAATGCCAAACGGCACACTAGTTTTGCCAGTGTTTATGTTTATCCTATGGTAGATGATTCTATAGAAGTAGATATTAACCCTGCCGATATTTCCTGGGACTTCGCCCGAAGTAGCGGTGCGGGGGGACAAAATGTAAACAAGGTAGAAACCAAAGCCATCCTTACCCACCATCCTAGTGGTATTGTCATTCATAATAGTGAGACGCGTTCCCAACTGGAAAACCGCGAAAAGGCCATGCAAATGTTGAAATCGCAGTTGTATGAAATAGAGCTTCGGAAGCGGCAAGCGGCAAGGGACGAAATTGAAGCCAGTAAAATGGCTATTGAATGGGGAAGCCAGATAAGAAACTATGTATTACACCCATACCAGATGGTGAAGGATGTTCGTACCAATGAAGAAACCACTAACTCCAGTGCCGTATTAGATGGTGATATTGATGCGTTCCTTAAAGCCTATTTGATGATGACTGGGCAGAAAGAGAAAGAAGATCAATTATAATCTCCCAAAAAGTGAGCCCAAAATAGACGTCTCTAGGTTTTTTCTATCTTTAGGGAAATAACAAATCATGTTTGTAGGCCATTATGCAGTTGCCTTTGCTTTAAAAGGAAAAGAACCTAAAGCTTCTTTAGGGATGCTTTTTATTGCCGTTCAATTTGTGGATATTCTCTTTTTTCCGTTTGCGTTAATGGGAATTGAGCACTTAGAGTTTGTAGAAGGATATACGCAAGTGAATGATTTCAAAATGGAATTTCCATTTACCCACGGATTGGTAGCTTCGGTAATTTGGGGAGCCTTATTTTATTTAATATACTATCTCACCGCCAAAAAAAATGCCGTAAGAAAACATCAAGTGGCTATTGTCATGGGGCTTGCAGTACTTTCCCATTGGTTTATTGACCTCATTGTTCATTCCCCAGACCTGCCCCTTGTGTATGGTCCTCCGAAACTAGGATTCGGACTTTGGTATTATAAACTTCCTACTTTTATCGTAGAAGCAGTATTACTATTCTTGGGGTGGGCCTATTACATGAAACGCACACAACCTAAAAAACCCTGGGGTATTTACCTATCCTATATATTCTTTATCTTTTTGATCGCTGTAAATTATATCAATTTCTATTTACTCCCTTCCACAGAAGATTTACAAGGACTTACGATTTCTGCACTGTTTTCATATTTTTTACTCGCAGGACTAGCCTATCTTATGGATAAAGGTCGAAAAGCAAATGCATAAAAAAACCCTTATCTTTTTTGATAAGGGCTTAGTGTATCTATGCTGAATGTGTATTACTTCACTTCTTCAAAGTCTACATCTTCTACATCGCTTCCTTCGGAAGATTCACTGCTGGTATCCTGTTGGGCACCTGCATCACCACCTGGAGCAGCTCCACCCTGTTGGGCTTCTGCTTGCGCTTTGTACATTTCTTCTGAAGCAGTTTTCCAAGCTTCGTTGATTTTATCCAACGCAGGCTGAATGGTTTCTACCTCTTTAGATTCGTAAGCTTTTTTCAAGTCCTCCAAAGCATCTTCAATAGGCTTCTTCTTGTCATCGCTTAACTTATCACCAAACTCTTTCAATTGTTTTTCCGTTTGGAAAATCATGGCATCTGCCTCATTGATTTTGTCTACTTTTTCCTTGGCTTGTTTATCCGCTTCAGCATTGGCTTCGGCTTCAGACTTCATCTTTTGGATTTCCTCTTCGGTCAAGCCAGAAGAAGCTTCAATTCTAATATCCTGTTTCTTACCGGTCGCTTTATCTTCAGCACTTACCTTAATAATTCCGTTGGCATCAATATCAAAAGTCACTTCAATTTGAGGCACCCCTCTTGGTGATGGTGGAATGCCATCTAAGTGGAACCTACCAATGGTTTTATTATCTGCTGCCATAGGACGCTCTCCTTGCAATACGTGGATTTCCACACTAGGCTGGTTGTCGGCCGCTGTACTAAACACCTGACTTTTCTTAGTAGGAATCGTCGTGTTGGCTTCAATAAGCTTGGTGTTCACACCACCCATGGTTTCAATACCTAAGGACAATGGTGTTACATCCAACAGCAATACATCTTTTACGTCACCAGTCAATACCCCACCTTGGATAGCGGCTCCAATTGCTACAACCTCATCCGGATTTACTCCTTTATTTGGTGCCTTTCCGAAGAAATCTTCTACTGCTTTTTGTACAGCAGGAATCCTTGTGGAACCACCTACCAAAATAATCTCGTCAATATCGCTTTTGTTCAAACCGGCTGCTTTCAACGCTTTCTCACAAGGAGTGATTGTTCTTTTTACCAAATCCTCAATAAGCTGCTCGAACTTTGCACGGCTTAAGGTTTTCACCAAGTGCTTAGGACCACTTGCAGTAGCCGTAACGTAAGGCAAGTTGATTTCAGTTTGAGTAGAAGAAGATAATTCAATTTTAGCCTTTTCTGCCGCTTCTTTCAAACGTTGTAGGGCCATAGGATCTTTTCTAAGGTCCATATCTTCCTCTTTCTGGAACTCATCTGCCAACCAGTTAATGATTTTGCTATCTACATCATCACCACCCAAGTGGGTATCCCCATCGGTAGATAATACTTCAAAAACGCCATCTCCCAATTCAAGGATAGATACGTCATGGGTACCACCTCCAAAGTCGAAAACCACAATCTTCTGGTCAGTATCTTTTTTGTCCAATCCGTACGCCAAAGCAGCTGCCGTTGGCTCATTGATGATACGCTCTACTTTTAATCCGGCGATTTCACCTGCCTCTTTGGTAGCTTGACGCTGACTGTCATTAAAATAAGCCGGAACGGTGATCACGGCTCTATCTACATCCTGCCCAAGGTAATCTTCGGCAGTTTTCTTCATTTTCTGAAGGATCATCGCACTCAATTCCTGAGGCGTATATTTTCGGTCATCAATAACCACCCTTGGGGTGTCATTGTCTCCCTTTACAACTTCATAGGCAACATTTTCAACCTCTTTTTTCGATTCGGAAAATTTATTCCCCATAAATCTTTTGATGGAAGAAACAGTCTTGGTAGGATTGGTCACCGCCTGTCTTTTGGCAGGATCCCCTACTTTTATTTCACCGCCTTCCACAAAAGCGATTACCGAAGGTGTCGTACGTTTCCCTTCTGCGTTGGGGATTACCGTAGGCTCACTTCCCTCCATCACCGAAACGCAAGAGTTGGTCGTCCCTAAGTCAATTCCAATTATCTTACTCATAGTGCTATTGTTATAATTATTTTAAAGTTTCAATTTTTAAATCGTTATGGGTATGACAATGATTGTGCCACGGGAAAACTGCTGACAGGCTGTCATGTTTTCACAGATTATATTCACAACCAATGACTACTTAAATAAACAATTCAAAATTCATTGTTCAAAAAACGGGGTGGGTAAATTATGCTTAAGGATTCTTATAAAGATGGCTTTTTTAAAATGCGAAGCACAATAATCTCAAATAGTAAGTAAAAAAAATAAAATATTGGGACTGTACTCAATGTTACAATAACAGGAAATAAAAAAGTGAGCTTCAATCCGATAAATGGAATATTCTGTAGGTCTTTATAAAATTCAGAGTTCCGTAAAATAAAATAGGTGCCAACTATTGAAATACCTAAACCGAAGGAAATGAAAACATACCAAAAATATGCATTGTATAAGTCAATTTTAATATCCGATAATAAAGCATATATTAAAAATAATGTCATTGCTATTGCCCCTCCACAAAAAATCCATTTTATTTCTATTATTGAATTTCTTTGAGAGCTCCCAATTTTAAGCTGTATTAAACACTCTGGGCAAAAATGTGGATGATTTTGAAGGCATTCATGACACATACCCTGTCTACAGTTTTTACAGTTCTGCTGTAAAATTCGTTCTGTATGAGTGCCGCAATTGTGAATAGCCTTTAAATTATATCCCATGGTTTTTAAATATAAAACATATATTATTAATACATCTTTATCTTCAACAACTCCTTCCACTGAGTGGTATAACGGGGGCTGCGTTCTTTTTTTATGAGTTCCCATTCTTCCATACGGGTACCAATCATGGCGGAAGCCACAGCGCATTTCCCGTATTTCATGTTCAAACGGTCTATAAGTTGAATTAATGCCGGATTTTGATTTTTGGAAGGTGTTTCAAATAAATTGCCCTGTACATATTCCTGCGGAATGATCCCGCAAAGGTTCACCCCTACCTTTTTATAACGGAATCCAGGTTTGTAGATTTTCCGAAGGACTTTCCGTGCTTCCGAAATCAGTGCAAAGGTATTGTTGGTAGGAACCGGTAAGGTCGCTACTGCACTTTCGGAATACTGCCTATCTATTTTGCTGTGGTAATTGGTATGCACAAATACTTGTACATACGTAGCACAGGATTTTTGGGCACGTAACACTTCAGAAACTTCTGTGATATAATAGGCACAGGCTTCTTCAATAAGTTCAAGGTTTTCCAATCGCTTTCCAAATGACTTTGCCGTACCGATGGCTTTTTTGGCTTTTGGGATGGTGGTCATATCCAAACAGGCATCCCCTTGCAATTCCCGCCAGATTCGTTCCCCAACTACCGTCATTTCATTGCGCACCCAGGCCTTGGGCAGTTTGGTGAACTCATAAGCACTCAACGCCCCTTGAAGCCCAATTCGTTTTGCATGTTTTCTTCCAATGCCCCAAATATCCCCTACCTTGGCCCATTCTAAGGCTTCCCGCCTTTTTGCTTCTGTATCCATCACAAACACATGATCATGTGTAGCAATTTTTTTCGCCATCCGGTTTGCCAGTTTAGCGAGTACTTTGGTGGGGGCAATCCCCACTCCTACCGGAAGCCCCAAATTCCGGTAAATGGTTTCCTTGATAGTATGCCCGTAGGAATGTAAATCCAAATGATCCATTCCATGTAAATCAATAAAAGCCTCATCAATACTATACACTTCCACCTGTGGGGAAAAAGTTCCCAGAATATTCATCACCCGTTGAGACATCTCCCCGTATAGCGTATAGTTGGAAGAAAAAAACGTCACGTTGTTTTTAATCAGAATATCCTTTATTTTAAACACGGGCTCAAACATTGGAATGTGCGCCAGTTGCTTTGCTTCTTTATTAGCTGCAATCACACAACCATCGTTATTGCTCAGCACCACAACAGGTTTTCCCCATAAATCTGGGCGGAATACCTGCTCGCAGGAAGCATAAAAGCTATTGCAATCAATCATGGCAATCATAACACTTGGTGTATGATATAAGTTACAACTCCCCATAAAATCCAATCTTCACCCTCTTTCCCTTCTTCCTGTTTTCGAAGGGTAAACTCACCCTCCACTATTACTAACAGCAGACTGTTTGGAAAAGGCTTCAAGGAACGATCTATGATCAAGACATCCCCATCAAAAACCTGATATTCCGCCCAAGCTTCCCCTTCTACCCGTATAAAGAAAGTGGCATCTTGGTTTTGGGCAAGCTCCTTGTTTAAATCGATGGGCGCCTCCATATAATGTGTTGCCGCACTGGGGAATCCTGTCTGTTTGGACACTTCCGGGGCATGGCGATGTGATACCCGTTGTATTTTTCCTGAAGCCGTTCTTTCCATAATTCAAAAATAGGAAATATTCCAATAGAAGTTTGGAAATATTCCAATAATCTTTTTTATAAGAAATCATGAAAAAGAAACCTATTTTTGTAGCTATGAAAGCCATTGAAAGTATTAGTGTTTTTGATATGCTGAAGATTGGCGTGGGCCCATCCAGTTCTCATACATTGGGTCCGTGGAGGGCTGCGCTTCGATGGATGGAAAAACTGCAGCGCAGGGGACTTTTAGAAGAAGTTTCCGCAGTATCAATACATTTATATGGCTCATTATCCCTTACCGGAAAAGGGCATGCCACAGATATTGCCGTGATGATGGGCTTACTGGGGACAGATCCGGTAACTTTTCCCATTGAAGAAATCACTTCAGCAATTGAGGGCATTGAACGCCAACAGTCCATTGCACTTATGGGCCATCATAAAGTAGCATTTATCCCTTCGGAACACATCAAATTCCACAGAAGATTTTTAGACTTTCATCCAAATGGAATTACCTTCAAGGCAGTCCTGAACAACGGAAAGAGCATTTCAGACACCTATTATTCTATTGGCGGTGGATTTGTTGTACAAAAAGAACGGAAGCGTTCGGCTAGAAAACAAGAACAATTTGCGCACTTCCCCTTTCCCGTACAAAAAGGGGATGAATTGTTGGCATTCTGCAAGCAAGAAGGAAAAACGGTAAGTGAAATTGTGTTACAGAATGAATTATCGCTACGGAATGAAGCTGAAATCAATGAAGGACTCAGAAACATTTGGGAGGTGATGCTGGATTCAATGTATACGGGATGCCATACCGAAGGAGTACTTCCGGGCGGTCTTAATGTACAGCGGCGCTCCTATGATACCCACAAAAATCTAATTGGTTCCAGGCCTTATACAAACCCCATAGAATGGATTGAAAGCATTCGCGATACCGAAGTGAAATTTCGGCAAATCCTAAAATGGGTGTCGTGTTTTGCGTTGGCCGTAAACGAAGTAAATGCTTCACTAGGCCGTGTGGTTACTGCTCCCACCAACGGAAGTGCAGGAGTGATTCCTGCTGTGATGATGTATTATATGGTCATTGAAAACCACGATGCCAATTTTGAAGACGTACGCAAGTTCCTATTGGTTGCGGGGGAAATCGGTAGCCTCTTCAAAAAAGGAGCAACCATTAGTGCCGCATTGGGAGGTTGCCAAGCTGAAATAGGCGTCTCTTCTGCCATGGCAGCAGGCGGACTTGCAGAATTAATGGGCGGAACACCAGACCAAGTACTTATGGCCGCAGAGATTGCCATGGAACATCATTTAGGGCTTACCTGCGACCCTATTGCCGGTTTAGTACAGATTCCTTGTATTGAGCGAAATGCGATGGGTGCCATAAAAGCCATCAACGCATGTGAAATGGCTTTGGATGCAGATCCCTCAAAAGCCAAAGTTCCACTGGACAAGGTCATTGCTACCATGTGGGAAACCGCTAAGGATATGACCTCTAAATACAAAGAGACCAGTGAGGGCGGATTGGCAGTTCAAGTAAACGTAAGTGATTGTTAGGGATAAAGTAATTTATTACTTGACGCCTTTCCAAAAAAGTTGCATCTTGCTAATAGCTATCAACTATTACAAATGCAAAAACTACTTATTCTTGGCTTATTGGTATGTATGGCCTGCCAATCAAAATCTGAAAAACCTGCTACATCGAATCCTACTTCAATGGAGGAACTTTCAGATACTCTAAAGATTCCACAGTTGAATTTGAAAGCCGCAGAGCAATTAGCGGGGCTTCCCCTGCAATGCATGAATCAAGAATATCCCAATAAACTTGGGCAGGTATTAGGAAATGACGAAGACCTACTCCCGCCCCGCACACTGCATCCTGCATTTTATGGGTGCTTCGACTGGCATTCTTCTGTGCATGGCCATTGGAGTTTGGTGAGTTTACTGAAACAGTTTCCGCAGATGGAAGGGGCAGAATCCATTAAGGAAAAACTACTTGCCAATATCTCTTCGGAAAATATTGCCCAGGAAGTACAATATTTTGAAAGAACCCATAACAAAACTTTTGAACGTACGTACGGATGGGCTTGGCTGTTAAAGCTTGCTGAAGAATTGCATACTTGGAACGACCCAGTTGCCAGAACATTGGAAGCCAATCTGCAGCCCCTCACCCAGCTTATTGTTGCTAAATATTTAGAGTTCCTTCCAAAACTTAATTATCCTATTAGAGTTGGGGAACATCCCAATACCGCTTTTGGGTTATCGTTCGCCTATGACTATGCCAAAACCCTTCAGCATGAAGCATTACAATCCCTCATTGAAAAACGTGCAACGGATTTTTATTTCAACGATCAAGAATGTCCGCTTTCTTGGGAACCCAGTGGTTTTGACTTCTTATCACCCTGTTTGGAAGAAGCTGCCTTAATGAAACGAATCCTGCCAACACAAGAATATATTGAATGGCTTCAGCGATTTTTACCCAGTCTTTTCAATACCGATTTTTCCCTTCCTGTTGGAGAAGTTTCAGATAGAACCGATGGCAAATTGGTACATTTGGATGGCGTGAATTTTTCCCGCGCCTGGTGCATTAATATCATTGCGGAAGATATTCCGCAGTTGCAGCATTTAAAACAAATTTCATATCGGCACATTCATTACTCCTTACCCAACCTCATTGGAGATAGCTATGAAGGAGGGCATTGGTTAGGTAGTTTTGCCATTTATGCCTTAAACACCCTAGAGGATGGGCCTTAAAAATTTCTTTCGGCAAATAGGCCCAGGGCCTTTGGTAGCCGCCGCTTTTATTGGTCCGGGCACGGTTACTGTTTGTACGTTGGCTGGGGTACATTTTGGATACACCCTATTATGGGCTATGGCATTTTCTATTGTAGCTACCGTAATCCTACAGGAAATGTCTGCAAGGTTAGGAGTTGTCACACAACAAGGACTCTCTAACATCATAAGAACCGAAATTACCGTAGTATGGGTTAGAAGGTTATTGGTTACCCTCATTCTATGCGCCATTGTCATTGGGAATGCTGCCTACGAAGGTGGAAATATTAGTGGTGGCATGTTAGGCATGGAAAGTCTTTTTGGAAAGCTTCAATGGAATCTGGGAAGCATTGAACTAAACGGACATAGTTTTCTAATAGGGCTCATTGCGTTTTGTTTGTTGTATTTCGGGAACAATAAAATTCTTGAAAAAATATTATTGGGGTTGGTCATCCTCATGAGTCTCGCCTTCTTGATGACCGCAATCATCACACAACCCAGCTTGTCTGGAATTGCCAATGGGCTATTTTCATTTCAATCACCCGAAGGAAGCCTTTTTACCATTGTTGCCCTAATTGGGACAACTGTTGTTCCTTATAATTTATTTTTACATGCATCCTTAGTACGCGAAAAGTGGCATGCAGTAACAGACATCCCATATGCGCAACGGGACACCTTTGTAGCAATTATCTTAGGAGGATTGGTTTCTATGTCTATCATAATAGCTGCTACTGCTATAGAAACGAAAGAAATTGGAAGTGCTGCCGATCTTGCCCAAGGTTTGGAACCGCTCTTTGGTAGCTTTTCAAAATATGCCATGTCCATTGGTTTATTTGCGGCAGGATTAACGAGTGCCATTACCGCTCCACTTGCAGCTGCCTACGTAACCACTGGTTGCCTTGGGAAGAGTTCGCAAAGGAAGCAACCTTTATTTAGGGGTACTTGGATTGCCATATTGGGATTAGGGGTTTTGTTTGCCACCCTGGGACTGAAACCGATAACGATCATTCAGTTTGCGCAGGTTGCGAACGGATTATTACTCCCTATTGTAGCAGGTTTCCTCATTTGGGTCATGAACAAATCCAGTCTCTTGGGTAGTTATAAAAACAAGGCATATCAAAACATACTGGGAATTTTCGTTTTGTTGATTACCCTATTTTTAGGATTAAAAAGTATTTTAACCGTATTGGGAGTTATTTAAATGAAACAAAACACTTGGCATATTAATGTAGACATGGGGGAAGGCTTGAATAATGAAGCTTCCCTAATGCCATTTATAAGTGCTTGTAATATTGCCTGTGGAGGGCATGCTGGAGACAAGGAAACAATGGCTAGGGTTGTAGATTTGGCGTTGGAGCATCAAGTCTACATTGGGGCGCATCCATCTTTTCCAGATCGGGAGCATTTTGGAAGGAAAACCATGGATCTAAGCCCTAAAGCCCTTTCTGAAAACATCTCTCAACAACTTACCAGCATAATAAATGTGGTCATGGAAGCAAAAGGCACTTTACATCATGTAAAACCACACGGAGCATTATACAATCTTGCTGCTAAAGATGAAACTACGGCCCATATACTCATAGAAGCTATTCAAAATAGTACCCCAAATGCAAAATTATTTGTTCCCTATCAATCGGTGATTTTTGAAATTGCTACATCGGAAGGGATTGATGTGATGGTTGAAGCTTTTGCAGACAGAAGGTACCACAACGATTTATCCTTAGTTTCCAGGTCCCATCCCAAAGCCATAATACTTGAACCCGAAGCAGTATTTGCCCAATTGCTTCAGATGACTACCCAAAGAACTGTAACCTCCTTTGAAAATGAAACCAAAGAAATAGTTGCAGACACCTATTGTATTCATGGAGATCACCCAAAAGCTACTTCGATTATGAAGTATATTTCAACGAAATGTAATGAACTTGGAATTCAAATTGCGAAAGCTTGAATACATTTCCAATCACATATCGTCTTTTAGGACCAAATTCCATCCTTATGGAGTGGCCTTCGGAAATTAAAGAGGAAATATTACATGATCTTTTACGCACCAAAGAAACACTGAAGCAGCAATTGTATTCCCAAAAAAACGTAGTATTCAATCATACGTATCAAAGCCTTTGGATTCATTTTCCGGACGGACTGAAAAACCCTTCCGAAGCCATATCACATATAAAAAAAATATACCAAAATAGGGATACCCAAAAACGTTCAAAAGCCACCAAATGGTTTGTTCCCGTTTGCTATGATACTTCATTGGGGTGGGATCTTGAATCCCTTTCCGAAACCAAGGAAATAACTACAGAAGAAATTATTAAAACCCATACCCAGCAGTTATACACCCTTTATTTTATTGGTTTCCTTCCTGGCTTTATGTATTTGGGAGGGTTATCAACATTACTACATTCGCAACGCAGAAGCAGTCCAAGGAAAGTGATTCCGGCAGGTGCCGTAGCGATTGGGGGAAGCCAAACCGGAATCTACCCCACGGAAAGTCCGGGAGGCTGGCATATTATTGGTAGAACCCCAATTCCACTCTTTGATGTTTCAGCTACTCCTCCATGTTTTGCAAATGCTGGGGATAAAATTCAGTTTTATGAAATAGGGATAGAGGAATTTGAAGCCATTTCAGAACAAATTTCCATCGGAAACTTCCAACTAAAAAAAGAATTGCTGGATGGTTGAAGTACTAAAAAACGGGTTTTACGATTCTATTCAAGATCTAGGACGCTGGGAAGGAATTAGCTACGGGATCCCTATTGCTGGTGCTATGGACCAACATGCGTTGCTTCAGGCTAATCTTCAACTCCAAAACCCTGCAAATGCAGCCGTGTTGGAAATTACTTTTAAAGGGCCGCGCCTACAATTCCACCAACCAACCGTCATTTGCGTTTCAGGAGCCGAAATGGAGATCACAATCAATGATTCAATTCCCGTTGGTTATTTAACCCCAACACCACTTAATGGTGGTGACATCCTTTCCTTCGGAAGGTTAGAAAAAGGAATAAGAAGCTATTTGGCAGTTGAAGGAGGGTTCCAAACCCAAAAAATATTTGGAAGTAGAAGCTGGTACCCTGGAATCACTCCTCAACACCGACTCCAAAAAGGCGATTTGATACCCTTCCTGAAGTGTACATCTTTAAAACCTATGTCGTGTGATACATTGCAAAATGACTATTTATCCTACAACACATTAAAGGTCTATCCTGGGCCTGAATTTGGATTGCTTTCAGAAAAGTCCAAATCTATGTTACTGGAAGCCTTTCATATTTCCAATCAAAATAGTAGAATGGCATATTTGATGGAAGAATTGGTGCCTAATGATTTACCAGATATTATAACGGCACCCGCTCAACCTGGAACGGTTCAACTTACTCCCTCTGGACAAATTATCATCTTGATGCGTGATAGCCAAACAACAGGTGGTTATCCAAGGATCCTACAGTTAGAAGAAGCATCCATTAATACCCTTGCCCAAAAAAAGGCAGGGGACGAAATACGGTTTGAAATACTTTCGTAATAATTAATTGGGCGAACAGCTTTCGCGTCTTCGGGAGTCAATGAGATGGACAATTTTCCATCCTTCATTAGTTTTTGCCAAGGTAAAGGCATTGGCTCCGCAATGACTGAAATTTCCATTTAACCAAAACTCATAGGGAGTCCATACATGCGCCAAATTTCCATCTATTTGAACTTTGTAATCCAACAGTTTCTCTTCCCATTTTTGATCCTCCGGTCTTGCAGCAATTGCTATTAAAAATTGGGCAGCATCTCCATCAATTATTCGGGAATTTCCTTCCTTATCTGTAAACACTGTTTGAGTAGGAAGTTTTTCAATCATAGTAGATTTCATAAGAATGGTATCCCCTTTATGAAAACCTTCAAAAAAGGTATTGATAATTTGTTTTGCATCAGCTTCCAAAAAACTAGTTTGAGAATACGCAAGGTGTATACTGCACAAAAGAAGAACAGTTGTAATAAACTTCATAGGATGGATTTTCAGGATTGCATTTTAAAATTAGTACTTTTACATCACAATTTGTTACACTATGTCTACGGCCAAAAAAGAATACAAAAGAATCACCACTAAAACCTTGGTGGACATGAAGCGCAATAAGGAAAAAATTGCGATGCTCACCGCCTATGATTATACCATGGCCAAAATATTGGATAGTGCAGGAATAGACGTCATTCTAGTGGGTGACTCTGCCTCCAATGTAATGGCCGGTCATGAAACCACGCTACCCATCACCTTAGACCAAATGATCTACCATGCATCGTCTGTGGTTAGGGCTATTGAACGCAGTTTGGTAGTTGTTGATTTGCCTTTCGGAACCTATCAAAGTGACCCAAAAGAAGCACTTCGATCTGCGATACGTATCATGAAGGAAAGCGGTGCCCACGCGGTAAAACTGGAAGGAGGAAAGGAAATCAAGGAATCTGTAAAACGTATTCTAAATGCTGGTATTCCAGTAATGGGTCATTTGGGATTAACTCCACAATCCATTTACAAATTTGGAACCTATACGGTTCGAGCCAAAGAAGAGGAAGAAGCCGAAAAGCTAAAAGAAGATGCCAAAATGTTGGAAAAAATTGGTTGTTTCGCCATTGTGCTTGAGAAAATTCCTGCCCATCTTGCTGAAGAAATTGCTAAAAGCATAACCATTCCTATCATTGGAATTGGTGCGGGTGGTGGCGCAGACGGACAAGTATTGGTCATGCATGATATGCTAGGAATGACCCATGAATTCAACCCTAGATTCTTACGCAGGTATTTAGATTTATACCAAGAAATGACCAATGCATTTGAGCAGTA
Source organism: uncultured Alteromonas sp. (assembly GCA_964495885.1). GTDB lineage: Bacteria > Bacteroidota > Bacteroidia > Flavobacteriales > Flavobacteriaceae > PALG01. Next base: position 97,305 of record CAZBWO010000002.1, on the reverse strand, counting down.
TATTGGTGATGTGAAAAATGGAAGCTTCCCTAGCGAAAAGGAACAGTATTAATCTATTATGGCTCGCAGTACCCCAGAAAATCTTCAGGTGTTATTTGAAGACAATCATTTATTGATTGTGAACAAGCGTCCCGGTGATTTGGTGCAAGGTGACAAAACCGGAGATCTCCCCCTCTCCGAAGTAGCCAAAATCTATATTGCAAAGAAATACAATAAACCCGGTGCTGTATTTTTAGGGGTTGTTCACAGGCTGGATAGGCCTACCAGCGGCGTAATTGTTTTTGCAAGAACCTCCAAAGCCCTTGCCAGATTGAATGCTATGTTTTCTGAAAGGGAAACCCAAAAAATATATTGGGCAGTGGTTAAAAATATGCCTCCAAAAACTGAAGATCGTTTGGTGCATTATATGCTTCGGAATCCCAAGCAAAATAAATCCTATGCTCATGACCATGAGATACAAAACAGTAAAAAAGCGGTCCTTACTTATAAAATTCTCAAAAAACTAGACCGATACGTTGCTTTGGAAATTGCTTTGGAAACAGGTAGGCATCACCAAATTAGGAGTCAGTTAAGTACTATTGGCTGCCCCATTAAAGGCGATTTGAAATATGGCTTTGACCGAAGTAATACAGATGGTAGCATTCACCTTCATGCCAGAAGTTTACAGTTTACCCACCCTGTAAGAAAAGAGCCTGTCACAATTATTGCCCCCCCTCCCAAAGATATTATTTGGGACCATGTTCTTGAAGATCAATAAGTTTGTTCTTGAGAGCCCAAAGCACCATCCCAACCCTATTGCGAACCCCTAGCCTTTTGAAAACATCCTGCCGGTAGCCATCAATGGTTTTTGGACTTAGATTCAGTTCTTCGGCGATTTCACGATAGGTTAATTCTGAACAGGCCAATTTGATGAATTGCAATTCCACATCCCGAAATTTAGGATCTACCGATTCCTTATCATCATGAATGGCATTCACCATCACTTCGGTCACACTTTCAGAATAATAAAAACCCCTATCCCTAACTTCCCGCAGGCCGCGTTCCAAATCATTGGGATGGCAATCCTTCAAAAAATACCCATTCGCTCCCAACTTCAGCATTTTCAAAATAAAAAGTTCATTGTCGTCCATAGAAAGGGCCACAGCCCGCATCTTTGGGTATTTTTCATGAATATAGGACATGGTTTCAAAACCGTTCATGACAGGCATATTGATATCCAGCAATACGATTTCCGGTAATTTTTCTGACTGTTCCAGTTGTTTGGCAAGGTCTTTCCCGTTTTGAGCTTTTAGGATAACGGAAAAACCATCAAAGGAATTGATTAATTTTTCCAACGAACTGGCAAATAGCAGATGGTCATCAACCACCGCAACAGATGTTACTTGGGGAGTACACATAGCATTATATTAATAAGGACAGCTTATACTTAGCGTTGTTCCTTTGCCCTTTATTGACGATAAATTGAATTTAGCTTCAATGAGTGATGCCCTACTTTTCATATTTTGAAGACCAGAGCTATCCTGAACTTCTTCCACCTCAAATCCAACACCATCATCCTTTGCAAGTACATCGAGCATATCCTTATGATAAGTTAAAGTTACAAATAAATTTTCGGCCTTGGAATGTTTTGTGACATTGGAAAAAAACTCCTGAAGGATTCTAAAAATAATCATTTCCTTGTTTTTGTCTGCCAAATGATCCTCTCCCTGCACTTCAAAATGGGTGGTTAGGAATTTCATTCGGTGGAATCTTTCCAACTCATTTTTTACTGAAGTGATGAGCCCATTGTGCAAAACAATTTCATTGTTCAAGGTTCTATTAAGCATTCGAAGCTCTTGAACACTGGAACCAATAATATCCTTGGTTTCCTGTAAATCTGACTGTAAATCTTCGGGAGCAGTTGAAGAAAGCATTCCCAATTGCATATTAGCCACGGAAAGTAATTGCCCAATATTATCATGTAATTCCCAAGCAATGTTTTTAAAGGTTTGCTCCTGAATTTCTATTTGGGTAGTGGCCAGTTCCTTTTCGAAACGTTTTTCTGTTTCAATTTTATCAAGAAGCATTTTATTTTTTCGTTTTTGAAATGCGATTACAAAAACCACTGCAAAAGCAACTAAAGCAGTAATTACTAGAACAGTATATAGAATTAAGAGAATTTCTTCTTCTTTGAGCATGCTAAAAATCCGATAATAAAAATTGAATACATAAAGATATTGGAAAAAAGGATAACATACACCTGCAATTTCACAAACATCCCATTGCCACTACTAGTACTAAAATAATCAGAAAAAATTGTGAGTGGTGTGGTCACCAAGTTAAAAACAAAAACCCCCACTGCGATATACATGGGAAGATGTTTCATTAGCCTTAATAATACTTCAGATTTTAAAAGTTCATAGAAAAACTTTAATAAAACAAGAAGAATAATAATAGTTCCGAAGATTACAATGATGGAAGAGTCCTCAAAAATGGATTGACGATAGAATATATAAATTGAAATAGAAACAAACAATACCAACATTGTTTGTATAAATTTTCGAAATTTTTTATCATTTATATAATTGAAAAAATAAAAACTAATGACAATCGGGTTAACTAAATTGTAAATATTGTAAGTCCAGGCATTATTTTCAAACGGGGTTTCTGAAATCCATTGAAAATAACGATATTCTGAAAAATGAGCAATAACTGGAATAGAAGCAATTATTTCTACAATAAGAGTAAATAACAAAAAACCCATAAATAATTTTATGGGCTTTTCCATACCATTTCTTTTTATATAAATGATCCCAGAAAAAAAAGCAAAGAATTCAAATATAAATCCTGGAAAGGCATAAATAAAATACTCCTTTATTCCCAATTTAGTAAGTATTTGGAGGCCATCCTCCTTGAGTCCTATTCAAAGGATCAATATTATAGTTATTATCAGAGTCGCTTTGAGTTCCATCGGTAGCACCCAAAAAGACGGTAGCTTTATTACTGTCCTTGTTATCATACGCCGCAAAAAAGATACGAATACCCGGATTGGTAATTCCCGCCTTTGCAGATTCTTCCTTAACATAATCAATATACTCTTGAAGGTCATCTACGCTAAACGTAAAATCCCTTGCATCTTCCTCATTTAAAAGGTTACTAATACTGGAAACCCTAGATTGGACCCAATTATCCTGAAGGCCTTGAGCTTCAGATACACTAATACATTTACTTGGTTTTGCCATAACACTGTAGATTTTTGAAATTCACTTTGAATTAAATCAAAAGCTATTTATTTAACAAATTTAACCGAAAAAAACAGGAAAAACCCTATCTGCTTTTAAGGTTTTTCCCTGTAGATATTCCTTACTAATTCTCTGTAATAACTTGTAATTACCCCCGCCTAGATTCAGTTAAACAACTCTTGAATGACAGTATTGAAATCAAGTAGTTTTATAGTCATCATAAACTGTGTACTCCTAACCAATCATGATCTACGAAACCCTTGAAATAATTAAAGATCAAGTTGATCAATATTTAGATGCAAAACTTCCAGATGGGTCACTATTGGTGCTAGAGAACATTGCCAAAATGGAAGATCCAGACATTACCACCATGAATGACAAGGTAGTATTGTCCTTAATTAATATAGAGGAAGAAGTAGCGTTGAAAAACCTTCCGAATGTAAATTTCAAAAATGGAGCCTATCAATACAAGAACAAGCCCATTAATCTAAATCTATACATTCTTTTTTCAGCAAATAGAACGGTTTATACCAAATCCATTACGGCACTTTCTGCCATTATTGAGTTCTTTCAGAATAAGAAAGTATTCTCTCAACATAATACCATTTTAAACCCCACGATCTCTGCATTGGATGATGTAAAGGAATTTAAATTTTCCATTGACCTCTACACTCCAACTTTCGAGCAACTTAATTATGTGTGGGGAACGCTTGGGGGGAAATCGGTTCCCAATGTAATGTACAAAGTAAGCATTGTGAAGGTTGAAGGTACCGATGTATTCAAAAAAGGAGATGCCATTACCGAAATTCAAGGAACCCTTCAAACATCAGAATCATGAGTTTCACCAATACATACAAGAAATTATTGGAGGTGAACTTTTACCACCACTATTTTTTGGATGATGGAGCTACGGCTTTTGATGATTCCCCTAGTTTGAAGGCAGAGCAACTGGAGAAATATAGTTACCAATCATTCTTGGAAGTGGTGCCCAGTGCAAAAACACAGCGGAAACTAAACGGATTGAAAATAGTAGCGCGATATAACAAAGCTGGGATGGAACTTTGGGTGAATGCTTCGGAAACGGCTCCCAATAGTGGCATTTACCAACCAAATGTTACTATTGCACAGGACGAATCCCTTACTTTTTTACTGAAGGTAAAGGATTATTTGTTTGAAAATTATTCTACCGTAGAGGCCAATCCGGATATCCCATTTTACTTTTCGAACAAAAAACCATTTACCGAAGCGGGAAGTTTTCAATATATCGATTTGGAAACTACAACCAATGCTATTGAAGACTTTACCATTTTGGAAACAACCTATGAAGCCTTACAGGAATCACTCACTGAAAGGGAATCCCGAGGACTCTTTGGAATCATCCAACTGGAAATGGCTGGAGATGACACCACGGGCGTAGATGGAAATACTAGAAATGTGCTAAACAATGACGGTACCCTGCAAGGAACTGCACCCATTTACAAAATTCAAATACTAAACAGAAGTACCGTCTGGAACTACATCAACCCAGTAGACAACAGCTTGATTCATTCCAGTGATCCAACCGAACTCCCTTTGGTAAAAAATGGGATTGTAGGATATTCTTTTGACAGTACAGAACGGCCTTCGGCACAACCGTATAGGATCATCTTTGAAAAAGATGGCGGAGGCAACATTATAAAAACAATTTCAGAAATATTCATTAACTAAATTTTTAACTATGGCAACAACGTACAAAACGCCGGGCGTCTATGTAGAAGAGATTTCGATCTTTCCTCCTTCGGTAGCCCAAGTAGCAACAGCTATTCCGGCCTTTATTGGGTATACCAAGAAAGCGAAGGAAAATGTTGACGACGACCTATTGAACGTTCCCACCAAGATTTCCTCGGTGTTGGACTTCGTAACTTATTTTGGGGGTGCTCCCGAAGTAGACATCACTACGGTAGAACTGGATGCCCTTAACCAGGTAACCACAATTAACTTAGACGATAAATATTACCTCTATGAGTGCATTAGAATGTTCTATGCCAACGGTGGGGGTGATTGTTATATCGTTTCCGTAGGGAAATACGGCGAAACCGTTATTCTGGGAGATGGTGATTCTGCCGGACTTTGGAAAGGCTTGAACGCTGTAAAGAAAGTAGATGAGCCAACAATCTTGGTGGCTCCCGACGCTCCGTTGATGTCACAGACAAATATGAACAGCTTGTACCAACAAATGTTGGATCAGTGTAACGATTTGGGTGACCGCTTCGCCATTTTGGATACGAAGGAAAACACGGAAGATCATGACGATGCCATCCAGGATTTCCGAAACGGAATTGGCATGAACTACTTGAAATATGGTGCTGTGTATTCTCCCTGGCTGAAGGCCAACCTTCCAAGGGAAGTGAATTACAGTGACATCAAAGGAAACATTACTGTTTCTGGAAGTGGAGTCAATTTATCCGATTTGGTTACTGATGCTGATGCAAAAACCCTAGCCGATGAGCTTGACGAATTGGTTGATGACCAAGCGGCTGTTGCTGCCGAAGTAGACGGAATGCTAAGCGGAAGTTATACTGCCTTGGACAACCAATATCAAGGATTGGCCAATATTTTAAAGGGAGATAATTCCAGAGCCAGTCTCATCAATTTGCTTCAATTCTATGCAGATGTAATCGATTTTATTCGGGATGCGGTTGAAGTAGGGACTGCCGGTCCGTTGACCATCTCCCACTCTGGTAGTTCAGAGCATTTACTGGAAACCATTCAAGCCAGTGTGTCTGCTTCAGTAACAGGCGGGGCTATTAATGATGTAGTACAGGAAATCATCAAAATGGAAGATGATTCTACCAGTCTTACTTCGGCAATTGCTATTACTTCTGCAACAGGGATTAACTATGATACAGATCCCACCACTGCAACGACCAGCTATTTTGGAACTGGCACAACCAATGTTGACCGCATTGAACCACATGTAAATGATATTGTTGGAATGTGGTCTTCTTTGAAATCTGCAGTAGATTACATTGTCTCTACCACAAACAGTTTCGTGGATACCTATGAAGATTCGGCTTTAGAAGCGATTCCAGCCTTAAAATCTATTTACAGAGCGATTTCTGCAGAATACCTTACCCTACCTCCTAGCGCCACCCTAGCAGGTGTATATGCCCGGGTTGATAATGAAAGAGGGGTCTGGAAAGCTCCAGCCAATACCAGCTTGAGCAACGTAGTTGGTGTTACAACACTTATCAGCAAGAAAGATCAAGAAGATTTGAACATCCCTAATGATGGGATAGGAAAATCGGTCAATGCCATCCGTCCATTTACTGGAAAAGGCATCATGGTTTGGGGGGCAAGAACCTTGGCTGGAAATGATAATGAATGGCGATACATTTCGGTTCGACGCTTTTTCAACATGGCGGAAGAGTCTATCAAAAAAGCAACAGAACCTTTTGTGTTTGAACCAAATGACAAGAACACTTGGGTGAAAGTACGTGCCATGATAGAAAACTTTTTAACGCTACAATGGCGTGCAGGGGCACTTGCAGGTGCAAAGCCAGATCAAGCCTTTTTTGTAAGGGTTGGCCTTGGTGAAACCATGACCGCAGATGACATTTTAAATGGAAGAATGAATATTGAAATTGGAATGGCCGTTGTACGTCCTGCCGAATTCATTATCCTGAAATTCTCACACAAAATGCAGGAATCCTAATAATTGATTTGTAAACACTAAAAATATAATACAATGGCAGAAACATATCCATTAGTTAAGTTTCATTTTCAGGTAGACTGGGGAGGAACAAATATTGGCTTTACCGAAGTCTCCGGACTGGATGTAGAAACCGAATTGATCGAATACCGGCATGGGGCAAGCCCCGAATACAGTAAGATTAAAATGCCGGGCATGCAAAAATACAGCAACATTACGCTTAAAAGAGGCACATTTAAAGACGATAACGAATACTACCAATGGTGGAATTCCGTAAAGCTTAATACCATTGAGCGACGCGACATTACCATCAAATTGCTCAATGAAGAGCACGAACCGGTAGTGGTCTGGAAAGTCAAAAACGCCTTCCCTATTAAAGTGCAGTCTACAGACCTAAAAGGAGATGCCAATGAAACGGCCATCGAATCCATGGAAGTAGCGCACGAAGGACTCACCATTCAAAACGGTGACTAATGAGCAATGTATATCCACCCGTAAGCTTTCATTTTAAAGTAGAATTCAATGGAATCTCTTCTCAAGAGGCTGATGTACAATTCCAATCGGTCGCAGGACTTTCCGTAGATATTGAAACAGAAGAATTTGCCGAAGGTGGGGAAAATAGATTTAAGCACAAGTTTCCGGTAAGGACTAAATTTCCGAACCTGGTCCTTAAACGAGGGATGGTCACCGATTCCAAATTGATTGATTGGTGTAGGGATGCCATTGAAAGCTTTCAATTTGAACCCTTAGACCTTACCGTGAAACTGCTTAATGAAGAACACGAACCGCTCCTAACCTGGAACGTGGTACATGCGTACCCAGTTAAATGGAATGTAAGCGATCTAAATGCAGAAGAAAACAAGATTGCCATTGAAACCATAGAATTGGCATATAACTACTTTACAATTGTGTAATCATGGCTATTGAAATAAAAGAGCTATACATCAAAATCAATGTGAACGATTCAGCACAGACCAATGCAAGCAACGACAAGCAATCTGGCGGAAAGGAAGCGAATCTCATGGAGGAGTGTATGGAACAGATAGCTTTTATGGAACAACGTAAAAAAGAACGGTAATGAGCAGTGGTGAATTAAAAAAACTAAAAGTTACTGGGTATAGGGACGACAAGTTCAAGGAAAAAGTTGGCGATGGAGAATTTTCCACCTTGCTGAATCCTGAAAAATACACGTTCAAATACAAAGTAGAGTACACCGAGGCACAAGGTCAAGGGACTAGTGCTACTCAACCAAAGTTCGTTCGTACGCCACCTGAGGAAATTGAATTAGAGTTTCTCTTTGATCGTACAGGTGTCATAAAAGGACAGGATGATTCCAGTGGAGATGGCATCATAGAAGATCTTGAAAAGTTTAAGAAAATTGTGTTCGATTACAGTGGTGATGAACACAAGCCTAATTACGTGATGATTGGTTGGGGAACCCTTCTATTTAAGGGAACTCTTTTGGAAATGTCTATTGAGTTCAAGCTATTTGGTGCAGATGGAACGCCACTTCGGGCTGTTGCCAAAACCAAATTCAAAGGATCTGTTGAGGACGATCTTAGGGTTGCAAAAGAGAACAACAATTCTCCAGACCTCACCCACATAAGAATTGTAAATGATGGCGACACGCTTCCATTAATGACCTATAAAATTTATGGAGACTCCAAATACTATCTGGAAGTAGCCAAAGCCAATAACATTACCAATTTCAGAAAATTAACCACTGGACAAAAAATAAAATTCCCTCCTATTGAAAAGGTATCATAGATGAATAATAGTAGAACCATAGCAACTCCACAAAGTGCCGATTTGGCAACCTTCAAAATATTGATTGAAGGGGAAGAGCTTTCTGCAACCTATCAAGTAAAAAATATTACGGTTGAAAAAGAAGTCAACCGTATTCCCTTTGCACTTTTAACCTTTTTTGATGGAGAAGCTTCAGACCAAGATTTCAAGCTTAGTAATGAGGATCTATTGATTCCTGGGAAGGAAATTGAAATTACGGCAGGTTATCACAATGATGAAGAAACCATTTTTAAAGGAATTATCATCAAACATTCCCTTAAGGTTCGGGAGAACAATTCAGTATTAATTGTGGAATGCCGTGACAAAGCAGTTAAGATGACCGTTGGAAGAAAAAACAACTATTTCTATGATAGTACAGATGCTGATGTGATTTCAGAATTAATTGATTCTTATAGCCTCGATGCGGTCATTGAAGCAACAGATTATACCCATCCTGAATTGGTACAATACCATACCTCAGATTGGGACTTTATGATTACCCGCGCTCAGGCAAACGGAAAACTAATTGTAGTAGATGATGGAACTGTCTCACTTATTGCACCAGATGTGGAGCAGGAAGAAGTGGAGACCGTTGCTTTTGGCGCTACCCTTTTGAGTTTTGATGCTGAAATGGATGCCCGAAACCAATTCAATGATATTACTGCCTATGGATGGAATCCTGCAGATCAAGAATTGGTGGAAGCATTGGCAGACGATCCCGGTTTATCCCTCAATGGAAATATGAGTTCGTCTGAACTCGCTGAAGTAATTGCATTGGAAAATCTGGAATTAAAGCACGGTGGAAATCAGAACTCCACCCAATTGCAGAGTTGGAGTAATGCAAAGTCACTTTTTCAGCAGCTTTCCAAAACAAGGGGGCGTATTAAATTTCAAGGAATTGCCGAAGCAAAACCTGCTCGCACACTAATGCTTGATGGTGTAGGTGATCGCTTTAACGGAAAGGTTTTTATAAGTGCTGTTCGCCACCAAATAGCCAATGGTAACTGGGTGGTAGATGCAGCCTTTGGGATTAATCCTGAATGGCATAGCGAAACCTATGATATCCAACCCCTTCCAGCTGCTGGATTGCTTTCAGCCGTGAACGGACTTCAAGTTGGGGTTGTTACGCAATTGGAAGGTGATCCAAATGGAGAGGAACGTATCATGGTAAAGATTCCTATTATCAACAATGAAGAACAGGGTGTTTGGGCAAGAGCTGCTTTACTGGATGCCGGGGATAATAGAGGTACTTTTTTTAGACCCGAAATTGGAGATGAAGTTATAGTTGGGTTTATTAATGATGATCCCAACCACGCAGTGGTATTAGGGATGCTCCATAGTAGCGCCAAGCCTGCACCAATTACTGCAACTGATGACAATCATGAAAAGGGAATTGTCACCCGTAGCGAAATGAAAATACTATTTGATGATGAGAAGAAATCACTCATAATAGAAACCCCTGCTGGAAAGAAAGTGGTACTTGATGAAGATGCAGGCACCATTGTCATCGAAGATGAAAATTCCAATGTATTTACACTGGATAGCAGCGGAGTAGCAATGGAAACGGCTGGCGATTTTAATATAAAAGCCACAGGTGACCTCAATCTAGAAGGAACCAATGTCAATGTAAAAGCCAATGCCGCTTTCAAAGCGGAAGGTAGTGCCACTAGTGAATTATCCAGTAGTGGTTCAACCACCGTGAAAGGGTCTTTGGTACAAATAAATTAATACAATGGGAGCACCAGCAGCAAGAGTAAACGATATGCATGTTTGTCCGATGGTTACGGGAACTGTTCCCCATGTGGGAGGTCCTATTCTTCCAGCTGGAGAACCTACTGTACTTATAGGCGGAATGCCTGCAGCACGGGTAGGTGACATGGCTACTTGTAGCGGACCACCAGATACCATTGCGATGGGCTCTGCTACAGTGATGATTGGAGGTATGCCCGCTGCAAGATTAGGAGATAGCACAGGCCATGGCGGAACCATTGTTTTAGGAGAATTTACTGTTTTAATTGGATAAGAATGTACGATACAATTGAATTTTTAGGAGAAGGTTGGAGTTTCCCACCGTACTTTGACAGAAAGTCGGGGACACTTATTACCACGGCAGACATTGTTGATATTAATAAAAGCCTGCAAATACTCCTTTCTACAAGATTAGGGGAGCGCATTATGCTACCAGACTATGGATGCAACCTAGAGGAATTACTCTTTCAGCCATTAGATACTACCCTAAAAACATACATCAAGGACCTTATTGAAACAGCCATATTGTATCATGAGCCCAGAATTGATGTTCAAAAAATTAGTCTGGAAAACAGTAACGAACTGGAAGGGAAAATAGTAATTGAAATAGATTACATCGTTCGGGTGACCAATTCCCGAGGAAATATGGTCTTCCCATTTTATAAAGAAGAAGGAACCGAATTATAAAACACCATGGCAAAGAAGTGTGATCATACCTACCTAACGCTACACGCTGGTACAGAACAGTCGCAACGCAAAAGAACTGCGCTTCAGCCAGAATATGTACAATTGAATGATTTTGGTATTGAGGAATGGATGGAGTTTGCCTTCAATTTTGCCAAAGAACTCAATTATTTTCCGGTAGAAAGTGATACTGTTTCTTCAGGAAATTGGGAAAATTTCATGATTGAAAAGGAAGAGATTTCCACATTTGTTTCCCAACTGGATGATTCGGAAGAACTTACTCCCCATCTCACACTTTTTGTTAGCTTTCTTAAATTATTAGAACTTTCAAAAGAACGTTTTAACAAACTCTCACAAAGACACTTAGATTTTTACTACGAAGAAATCCTGCAAATATCCAAGAAAGAAGCAGAAGAAGACCAAGTACATTTACTTTTTGAGCTGGCTAAAAATGCAGACGAAGTACTCGTAGAGGAAGGCACCAAACTGGAAGCTGGTAAAGACTCTGAAGGAAATAAAATGCAGTATGCTACCCTTGAAGATCGGGTATTCAATTCAGCTTCTATCGCTTCTATAAAGAATGTCCTTCACCACAGAAAAAGCAGTGTACTAAATCCCACTGAAACCAATGGGATATATGCGGCCCCCATGACCAACTCAAAAGACGGTGTAGAAGAGGCCTTAGAAGAAGGGGATACCTTCTTGCCATTTGGATATCCGTCGTATTATAAACCAACTGTAGAACTTCCCGCTGCAAGCCTAGGATTTGCAATTGCAGCGCCTACATTATTGCTTCAGGAAGGTAGAAGGCTTATAAAGGTGGTCTTTACCTTCAAAAAAGGTGTTGGAGGATTTAACCTTTCCGAAGCACTGGATAGCTTTTCAGTATATGCTACCGGAGAAAAAGAATGGTTAGGACCCTTCGCCATTTCAGAATTTATAGAAAGTGGTTATGCCAGTAGTATGAACGGTAAAAAGCTTACGCTGGTAATGGAACTTGATAAAACTACTGAAGCAATTGTTCCTTATGATGCAACAATTCATGAAGGAAATTATGATACCTCCCAACCCTTGCTAACTTTTTTTCTCAATACCAATGTTCCCAACAATGAGAAAGGATATAATCTTTACACACATCTTTTAGAAAAGGAGCTTACCAGTATAGAAATTACAACTGATATTTCTGGTGTTACAAATTTAGAACTTCGAAATGATCAAGGAAAAATTGTTCCAGATAAGCCATTTTATCCATTTGGCACACAACCACTTGAGCGTTCTGCTTTTTATATTTCCTATGAAGAGTTATTTGCCAAAAACTGGGAAAAACTTTCTTTGGAAGGAACTTGGTTAAACACCCCAAACGATTTTAGGGATCATTATCTTGCCTATCGGAAAGATGGGGACAATCTCAACCTCTCTCCTTTACTGTACCACCAAACCATGTATTATACTTATGATGCAGGGGCAAAATCCTATACTGCTCCCAGTGGTAGTGCGCCCATTAAACAGGCAACACTTGGGGCAAGTAATTTATTTGTAGACGGTGATGACTATTTTACTGCAAAAGCAACCATCATCGATGAAGAAAACACCGATGAAATCACCCCAAGCTTCCCACTTTTTGGAAATAAAAATGATGGAGTCTTTAGTTGCGAATTAAATGTAAACAATACTACTTATACCACTGGGAAAAACGGTCCGGTAAAGTGGTCCCTCAATGAATCCTTTTTGCACAGTCTCTACCCAAAAATCTATGCTTTGGCGTTAAGCAGTGAAGAAGATACCCTCATTCCCAATGCGCCTTACGCCCCTATTTTGGAACAACTAACACTTTCTTATACTGCTTCCCAAGAATGGGATATTAAAAATGAAGGGAGCAGTGAAAACTTAGAGAAAATTCAATTATTTCACATACATCCTTTTGGAGTTTCGGAAGAAGCAAAAACCTTGTTTCCAACATATTGTAAAGGAGGTGAGTTGTACATTGGATTTGAAAATGTAGAACCGCTTCAACAAGTAACCTTACTTTTTCAGTTTTTGGAAGGAACCGAAAATCCATTGGCAAAAGCTTACCAATTCCCCGAAAAAATAACATGGAGTGTACTTTCCAATAATGTTTGGGAGACACTGGATAGTAACCATCTCTTGGGAAACACTACAGATAATTTCCTAAAAACCGGTCTTGTGACCGTTACCTTCCCGAAGGGGGCTACTAGCCATAACACCTTGCTTCCTTCGGGATATTTTTGGCTGCGGGCCAAAACAGATAAAAACTTTGATGCATTCTGTCAATGCATCAATATCCATGCACAGGCAGTTACCGCAGAATTTATTAATCAAGAAAATGAACTTTCCCATCTAGAGAACGGACTTCCAGCTGCTACCATTACAAAACTTACTCAACGCAATGCACTAATCAAAAGTGTCACACAACCGTATGCTTCTTTTGGGGGTAGCCCAGAAGAAACCTCATTACAATATTACACCCGTGTAAGCGAGCGTATTCGACACAGGAACCGAGCCATTAATCAATGGGATTATGAACATTTGATTCTTCAGCAATTCAAAGATATTTATAAAGTAAAATCCCTTAACCATACCAAAGATGATAACTATCATGCGGCAGGTGAAGTAGCCTTGGTAGTCATTCCAGACATTGTTAACAATAACGCTTTTGATATTTACCAACCACGTGTGAGTACTGCAAAGCGAAATGAAATACAACAATATGTCAATGGTTTGAATAGTTTTTTTGTGGAAGCAGAAGTAATCAACCCAGACTATGAGGAAATAAAAATTACGACAGGGGTTCGATTTAGAACAGGATATGATGAAAATTATTATACAGGCATATTGGAAACAGCCATTAAAAAATATCTTTCTCCTTGGGCCTTTTCTGAAACCAATGACCTCAATTTTGGCATTACGTTCCACCGAAGTAAAATCATTCAATACCTAGAACAACTAGAGTATGTAGATTATTTGGAAGATGTGGAGGTGGCACACCGTAAAGGGCCAACCGCTGCATATGAAATCAAAACAAATGTTGTTCCCAGTAGTCCGAAGGCGATTTTGGTTTCTGCAAAACAACATAAAGTATATGCCATTGGTGCAAAATGTGAGAGTCCAACCACTAAAACAAAAACCAAATGTCTTCCCTAAACAAACATATTAGTATTCCAAAAAAGACCGCCAGCAATGACGATTTGGACTTCCAATTTCTTAAGAAAAAAGGGATAGAGTACATTGAGTCTTTGGGAAGTAAACTTTGGAATGATTACAATGAGCATGATCCAGGGATCACCATTTTGGAAGTTTTAAGTTATGCCCTCACAGACTTGGGCAACCGCATCAATCTACCTGTGGAGGTAATCCTCTCTGAAGAAGGCAATCCAGATGCCCTATCACAGCAATTCCTTACGGCCGAAAAAGCCCTTCCTATTAAACCAGTAAACACACTGGATTACCGGAAACTGTTTATTGATATTGAAGGAGTAAAGAATGCATGGCTTCAGAAACATGAGAAAACCATTTATGCCAATTGTAAAAATTTCACAATGGGCTATGAGCCTTTCGAAGTTCCAGAAAACAAACAAAAAAGCTTTGTCTTGAATGGTTTATATGATGTACTTATTGAAATAGATGAATTAGACCCAGAAGAGTTCGACACTCCCACAAAGATTGAAAACAAAATAAAGCAAATCAAAAATTTGGTAAGGGAAGCTTACCACGCCCATAGAAATCTTTGTGAAGATATTATTTATGTGGAAGAAGTAGAAGAACACCCTGTACAGGTTTGTGCACAAATTGAACTACTCCCAGAAGCAGATGAAGAATATGTACACGCCATGATTCTTCGTGCCATAGATCATTACCTCTCCCCTAACCTCGCTTTTTATAGCTTGAAACAAATGCTGGAGAAAGGCTATACTACAGATGAAATTTTCAACGGTCCTTTACTAAATCATGGGTTTATTGACACAAAAGAACTTCAGCAAACAGAACTAAAAAAAGAAGTTCGGCTTAGTGATCTTATTGATATCATCCAACAAATTGAAGGCGTAGATGTTATTAGGGATATTTCCATTGACCACTGTGATGGAAGTAGCGACGGAACAACTACTTGGGCACTTTGCGTTCCGAAAGGAAAAAAACCAAAACGTTGTGACAAAAGTGCTTTCAGCTATTACAAAGGCTTCCTTCCATTAAATATCAATGAAGAAGAAGTGGAAACGTATTTAGAGGAGTTTAGGGAAGCTGAAGTTGCACAGACCCTTGCAATCGCTGAAGAAGACAAAGACTTGGAACTTCCCGATGCAGGTGATGCAAGCTTGGGTAAGTTCACGACTATTCAAAATGATTTTCCGGAAGTCTACGGAACCGGTCACTTAGGCGTGCGTTCTACAGCCACTACTGCCGAAAAAGCAAAGACCAAACAACTGAAAGCCTATCTGTTATTTTTTGACCAGATCTTAGCTACCTATTTTGCACATCTTCAAAAAGTAAAAGAATTGTTTTCCATAGACAGTACACTAAGTGAGACGTATTTCACGCAACTAGTGGAAGATGTAAAAGACTTGCCAGAATTAGTCTCTGGTAATTATACCACCAATGAAGATATTACCACCCTACTATTGTCTGAACTTGACGACCAAGTAGTAAGAAGAAATCAGTTTTTGGATCACCTGCTTGCACGTTTTGCGGAGAACTTTAGCGAATACGCATTTCTCATGAAGCAATTATACGGCACCTTTGTAGACCAAGCTGTTATTGAAACTAAAGAACGGTTTCTAAGTGAATATGGAACCATTGGTTGTGAACGCGCACTCAGTTTCAATTATTATAAACAGGCTCCTTCTAATCTGTGGGATACCAATAATGTTTCCTCGTTTCAAAAGCGGATGGCTTTGCTTACGGGTAATCCAGACTATTCCCGAAGAAATTTTTCTGAAGACCCTTTGGAAATTTACGAAGAGGTGGATACAGATGGATACATTGAATACCGCTTTCGATTTAGGGATGATGGTGGTACCATTTTGGGTTCTGCTAGTAAACACTACCATTCCCTAGCTGCACTCTATGAAGAAGTTTTCAATGTAAAAATCTACGGAAAGGATGCAGACAATTACGAAATGAAAACAACCACTTCTGGAAAGTTTTATTTCAATTTAACCAATCCAAATTATCCAGACCCTAGTGATGAGCGACACGTGATTGCAAGAAGGATTGCATATTATACCACCCTTGCCAATGCTGAAGCTGCACTGGCAGATGTAGTTGCTTTTATGAACGAGTTACAAGTAAACGAAGGCATGTACGTGATAGAGCATATTCTTCTTCGCCCAGATGTGACCAAAGAAACCATGAACAAGGATTACTTTCTACCTATCTGTGAGGATAATTGTGAAAGTTGTGAAGGCGTAGATCCTTATTCCTTTAGGGTTTCCATTGTTCTTCCTGGTTGGACAGAACGCTACAGCAATATAGATTTCAGAAGATTCATGGAGGATTTGATTCAACGTGAATTGCCTTCCCATATTCTGGCAAAAATATGTTGGATTGGATGGCCGGCAAGCTACGAAATGGAAGAAGGGGAAGAAAACGAAATGTTAGAATTGGAAGAAGCTTACCAAGACTGGCTGCTTTCAAAAACCAATAACGGTCAAAATCAGCATAAGGGAAAACTTATGCGACTCAACAAAATTATAAGCACTCTTCATACCATCTATACGCAAGGTAGGTTGCATGATTGTGACAACGACGAAGAACAACAAAATATCATTCTGGGTAGGACCAACCTGGGAATCATTTAAAAGACGCGCATTATGAAAAGCAAATTATTGGAAATCACCCCACAGTACAACTCCTTTGTGGACGACCAAGTGCTCACATCCCATCAATTGAATGAGTTCATAGAGTACTTCAACGAACAAGACAGATTGACCCGTGTTTGCCTTTCTGGCGTAGGTTTGGTCTGCGGTTTTACCGTTAGTATTGACGAAGATAATTCCATCACCATATCCCAGGGATGTGGAATTACCACAGATGGAGACCTGCTGAAACTCCAGGAAGATGTGGAAGAAGCTTCTACCAAAAGCACAATGGATTCTAAAAATATTCTATTGGAAGCGATTACCTATTCCCATTACAAGGAGTTTGAGGATGATAAAGCCAATTATACGCACTTCAAGGACGGTGGCAGTACCATTGACCTTGTTGAATTGATTCCTGAGAGTTTAGTGGATGAAGAGGAACATGAACCACTTTCAGAATTGGATGTAAGTGATAAAGTGGTTGTGTTGTATTTGGAAAGCTACCAAAAGGAACCCAGTATTTGTACTTCCACAAATTGTGACAACCAAGGACAGGAAAATGTACAAAACTTAAAGGTGTTGCTTATTTCCAAGGATGATATAGAAGATGTTGTAAATCCGCAAGATGCCATTTTCACAAAGCACAATGTATTTGAGGCAATGAGTAATCTTTCTGAAACCGCAGTTCCAAAAGTGGTTTTAAAAGGCGGATTTGGAATCTCCAACATTGAAGACTATGCAGATATGGCCGATGCCTTTGAATATGCCATCACGGAAGCAAAATCACCTTTGCATCAAGCCTATACAGATTTATTCAATGGTTTTGGGGAAATCCTTGCTATTTCAAATGGAGATCAAAATACGGTACTAAACCAAATTGATGATTTAGATGATTTTAGTGATGATGATAAAATTCAATACCGCTATGATCTAACAAAGGATTTAAGTGCTTCCCACAATGAAATCCTGGAATTACTGTTGAAATTGAAAACAGAATGTTGTCCAGAGGTTGAAGCATTTCCGAAGCATCTACTTTTAGGATGTTTATTTCCATCACAGGATGCCTATCCAGAATTAAGACATGACTGGTACCCCTCCCCTACAAATACAGGCTATGAAGCTTATCTAAAAAAAGCGCAAAGTTTAATGCAACGAGTGATGCTTCTTTTAGATAACTTCAACCTTGATACACAGGAAAATCTTGAGATTACACCTTCCAGGACCTGCCAAGTGCTAGGACCAAAAGCAATTCCTGTTTATTATGAAGTTGATGAAGAATTATTGCATTATTGGGATTATGACAAAACCTTCAACCTAAAACAAGCTTATAATTTAAGTTACCATAAAAATTTATTGGCCCCTACAGGTTGGGTACAAAAACCTTTGGAAGTCACCTTAGACTGCCACGATTTCTATAGAATTGAAGGACACTTCGGAAGCGAGCCTTACACCATTTATGACGAAATCAAACAAATACAGCGAGATTACGGACTTGATTTTGAATGTCTTCTTTTCGATCTGAAAGATGATGCCACCGATTTCAAGTCGTTTGTGAAAGATCATCCCTCAATCTCCCACCGGGCTGGAACACCAGCTGGAGGTACGTATATTCTTGTAAGTGAAGATCAACAAGTAGTCGCAGACTTTTGTTTGTCATATAAAGCATCCGTGACTGAAGGCAGTGGTGGGTGTTGTACTCTTAGGGAATGCTCCTACCCATGGATTAGTTCATTAAAATACTTAAACAACCTCTCCAGAAGTTTGAAAGGAACCCAAAGTGTGAATAAACCGATGCCCCAAAACTATATTCTGAATGTAGTGGAATATACCATTAATGGTGAACGGTTAATCAATACCACTGTACAATTGGTGATTCCGTTATGGCAGATCTTCAACCGAAGGATGCATGCCATCACCGAAGCTTTGAATACCCGTTTTCATGAAGGAATTGTATTTGATTATAATGAAGCAGAAAAACGATTCCTCATCACCTATGCCAAGGATGATACGTTTAAGATTCGTTTCCAGGAAGCGACCGTGACCAGTGACAACCCAACGTATACCTATAGCCCCAACGGACTTTTCAGAAATAATAAGATCTATCGTCAAAGAATGATGACGTGTAGGGAACTACGAAATTATAGTCCGGATTTCTATAAAAACCTCCAAAAACAATTGGCGCCTGTAGACAAAGACGATGATTACGGAGCGTATGATGAGAAATGGAGAAGATGGCAAGACTATAGAGATGCCATGGTAGATATGGATTTCTTCGGAAACATGCCTAGATATATTACCAACATTAATGAGTTCCCAATGAGTATTAGACCAACACTTGATAATATCCTAAGGGATTTGAGGGCAATTGATCAAGATGTCGCCTTGGCAATTGATGGAGAATGGGTTGATGGAGTTTGGTTAAGTACCGAAATGATTGACCATTACAATCAGCAACCAAATAACACCCATGATCCTATTGTATTGTTCATGAAGCTACGGGCAGATTTACACAATAAGGCTCTGAAGAGAGAAACGCACCTATCAATTTACATTACCAATAAAGATTACTCAACGGCTTATGATACGGTTATTGAAGATTATAAACACGATGCAGATTTCTTTTTTGCACCAACCAGTGGACCGAATGCGTTCACCTTATAAAAGTCGAAAGCTCCAGTCATTAATGAATGGAGCTTTCAAGGGACAGGTCTTATCCTATCCAGTGAGACCTTTACGCCTCATCTGATGTAAATATAGGAAAAAAATTAATACAAAAATGATTTTGGGAAAAAATATCATCAAAAAATTAACCGTAGAAATAGATGTTCCTACTATGGAACAGGCGTTACGGGTAAAAGATGATATCAATGGCTTTTTAAAAGAGCAGCTTTATCCAAAATTAGCAACCTTATTTACAGATTATGAGTCAACTTCAGAGATAATTGAATGGGAACACCTTGCGCTTGAAATTGATGTCTCCAACACCAACTTTTCATCGGTTTTAAGCAATGAAATTGGGGAGAAAATCACTCAACAATTACAACAAAAATTAACAAATACTAAAGAGAACGAAGCCTATGTGCCTTCAGTGAGAAAAACACCTTCGGAAAAGAATATTGAAGCATTCATTCATTTTTTAAAAACAGGTCATTATCCATGGTGGAAAGATCCATCAAAAACACTCACTTTTCCTGAAATTTCAACCACTATCCCAACTTCCATTGTGCAACTAAAAAAAACATTGCTATCATCAAATGCACAAAAAAGATTGATCTACCAATTTGATAATTCATTTATTACACACTTATACGGTCTATTATATCTCGGTAACGAATCAAATACAATTTCAGAAAAAGATTTCCCAAAACCTTTACAAAATGAAACAATAAAAGTAGCATTTTGGGGAATGATTTTTTCATTGGAAAAAGAAGCCAAATTCAATCAATTTGAATCAGTATTTATATCATTTATTGCGGATTATTTTGGTGATCAAACTAGACGAATTTCTGAAGATTCCTTCACCGTTCAAGGAAATAAATGTCTTGCAATTGAACAAATCACATTGCTTTGCCAACAGCATTTAAAACTCCCAATTCAATGGGAAACGGACGCTTTGGGACATTTCCAACTTGTTGAAAATTCAAAACCAAAAAATGTGCGCTTATCCAAAGAAAATAACCTCATATTCAAACTAGGGCCGGTAAAAATTAATACTTCGGAAAAGCAATCAGCAACTTCAATTATTCAAGAGTTTCCTACAGAAAAATACAATGAAAATGAAGTAGATAAGATCATTTCAGGCAAAGAGGGTTTTATTGTTCAAAATGCCGGACTGATCATACTACATCCTTTTTTGAAAAAGTTTTTTGAAAAACATGGGTTTATTCATGAAAACAACATTTTAGAAGATAAGATTTCCGAAGCGGTGCACTTGTTACATTTTTTGGCAACCGGTAACGAAAAAGCTCCAGAACAACAATTGGTCTTTGAAAAATACTTATGTGGAATTCCTTTACATAAGCCAATCAAAAAAGAGGTAATAATTAACAGTTCCCAAAAATCAGCTGCCGAAGAACTACTAGCTGCAATTCTTCAGCATTGGAATTCACTAAAGACCAACAACATAGATGTACTCCGAAATGAATTTTTACAACGGGAAGGTAAAATTCAGCATAAGAGCGAAAGACATCAACTATTTATAGAACGAAAAACCCAGGATATCCTGTTAGAAAGTATTCCTTGGAATATTCATTTAATAAAACTCCCATGGCAAAAACAATTGCTATTTGTGGAATGGTAATCAAACGCCCATGAAAAGACTAAAGAAAAAAAAGAAAAGCAATCATTCTAACCAGAATGACACTGGCCCTTTCTTTCCGAAAGTACAGAAAAAACTTTCGGTAGGAAAAGCGGATGATGCCTATGAAAAAGAAGCCGATAATGTAGCTGAAAAAGTAATTTCAAAAACTGGGGATAATGGCACACTTCAGACTAAAAGTGCAGATGAGGAACAAGTACAGCAAAAACCTGTAGCAGATGGGATTTCTACCCTACAGAAGCAAGATATGAAAGATGAAGAGCCCATGGCTCAATCTAAAGAAGAAGAAAAAGAGCCGTTGCAAAAAGAAGAAGAGGAAGAAGCCATGCAACAAAAGTCGGAAGAAGAAGAACCTGTTCAAAAAGAGGAGGAAGAGGAAGCCATGCAACAAAAGACAGAAGAGGAAGAGCCTGTTCAAAAAGAAGAGGAAGAAGAAGCAGCACAACCTAAAAGTGAAGAAGAGGAAGTTCAAAAAAAAGGAAAAGGTGGGGTTCATGCACCTCAAAAAGTGGAGTCCAAAATAAAAGCCACCAAAGGCAAAGGAAATACTATGGATGCCACAACAAGACAACAAATGGAGCAAGGGTTTGGGGCAAGTTTTCAACATATTGATATTCATACAGACTCGGAAGCACAAAAAATGAGTGAATCATTGGGAGCTCAAGCCTTTACCGTTGGAAACGATATTTATTTCAATGCTGGGAAATATGATCCTCATTCCGAGGAAGGAAAAAAACTATTGGCGCATGAGCTAACCCATACAATTCAACAAAAAGGAAAGTCAGAAAAAAAGGTTCAAAAACAACAAAGACCTTCGAGACAACAAAGGCCCAATCAACAACAATCTGGTTGTAGAAGATTAAGTCGTCGTGAAAGAGGTTCATTAAGACAAGAGCTACAAGCAGGAATTCAAAGAATGCAAGGATTTATTCAGCATCCGGAACAGTTAATTGGACAAGGGAGGAATCAGACACAAATTGCAAATATGACTGCGCATGTAAATGCAACAATAACCTTAGCAAGGCAATGTCTTCGATTTTTTTCAGGAACCACTCAAGAATGTGTTGCCCAAAACCCTTGTCCACAGAGTGCAGATGCTTGTTTTATTCCCGTAAATAATCAGTTTCGCATTAAAGAAAGCACTTTGCAAAATATTAATCGCTATGCGGCGGGTAATCTATTACATGAATTCAAACATTTTACCCAACATCAACAACATGCCGAAGCTGTTGCTGCAAGTATCACAGCATTAATCCATTCTGGAGTAAATGAACTTGGATATGAATATGAAGCAGCCTTAGCAAGTGCAATATTTACTGGGACGGTTTTGCAAAGCAACAATTCTTCCGGAAGTGGATCTGGAGTCCCTTTTTACTCTAGGGACATCCCTCAAGAAGCGATGCGATTTGGCATAGACCATTCCCCTGGTAATTTGCCACTTAATGAAAGTCAAATTCCTGTTATTAGTAGAGGATACCGTGATCAAGTACAAAGAAATAGCCCTGTAATACACTACCCAGCAGAGTGGTCTGCTAACACAAATGTTTTAACGATTAGGGATCCACAAGGAAATCGAATTCGACTTGGGACCTTTACCCAAGCAGAGATTACAGCTGGAATTCCAGTTCAGCATGCATTTTGGAATAATACCACCCTCAGCCAAGCATATACGCAAGGGAATTACAGAAGAGGAGTGATTACAATTTACTCTATACGTGGAGCTAACAGAGACGTTTTAAAACAAGTCTTTGTTGGAACCCGTAGATCTACGCATCCAAGATTGCTTCAAGAAGGTGGAACTATTACTGAAAGACCCATTTAATAATTAATAGTCATGAAAACTAAACTAAAACTTATTATTCTGTTCATTGGTGTATTTGTAGCCTCCTGCGCTACTTACTATGACCATTACACCCTCACCGAAACCGTAATGACCAAAGTGATGGTGGAAGACCTTTTAAATAAATCTACAAAGCCTTTCAGTGAGCATGAACAGGAAGTTTCAAACCTACAACAACAAATACAAAAAATGTGGCTGTATGAGAAAACCAAAGACAAAAATCTCATAATGCAACAAATGTGGGGGCTCTTAAACAATGAAAATTCTGCACTTCAAGGTTTTCTAACAACGTGGGAGTCACAAGGTATTATGAGTCCTGTGTTTGTAGAGGAATTCAAACCAGAGATCATTCCACTATTTGATTTGATGATCGACTTTGAATCCAAAAAAGATAAAAAGGCTGAAAATGCCTTGCTGGAAATATTAAATATGGCACTTAACTAAAAAAGAGATTATGGATTTTGAAAAATTATTCAAGGAATTAAAAGAGGAGGTTACAGCACTTGTCAAGGAAAAATTCAATAAGGAAAATGATGCCATTAAAAATGACATTGCAATCTTCTTTGATCAGTCTAAAGAGAAATTAAAACGATGGACTACCCTACTCGCTTCCGGTATCATTACCAAGGAAGAATATGAACTTTTATTGCAAAGTCAGAAGGATTTGGTCATCATGCAAACCCTCTACAAAGCAGGTATTTCCAAAATAAAATTAGGTCATTTCAAAAATAAGGTCATCAAACTAATCGTACATAAAGCACTATTGGCTATTGGTCTGTAAATGAAAGCTTTTGCCACAAATACCAATTCTTCGGGAACACCCAACCAATTGAAAAGTCAAGAGGGAGGGAAACCTTTTTTTGGGATACAGGCAAAGCTATCTATTGGAAAAAGTGATGATAAATTTGAAAAAGAAGCAGATCATGTAGCAGATAAGGTGCTAGAAAAAACTGAAAATAAAAATAACGGAGGACAAAAGGATACGTTCTTTCCATCTAGGCCTACCCCTATTCAACGGTCTCCTTTTGAAGAAGTACAAACAAAGGAAGAGACCGAAGAAATACAGGAAAAATCAATAGCAGAATCCATTACGCCCGTTGTTCAACTAGAGGCGGAACCTGATACCGAAGAAGTACAGCCTAAATGTGCTGCATGTGAGGCGGAGGAAAAAAAGGTTCAAAAGCTACCCTTCGAAGACTCGCAGCAATCTGCTGGAGAACATGTCCAAAAAAAATGTGCAAAATGTGAAGCGGAAGAAAAACTTCAGAAAAAAGGGAAAGTAAACTTCCCTCCCATCCCAGAAGGAATTACAGAAGCGAAAGAAGAAAAAGATAAGGAAAAAGAGGTCGCTGCAGAAGAAAAGAAAACGGCTGAAACTACTGCAGAACCTACTGCAGAGGGAAACCCACAAGGGGAAGGAGAACAAAAACTCACAGATCTTCCAGCACCTAAAAAAGAAGAAAAAAAGGAAAAAGAATTTCCTCCCGTTCAGCAAAAATCAGCCGGGCCTTCCAAGCAAAATAGTGTAGAAGCAAATCTAAAAAACTCTAAAGGCGGAGGCAGCTCTTTACCAAAATCCACCCAAGAAGAAATGGGTTCTAGCTTTGGAAGCGACTTCAGCAACGTAAAAATACACACAGGTTCACAAGCAGTTCAAATGAACCAAGACCTTGGGGCACATGCATTCACTAGCGGAAATGATATTTACTTCAACCAAGGAAAATTCAATCCAGAATCTAAAGAAGGAAAGCATCTTTTAGCTCATGAATTAACACATACCATCCAACAGGGAGCTTCAGGAAATACTGTACAACGCTATGTCCCGCCAGGAAAAAAGGTACAGCCTGAAGGAGGTGCCGAAAAACCAAATGACGGAGCGGAAGTTGAAGGGAAATCCAATGCCAAAATTAGTGATGATGAACGGGTCCAGGATCAAGATGAATTAAGCCAAGAGGAAATCGCCGAAAAGAAAGACCCGCCTAGAGGAGAAGTACACCAAGAAAAGGGGGGTGTTCTTTCTGAAGGGGTTACCACTCCCCCGGTAGATCGAGGTGCAGAAGCACAGGAAAAGATTTCAGAACAAAAAGCGCAGATGGATGAGCAGCTTTCTGAAGAACCACCGGCTGGGGAAGGTGGGGAAACCGAAGGCGGAGAACAAAAAAATAGTAACCTCTCTGAGGCAGATGCTTCAGAACAGTTAGCTGCACAAAACCTTCAACAAGCAAATGCCGTTGAAATTCCCTCTAAACCCCAACCATTCAAACATCCAAACGTCATCGCACCTGTAGATAGCGCCGGACAGCCACTACCTCGTAAATCTGAAATTGATACACAAGTACGCGGATTGGGATACATTGGGGAAATGCTTCGGGAGAAGGGGTATGAAATGAAAAAGCATGGAGCTGAAAAGAAAATTCATTCCTTCGGACTGGATGCTTCACTAGATACCAGCAGACAGGATCTTGCCTTAGCAAAGGAAGGCACTAAAATGACTGAAGAGCACAACGAAGAGCGGAAAGAAATTTCAGAAACTTCTAAAAAGGCCCTTACAGATAGTCAAGAACGCCAACAATTTGTAGCTACGGAAGCACCTGGACTTGCCCAAGAAGCCGATGAAGGAAAAGGAGAGTCTGGAGCATTGGCTAGTGATGCAAACTCAAAGGCGAGCCAAAGTAAAAGTGAAATCCCAAATGATCCAGACGCCAAAGCAGATGCCGAACAGCAAAGCGGCGAAATGGAAGAAACAGCTAGCGGGGCACAATCTATGGATGATGCGATTACCCAGACGGGTGAACGGGCTAGACAATATATTCAAGATGCGGAACAGGCATCGAAAGACAATCAGCAATCTGAAGCTGAAATTACCGAAAACGACGGAATCATCGCTCAATTGGATGGTCGTGTTGCCGAGATGAAAGGCCTCAATGAGCAAAGTCAGGCCAGTATTGACAATTCCGCAATGGGACCAGAAACCATTCGCCAACATGGTGAAAGAGCAGCGGCAACTGGTGATGAACTCATAGCGGCAACTATTGTCATGGAGGTTGAACTCAATTCCCTTCAAGATGAATACTTAGCAGGAATGGCTGCCATTGAAAGCAAAGAAGCTGCTGAAGAACGCGTTAAAAAAGAGCAGGAAGAAAAACAACAACAAGAAGCTTCCCCTGAAGAATTACAACTTTACGAACTGGCTGCACTCCCAGAACAAGAGCAAGAAGCAAGAATACAAGCCATGCAACCAGAAGAAAAAGATGGAGTAATGGCTGCGTTGGATAAGATGATTTCGGAAACACCAGATGATGGTACCGCCGAAACAGAAGGCAAAAGACTGGAAGTAAAACTTTCATCTGGACCCGAAGGCCCAGGTGATCCTAGACAGACAGAGATTGATGCGGTAGATCAACAACGCATTACTAGATTGGGTGGTGTATTGGATATTGCAGACCAAAACATGGGGAGACTATCTGCGGAAGAGCAAAAAATGCTAGCAGAGCGATTGGTCGCGGAATCAATCACAGATGATATTAAAAATATTAGCGTTCAACAAATGGCCAAAGGAATGCTAGAAGGCATGGTAAATCCCATGGCTTCACTGGATGGGGTAGTTGGGGGCTTTGAAAAAACACTAAGTGGGGTAGCCAATATTTTTAATGCAGAAGCATGGCAAAAAGATCCGTTAGGAAATCTTCTTCAAATTGGAGCAGACATTTCTACGGGCCTTGCGATGGTATTTTCTTCTATTCTGGGGATTGCTGGAATGATAACCGCTTTAATGGTTGCACTCACTATTATTTCCTGGGGGACCCTTTCTCCTATCACCGGCCCTGTTATAGGATGGATGGGCACCGTTATGACCTATGCAGGTTGGGGAGCCATTGTTGCAGGATTACTGTCTGTATATTTTAATAGTTTGGCATACATCAAAAACTTAAATGATGCAGGTACGGCTTCTACTGCAAGGGAGTTATTCGGAAATACAGAACAGATGAAGAAAAATGCCAGTGACGGATTCACAGGAGCAATGGCAGTTGTTGAGGGAGTTGGTGCTGTAAAAATGGGACCGGTCATGAAGTCTGGTAAATTCATGCAAGGTGTTCCAAAATCTCCAGGGGCATTTGCAAAACAAACCATTAATGGCGCCAAAGAGGGAATTGAAGCTGTCGCGAAAATGCCTGCACGGGCAGCTGCAGGTGCTAAAAAGTTATTTGCCGGTGGAAAAAAAGGACTTCAAGGTTTTAAATCGAAAATTCAGAAGTTCTTCGGAAAGTCTAACAAAGGACCAGATTTGGACGTAGATGCTCCAAATACACCTGCTTCCAACAAGCAACAGCAAAAATCACTGGAACAATCCAAACATAAGGATTCAGACCAAGTTACCCAAAGCGAAGCAATGGCTGAAGTACAATCTACGAAGAAGAATGACGTAAAAGACATTGATCCAAATTCTGAATTCGCCAAAGATTATGATATGGAGGTGGAAGTGAATGGCCATACCTACAGAAGGCGAAAAGATGGACAAGGTTGGTGTCGTTTCAGTTCTAAAGCTAAAGCCTGTAAAGTAGACCTTCCGGCAGAAGGAAAGGCAAAATTAGACAAACATGCGAGTACGTCCAGCGGGACGAAACAGACTAAAAGACAAAAGGATTTTGAAGCAGAAATTCAAAAGAAAGTTGATGCTGGGGAAATTGATGCCGATATGGCCAAAAAGCTTCGAGAGTATAATGACAAAAATCCAAGTGGCCGTAGGAGCATAGATAATGCGATTGGAGAATTCAAATCAAACAAAGTATTGAATGATCGAGGAGATTTCTTTGATCCGAATAGAACAAAAAAACCAGATGTGGAAGCAGATGTAGTAGATGATGTGAAAGTTGACCATGGAGATTTTTCTGAAGCTCGCCAAAGTGAACTTTCAGACATTACTTCCGAACGTAAAAAAGCAATTAAGGAGCGGGAAGCTGCCAGAAAAAAGTATGGGGAAGATAGTGACCAATACAAAAAAGCGCAGCAAAAAGTAGTGAATGAAAGTGAAAAATTAGGAGAAGTATCTTCACAAGCCTATATGGAATCCCATCATCCAGGAAGCAAAAAACTCAAAAGTGATACACCTGGAGGAAAACAAGGAGAATTTGATATGGTTTATGAAAAAGATGGTGAAATTTTTGTGGTAGAATCTAAAGGAGGGTCATCCCGTCGAGGAAGTAGAAAAACAAGAGAGGGTATTCGTGCAGAACAAGGAACTCCTCAATACAGAGATGATATTGTTAAAAATATGCTCGAATCTGGAGATCCGGATCTTATTGCAACCGCTAGAAAAATACAAGATGCTATTGATAATGATACTCTTAAATATATCCAAGTAAGTCAGAAAGTAAACCATTCAACCGGTGAATTGGTTACCACTGCTAAAGTGACTACTTTTTCAAATTAATAAGTACCTTTAAAAAATAATATTCAAATTATGGTAAAAAGACATGACTTTAATGAAAATATGATCAACAGTAATGTCTCCTATTTCAAAAGCAAAATAGACAGATTAGAAACATTGCTTACTAAACGACCAGAAAATGCGGGAAACCTATTTCAACAAGCGTATGAGGCCATAGGAGATGCACTAGTGTCTGAAGAAGATAAAGAAACTACTAAAAAAATTCTGAAAATTGCAAAAGACTTAGGTTTAGACACCTATAGAAATGCACAAGCAACTGGTAAAATTTCACTTAAGGTTTTAGATGATACTTTTGAAGTAGATGCTGTACAAAGCAAAGCCTATATAGACCCTATAAACTGGTCAAAATATTTTTACACAGCTTTATTATCAAGGGATAGAAAGGCCATAAATGAATTATTAGAAGTTCCTGAAAGCCTAATGCGGGAAGCACAGTTAAAATGTGATGAAGTAGATTTTGCAATTGTAAGATTTCTTAAAGGATTATATCAATCGAATGCTGATTTAAGTAACTTATTAAAAGAGGCTCTTGAGCTTACAGATCCAAAGGAAAATGATTCAGGAAGAGCGGATTATCTTCTTTATTTAAAATTTCCAGAGTTAAATTTATATAGGATTGCATTTAGTAACAATGAAAAAGAATTTAATGATGAACTTCAAGAAGCACTTGAACTCCACAAGAAGTTCTGGAGTGATTCAAAAAATGCAAACGCTTCAGAAGGGTGGATAGCCATTCCCCTGCTTTGTGTGTGCTTGGTTGCCAATAATTCTAAAGGGTATACTATAGATGTAGAGTCTGACTACCTTCCACATTGGATGTTTACTTCTTAGGGAAAATACATTCAAAAACAGGAAAAACCCCCTTTACAGAAGCTCGGTTAAAAGGTATATTTAGCCTTTTAAGGAGGTTGCTTATGGACAGTAAATCATTTTATAGAAAGTTTATAGACGTACTAAATCACCTGAAAAGATCATTTAAGAACTTTTTCAAGGCTTCCTTTTTAAGTTTATTGATCATTGGGATTATTCTACTACTGCTTACCCAAATGGACCAAGCCTTTACCATGTTGGTAGATTTGGTGGAGAATAAGAATTCTAAATTTTCGCTGTTTCTTGCTTTTCTTTTTATCAACGCACTAGCCATAGTATTATCGCACTACCCTATTTATACCTACTATGCCGCAAATCTCAATAATTCTGGTAATTACACTGTTTGGCATAAGGCGCATCCTTTTAAATTTTGGCCCCTCAAAAAATTTCCAGCTTTCATTTATACAGCCAAAAAAGATAGTGGATACCAACCAGACAATTGGGCGAATTATTTTAGATATTCTATTGGATTGTTAATTCACTTTGTTTGGATTTACTTCATCATTAGTAGTTTTCAACCCAATCTCATCTTTGAAAATTTTCCATTATCCACCTTGAAGATTATTATTTATGTTTTGTTACTAGTTCCAATGGTGGTATACATAGTTATCAAAGAAAAGTTTACCAAATACAAAGATGATGATCAAAAACTGAAGGTTTATTATAAAAGATTGGGCATCACTTATTTCTTTGTGGGACTTTCCAGTCTATTACTGCTTATCATTACCCTTTTTATCGCAAATTTTAGTCCGGGTGGTTTTATTACTCTCTTGCTTACGAGCTACATGCTCATGTTCAATTACGTGTTTTTCAGATTACTTAGAACACGTACTTCCAAAGTATTGGAAACCTTAGAGAGTCCACTTTTAATACCGGTTTCCCTGTTTATTGGTTGGATTCGGTTTTTTGAAAAGTCTGAGCGGTACCTGATCTTATTTAACTTCAATTTTTTGGTTTCCATTATACTTTTAGTCTACGCTACCTTTGCTAGCATCTATGGTTGGGGGCTCATGAATGGTATTCCCATTCTTTTGGCTTTCTTCTATTTCTATTATTTCATCATTGCCAGTTTGGGGAAATACTTTTTTGTTGCCAAAAAAATGGATCTTTTTTCCACGAAGAGGTACAAAGTAATTTTTGGGACAGGTGTTGTATTTATTTTACTGCTATTGATTACTTGGTTTAGTGGTTCCGAAAATAAAACCCATGAATTGGATCTAGTAGAAAACGTAGTTCCCGAAATGACGGAAACCCAATTTTGGGATGTCGTTGAAGAAAAAGATAATCCAACGTTATTCTTTATCGCCTCACACGGAGGCGGCCTGAAAGCAAATGTTTGGACCCTTAACGTATTAAATACCCTTCAAAAAGAAACCAACGGAAAATTACTGAACCAAACCATCGCATTATCTGGCGCTTCAGGTGGCTCTCTAGGATTAGCACTTTATACAGGACTGTATAGGGAACATGGCACCAACTTTGAAATCATTCAACAAAAGATAGATACCCTTTCCCGCCAGAATTATACTTCCATAGACCTCACCCTCACTTTCGGACTGGATAGTTACCGTAAAATTTGGCCGTTAAATAAGAAGATTGGAATACGCGATCGCCCCTACTATGCCATGCGTAAATACCAAAACCACATAATGGATCTTAAAAGTGACCAATTATCGGCAATCTCTTTTCGGGACTTTTGGCAAGAGACTTTCCAGAAAACTGGGTATTACCCTAGTTTAATTATGAATACCGCCGGTACCAAAGGAAACAGGGGGATCCTTTGGTCTGTAAAACCAAATACATTTGATCGTATTTTTCCGTTTTCCGAAGATCTTTCAGAACTGGGTGAAAAGTTTACACTGCCTTTCTATCAAGCCGTTTCCACCACTAACCGCTTTCCGGTTTTTAGTCCGGCTGCGAAAATACCCGGCTATGGACATTTTATTGATGCTGGCGCCATAGATAATAGTGGTTTATTGGGCTGTTTGGACGTACACAATTATATCCTTCAGAATAGGGACAGCCTGAAAACCAAAAAAATTGCCTATATAGAGATTATCAATAGCAAAAGCCTGTATGTGAATTATTTATTGGAAAAATTCAAAGCCGAAGAAGGTATTAGCCATATTGAAATGAATGAAGTAGAAACAGATAATATTGTAGCCGATCTACAAACCGGACTTAATTTGGATAAGATCCCCGGATTCTTAAGTGATTACATTGCCAATTGGTCTAACAATCAGCCAGAAAGAGTACAGTATTTTAAAATCATTATGCCCCATAAAATCTCCCTTAATGATGTAGAAAACTTTATTGGGGGTGAAATTGCAGATACTTCCGTTATTGAAAAACTAACAGGTTTTCTTGCTTCGGAAAACAGTCAAATTCTAACCCTC
Source organism: uncultured Alteromonas sp. (assembly GCA_964495885.1). GTDB lineage: Bacteria > Bacteroidota > Bacteroidia > Flavobacteriales > Flavobacteriaceae > PALG01. The sequence continues at coordinate 65,489 of CAZBWO010000002.1, read as the reverse complement.
ACCGAAAAACCAGAAAAGACCTTTTTTGATCCTTGGGAATACTACGAACCTACCCTCTCCAGGCACCTCAGCAGAAGTAGTTTAAACTACGTAAAAGCCATTTTGGAACATCCGATGCTACGGAGGCAATTTTCAGAAATTAATAATCTCACCCAAAACCAATAGCCATGAAAACCTTAAAATACAGATCACAGGGCAATGAAGTATATATGCTTGAGGAACTTTTACTTGAACTAGGTTACGAAGTATATGTATCCAACTATTTTGGTAAAGATACTGATAAAGCGGTACGAGATTTTCAATCAAAAAATCAATTGGTCATTGATGGTGTGGTAGGGCCCAAAACCTGGTCTAAATTATTGGAACAGCAGCAACAGCTAACTCATTTCAACAATAAATTTCTTTCTGAAGAAGACCTAAAGGAATTTGCGCAACAATACCAATTAGAGCTCGCCACTGTAAAAGCAGTAAATGAAATTGAAAGTAGTGGAAAAGGATTCTTAATAGATGGTCGGCCGCGCATTTTATTTGAAGGCCACGTATTCTGGCGGCAATTAAAAAAGAAGGGACTGGAACCTTCCCAGTTTACTTCAGAAAGAACCAAAAATATATTGTATTCTAAATGGACCAAGAAATATTATGAAGGCGGAAAACAAGAATACGACCGTTTGGAAAAAGCCGCAGGATTAAGTGATGATGATAGGGTACATGATGCTGCTTACGAATCGGCCTCTTACGGAGCATTTCAAATTATGGGATTCCATTGGGGCTTTTTAGGATTTCCTTCAGTAGATAGTTTTGTGGCGCATATGTATACCCATGAAAAAGCTCAATTAGAGGTGTTCGGAATTTTTTGTGAGAAAAATAATCTCATCCGTCATCTAAAAAATAAAGATTGGGCTGCTTTTGCAAAAGGATACAATGGTCCAGGATATAAAGAAAATAAATACGATTTGAAATTGGCGAAAGCCTATGAAAAATACAATGCATGAGTCATGTAATCAATCATCAAGAACTCTATAGGGTTTTCTCATTTCTAAAGGAAGTCATCTCGTGGCGAATCCAGAATATGGAAGGTGACTTTGAAAGTGAAGCCCCACAACTTGCATTAGAAAATATGGGTACTTCCCTACCCGCCCTATTTGCAAAAGAGGAACAACTTTCCCAAAAGGAGTGTGTAATCTTATTTCTGGCTTTGGTTCCTCATCTCTTACCTGAATTTCTCTTGGAAGTAGTCGCAGATGCTTTTCCTAATGGTACCGACTTCCCCATCTTTGGAGGTGTGAAGGCCAAGAATCACCGAGGGATTCTTCCCACGGGCGAAACCGTACAGTTTATCCTAGGTGGAAATAACCTTAAAAAAAGGATTGAAGTTATCCCTTACTTTCAGGAAGATCATATTTTTCATACACATGAAATTCTGTATTTGGATACCGTTCCCCATGGTGAACCCATCATGAGCGGAAAGCTTTTATTACATCAAGATATCCTTCATCGGTTAACCACCGGGGTTATTCCTTCTCCAAAACTTAGCACCGATTTTCCTGCGGAAAAATTAGAGACCCCATTGGCTTGGGAGGATTTGGTCTTGAATGAAAAAACATGGAAACATATCAAGGAACTCGAAATTTGGCTAGAGCACAATGATCATTTGCTAAATGAATGGGGCATGAAACATCGAATTAAAGGTGGATATCGGGCCTTGTTTCACGGTCCGCCAGGAACTGGAAAAACACTTACGGCTAGTTTACTGGGAAAATATACCAATAAACCGGTTTACCGAATTGATTTATCTACAGTAGTTTCCAAATATATTGGCGAAACTGAAAAGCACCTCTCGAATCTATTTGACAGAGCTGCCCATAAAGATTGGATTCTTTTCTTTGACGAAGCAGATTCTATCTTCGGAAAGCGTACCAATGTTAGGGATGCGCATGATAAATATGCCAATCAGGAAGTTTCCTATTTATTGCAGCGGGTAGAATCCCATCCGGGACTGGTTATTTTAGCATCCAATTTTAAGGACAACATAGACGAAGCCTTTACAAGAAGGTTTCAGTCGTTGTGTCCCTTTGAACTACCAGGAGCAAAAGAACGGGAAGAGATTTGGAGAAAGAATCTTCCTGAAAAATTGTTGCTTTCCGAAGATCTAGACCTACCCTTAATTGCAAAAAAATATGACTTAAGTGGTTCTAATATTGTAAATGTAATTCACTACTGTAGTCTGCAGGTGCTACATCAAAAATCGAATGTGCTTGATAGAAATTTATTACTAAAAGGAATTAAAAGGGAATACCATAAAGAAGATCGTATATTTTAAAATAATTGTGGGGCGCCCTTTGGGCGCCCCACATAAAAATATCTAAAAAAATGCTTATTGCTTTACGTCTTTCATTTCAACTTTTTCCCCATCTTTATCTACCAACATCACTTCATCAAAGCCCATATCTTTAAATTGTGGATATTGTGTAGTTGCATCACCAACTACCAAATACGCCATGATAGATTCATCTAGGTATTTATTTGCCAACTCTTGGTGACGTTGTAAGGTCATATTTTTGATAACTGCCTCTTCTGCTTCAATATAATTCTTCGGAAGGTCATAGGCGCTCATCTCCTGTAACATGCCCAACAAAGAGAATTGGGTCTCAAATCTACGTGCATTAGACTTGATAAGCGCATTTTTGGTGAATTCCAAATCTTCTTCTGAAATTCCTTGTTGGTATTTTGCAATCTCATCCCTGAAGATTTCAACAGATTCCCCGGTAGTATTTGTTCTCACACTGGAAGAAGCTGTAAATGTACCGGGTATTTTGCCTCCAGAAAAGTTGGTTCGGGCTCCATAGGTATATCCTTTTTCTTCTCTCAAAATTAAGTTTACATTTCCACTGAAAGATCCACCCAGCTTATAATTCATGACTTCTACAGGGTAGAAATCTGGATGATTCCTTGGCAATCCAACATAACCAATATTAATAACAGATTGCTTGGCATTTGGAATATCTACAAAATATAAAGATGACTTATCTCGATTATTCTCAATAGGATATTCTGGGATAGTTACTTCCTTCGCTGCCCAATTAGACTCTAAATCTTTCAAGGAATTCATCACACTAGCTTGATCTATCTTCCCTACAATGTTGAAATTGGAAATACTAGGTGAAAAATTCTTCTCATAAAAAGCCTTCAAATCTTCAATTGTAATTGCCTCTACGGAAGCTTCATCGCCTATGGTTGGATAACTAAAAATATGGTTTTCGCCATAGAGTAATTTATTGTATACGTTTCTGGCAACTGTATTTGGATCTGCAGCAGAACGCTTAATCTGGTTGATGGTAGCCGTTTTGATACGCTTAAATTCTTCTTCATCCCAACGAGGCTCCAACAACATTTCTTCGATTAGATCCATTGTTTTGTCAAAGTTTCGAACCAAAGTATTCCCTCGAATAACGATAGATTCATTGGTTGTGTACATATTGATGTTCGCACCTAACAATTCAATTTCCTCTTCCAGTTCCTCAGGGGTTTTATTGGCAGTACCTTCCATCATAATATCTGTCATAAGATTGGCCACACCATTTTTATTCATGTCATCCATAAGGTGTCCTCCTTCAATAACCAAGCTAAAGTTTACAGTAGGAATTTCATTTTGTTCTATCCCATATACTTTAATTCCGTTGGAAAGTTCTGTCGTCCAAGTAGTAGGAATACTCAATGCTGGCGCCGGACCTTGCTCTGGTTCAATGGAACGATCAAAGTTAGAAGGTGTTTTAGCAACTTCCTCAGTAGTTTCTTCAATTACCTTTTCTACATTTTCCTTGATTTCTTCCTCTACTACTGGTGCCTTTTCAGAATTTTCAGCAATCAAATCCATTTGTCCTTTCGGCACAAAACTGGTCATCACAAAAGGTTTGTCCTTGATGTACGTTTCATAAACACGCATTACATCCTCCTTGGTTACTTTCTTGATGTTCTCAATATCTTCTTCTATAAAACCAGGATCACCTGCAAAAACATTGTACTGGCAAAGCTGAAATGATTTACCAAGTACACTGCTGATACCATTGTAAAATTGGGTCTCCAACCCAGCTTTGATACGCTCAACATCTCGATCTGTCACTCCTTCTTTTTCAAAAAGTGCAAAGGCTTCAAAAATGCCCTCTTCAACAGCATCTAAATCCACACCATCATTGGCAGTAATCCTTATATGGAAATCTCCAGCAATTTGTTGTGCGTTACTAAATGCTGAAGTTCTAGAAGTCAATTCCTTTTCCTTCACTAATACTTTATACATCGGGGCCTTTTTTCCACTGGAAAGAATTTCTGCCAAGAAGTCAAGGGCATAGGCATCATCTGTATATTGTTGTACTGTAGGCCACACCATATTTAATTGAGGAGCTTGTGCAAAATTATCTTCGTGGTATAATCGCTTAGTCTCAGAAATGGTGACTGGTTGCGGCTCCAATAGTGCTACTTCCTGACGACGCTTAATTTCCCCGAAATACTTTTCAATAAGTGCTTTGGCTTCTTCGGTTTCAAAGTCCCCAGCTAATACCAAGGTTGCATTATTGGGACCATAATATCTATCATAAAATTCACGTACATCATCTACCGTTGCGTTTTGAAGATCTACCAATTCCCCAATAACTTGCCAATTGTAAGGATGGCCTTCGGGGTAAATATTTTTGTCCAACACCCAATTGGTATGCCCATAAGGATTATTATCTACCCGTTGTCTTTTTTCATTTTGAACAACTTCTTGCTGATTGTAAAAAGCAGCTTCAGTTACCGTATTGATTAAGTATCCCATTCGGTCACTTTCCAACCATAATACCATTTCCATGGCATTCTTTGGTACTACTTCATAATAAATGGTTCCATCTTTCCAAGTACCGCCATTGAGTGTTCCTCCTGCGTCTTGTATTTTTTTGAAGAATTGATCCTGCGGAACATTTTCAGACTCCTGAAATAGCATATGCTCAAACAAGTGTGCAAATCCAGTCCTTCCTGTTTTTTCACGATTGGATCCTACTCCATATTGAATTGCCACGGAAACAATTGGGTCACTCTTATCTTGATGCAAAACCACATCGAGCCCGTTTTCTAATTCATACTTTTGAAAATCAATAGAAAGTTGTGCACTTTCTTCATTTGAAGAGGGTTCATTTTCTTTACAAGCCACTACAAAAACTAAGGTCATAAAGGCTAGAAAAGTTCTTTGAAAAATTTTTTGGTACATAGTGTAGTTATTTTTGATTGAAATCGGATAAATATACTATGCCTACAACGTAGAAAACCTTAAATTAGTGTTAAATAGCAACTGACCATTATCATTTTATTTTTTTAATAAAATGCTGAATTTCACACAAAATAAGTTCACCAATGGGAGAACAACGAGTACAACTTGAACAAAATTCAAAAGAACGGGCTTTGTTTATCCAACATTTGCTAGGTGACATTGATGCACTTGAACTCATGTTGCAGCAAGGTTTAATTGAAAGTGGCATTACAAGGATTGGTGCAGAACAGGAGTTTTGTTTGGTAACTTCAGATTGGCGTCCAGCCCAAAATGCAGATGAAGTCCTTAAAGAAATTAACGACACGCATTTCACCACTGAGCTAGCAAAATATAATCTGGAAATAAACTTAGACCCTGTCATACTTCAATCTGGAAGCTTTCAGAAAGTTGAAAACCAGTTAAAAAACTTATTGGAAAAAGCAAATAAAGCTGCACAATCCTATAAGTCGAAAATAATACTTACCGGGATACTTCCAACTATTTCAAGAAGCCATCTAAAATTGGACTATATCACCAATAGACCTCGTTACCTTGCACTAAATGAACGGCTAATGGGATTACGGGGTTCTCATTTTCATTTACACTTAGTAGGGGTTGATGAACTTAGCATTCTACACGATTCTGTTTTGTTTGAAGCTTGTAACACCAGTTTTCAACTACACTTGCAAATAGATCCAGATGACTTTATCTCAAGTTTTAATTGGGCACAAGCCATTACAGGTCCAGTACTTTCAATTGTTACCAATTCTCCCATGCTGATGGGAAGGGAGCTCTGGAGCGAAACCAGAATTGCCCTATTTAGGCAGAGTATTGATACACGTCATATCTCACTTGCCCTCAAAGACCAAATGCCACGAGTTTCATTCGGAACCAAATGGGCTAGTGGAAGTATTGTAGATATTTATCGGGAAAATATCGCAGAATACAAAGCCATCCTGTCTACTCCTATCGATGAAAATTCCTTGGAAATGGTACAGCAAGGAAAGATTCCAAAGTTAAAAGCATTGAACCTTCACAATGGTACTATATACCCCTGGAACAGGGCTTGTTATGGCGTAGGTAATGGAAAGCCTCATGTAAGGATAGAAAATAGATACATTCCTTCTGGACCTTCTGTATTGGATGAAATGGCCAATTTTGCCTTTTGGGTTGGAATCATGAAAGCACGTCCTAAAAAATATGATGATATGACACAAATCATGGACTTTAGGGATGCAAAATCCAACTTCATAAAAGCTGCAAGATATGGCAAGGATGCTGTGTTTTGCTGGGAAGGGAAGCCCATTGCTGCAACCAAACTTATTGAACAGGTGTTTCTTCCTATGGCTAAAAAAGGCTTAACGGAAATTGGCATTGACAAAGCCCAAATTGAAAAATATTTAGGAGTGATTGAAGGACGTATAAAAGGGTATGACGGATCACAATGGTTGGTCAAAAATTTTAGAAATCTGAACAAAGAACAAAAACCAGATCATAGTTTGCGGCTTATCACCAAGACCATCCATAAAAATCAAAAACAAGGAATACCGGTTCACCAATGGAAACACATCAAACCTGGAAAATCTGTAGAGGACAAAGATTTATGGGTAGGTCACGTCATGTCTACACGATTATTAACCGTTGCCGAAAATGACCTTGCGCATCTTGCAACCCAAATAATGAAATGGAAGAATATCCATCATATGCCTGTTGAAAATGGAAAAGGAAAACTTTCGGGACTTCTTACTTGGCGACATGTTGAAAATTCCAAACTTTTAGAGGATAGTAAGCTCACCACCGTAAACGATATTATGGTTAAGGAAGTATTTACCATTTCATCTACTACTCCTGTAAAAGAAGCGATAGCAATCATGAAAAAAAATGCAATTGGTTGTCTTCCAGTACTTCAAAAAAATGAACTCGTTGGTATCATTACCATTAAAGATGTGATTGAATTTGACCATGATTGAAACCAAAGAAATTGAACATATTCCACTCGTTAGAAAACGTATTATTGGCAAATACAATGGGAATTTACCTGGTCCTACACTCATCTTTGTAGGAGGAATCCACGGAAATGAACCAAGTGGTGTCTTGGCTTTGGAAAAGGTCTTGTCTAAACTAAATGCAGAGGCAATTACTTTCAATGGAAAGATGATTGCCCTTTCCGGAAATCTCAAAGCATTGGAAAAGCATGTGCGCTTTTTAGACACCGATCTCAATAGGCAATTTACTTCAGAAAAAATTGAAGCACTAAAGCAACTTACCACTTTTTCCAATAGCGAACAGGAGGAACAAATACAACTCTTAAATGAGATTGAACATCTTTTAGCCAATGAAACTGGGCCTTTCTATTTTTTCGACCTACATACCACTTCCAGTAAAACCATTCCATTTTTAACCGTAAATGATAGTCTTTTAAATAGAACTTTTACTAAACAATACCCTTTACCCATTGTCCTTGGAATTGAAGAGTATTTGGAAGGTCCATTGTTAAGTTATATTAATGAGCTGGGCTATGTAGCCTTTGGCTTTGAGGGAGGCCAGCATGACTGCCCTAAGGCATTGCTAAATCATGAGGCGTTTATTTGGATAACTCTTGGATATACCGATTGTATTGAAAAAACAAATCTGCATTTTATCAATTCCCTACAAAGGCTCTCCCAAACAGTTTCCAATAAACACACCTTTTATGAAATCATTTATCGCCATTTTATAAAAGACCAAAGTGGTTTTGAAATGGGTCTGGGGTATGTCAACTTTCAGCACATAAAAAAACACGAAAGACTCGCCAAAGACCACACGCAGGAACTACTTTCGCCCAAAAGCGGACAAATTTTTATGCCACTCTACCAAGGAAAAGGTAATGATGGGTTTTTTATTATTCGGAAGATTCCGAAGTTATTTTTAGGGCTTTCAAAATTACTTCGAAATGTAAATTTAGATGAATTATTGGTATGGCTCCCAGGTATTTCATGGGGAGATTCCCAAAAAACCACATTAAAAATCAACCGAAAAGTAGCGCGTTTTTTCGCCAAGGATTTCTTTCACCTATTGGGCTACAGAAGTAAATCTCTAGACCGTTCCCACTATCTCATGAAAAATAGGGAAGCATTATCTAGAGATAAGGAGTATGAAAAGGAAGTCTGGTATCGCTAAGCTAGCCACCCTTCCCTATCCAAACTTCGGTATTGAATGGCTTCGGAAATATGGTGTCCTTGAATACTGGCTACCCCCTCCAAATCTGCAATAGTCCTAGAAACCTTCAAAATTCTGTCATAGGCCCTAGCTGAAAGATTCAAACGCTCCATCGCTGTTTTGAGTAAGGATAAAGATTCGTGGTCCAGCTTGCAATATTTCCTAATTTGTTTGACGCCCATCTGGGCATTGTAATGGATGCTTTCATAACTATCAAATCGTTTGCTTTGCATCTGTCTTGCCTTTGTCACCCGCTCCCTAATGACACTACTAGGCTCTCCCTTGCGTTCTTCACTTAACTTTTCAAAAGGAACTGGGGTAACTTCAATATGAATATCAATTCTATCCAGCAGTGGCCCTGAAATCTTCCCCAAATAGCGTTGCATTTCCGCAGGGGAATTCATCACAGGAGCATTGGGATCATTAAAATATCCTCCCGGACTGGGATTCATGCTAGCCACCAGCATGAAACTTGCTGGGTAGGTAATGGTAAAACGAGCTCTTGAAATAGTTACTTCCCGGTCTTCCAAGGGCTGTCTCATCACTTCCAAAACACTTCTTTTAAACTCTGGCAACTCATCCAAGAACAGCACTCCATTATGTGCCAATGAAATTTCACCAGGCTGTGGGTATTGCCCCCCTCCTACCAAAGCTACATCGCTAATGGTGTGATGTGGCCCCCTAAAAGGTCTTGAGGTCATAATACCTCCTTTATTCATGGTTCTACCCGCTACGCTATGGATTTTGGTAGTTTCCAAGGCTTCGGTTAAGGATAAAGGTGGTAAAATACTGGGTAGGCGTTTCGCTAACATGGTTTTCCCACTACCTGGCGGACCTATTAAAATAATGTTATGCCCACCTGCTGCTGCAATTTCCATACAACGTTTTATACTTTCCTGACCTTTCACATCAGCAAAATCGAATTCTGGGTTTTGTAATTGATCGTAAAACTCTGCTTCCATGTCTACCATTTCCTTTTCCAATGGATTTGCCTCGTTGAAAAAATCAATCACCTGCTGAATATTATCTATCCCATACACTTCCAAACCTTCCACAATAGCAGCCTCTTTTGCGTTTTGCTTCGGGAGGATAAATCCTTTAAACCCTTCTTTCTTTGCATTGATTGCGATGGGTAATGCTCCCCGAATGGGCTGCAAGGAGCCATCTAGAGACAATTCTCCCATAATGACATATTCTGCCAAAGGATATTGCTCCAAGATTTGACCAGTGGAAACCAATATGCCCATGGCCAATGTAAGATCATAGGCAGCACCTTCTTTCCGAAGATCTGCAGGAGCCATATTCAAGGTAATTTTCTTTCCGGGAATTTTGTAACCGTTATTCTGAAGCGCTGCGGCAATACGATAGTTACTTTCTTTGATGGCGTTATCTGGAAGTCCCACTAAATGGTACCCTACGCCAATATCTGTGTTTACTTCTACGGTAATTGTAGTGGCTTCCACACCGTGCATTGCACTCCCATATACTTTTGTAAGCATAATTTTGCTGAGTTAGGTGGGAGTTACAGCAGCAGAAAAATACAAAAATTATTCGAGAAGAGAGTTGGAAATTAAATTGTTATGAATGGCAAAAATGACCAAACCAGCAATATTTTTAGCACCCGTTTTTTCCAAAAGATTTTTTCTATGAACTTCTACCGTACGTTTACTAATGAATAATGAATCTGCTATTTCTTGGGAAGTTTTCTGAAGGCAAATTTCCTCCAATACCTCTTTTTCGCGTTGTGTTATAAAATTGGAATCAAATACCGTTTTATTTTCAAGTCGGTTTTGGTTGTTAGATCTTTTTAAGGCAGCCATGACCAAGGAATCGTAATAAAACCCATTGTAGTAGACCTGCTTGATAGTCTGCAAAACTTTTTCCGTAGGGGAATTTTTTACCAAATACCCACTCGCGCCTACATCTATCATATTCCTAATAAAAGGCTTGGTGTTATAGGTTGTTAACGCTATCACACTTATCTCGGGATAACATTCATGTACTGCTTTTGTAGCCTCTACCCCATTCAATTCTGGCATTTTGATATCCATGATGATGATGTCTGGCAATAAATGTTTCTTTGCTAGAAAATCCAATAATTCTGCTCCGTTTGACGCCTGAAAAACAATGTTTATTTCAGGATCTTTAGAGAGAATATGAGACATTCCTACCCTAAATAGTTCCTCATCATCGGCAAGTAATACATTAATTTGCATCGTAGGTAGTTGGTTTACAATTAATATTCACTTGAAGTCCGTTGCCAGGACTTGATTGTAACTCATATTGAGCTTCCATTAATGCAGCCCTGTTCTCAATCCCGCTCATTCCTAGTCCCTTGGCCAGTTTCAATTGCTGGATTTCAAAGCCTTTTCCATTATCCTGGTACTGTAAAGATACACCCTTTTCATTTGTTTTTAAAGTAAGCAGTATTTGAGTTGCTTCGGAATGTTTAATGGCATTATTAAAAAGTTCCTGTACGATTCTAAAAAGGTGAAGTTCATTGTCTTGGTGCAACAACCCTTCAGCATAGGATAAATTGTATTGTAGATCAAACTTTTTGGTTTCCTCAATTTCCTCACAAAGCTCTTCAAGGGCAGGCTGAAGTCCAAATTTATCTAAAGTGGGGGGTAACAAGTCGTGGGCAATTCTACGGGAGTTTTCCAAGACTGTAGCAGTGATCTTATGAATGCCCTCCCCTATTTTTTGTGCTTCCTTTGGTGTAATATCCTTTCCTGATAATATATTGGCATTCAAGGAAACAACGTTCAATTTAGAACTAATGGCATCATGGAGGTCCTGTGCAATACGCTTTCGCTCTTCTTCCTGTGTAATAATGGTATTCTGCAAGAGTTCCTTTTGGTGGGCAACAACTACTTCAGCTTTTTCTAATTGTGCTTGTACGATTTTCTTTCGGGAGAAATAAAAAAACAAGACAATAGATACAGCCATTAGCAGTAAAAGGGCAATGGCCATAAGAATGATGTAAACGATCTCCTTTTCGGAAGCAAGCAATTCATTCATTTGCTACGAAGATAGGAAAAGGATTGGTTAGGCTACTTTCTTACGATAATTTTTATACCATTCAATGAAAATCAGCACTTGAAAAATAAAATAAAATACAATATTCAGCTCCCAGATGTATCTGTAATTTTGGAGAAATACTTCATTTTTACTTGTTAAAAATGCCCCCGAAGAAAAGATTAATGTACTACATAACAAATAAAAGAAAATTCCAATATTAATGATGATATATGGAGATTTGTTCTGTAGTGCCTTGAAAAAGTAAATTAGTGCATAAATAATAATGAGCAATTGGGTCAATGCAATACCAATACCGTTAAATCCGTATACCAAATCTTTATCCAAAATATATTGAAATACTAAAGCTACACAACCTATCGCTAAGACAGCCTTAATAAATTTATTTTGGAGTAAAATGGAGTAAAAAAGGGATAAAAATATAAACTGAAGAATAAAATAAATATGCACCAACGATAGATTTGAGGCCCCCCAAACCTTAACCAATAGAGTTGCTGCCAATTGGTTCATGAAAATAGCCAGTAAGTACCATGAAAATATTTTCAGGGCTAAGGAATGTTTTCCATAGCCCCGAAAAAAAAGAATCAAATTCAATAACAGAATAAGATCTGTAAAATAACTTAATGCTATTATAGGCGACATTAATTCAAATCGCTTTGATCATCACAAAAAATAGGACACGGTCTTGTAAAATCCCAAATACTATTGCCATTAGTACCATCACCATCTGGCAATAAATCACGATATACACCAGACTTATCAATTTCAGTTCCCACGATAATCAATTTTTCTTCTCCAGAAGATGGATCTATTCCTAGATAAGCTCTTATACAAGCATTAGGGTCTGTTGGGTTGCCCATTTCGGTCAAGGCGCCTTGCAAGTCTTGAACGGGGATTAAGAAAGCTCGGGCACTGGTTGAAGGTGCATTACGCCAATTTGTTGTCCAAGTTGTAGCTTCGGAAAGGGAGATTTTTTTATCAGATGCACTCATAATTGAAAGAATTAAATGTTAGTATTCTTTAAAAATAGAAAAACCTTCGGGAGAAATCGAAGGTTTTGAAAATTATTTGTTGAAGGTCATTAAGAAAGTTTATCCAACAATGTCCTAGTAGATAAATTTTGCATCTGTTGGGGTTCTTTCTCCTCAATTGCCTTGAGCGTTCCTTTGGCTAGTTTTTTACCCAATTCCACTCCCCATTGATCATAACTGAAAATATTCCAAATCACACCTTGTACAAATAATTTATGTTCATAAAGGGCAATGAGGCTCCCAAGGCTTTTAGGAGTAAGCTTTTGTATAAGAATGGTATTGGTAGGTTTATTTCCTTCAAACACCTTAAAACTGTTCTCAACCTCACTTCCGTAAGTACCTTGCAGAAGGGCTTCAGTTTGTGCGAAACAATTAGCCAACAATTTATTTTGATGGTCCTGCTTTCCGTGGAGAGCGGTTACAAAAGCAATAAAATCAGTAGGAATTAACTTGGTTCCTTGATGGATAAGTTGAAAAAAAGCATGTTGCGCATTGGTTCCTGTACTCCCCCAAACAATGGTTCCTGTTTCATAATCAATTCGGGCTCCATTTCGGTCTACACTTTTTCCATTACTTTCCATAATACCCTGTTGAAGGTAAGCCACCAACTTATTCAAATATTGTGAATAGGGAACAATGCATTCACTTTCTGACTTAAAAAAGTTGTTATACCAAATAGAAAGCAACGCCAATACTACAGGCACATTATCATCAAAATTTGCTTCACGAAAATGGACATCCATTTCGTGGGCTCCTTTCAAGAGTCTTTCAAAATTGTCATACCCTACCGCACATGCAATGGATAGACCTACCGCACTCCATAACGAGAAACGGCCTCCAACCCATTCCCACATTGGAAAAATGTTGTTGGGGTCAATTCCAAAATCTGAAACTGCTTCCAAATTGGTTGAAACTGCCACGAAATGCTTGGCGACTTCACTCTGGGGAGCCTTCTGTAAAAACCACTTCCTAATGGTTTGCGCATTGGTTAGGGTTTCTTGGGTTGTAAATGTCTTTGAAACAATGATAAATAGCGTCGTTTCAGGATGTAAGCCCTTAAGGCTTTCCATGACATGATCACCATCTACATTGCTTACAAATCTTACTTCCAAATGGTTATGATAAAACTTTAGCGCTTCACAAACCATATCTGGTCCCAAATCGCTTCCGCCAATTCCAATATTCACTACATGTGTAATGGATTTTCCTGTGTAACCTTTCCATTTTCCATCAATGACAGCATTAGAAAATTGTTTCATTTTCTGAAGGGTTTCCGAAACTTCGGAAGGCATATCCTTAAAATTCCGAAGAGCGGTATGGCCCACCGCCCTGTCTTCTGTTTCATTGATGTGCACCCCAGTGAACTGGGCCTCTATGGCCTCCTTCAGTTGTACTTCTTCAGCTAACTGAAGCAAAAGCTCCATGGTTTCTGAAGTAATTCGGTTTTTGGAATAATCTATGTAAAAATCCTCCCAGTTAATGGAAAAATGGTTAACCCTATCCTTATCCTGTACAAATAAATCCTGCATTTTAACGTCTTTCACCTCATTGAAGTGAAGTGTTAGTTGCTCCCAAGCTTTTGTTGTGGTTGGGTTTATCTTTGGAAATGCCATTATGTGTTTACTTTTAAGCGGTGCTCCCTGTAGTATTCAATCAAACCATCTATAGGTCTACGTATGATTTTTCCCAATTCCAGATGATAGGGCTTCATGGCATCGCGAATCATTTCTTCTGAAAAGTGCGCAATAGACCCAATGAAATGGATGGGAACATTCTGTGCTTCCTTATAACAAAGAACCCTATATTCAATAAACCGTGTCATTCCTTCACTAATGAGTTTATAGAAATAACCGTTTACCTCTTCGGAAGTAAATATAAATTCAGCAAAAGAAGCCAAATACGTATTGGGGTTGGGCTTTTGATATACATTAAGCTTAATCACGTCTGGATCTAAATTGAATCGTTTTTCAAACTGGCGAGCCAATTTATACGGCATTTTTTGGTAGTAGTAATCCCGAATCAACCGTTTCCCAAAATAATTTCCACTAGCTTCATCCATAAGAATAAATCCAAGGGAAGGAACATGGGCATGAATTTTTTCGCCATCAAAATAGCAACTATTGGATCCCGTACCTAGAATACAAACAATGCCAGGCTCTGTGGTAGCTGCATAGACCGCTGCCAACAAATCTTCATTCACATTCACGGTAGCATTGGGGAATACCTCTTCAAGAACACGGGTTAGTATGGCATTGGGTGTTTCGGTTCCTGCACCAGCACCATAAAAGTCAACCACTTCTACGGAATTGAAGATTTTTACTAAATCTTCGTTATCCCGAAGGCGTTTGTAGAGTTCATCTTGTGGAATTACGGCAGGATTCAACCCTTTGGTTCGGGTTTTCACCAATACACTTCCATCGGGCCCCAGTAAAATCCAATCACACTTAGTGGAACCTCCGTCTGCGATTAAGGTCATAACAATTAAATACTGGCAACGTGCATGGCCAAATCAATTAGTTTTGCTGAATAGCCATACTCATTGTCATACCATGCTACTAATTTAAAGAAATTGTCATTAAGTGCGATTCCGGCACCGGCATCAAAATTACAGGTATTGGGGTCACTTACGAAGTCTTGGGATACCACATCATCTTCAACATAATCTATCACACCTTTAAAATCACCTTGCGCAGCTTCTTTAAACAATTGCTTGACTTCTTCGTAGGTAGCAGGTTTTTCGGTACGAACAGTTAAATCTACTACAGAAACATCTGCAGTAGGCACACGAAATGCCATTCCGGTTAATTTTCCTTTAAGGGCAGGAATTACTTTCGTTACAGCAACTGCAGCTCCTGTAGAAGCAGGAATAATATTTAGTAAGGCACTTCTACCACCTCTAAAATCTTTTCTGGAAGGACCATCCACGGTTAACTGTGTTGCAGTAGTGGCATGCACGGTAGTCATCAACCCTTCAACAATTCCTAAGTTATCATCAATAACCTTTGCTAATGGCGCCAAACAGTTGGTGGTACAAGAAGCGTTGGAAACAATGGTATCTTCTGGCTTTACATCTTGATGATTCACACCCATTACAAACATAGGAGCGGTTTTGGATGGTGCTGAAATCACTACTTTCTTTGCGCCAGCTTTGATATGCGCTGAAGCATTATCCAAATCTGTGAAAATTCCGGTACAATCCAATACAATTTCGGCTCCTACTTCATCCCATTTCAATGCTTCAGGGTTTCTTTCTGCTGTCACACGAATGGTATTTCCGTTTACCACTAGGTTTCCATCAACAACTTCAACGGTTCCATTAAACTTTCCATGTACAGAATCATATTTCAATAAGTAGGCTAAATGATCTACATCCAATAAATCATTAATCGCTACAATTTGTACTTTATCATTTGCGGCAGCAATCCTAAATGCGATTCTACCAATTCGGCCGAAGCCGTTAATTCCAATTTTTGTCATAATAATTAAGGTTTAAGTAGAGATAATATCTGCTACTCGAATTAATTCTAAATCTATTTCATTGTCACCTTTGATAGCATCCTCAAAAGGTACCTGTACAATTTTATTTTGCGAGATCCCAATCATGACATCCCGTTTTCCTTCCAATAAAGCATCAACCGCTCCAACTCCTAACCTACTAGCCAATACCCGGTCATAACAGCTTGGGGAACCACCACGTTGGATGTGTCCCAAAACGGTTACTTTTACTTCGTATTCATCTAAGTTCTGACGGATATAATCTGCGAGACCGAGGATATTTTTACCAATCTGGTCTCCTTCAGCCACTACCACAATACTGGAGCTTTTTCCTGCTTTTTTACTTCTTCTCAAGGAATTGACCAAACGATCTTTTCCCATGTTCTGCTCTGGAATTAAAATTTCTTCTGCTCCTGCACCAATTCCTGCGTTTAGTGCAATATCCCCTGCATCTCGGCCCATTACTTCCACTAAAAATAAACGGTTATGGGAATTTGCAGTATCACGTATTTTATCTATCGCCTCCACCACGGTATTCAAAGCAGTATCGTAGCCAATGGTAAAGTCTGTGCCATTGATATCATTATCTATGGTACCCGGAATTCCAACAATTGGAAAATTAAATTCTTGGTTAAAAACACTAGCTCCGGTAAAAGTTCCGTCTCCACCAATCACTACCAATGCATCAATTTGGGCATTTACCAGATTATTATAGGCTATTTGCCTTCCTTCTTTTGTACGGAATTCTTTAGAGCGGGCCGATTTCAATAGGGTACCTCCCCTATTGATAATATTTTTTACAGATCGGGGACCCATTTCTTTGAAGTCACCTTCAATCAATCCTTGCAATCCACGGAAAACACCAATACATTCCAAGTTATGATATGCGCAAGAGCGCACTACTGCACGAATTGCTGCGTTCATTCCAGGCGCATCTCCACCACTGGTCAAGACGGCTATTTTTTTGATTTCACTATTCATGAAAGGTAAAATTATACCAATAATTTTAGATAACAAACAGAAAAACAAACGATAACGTTTTCGATTTTCCGAATTTGTAAAATACAGGTTTTTAACCCGCTATAATTATTGTTTTACTAAAATGTGATACACCCATGGAGCTAATTCCTGGGGGCTTCCATCAAAAGAGACTATGTCACCAGATAACATATTTTGAAATGACCCGGTTACATCCATTGTAAATGAAACTGGATCTTTGGATAGATTGCCAATATAAATTAATTCACTTTCGCCTTTTTTTCTTCGGAAGGCCAATACAGTATCATCTTGAGAGGTAGTTAGTCTTTCATAAATAGCCGCATGTTTTCCACCTTCCAATGCAGGAATATCATTTTTAAGCATTCCCAACTGTTCCAGTAAAGACCACATTTCCCCTCTTTCTTTTGGGATGCTATCCTTTCCGAAGAAACTCAACCTTCTATTTAAATCATACTCTTGCCCACTATATATCAATGGCATTCCGGGCATGCAATAACTAAGTGCCGTCATGGCTTTGGAGGCATCGCCCATTCGTTCACGTAATGGTCCCGCCCAAGCGTTTTCATCATGATTGGTCACAAAATTCATGAGGATATCATCCTTCTCCAACTTTACGGAAAGACTGTCCATGTACCTATCAAATCGTTTTACATTTTCCTTTCCTTGGGCAATTTGATTTAGAACGTGGTGCCCCTCCCATGCATAGGACATATCAAATAGGTCATTACCTTGCATAAGGGCAGGGATTTCAGCTTCTGCCAACATAAAGATTTCCTTTTCTGAACGCAATCTAGGAATGGCAGTTTGCCAAAAATCCAATGGCACCCCATGCGCTACGTCACAACGAAATCCATCGATATTCTGTTCGGTAACCCAAAAAAGCATCTCATTAATCATCGCTTTTCGCATTTCCTGATTGTCATAATTTAAATCTGCTACATCTGTCCAACCCCAAGGTTCACCATTATCCTGAATGGGATCTGTGATTTCCCCTTTATCGTTTTTAGTATAATATTCTGGATGCTCTGTAATCCAATGGTGGTCCCATCCCGTATGATTTGGCACCCAATCTATAATTACGTACATACCATTTTGATGGGCAGTTTCCACCAACTCCCCAAAATCTTCCATGGTCCCCAAATCTGGATTCACTTCAGTATAATTTGCTACCGCATAAGGACTGCCTAAGTATTTTTTACGTTCTTCAGGATCTTCAATATCTGCCACCAACAAATCGCCCTGAGCTTTTCGCTTTTCCATAGAAATTGGGTGAATAGGCATTAACCAAATAATTTTTACGCCCAGATCTTTCAGTTTTGGGATGTCTGCCGTAAAGGCATCAAAAGTTCCTTCTGGAGAATATTGGCGGATATTAGCCTCGTAAATAACCGCATTCTCAAGTACTTCATCATTAATGGGACTAACGGTTTCCATTTCTTCCATGGAAGTATCCTCTTTTTTTTCGTCTTTGCA
This sequence comes from uncultured Alteromonas sp., assembly GCA_964495885.1. Classification (GTDB taxonomy): domain Bacteria; phylum Bacteroidota; class Bacteroidia; order Flavobacteriales; family Flavobacteriaceae; genus PALG01. The sequence continues at coordinate 46,976 of CAZBWO010000002.1, read as the reverse complement.
AGCAACCAAAAGAATTCCTAGGCATAGCAAGGATAATAAATATGTTTTCATATGTAATAAATTTAGTCGTTTATAGCTATTGATTTTTCTTGATTTTCTGTGACGGTTATTGGATTTCCATTCACAAAAATCTGTAGTGGTGATCCACTATCAAGTGAAAATGTTGCTTCTCCTTTTGAAATTTGAATGCTAACAATTTGCCCCCTGAAATTAATCTTAAATGTATAGGCATCCCACTCTTTGGGGATTTTTGGGGAAAAATGCAGTGTATCCTCTTTTACCCGCATACCACCAAAACCTTCCACAATGCTCATCCAGGTTCCGGCCATACTGGTAATATGACATCCTTCTTCCACTTCTTTGTTATAATCATCCAAATCCAAGCGGGAGGTCCTAAGATAGAAAGCATAGGCCTGCTCCATCCTATCCAATTTAGCCGCCTGTATACTATGTACACAGGGAGAAAGAGAAGATTCGTGTACCGTAAACGGTTCGTAGAAGTCGAAATGCTTTTTCAAGGCTTCCGTGGTAAAATGATCTTCAAAAAAGTAAAACCCTTGAAGCGTATCTGCTTGTTTGATGTACGGCGAACGCAAAATACGATCCCAAGACCATTTCTGGTTCAAGGGGCGCTGGGAACGGTCTAAGTCTGAAACCGGCACCAAATCTTTATCTAAAAATCCATCCTGTTGAAGGTAAACTCCATGCGCTTCCGAAGATGGAAAATACATTTTTGCTCCAATATTCAACCATTGGTTGACTTCATCCATAGAAATATTTGTCTTTTGCTGAATACGCTCAAAATCTGATGCATGATTCAGCTTGACCTTTTCTACTTCCGAAGCAGCATATTCCATACACCATTTTGCGATGTAATTGGTATACCAGTTGTTATTTACATTGTTTTCATATTCGTTAGGACCGGTCACTCCTAAAATTACATATTGCTCCTTTGCAGTACTGTAATTTACCCGTTGTGCCCAAAAACGGGCAATCCCAATAAGTACTTCCAATCCCTTCTCTGGAATATAGGTAGTATCATTGGTAAAACGTTCGTAATTATAAATAGCAAAGGCTATGGCTCCATTTCTGTGGATTTCCTCAAAGGTAATTTCCCATTCGTTATGACACTCCTCGCCATTCATCGTTACCATAGGATACAAAGCTGCACCGTTGGAAAAACCAAGCTTTTCCGCATTTTCGATGGCTTTTTGAAGGTGATTATATCGATAGGTAAGTAAATTTCGCGCCACTTGCTGATCCTTTGTAGCCATGTAGAAAGGGATGCAATACGCTTCCGTATCCCAATAGGTACTTCCGCCATATTTCTCTCCCGTAAATCCTTTTGGACCAATATTCAAGCGGGCATCTTTTCCGGAGTAGGTTTGATTTAGTTGAAAAATATTAAACCGAATCCCCTGCTGCGCCTTAATATCTCCTTCAATTTTGATATCAGCCATGTCCCAAATGGCTTGCCACGCATTACGCTGACTTTCCATTAAACTCTCAAAACCTTGATTTGTAGCCTTCAACAACACATTTCTGGCTGCCTGTTCCAAGCTATCTGCAGAATGATTTAAGGAAACCGTATAGCCTGCATATTTATGTAGTGATACTGTTTGTCCCTTTTTGGCATCAACTGTATAGATTAGCCCTATGGAAAGATTTCCATGATTCACTTCATACGGAAGTGATTGAGGAATTCCGTCTAACGCAATTTTAGATTCCATATAGGTACAAACACCAAAATGGGTTTTCATGGTTCGAGAGCGAATAAACGCCTGATGTTTTTCTTCAGAGACTCCCATGGTCTCCCAAAATTGATCGTCCCAGTTAGAGTCCTCATTCTCAATACCTGCGTCTAAGTAGGGTTCTAAATTAATTGTGGCATCTTGATTCAATGGTGTAATTTCATAGGCAATAACACCAAGTTCATCTATGTCCAAATGCAAAATACGGGTGCTTTTAACCGAAATGGTGATGCCATTTTGAAGGGTTGCTGTGAAAGATCGTTGGTACCATCCTTCCTTCATATTCAATTCCCTTCGGAAATCCTTTACGCTAGTACACGTATTCAAATCAAGGGTTTCATCATTTACCTTTACCTTGATTCCAATCCAGTTGGGTGCATTGATCACCTTGGCAAAATATTCTGGGTATCCATTTTTCCACCATCCCACACGGGTTTTATCTGGATAGTACACACCAGCTATATAACTCCCTTGAAAGGTAGGCCCGGAATAATCTTCTTCAAAATTGGCTCGTTGCCCCATAGCGCCATTTCCAATACTGAAAAGGCTTTCGGAAGATTTAACTAAAGTTTTATCAAAGCCTTCTTCAATGATACTCCAAGGATTAGGTACGATATACTCTTGATTCATGAGTCTGAGATTAATTGATATAAAAATTTATTTGAAATTTGTGTGAAGTCCTTAAAAACATACATGGCATCCTGCAACACGGAAGCATCTCCAATGCCAATACTGGTCATACCAGCAGTGTTTGCTGCTTGAATTCCTGCCAACGAATCTTCAAATACAATACAATTTGATGGAGCTTGTTGCAACGCTTCCGCAGCTTTTAAAAACACCTCTGGATTGGGTTTTGCCTTGGTCACATTAGTACCATCTACAATGGCCTGAAAAGAATCTAGCAATTGTACTTTTTTTAAAATAGAACGTGCATTCTTACTTGCAGATCCCAAAGCCATAGGCTGATTATTCTCTGATAAGAAATAAAGAACCCTAGGAACATCTGGAAGGATTTCATCCTTTGTCATGGTATCAACATACGATAAATAATCTTCATTTTTATCGTGTAATAGCTCTTCAAATTTTGTCTTTGAAAGTTGGACATTGCCCCATTGCAAGATTTTTTCCAAGGAACGCACCCTACTAACCCCTTTTAAATGTTCATTATCTTCTTCAGAAAAGGACACTCCCACAGATTCTGCGAGTTTTTTCCAGGCTAAAAAATGATACTTCGCCGTGTCTACAATTACCCCGTCGAGATCAAAAATAAACCCCTTTTGCTTCATAAATTGATTTATCTAATGCTTGTGATATTCCTGTAAAAGGAAAGCTGTTACAAATTAATACTTAAAATGGGAAGAAACAAAGTTTCCCTTTTGAATTACACAATTCACGCCTGTTTCAAATCAAACAAAATACGTGTATATACGTATAGTTTTCCAAAGGGCTAAGATATATTTTTATACTCATTAGTGAATGAGTATGAAATCTGTTTTTTGTGGGGATAAAAAAAAAGGATTTCAACTCAACTTAAATTTACTAAGTTAGGTTTGTTATTAGCGCCATAGAAATATGGCGCTTTTTACTTCTGAAGAGTTTCTAGATTAGCCAATCCTGTTTCCAACCACTCCTTGTATTCATCTGCATTAGGTGTATAACCAACAGGTTTGTTTAACAAATTTAAATCGGCATCCACTAAGATGTAATACGGTTGGGAATTATTTTTGAAATTCACCGTTTGAAACGTAGCCCATTTATCCCCTATGGTCTTTATCTTCTTTACCCCGCCATTAGGTCGCAAGTAATTAAACTTTTCGTCCTCTGGAAGTTCTTTCCTGTCATCTACATACAAGGATATTAAAACATATTCTTTTGAAATTATTTCAAAAATTTCGGGCTGACTCCAAACTTGTTCTTCCATCTTCCTACAATTTACGCAGGCCCAACCTGTAAAATCAATCATGATAGGTTTCCCAGAGGCTTTCGCAACTTCCAAACCTTTATCAAAATCCTTATATGCTTCCAACCCTAAAGGAGCACTGGTTCCCTTATCATAAAGACTATAAAATAATGGAGGAGGAAACCCGCTTAGCAGCTTTAGATTTGCGTATTTGGTATTGGTAAGCCCAGGAGTCAAGTACAATAGAAAGACTACACTTAGTATTCCAACCAAAAGATTTCCCCTTGGTATGCGTTTCTTTTTAGGTCCATCATGCGGAAACCTAATAAATCCAAACAAGTAAAGTGCCATTCCCAAAGCACACAAAATCCAAATAGCAATAAATATCTCCCGTTTCAGTAAGCCCCAATGTTCCACTAAGTCTGCGTTTGAAAGAAATTTAAACGCCAAAGCTAATTCAATAAAACCCAATACTACTTTAATAGTATTTAACCATCCCCCACTTTTTGGAAGTGAATTCAACCAATTGGGGAATAATGCAAAAAGCGCAAACGGTAATGCCAATGCCAATCCGAAACCGGCCATTCCAAATGATAGTTGCATAGCACCCCCATCACTACTCAAAGAACCTCCCAGTAATGATCCCAAAATGGGTCCGGTACAAGAAAAAGAGACAATAGCCAATGTAAGTGCCATAAAGAAAATACCTATAAATCCGCCAATACTGGTTGCTTTGCTATCCATTTTAGCCGACCATGACTGCGGAAGTGTAATCTCATAATACCCAAAAAAGGAAAAGGCAAATGCTAAAAAGATGAGGAAAAAGATGACATTCAAGGTAACGTTTGTAGAAATACTATTAAGGATTTCTGGGTTGAGGGAATCCAATAAATGGAAAGGCAAGCTTAAAAGCACATAGATCAAAAAGATAAATGATCCATATAAAATGGCATTGGCCAATCCATTCTGACGGTTTTTTGCACTTTTGGTGAAAAAGGAAACCGTAAGCGGAATCATAGGAAAAACACATGGTGTAAGTAATGCTATAAGTCCGCCCAGAAAACCTAGTAAAAATATGGTAAATAAGCCTTTGTCTTTTTCTTCGGCAGGTTCAAACTTTTCTTCCCCCTTTAAATCCAAGGATAATGCGACTGTTTTTTCGAGGTCTTTTTCTGTAACTTCTTCCGAAGAAACCTGCGATTGCCCAGAAGCTAAATCCAGTTCAAACGACTTCGTATCTGGTGGAAGGCATTTTTCGTCATCACAAACCGAATAATAGATCTCTGCGACAACTTTTAAATCCTTTGGATTGATGACTTCAATCTCCTGAATAAAAGTAACCTTGTCTTCAAAATAGATCACATCCAATTCAAAGACGGGATCAAAAATAGGTTCAACCTCTGGTTCTTGCGTGGCGCCCTTTAATCGGAAAGTTTCTTCAGAATTATTATAGGCAAACTCTGTAGCAATTGGGCCTTCAAATTCTTCACCAAACTGTGTCTGGCTATACAAGTGCCAACCCTCATCTATACTGGCAGTCATTAGGATATTATAAATATTCCCTTCCTGCTTTTCTACAGAGACATCCCAGGAAACGGGATCTAAAAAATCTTGGGCATAAGTACTGTGAAACGCAACGATTGAAAGAACTAAAAAAACAAACTTTCTCATATTATTCAGCTACTGAAATCTTTAAAATATTCTTGGTGTTTGGGGTCACTTTGAAACGGTCATCGGCTCTTAAACCTACAATCCAAACAATGTCGTTTCCGGTCCATAAGACCCAAGTATTTTCCTTACTTGCCAAAGATAACTTTTCATCTTTAAAAAACTTACTCAATTTCTTTTTTCCTTGCATCCCAAAAGGCTGAAAAACATCCCCAGACTCCCACTTTTTTAGCGTTAAGGGATACTCCAACAAATCAGCATCTACATAAACCACAGATGGGGAAAGGTTTCCTATTTTATCGCTAGGAATAAAGGACATTCGAAGTGGTGTATCGATTTGACTTATATTTTTTTCAATTTTCTGTTCCACTTTTTTTTCTTCGGAAGGAATTTTGGTGAGCAACAATTGATTTCGGTCTTTCAACAAACGGAAATCTTGAGAAAACACCTGCCTTCCACTTTGTGAATACATTAATTGAAAAATATCGTCCCAGGCCGAAAAACCATACGGAACTAATAATTCATAAAGTAATGCTTTAAAATTGGGCATCCCCTGAAGCGCTGGAAGATCTATGGCAATTCCTTCAGGCGTTTCCTTCATCACTAGCTTAGACACCAGCTGCACATAATCGCCAACCAAGGATTCCGAATCCCGAAGATGTGTTTGCGCTTGCCCCACACCCTGTAGCCAATTGGGAAACGTTTTTTTCAGAATAGGAACTACTTCATGACGTACTTTGTTTCGCAAATAGTCCTGTTTAGCATTGCTACTATCTTCCCGCCAATACAATTTTTCAGTCTTTGCAAATTCAAGGATTGTGTCCCTCGAGAAAGTCAGCATGGGCCTAACAATATTTCCGTTTACTGCAGGAATTCCCACTAAACCCTTTATGCCAGAACCACGTGAAAGATTCATTAAAAGCGTTTCTGCGGAATCATCTGCGTGATGACCGGTAACCACGTAATCATAATTGAAATCCTTCAGCAATTCCTCAAACAATTGATATCGCAATTCCCTGGCGATCATCTGTATAGAACCCTTATGATTTTCCTTATACGTATTGGTTTCAAAGGTTTCAGAAAAAAAAGGAATACCCCATGATTCTGCAAGCTCTGAAACAAAAGCTTCATCCTCATCACTTTCCCTTCCGCGTAATTGAAAATTACAATGTGCCAATGCAAAGGTGTAATTGAGCTCTTTTAAAAGATAGGCTAAAACAACACTATCCAATCCTCCGCTACAGGCTACCAATAGTTTTTCTTTTTTCAGAAAAGGAAAATTAGCCTCAATATGTACCTGAAAATCGTTACGCATTTACCATGAGTTAATAAGAATCCCTAACATAATCGCCACCCCAAAACTTAACATGGTTCCAATAAGGACATATTCTGTTTTTGGGGTTTCAGAATCCTTATACCGTAAAATAGACTTCGCCGCAATTAAGAGTCCTACTGCTTGAAACTGACCAATAATGATAAAGGTAAGGGTTAGTATACGTTCCAGTATACCAATTAATTTTCCGGCATTTGGAAGTTCATCATCTCCTACCATGGGTACTTGTGCCGCCCTAAAACATTCACGTATAAAGATATTTGCAGGTTTTAGGCAGAGTAAAAAAGCCGTAACAATCATTAAGTGCTTCAATGAAATGGGTAGCTCCCAAATAGGGTCCCATCCATAATAATGATCAAACAAAAAAGAAACCAACCCAAGGACCAAGAGGTGTAAACCTTGATCTATAAAAAAAGCATATTTTCCAAAACTAGCATTCCGATTAAAGCTTGATTTCAAAGCATCAATAAAATAATGAAGAATTGCAATGATAGCAGCGGCAACAAAAAATTGCAATTGCAATGAACAAACCCACGAAAGGATAAACACAATAAGTATGTGTCTTCCCAGGTATTTACTTTTAAATCCGTATTCATTTTTCTCATCAGACATGCGTTGTGATTGAAAAAAATAATCGGCGGCAATATGTGCCAATAACTGAAGGACCAATAATACGTTAATATCCATATTTATAATGCTACCACCTTATTAAAATATTGAACCGCTTTTTCAATAGCGTTCCATCCCACACTTGTAGAATGTTGATTCACGGCAGACTGTCCTATTCCCAAAAGCTGAGCAATTTCAGGCTCCTCTTTATTCAACAACTTTTGATATACTACCTCACATTGCCTGGAAGTTGCCTTACCCATTAAGACGTCTAACAAAGATAACAAAGGTTCGAATCTTTCGTTGTAATCATCATTTTTTGAAGTAAAAAACAAGGTGTTTTTAATGACGATTCGTTCTTTATTGTACGTTGGGGTTAGGGAACTAATTTCCCTTCCAGACAAATAAATGGCTTCTCCATCAATAATTCCGTCAAGAGGTTCGTAGCGCTCCAAGGTTCCGTATCCAATTGCCAATCGAATCCCATGTTCTTTAAATTTTTGAGCCCTGCGTTTACGCTCATCGTATACTTCCAATGCAACCGGGACCGTTTTCACAAAACTTTTAATAGCCATCGCTACCCGAAGTCCATGCTTTGGATTGGGAACCACACATTCTAAATAATCTCCTTTGATGACCCTTCCATAACAGTCAAAATGATGTGTTAAATCATTCAATAATTGAGATAGCCCTTCTTCTAATCCTTCCTTGTGAGACCTACTTAAACTGGTTGAAGAAATCACATCCCCCGATATAACCACATAATGCTCCATAATCTTGTTTATGAACGCAAATATACAAAATATAAGTTTTAAAACTAATAATTAATATTTATAAGTAAAAAAACTAATATTATAAAGCTATTAGTATTAGTGAGCACCTTCCAATGCTTCCCGCATTGCTTTTGCCTTCAGCAGACATTCTTCATATTCACGCTCTGGTATTGAACCTGCTGTGATGGCACCTCCAACTGAATAACTTACATATTGTGTTTTCTGATTGAAAAAAATACTTCGTATCACTACGTTAAAATCAAAGTCTCCATTTGGGGCAAAGTACCCAATGGCTCCACTATAAAGTCCGCGTTTTGCATCTTCCAATGTTTCAATGATTTTCATGGCGGAAACTTTTGGTGCTCCTGTCATACTTCCCATGGGGAAGGTGTTTTTAATAATTTCTACGGAAGGTTTTTCCATAGGGACTTCACAACCTATGGTTGAAATAAGCTGGTGTACCTGCTCAAAAGTGTACACCCCACAAAGTTCTTCCACAGTGACACTCCCCTTTACCGCTACTCTTGAAAGATCATTGCGAACCAAATCCACTATCATAATATTTTCACTTCGTTCTTTTGGATCCTGCTGAAGCGCCAATGCAATTGCAGCATCTTCCGATGCGTTTACCGCTCGTTTGGCAGTACCTTTAATGGGCTGTGAAATTACTTTTTCCCCCGTACGTTTTAAGTAACGCTCTGGAGAAGCAGAAAATGCATAATGGTGTTCAAGTTTTAAAAAAAGAGCAAATGGCGATTGAGATATGGTATTCAAATGCCAATAGGTACGCAACGGACTTAAATCTACATCTTCTGCATAAAATTCTTGGCAAAAGTTGGCTTCGTAAATATCGCCCCGCTCAATATGACTTAACATTTGATTTACCTTTTCAAAATACGCATCCTTGGAAGTACGTAAATGGATTTTAATAGGATTGGCTTTATTTGCTTCGGAAGTTGCTGGGACATCAGCATGAAGTATGGCATTCCAATCTTCATCAATTTCATCTGAAACAAGGTTTAAATAGGAGATTGTTACGGAAGTCTTTGAAAAGAAAAATATTTTTTTAGGCTGAAAGAAGTAGAGCTCGGGAAAATGAAGCCCGTCGTGATTTCTTGAGGTCAATCGCTCTACATCATTTTTTAAATCATAGGACAGATAGCCAAAGAGCCAGTCTTTACTGGTTTCCTGATAAGCCTGCAATTCTCCAAAGGCATCAAAATAATCTGTTTTTAAAACCGTAAATGCATCTACTGCTAGAATGGCCTCGTGTGAATCGTATTGTCGTGGATAGCTGTTAGAGTCAAGCCAGATGACTTCTTCATGCTGCTGCGCCCAGTGTAAAAGTTTCTTTTTGAAATCTGGGGATAGCTGAAATGGATATGTACGTTCTAACCGCAAGGATAAACAGCAAAGTTTGTGTGATTCATTTCAAAGATATTGAAAAGAAAAAAACCGTCCAGAACGGACGGTTTTTTTATATCATAGTTTCTATTAAAAATGTAATGCCCGCTTATCAGTGGCATCCAATGCAGCTTCCTTCACGGCTTCAGCATAAGTTGGGTGTGCATGACTCATTCTTGCGATATCCTCAGCACTGGCACGGAATTCCATAGCGGTCACGGCTTCAGAAATCAAATCGGCAACACGGGCTCCAACCATATGGATTCCCAACACCTCATCAGTATCTACATGACTCAGGATTTTTACAAAACCATCGGTATCCCCGCTAGCACGGCTTCTACCCAAAGCCCGCATAGGAAATTGACCGCTTTTATAAGAAATACCTTCTTCTTTCAACTGTTCTTCGGTTTTTCCTACGGAAGCTACTTCCGGCCAAGTATATACGACTCCAGGAATTAAATTGTAATCAATATGCGGCTTTTGGCCTGCTAAAATTTCAGCAACCATGACGCCTTCTTCTTCCGCTTTATGTGCCAGCATCGCACCCCGAACCACATCTCCAATCGCATAAATATTGGAAATATTGGTCTGTAAGTGATCGTTCACGGCTACTTGTCCGCGTTCGTTGGCCTTCACCCCGGCATTCCCTAAATTAAGTCCGTCTGTGTACGGCCTTCTTCCCACGGAAACCAAACAATAGTCACCTTCAAATGTAACCTCCTCGTCCTTTTTGTTGGTAGCTTTTACAGTGATAGTCTTGCCCTTTCGGCTTACTTCGGAAACTTTATGCGAAACATAGAATTTTACCCCTTGTTTCTTCATCACTTTCATGAGTTCCTTACTTTGTGCGCCATCCATTGTTGGAATGATACGATCCATATATTCCACAACGGAAACCTCGGCACCCAAACGTCGATATACTTGTCCTAATTCAAGGCCAATAACCCCTCCACCAATGACAATAAGGTGTTTTGGAATTTCGGAAAGACTCAGCGCTTCCGTGGATGTAATGATACGTTCTTTGTCTATTTCAATAAATGGAAGTGTTGCGGGTTTACTTCCTGTAGCAATAATGGTGTTTTTTGCTTCAATGGTTTCGGTTTTCCCTTCCGAAGCAATTTCGATATGGGTAGCATCTTTGAAAGAGCCCATCCCGGTAAAAACCTCAATTTTATTTTTGTCCATCAAAAAGTTGATACCTTTTGTGGTTTGCTCTACTACGGCCGCTTTTCTTTCCACCATCTTTTTAAAATTCACTTTTATTTCACCAGGTATTTCTATACCGTGTTCTTCAAAGTGCTTTACTGCATCTTCATAATGGTGTGAAGAATCCAACAGCGCTTTACTGGGGATACACCCCACATTTAGGCAAGTACCGCCAAGGGTGTTATATTTTTCAATAATAGCCGTTTTCATACCCAATTGGGCACAACGAATGGCGGCCACATACCCACCGGGGCCGGACCCAATAATTGCAACGTCATATGTATTCATAGGAATCTAATTTGAAAAAACAAAGGTACAATACTCCCCATGAAAAGGCAATTAAGGAAGTATTAATTTTCCATTCCCGGAAAACCAAGCATTTGTCCCATTCCTACAGCAAAGAGCCAGTTTCCGTAGAGGGCATGTTGGATGTTGACTAATGTTCCCGACTTAAATTTCAGGTAACTCCACGCAAAAAGGATTCCGCCAATGAAGGTGATTACCAAAACCAAGGTATTCCGAAAGAATAGATGGGCCAATGAAAAAAGGATTCCATTTATGAAAATCAGGATCGACTTACGCTGAAAAAGACCCCCATAGCGTTTCATGAAAAAACTTCGGTACAAAAAACCTTGCGGCAATACCGAAAAGAAGGTATAGACAGCAATAATAAAAAGAAACAGCAATGGTTTTTGAAGGGGTACAAAAAAAAGATGCTGTGGAGCTAGCATGCCCACATAAAGAGAGGTGACAATGGCGAGTAGTCCAAAAATAATGAGCGTGTGTCTCCAAAAAAGTCTCGACCGTAATCGTTGGCGGATATTCAGTTTACCTTTTTCCACCCGAAAGTAAATCCACAGTAAATACCCAAAACCAATACCCCCTATACTCAATTTCCATAGGACAGGATAATCTATAGATAAGGAAACAGGAAATAGCACAAACAAAAGAAACAGTTCGGTGAGTTTGTAATTTTGGTGTTTCATTTATAAAGGAATAAGGGTAGTGTTCTTCACTTCATTAATCACAAAAGAGCTTTGGGTGCTGCCTATGTGCTGCAAGGTAGTTAGCTTGGTTACCATAAAAGTACGGAATTGCTCCATGTCTTTAACAATTACCTTTAGCAAGTAATCATATTCCCCACTCACATGGAAGCACTCCAACACCTCTGCGAGTTTTGTGACTTCACTTTCAAATTTTTGTAAATACTCCTTAGAATGCTGTAAGAGTTTAATCTGGCAGAACACCATTAATTCCTTATCAATTTTTTCTTTATCCAAAAGAGCAACATACTGTTGAATAACCCCCTCCCGCTCCATTTTTTTGATGCGCTCATACACAGCGGTAACCGATAAGTTCAATTTAAAGGAAAGCTCCTTAGTGGTTTGCTTGCAATCTTTTTGTAGTAACCCTAAAAGTGACTTATCAATAGCATCCATATCATCTGAAAATTTTTCTATAAAAGCATTTGTAATGAGTAAATATATGTTTAATAAACTGAATATTTTAAATATGAAAGAAATATAATCTAATTATGATTAATATCATTGACAAATAAACAGCTTATCCATACTTTTGATGGTATAAAAATTAAGTTATGCCATTCAATCCCGCAGACAAAATTCAGGACTTGCAATATTTTGGAGAATTTGGAGGAGTTAATCCCTCCATTTCAGATTCTTCTACGTATACTTTTCTTTCCGCGAAAACCATGTTCGACACTTTTGAAGGCAATGCGGAAGGTTGCTACTTGTACTCAAGACACAGTTCCCCATCCAATTTATACCTAGGGGAAGCCTTAGCAGCAATGGAAGGAACAGAAACCGCTCATGTAGCTGCCACAGGAATGGGTGCCATTACCCCTACTTTAATGCAATTTTGCAATGCGGGGGATCATTTAGTTTCAAGTAGAACGATCTATGGAGGAACCTATGCTTTCCTGAAAAACTTCGCCCCCAAATTTGGGATTGAAACTTCATTTGTGGATATCACCAATCTGGAAGCTGTTGAAGCGGCAATTCAGCCCAACACCAAGGTAATCTATTGCGAAAGTGTGAGCAACCCCTTGTTGGAAGTGGCCAATATTCCTGCCCTTGCACAATTGGCAAATAAGCACGGACTTCATTTATTGGTAGATAACACCTTCTCCCCTTTAAGTATTTCTCCAGCTAAATTGGGAGCTCATGTAGTGTTGCATAGCTTGACTAAATTTATCAATGGAAGTAGTGATACCATGGGAGGTGTTACCTGCGGAAGCCAAGAGTTAATTAACAATCTCCGAAATGTCAACGATGGAGCCAGTATGCTACTGGGACCCTCTATGGATAGTATGCGGGCAGCTTCCGTTTTAAAAAACCTGCGCACTTTGCACATTAGAATGAAACAGCACAGCAAAAATGCGCACTACTTAGCGAAGCGTTTTGAAGCAGATGGATTGAAAACAGTCTATCCTGGACTTCCTTCTCATCGAGGTCATGAACTCTTTAAAAGCATGATGAATGAAGAATACGGATTTGGAGGTATGCTTACCATTGATGTAGGCAGTCTTGACAAAGCCAATGAATTGATGGAATTAATGCAAGAGCATAACTTAGGGTACTTAGCAGTAAGTCTAGGATTTTATAAGACTTTGTTTAGTGCGCCAGGCACCTCTACCTCCTCTGAAATTCCCGAAGACGAACAAAAAGAAATGGGGCTTTCAGATGGGTTGATACGTTTCAGTATTGGGTTGGACAACGATATTGAACGTACCTACGAAATGATGCGGCAATGCATGGTGAAAGTTGGAGTTTTCCCAAAAAAATTAGTGCGCTAATTAATCTGCTTTAACAAGTTCAATATTAAAATAGGTCCCTTCAGGTACAGTTTCAATAGTAGTATTTGTGGTGTCCGGAAAAACATAAACCATGTTGGAAGCACTTAGTTGAACAAACTTAGTTGCTGTGGCAGTGATTTTATCGCCATTATCAAGATGAACATAGGCAGTGGAACCTACAATCTTATTACCAGAGCCCCAACCATTGGTGAGGAAAAAACCAACATTAGCATCGCCTCCACTGGTTTTTTCTATGGACACCGCATACGTAATTTTATAAGTTCCGGAAGTAGAAACCTGAAAGTTATTGCTATTAATTGTAACACCCGATTGCACAACAGTGGTTCCAAAGGTAATTGGGCTATAAGCAGACAACGTAGAGGATGCATTAGCATAAGCTTCTGCATAAGCTTGCTCTGAAAGAGATGAAGCATCTTCCCAAGAAGCTTTTCCGTTAGCATCTGAAACCAAAATTTTCCCCACACCTTCAGTTCCGTTTGCAATGGTAATATCCCCAGAACTTATATTCAACTTTCCGGATACCTTGATGTTTCCATTTACTTCCAGTTTTTCTGAAGGACTTGAAGTTCCAATTCCTACTTTGGTTGCATTCCAATTAGATACATCTGAAATATCATTTCCAAGTATGATGGTATTGGGTTGATTTGCCGTGACGTTATATCCTATAGCCGTAGCGTTTTGTGCCGTTGCCGAAGAAGTAACTCCCAAAACACTACTATTTTGCCCGATTGCTTGAGTATTTGTACCCAAGGCTAACGAGTTATTACTGCTGGCTGAAGCATTGTACCCAATTGCAGCAGACCTGTACCCAGAAGCATTGGTTGCAGGACCAACGGCAGTTGCCTCATTGCTTGCAGAAGCATTGGCATTGGTTCCAATGGCGATCGAATTATCCTTATTCGCAGAAGCATTTAGCCCGAAAGATATTCCACCATTTGGATGCAACAATCCTATTTGAGCATTATTTACCCGAAATTGCAACTGGCTCCAATTGGTAGAGCCAAAAAATTCACTTCCGCTTAAAGAATTTCCCTGCAAGGACCATTTCTCACTGGATGGGCTACCACTATTTGACACGGCAGACCAAGCTGAGCCGGACCAAAAGTAAAACCCCTTTGTAAGTCCGCCACTTGTAGAAGTATTATAAACCAATAAACTTTCCGAAGGACTTTCAATAGTAGTATTGTCCGAAGGTCCTGTCAATGCCACTCTAGGAAGCAATAATCCTTTATCAGAAGATTGGATGTCCAATATACTGGAAGCATCAGGATTGGTTGTATTAATGCCTATTTGAGCAAACAAAGTAAATGGAAATACCAAAAATAGGTATAAAAACTGGGGAGCTTTCATGTTTTAGGTTATAATTTTTGCAAATATATAACCTTCCAATCATCTCAAAACATGATATTCACAATACTCTTTAAAGTGAATTTTTTATCGTTAAAAAACATTTTTAAAGTAATTTCTTACATTTTTGCCTGCTTTTTATTATGGTTTATTACAATTACCTCTATACTCGTTTTAAAGTTTCAATTTTGTTAGCATTGTTTTAATTTGCTTCATTTCCTTTTCCAATAACTTAATCTTTTCATGTTGTTTGTCTATAATTATTTGCTGTTCCTGAATCGCTTTCAGGGCAATGGGTCCAAGCCCCCCATATTGAAGTCCAAGCGTTCCATTTTCAGCAACACTTACAATTTCAGGAAAAACCTGCTGCACATCTTGTGCCATTACCCCAATGGTTTTTTGGGCATTTTCTTTTTGATCGCGGTAATGATAGCTGTAAATAGGAAGGCTTAAAACCGAGGTAAGGACTTCAGGGTATAGGGTAATATTTTTTTTAAGGGTCCTATCTGAAGTCTGCACATAGGCACCAGTCCCGTTTTGAATATATGATCTGCGTACCCCATTTTCCGCAAAGGAAAGAAAAGAACCACTGTGGTAAATTTTCCAGTTATTGGTAGTAGCGCTACTTTCCAAGGCAATTCCTCCTGCACCAGCTTCAGTAAGTCCGGATTGTTTTAAATGAATGTCGAAATTGGGAGTTCCTATGCGGAAGCCAATTCTATCAGTACCCCCATCCACATAAAACAAATTGGCATTATTGTCACCTTGAATACTGAAATCAACCGCTAATCCCAATACATTAAATGCTGAATCCCCGTTGCCATTCAATAAATGTTGTGGAGCGCCTCCATTCCCCAACCAAAAGAAACCATCGTCTCCCAAATCACCCAAAGAGGCCAATGCGGTACCCGAAGTATCTTCATCGTACCAAAAGGTATCGCCTCCCAAATACAAATTCCCATTATCCCGAAGCTCTAAATGATTCATTCCATTATCCTGAATTACAAAATCACCCGTGCTGTTTAAATTGAATGTAAGGTTATTTGTTCCATGGGTTAAGGTTGTAATTTGGGATAGCGTTCCGCCTAATCTTACATCATTGCTAGTAAGGGAGAGTCCGTTGGAAGCAGTAGTGGCATCAGAAACCAGCACGCTTCCCCAAGTAAGATTGCCAGAACCATCGGTTTGAAGCACCTGATTGGAAGTCCCATCTGCCGTTGGAAAACTATACTGATTATTGATATCCAATGTTCCATTGACACGCAACAAATTCGTATCGAATTCGCCGTAGATCAAAGGTGACGCTGAATCAGAGTTTTCAATATATAATTTGTTATCACCACTGCCTTCGAGATATCCCGCCCTATAGCCAATGAAAATATTTCCAGACCCTAAATTGGTCAAACCAGTTTCGTATCCCAAAGTTGTGTTGTTACTACCCGTAACCGAATTATATAATGCCCTATGCCCCACAGCAACGTTGGAGCTTCCATCACATCTGACCAAAGCCCAACTGCCAATACCAACATTATTATTACCTGTTGTACCATTTGCTAAAGCTGCAATCCCTAGAGCTATATTATGATAGGATGTTGCCCTATCTGTTAATGCAGCTGTTCCTACTGCTACGTTCCCACCTCCAGATGTATTGCTAAACAAGCTAATGGAACCCAGTGCCAGATTGTCATATCCAGAAATGTTATTACTCAGTGCAGATAGCCCAATAGCTACATTATCATCCCCGTCAACAGTATCCTCTAAGGCATTTCGACCGATACCTACATTTTTATTATTAGTACCATCATCATTCAATCCTGCATTCAATCCCAAAAAAATAGAAGAGCCAGACACGTCAGATTTTCCATCACTTAAATCATCAATATTTTCTGCTCCGGTCACATTTTGATCTACCCAAGACATATTCCCTGCACCGTTGGTTTGCAATACCTGCCCCAAGGTACCATCTGCCGTAGGCAAGGAATATTGATTATTAATGTTTAATGTGCCATTAATGCGCAATAGATCATTGTCAAACTCCCCATATATTAAGGCATTGTATTGATTTGCAGTAGAGTTTTCAATATACAATCGGTGGCTATCCGTTTCAAAAAAACCTGCCTGATTTCCTATAAATACGGAATATGATTTTGTATGGAGTCCCGTTCCACTTCCTGCTTGATACCCAATGAGTGTGTTATAATTTCCATCCTCAATAGTATATCCCGTATAGTACCCTACTGCTGTATTCCCATTACCACTTTCATTTCTTGATAGGGACCATCTTCCAATACCAGTATTATAACTTCCCTCCCTGTTCCATGTTAATGCTGTATTTCCAACTCCAGTATTTTCAATTCCTGTTGTCGTGTAGCGCATCACTTGATAGCCAATTGCAGTATTTCGATTACTGGTTGCAAACTGTAAAGTTGCGTATCCCAAGGCTGTATTTCCGGTTCCAGTAGTATTATCTTCTAAAGAATAATTGCCAACACCTAAATTGTTACTCCCAAAATTAGTATTTGCTAAAGCGTTAAAACCAATGCCAAGATTATTTCTATCATTTCCATCTTCTACATTCCCAGCATTTATACCTAAAAAAACCGAAGACCCTGCAGCATCCGACTTCCCATCACTCAAATCATCCAATTTTTCAATGATTCCCGCACTGCCTACTATGGTCACCCAGCTGGTTGTGGATTGGTTCCAATAGTAAAATCCTTTAGCTACAGAGCCACTTCCGGTGGCGTATACCATCATTCCATCTTGAGCAGCGCTTGGATCAATAGCTGGAAATTCATTGATTTTCGGAATGAGAATCCCATCATTACTTGCAGGTGCGGAAGGGTTGGATGACTGAATATCCAATTGGGCATTGGGCGTTACGGTACCAATGCCCACTTGGGAAAGGGCAAAAAAAGGAAGCCAAAATAAGAGTTTGAAAACAATAAAACTGATTTTATGCATCACGTGGATTTTAGCATAAATCTATCTTACTATCCCTTCATAATATAGCTTCAATGATTCGCTAACAATAGCAATTTATTGGTTGGTGGAAATTAGAGGATGATTTACAATAATCATTATCCAAAATAAGCAAGCAGAGCTTCCTTTCTACTACGGCTTACATTTAGGTTTTTACCATCATCCATGACTACATAACCGCCATCTCCACGAACATACCGCGAAATTTTTTGTGTATTGATTAGATGGGAATGGTGGATTCTTATAAAGAATTGGGATGGCAGTAGTGATTCAATATCCTTTAAGGTTTTACTTACCAAATACTGGGAGCCATCTTCCAAATGAATTTCGGTATAATTACTGTCTGAAAGGCAATACATGATTTTTGCAACTACAATAAACTGTAATCCAGACTGCGTGGGAAGTGCTATTCTTTCAGGGGTAGATTGCTGTTTGGACAAGGTAGAAAGAAGCAACTCCATTTGTTGGGGTAGAAAGTTAGAGTTTTGTTTTCCTTTTACTTTTTCCATTGCTTTTAATAGATCCTGCTTATCAATTGGTTTCAGCAAATAATCAATGGCACTAGTCTTAAAAGCCTGCACTGCAAATTCATCATAGGCGGTAGCAAAAATCAAATCGAATGAACTATTTTTTAATCGCTTCAACAGTTGAAAACCGTTCATTTCTGGCATTTCGATATCCAAGAACACCAAGTCTACTGTATTATTTTGCAAATAAGACAATGCTTCCGTAGGGGATCTAAATACCGCCTCTACGGTGATATCATCCACATAGGTTTCCAATTGCCACTGCAAGGTGTCTATGCAATGCTGCTCATCATCAATAATTACAATTCGGGTTTTCATATACTCAATACAATACGAACTTTTGTTCCTTTTGGGATACCTTCGGAAGTAGTTAAATCAATGATCTCCACTTTATTTTCCAGTGTTTTGTTCAAACTGCTATACTGCAGGCGCTTCTCTGTGATACTCATTCCGAAGGATTTTCTACTGGAAGCACTTTTACTTTTCAATTGTTGCGCCGCTTCCCTTCCTATGCCGTTATCTTCAATTTCACAGATCAACTGGTTTTCATTCCTTGAAATCTGAAGGGAAAGTTTCCCTATACCTTCTTTCTTGTGCATCAATCCGTGCCAAATACTATTTTCCACATACGGCTGAAATAGCATAGGAGGCACCTCCACATAGGCTGTTTCCACATTGGGGTTTAAGGTGCAAACGTATTCAAATTCATTACTAAAACGTAATTTCTCCATGTCTATGTAGAGCTGAAGGGTTTCCAATTCCTGCTCCAATGAAATTTTACGGGCTTTGGAGTTATTGAGTACTTGCCGAATCAATTTACTGAATTTAGCAAGGTATTCTGACGCTTTTTCCCGATTGTTTTTTACAATAAAGCCATTGATTGAATTTAAGCAATTAAAGAGAAAATGCGGGTTCATCTGTGCCCTTAGCGCCTGCAGTTCTGCATCTGCCAATTTTTTTTCAAATTCTTGTTTCAAAGCCATATTCTGGAGCGCATTTGCCTTTTTCTTGTTCTGCTGTCTGGACCAAAATAAAAAGACCACAGCAACCGCCAGTAATGCAACCAATAGAAATGCCATCTGTAATTGCCTGCTCTTCCGTAATGCAATAGCATTTAATTCCTGCTGTTTATTTAGCTGATTAATTTCCTGGTTTTTCTTTTCGGTTTCGTATTCCAAAGAAAGCTTTTGGATTTCCTTTCTAGCATTGGCATTGTTTACAGAATCAAGAATAGCACTTCGTTTTTGGTAATAGTGCAATGCCTCCTTATAATCTTCTTTTTGAAGGCTAATGTTATACAAAAGATCGTAATTGTATTTGGCCAAGTATAGATCGTTGTACTTTTCAGAGAGGCCAATGGATTTTTCCATGTATTGCTCTGCTTGGCTGACTCGGTTTTGCGCAAAGAGTATTTCGGCATAGGTACTGTAGGCAAACATCAACTCCCGTTCCCATGAAAGGGAATCTCCCAAGGCAATCGCTTTTTCCGCTACCGATTCGGCTTCTTTGTAGCGATTCATTAAGAAGAGGGTGTACGCTTTATTATTATATAAACCAATAAGACGGGTATATAATTGATTCTCTTTCAGTAAATAAATTGCTTGATCTAAATACTCCAAGGATTTCAGGTAGTCACCTTTTCCATCGTAACAACTACTTAGATTCAAATAATAGGTTCCCAAATCGCCATCTTCCTCGTTCAAATTCAATTTTACTGAAATGGCCCTTTCGTAATATTGTGAAGCCTTATCATAATCCTCTAAGTATAAGTATACCCTACCAATACCTGCCGAGGCTTTTGCTACGTGTTGTTCAAGGGAAGCCAATTCTGCATACCGAAGGGACTTTAAATAAAATTCTAGCGCCAGTTTAGGTTGCGAATTATCATCTGCAATTTTCCCCAACGTATTGTAGCAAAGTACCTTTAAACGAATGGAATCTTGGGATTTATTTGCAATTGCAAGTGCTTCGTACCCTAGCTCCATGGCACGATCGTAGGAAGCAATGACCCATTGAACGTGACATTGGGCCAACTTAAACCTAAAGTAAGTTTCTGTATCGGTGGTATCTATGGTTTTTTGAAGAGCTGCTTCTAATTGCAGGGCTTTTTCGGGATTGATGTCTTCGTAGTACTCCAATAATTGCAATTGTATCTCTTGCCGTTCTTGGGTATTTTCGGTACGATTTAAGACTCGCTCTAAACTATCAATCTCAGTTTGGGCTATTGTAGTTGAAAGACTGCAAATAGCGATAATACAAACTCCTAAACACTTAAGGTTAAGGTGCTTTTTAGTGTTGAAGTTTAAAGAAACTGTCCTTTTCAAAAAAGTACTTTCCGAAGAAATCATGTTGAAATATCCACATTTTTTTTCAGAAAAAGGAAAAGAATGAGCCGTTTACTAGATTCAGAGGATACTTTACATAAAATAGCGTGCAGGATACATTTATTTTTTTTGTAGCATTGCTTTAATGGCTTCGATTTCTTTTTGTTGACTTTCCAGCTGTTCCTTAAGGAATTTATTTTCTTCGGAAAGGTTTGAGATTTCGGTTTTGGCTTCCATGGCATATATAAAAAGCTCTTCCACTTTTTCCAAATTGAAAATGGCAATATCGTCCAGCGTCATTTTCATTCCGTTTGCCTTTACTTCTTCATACGAAGCAATTCCGGGCAAGTGCCCATATTTTTTTACAAACTGAAACGTCTCTTCCAATGTTGGAAATTCATAGTTAGGATTGATCCCTGAAGTCCCTTCAAAATAGTTTTCAAAAACATAATCAGGATATGTAGCAGTATCTGTAATCACATCGCCATTCACAAATAGATTCCCTTGTATCGTCATGCGCGGGGATCCTATTAAATCAATTTCTACGACCGATGTTCCACTGGAAAGAAAATGAAAGGCATCATCGCTATCATCATATTGCAGTCCGAAATTCGAAAAGGTGGGGGAATGGGCAAAAACCATTTTGTTGGCATTCGCCGTACCGCCATCAAACATATACAGCATGGGAGCTGGTGTCCCAGCAGAAGTAGGGAAAATAATACTGGTTTGATCACTAGTAAAGTGAATGTCATCTGCAACGGTTGCCACATCCAATTCGGTTCCTGTACGGGTCCAATAGTTACTTGCATCAACCCAACTTAGGTTCCCAGCACCATCCGTTTGCATGATTTGCCCCGCAGTTCCCCTAGAAGGTGGAAAAATATAATTGTCTAGGGCAGATGTTCCAATAGAAACATCCCCTAAGAAGTATCCCGCAAAACTACCCGATTTATTTGCTTCCGAATACACCCCATAATGGGTACCTCCAGCAGTACTTGCGATATAGGAATGATAGCCATATTTATTTCCAGCTCCCGTGCCCGCTATAGATACTTGAGAACCATAATGAGCTCCAGAACCTGTGTTTACAGCTAATACATAGAGACCTCTAAAATCTCCGTTACCCGTACCATAGTACCTATTATACATTCCCATTCGTTGTCCAGAACCATTATTTTGAATCTGATTGTAGACCCCATAACCTTCATCTACGGAATTCGAAAATATATCGTTTCGCACTGCGGTTAAAATTCCATTGGAATTTGAACTAAAAGAATTAATAATACCATACTTAGAACCTGCTCCTGTTCCACCAAAACTATTAAGGGTGCCATAGTGAGCTCCAGACCCTGAATTTGCAAAAACAGAGGTTGCCCCATAGAGATTCGCATTTCCTGTTCCATTGAAGTTGTTATACATTCCATAGCGGACTCCAGTACTGGAAATGGTCATTTGATTATATACCCCATACCCCGGATTTGTTGTGGAAGAAACAAAATCGTTGTGAAGCCCTGTTACAGCTGAGGCAGCTGAAGCATTAAAATAATTATAAACTCCTCTCCTAGCACCAGACCCAGCATCAATAAAACTATTGTCCACTCCATGATGTAAACCGCTTCCATTTCCTTGGAAACGTGATTCTACCCCATAATGATTACCACTTCCAGTAGAAAGGAACGTTGAAGTCATCCCATAATGGTCTCCATTTCCAACAGCAGCATTTACAGTGTTTACCACTCCATAGACATTTCCACTAATTGCACCAGAAAAGGTACTTTGTAACCCTGTATTTGTACTTGCATTTGGCGAAAGAAAGGTATTGTAAAACCCAGCTTGGGTACCATTCGAGGTAGACTGAAAGTTGTTTGTAAACCCTCTTTGAGTAGTAGACTCACCTGAAAATGAATTAAAAGAACCATATCTAGCACTACCAGTCCCAGCACCATTTAAGCTTGTATAGGTACCATACAATAAATCAGATCCTGTACTAGTAAGATCATTGGAAGTACCAAAAACTAAAGCTCCTGTTCCATTTGCAGAAATTAAATTTCGAACACCAGTGGCGTTACTGGTAGTTGAGATGGTATGATAAGCTCCAAAATTTGAAGTACCCCCAGACACCGAATTGTAGGTCCCATAATTTATCCCACTTCCATTAGATATTAAACTCTGTACTCCATATTTATCTCCAGAACTACTGGTATTCATAAGATTTCGCATCCCCATTTGCGTATTGTTATTTGTACTGCTAAAAGCATTTTCAATCCCAATCTGTGGGCTCGTTCCGTTGGGAAATAAATTATAAGTACCGTATTGAAAAGTAGTTGATGGGGATTCCATTGAATTGTAGGTTCCATAATGAATGTCATTGTTGGTCGCAAGAATTCTATTATAGGTCCCATATTTACTGCTGGTATTTCCAGTTCCAGACATACTATTATATACTCCGTAATGATCCCTTGTCCCACTACCACTCACACTATTGTAGAGTCCATAATGTACCCCATGGCTATTGGAAGAAAGCTCATTTCTTACCCCATAGGAAGAACCACTCCCTGAGATGTTTGAAATTGTATTGTAAGTCCCATAACGATTTCCTGAACCTGTACCAAAAAGTGAATTATAGGTGCCGTAATGTTGGCTATTATTACTAGAAGATATTACAGTATTGACACCTATTCTATTTCCAACATTATTTCCTGTGAGAAAATTGTAAATTCCATAATGCGTTCCAGAACCTGCATTGGATAATAAATTGTAGAATCCCTGTTTAATACCGTCATCTGTACCTCCAAATTGTAAATGAATAGCTCTAGCTTCTGTCGTATTTACAATATCCAAGCTGCCTCCCGAAGTATTACTGCCTATAGAAAGGGTCCCAAGGGTATAGATATCGTCATTAATATTTGTTGGGCTACTTGTAGTTCCCAACTCATAAAAATCTACATCTGCGTCTGAACCAGACAGCATGGGTTCCCAAGTAGTACCGGTATTATCCCAATAATAAAACCCTTTGCTTACCGTTCCATCCCCAGTAGCATAAATAAGCATCCCATCCTGGGCGGCGGTAGGATCTATAGCTGGGAATTCATCAACCTTCGGAATGAGGATTCCATCGGTATTTGCAGGAGTAGCCTGATTACTGGACCGAACGTCCAATTGGGCATTAGGACTGGTGTTTCCAATCCCAACCTGTGCTTGAATTGGAGCAAAAGACATGGCCAAAAGAATACCTAAGATAATTCTTTTCATTGTGTTTTTATTTAATTATGAGGTTAAGTTTCGATATGGAAAGGCCACCAAATATACTATTCTATTCGGAAACAAAAAAAGGGAAAAATCCCCTTTTTTCTATCCAAATTTCCCCTTTCTTTTGGAAATACATCTATTTGCACAACATTTCATAAAATCGTAACATTACAATCACAATCAACCAGAACTTCATGGAAAGTCAAGACATTCAACCAAGAAAACCACAAGACGAGCATATTGTAGAAAATGTGGAGCTCAATATTTGGGAAGCACTTATTCCGGTATTTGCCCTTATTGCAATGTTGGCTTACAATGTATATGTGTATGGTGATGATGCCCTTTCGGGATCTAACCAGTTTGTTTTATTGTTGGGAGCGGCAGTGGCTGCTATTGTTGGATTTTTCAATAAAGTGAAATTCGATCAAATGGTAGATGAAGTAGCTGAAAATGTTCGATCTACAACTGGTGCTATTTTAATTCTTTTAATGGTGGGTGCCCTTGCAGGAACTTGGTTGATTAGTGGAATTATCCCTACCATGATTTACTACGGACTCCAAATTCTAAATCCAACTATTTTCCTTGCGGCCTGTGTGGTAATTTGTGCGGTGATTTCTATTGCTACAGGGAGTAGCTGGACCACCTCTGCAACTGTAGGTATTGCATTAATTGGTATTGCGGGTGCTTTGGATATTTCCCTAGGGATGACGGCAGGAGCAGTACTTTCCGGAGCCTATTTTGGAGATAAATTGTCTCCCTTGAGCGACACTACCAACCTAGCGCCAGCCATGGCTGGAACCGATTTGTTCACGCATATTCGGTATATGACTTTAACAACGGTACCTTCTATTGTTATTACTTTAATTGTATTTATTATCATCGGACTTGGACTTGACCCCAAAGGAACCGCCGATACAGATGCTATTCTCGTTTCCATCAAAGAGGCATTTCATATAAGCCCGTGGTTATTTATTGTACCCGTAGCAGTTATCGTTTTAATCATCAAAAAAACACCCCCATTAATTGCCTTACTGGCAGGAACGCTATTGGGCGGACTCGCTGCCTTGATATTTCAGCCTGATATTGTAGCACAGATTGGTGGCGGTGAAACACTTACTTTTGAGTCTGGCTACAAAGGAATTATGAATGCCATTACGGTAGATACTAGCGTAGCAACCGATAACACAGCATTGAATGACCTTTTTTCCGCAGGAGGTATGAGCGGAATGCTGGGAACCATTTGGCTTATCATTTGTGCGATGGTATTTGGAGGTGTTATGGATGCCATTGGGGCACTCACAAGAATTAGCAAGGCATTACTTTCTATTTTTCATACTACCTTTGGATTATTCGCAAGTACCGTAGCAAGTTGTTTGGCATTGAACTTTACAGCTAGTGATCAATATTTAGCGATTGTTGTTCCTGGGAAAATGTATGCCAAAGCCTATAAAGAGAAAGGGCTTGCCCCAGAAAACCTCTCCAGAACCCTGGAAGACAGTGGAACGGTCACTTCAGTATTGGTTCCTTGGAATACTTGTGGAGCCTACCAAAGCAGCGTACTTGGCGTACCCGTAATTGATTATCTAGCCTTCGCGGTCTTCAATTATGTAAGTCCGTTCATGACCCTATTATTTGCGGCCTTCCGAATAAAAATTAGGGAATTGGCCACTAAGAACAATTAATGGAAAATCACCCAAACGGGTGAGTTAATTAATACTTACTTCATCTATTTTCCAGCGGGTTAATAATATATATTTGAAAATGAGTAATTTTCATTCTGAAAATCATGTACCATGGTACAGCGTTGGGTATTAGCAAGCTTTTTTTTAATTTTTACTTCCCTCCATGCGCAGTTGAACTATCAATTTCAGCTGTATGATGTAGCAGATGGCCTTTCGCAAAATGCTGTGAAAATGACCTTTCAGGATTCTAGAGGTTTTTTGTGGATTGCTACCAGTAAAGGATTAAATAAATTTAACGGGCATACTTTTGAAATATTCAAAAAGCCAGAAGATTCCACACAAAATGGGATTCTTTCTAACGTGGTTTTGGAAATACTGGAAGACCCAGATGGTTTTTTATGGATGGGAACCCAAAATGGGCTCTCCCGTTATGATCCTCAAAAAGAAAGCTTTCTTCACTTCACAAATTTTGGAAATTGCAACACTTGTATTCTAAATCCCAATATAGAAGCATTATCTATTTCTGGGGATTACATATACCTTGGTACCAATAAAGGGTTATCCAGAATACATAGAAAAACTTTTGAAATACGTGCTTGGTCTGCGGAAAGTGAGAATAAAAATGCACCAAAGAAATATGCCATAAGGCAATTGATAAAGCTGGACGATGATCGTATTCTATTTACTTCGCAAAATGGTATTGGCATCTTTGATCCCACCACAGATAGCTTTCAACACATAAGTACCCAGAATGGACTAAAGGAAAATATAATACAATCTATTTTTAGGGATACAAAAGGAAGGTATTGGATAGGCTATGAAAACCAAGGTTTCAGCTTGTTAACCGGTACTTGGAAGAAGCCAGCTTTTAAACATTATTTCCCAGATTCCCCTCATGTACAATCGCACGGGTTTGTCTATGGAATGGCAGAAGGCCCAAACGGAAATTTATGGCTTGCCACCTTTTCGGGTTTAGCCATTTTTAATCCCGAAACGGAAACATTTCAATACCTACATCACGATACGGAAGATGATTTCTCTATTTCATCCAACCAGATTTTCCATATTTTTAAAGATCAACAACAACGGTTATGGTTAAGTACCCATAACGGGTTGAACTGTTACGATCCTTATTTGAATCAATTTCAGTTTCTGCTAGCTGAAAAAGGAAACCCCCAAAGCCTCGCTGCCAATGACACCTTCAGTATTTTTAAAGATACAAAGGGTTTTTTGTGGATTGGCAATTATACCAACGGACTTACCATTATTTCACCCAATGGAAAATTTCATCATGTTACGGTTGGGACCAAAAAAAACCAACTTTCGGGAGGGCAAGTGCTTAGTCTTACAGAAGATGCAAATGGAAATATTTGGGCAGCTACCTTTAATGGGGTAAATATTATTAAGTGGCCCAATAGAAATACAATTGATTATGTCATCGAGCAATTAGACTTAGCAGAAATTCCTATTAATGAAAGGGTGAGTCAGTACAATTACTTTACTAAAAAAGGCCCAAATGGATCTATGTGGATTGGCACCCATGGGGCAGGGCTTCTAAAAGTTGAAAAAGACGGAAGTATTATTCAATATACCAATCATGATAGCAATAAATCTATAAATGCAAATGTGGTATTGAGTATGAGCGAAGATAAACAAGGTCGTCTATGGCTTGGAAACTCTTATGGTGGACTGTTCATTTTGAATCCCGAAAAGGAAACCCACTTCAAAAATATTACAGTTCCTTCTATTCTAGAAGGAAATTCAATTCACGAAATAGAATTCATTGATGAGCAAAAAATGCTGCTTAGTACTGAAGATGGACTTTACTTTTTTGAAAACAAAGAGGAATTACTTCAAGATTCAACCGCTGAGTATATACACCTAACCGAAAAAGATGGACTTAGTGATAATATGGTCTATGCTATTGAACGTACCAGCCCTAATACGTTTTGGTTGAGTACAGGACGAGGACTTTCGGTTTTAAACCTTGAAAACTTTACCCTTAAATCATTTATTGAAACCGTTGGAAGAAACTTCTATGATTTTAACCAAGGGGCTTCTTATTTTTCCGAAGATCGTACTCTCTATTTTGGAAGTCCCAGTGGAGTTGTACACTTCAAACCAGATAGCCTAGCAATTAATGAAAACCCGCCAAAGCTTTATTTTGATGACCTTAGGATTCTGAATGAGAAGGTTCCCATTGGTCTATTTGATACCCAAAAAAAGAAAACCACAACACCGGTTGCCACTTCCTATTTAGCAAACCTTGAGTTAAAACCGAAAGATAAAATAGTATCCCTTAAACTAAATGCGGTAAATCACACCCTAGCTAAGGAAACACGTTATGCATATGTGCTTGAAGGTTTCAATGAAAATTGGACCTACACTAAAAATCCTACCATTACCCGTACCAACTTAGATCCTGGAAACTACACCCTAAAAGCGAAGGCTCAAAATAATGACGGAGTATGGAGTGAAGTAACTTTGCTTTCAATTAGAGTGCTACCGCCATGGTACAGGACTTGGTGGGCATACCTTATTTTTATTATGCTTATTATTTCGGCTATTTATTTACTGTTAAAATTACGATTACAACAAGAACGAAAGTTAGAGCTTGCTAGAGCCCAAGAACGTGAAATTTTTAGAAAAAGGAGCTCCCGTGATTTCCACGATGAAGCCGGTACAAAGATTACCCGTATTACGCTTATCGCTGAACTGGCCCTAATGGAAAATACGCAAAACCCAGAACTTCAGAAGCACCTAAAACAAATAACAGATAACATACATGAGTTAAATATGGGGATGCGAGATTTTATTTGGACCTTAGACCCTTCTATGGACAATGCGTATGATACCCTCACCCGTTTTACCGAATTTGCAGGGACATTCTGTGAGTATGCCAACGTTCAGTTTAAATGCGAAAATATTTCCGAAGAGCTTCAGAAAAAAGAACTCAACATGTCTGAAAGAAGGCATCTGCTGCTCATTCTAAAAGAAGCCCTCAACAATAGCATCAAACACGGAAATCCTTCAGAAATTATTTTTTCAATCTTTTCCAAGCCAGACATATTAAAACTAGTTCTCCGTGATAACGGAAGTGGTTTTGATCACTTACAGGAAAATAGGGGCAACGGCCTTATCAATATGAAAGAACGCGCAGAAGCTTTAGGGGGCAAGCTACAAATAGAAGCCAAAGAAG
Organism: uncultured Alteromonas sp.; assembly: GCA_964495885.1. Classification (GTDB taxonomy): domain Bacteria; phylum Bacteroidota; class Bacteroidia; order Flavobacteriales; family Flavobacteriaceae; genus PALG01. The sequence continues at coordinate 18,186 of CAZBWO010000002.1, read as the reverse complement.
GCGAAGGAACCACTGTAACTCTTACGCTGGAAACTACCCGCTTGGGTAATTGATTTTTGCAGATAAACGTGCTATATTGCTGAAAACTAATGGAACAGTCCAGCCAAATAAAGATCTGTATTGTAGAAGATGACGCCCTTATCCTAAAATCCCTTCAGCAGGTACTTAACAATGCCGATGGATATACGGTAACGGGTACTTTTTTCTATGCGGAAGCTGCCTTGGAAATCCTTAAGGAGCATCAACCAGACGTTTTATTGTTAGACATAGACCTTCCTGGAATTTCTGGAATTGAAGCCATTCCGAAGCTTAAAAAACTACAGCCAGAACTCAATATTGTCATGCTTACGGTACATGAAGAATCTGAATTGGTTTTTGCTGCCCTAAGGAAGGGAGCTGTTGGTTATTTGGTAAAAGGAAGTCATTCCAAATATTTGCTAAAAGGAATTAGGGAGGTCTATGATGGTGGAGCTCCAATGAGCCCCAGTATTGCCAGACAGGTTATTGCTTCATTTGCTCCCAAGGCGAATAGTGTACTAAGCGAACGGGAACTGGAAGTCTTGGAAAAACTTAGCAATGGCACCAACAATAAACAAATTGCCGAAGACCTTTTTGTAAGTACAAATACCATCAAAGCACATATTAAAAATATTTATAATAAAATGCACGTGAATTCCCGTGCCGAAGCAGTTAGTAAAGCGCTTAAGAAAGGATGGATCTAATCATTTTCCAATAATTCAAGCTTATTAAAACCTTCCTAACCCTCAAAAATTAATTCATATGAGTAAGTATATAGTATTTATGATTGTAGCCTCTTTCAACATGACAGCATTTGGGCAATTTATTGGTCAGTTTCAATGTATCACTTCGCAGGAATCCCAAAATGGAAATACCCGAATAGATACGATGAATTACTTCTTCGGAAAGGAAAAAACCGCCTTGATTATCAAAGCAGGTGGAAATCAGCCAGATTTACGATTGGTGTTTTCCAAAGCAGATAGTACTATTACAGGCCTGTTTAAAAATAATGGTAAGAAAGGAGGCTATATTTTACCGATGAACAAAAAATACTGGCCTGCCATTGAAATAGCTTTACCAAAAGCAAATAATACTGAAGAAACATTCAAAATCTCTAGTGATGAAAAAATGATTGATGGCTATGTTTGTCATTATTTAGAATGTACTACGGAGGAATTTACGGGGAATTTCTGGATGACTCCAGAAATTCCCCTCACCTTACCCCAAATACTTGCATACAGTTTTGTTGGTGCAGGAGAAGAAACTTCAGAGTTGGATTGGCTTCTTACTTGTGAAGCGCAACATTTCACCCTACTTGCCGAAATAGAAGATAAAAAACGTAATGCCAGGATAACCATTCAAATTCAAAATATTGATAATTCAGTGAATGATGCTATGTTCAATATGGAAGATTATTCCTTAATGGATATGCGAAAGGAAAATTAGAACTGATTAATAAATATTGCCATAAAAAAAGGAGCTGTATTTACAGCTCCTTTTCACTATCTGTTTCCCCGTAAATATCACTCAAAAAGACAATCGCGCACCACTACTCCATTTAATCCAGGAGTAGCATTGGGAACCGCTTGTCCATATTGAGGAACAGGATATCCTTTCACACGAAGTCCAGAAACAATCACCGTCCCACCATTTTCAATACCAATGGCATAGTCCCGTACCGAAACTTCTACTTGAGCACTGTTTAAATTGGTTCCTGAAGGGTTAACCATAAACATTTGAGGACTAAACACATAAGAATTCTCTTCTTGCTGAATTACCTGGGCGGGTTTATATGGCATACCATTTACAATAAGGGCAGGTACGCGCATATTCACAGGATTGGAGGTAGCCGAAGGATTACTGTAGTCAATGACAGGTTTCTGATTGGGATTTAAAGGGCCGGAAGACCGAAAAATTCCCTGTCCCAATTCCTGCCAGTTTACGTTTGAAGCTATGGGTTCAGAACCTACAAATACTGCTTGGTGGTTATTTTCGGCTTTAATGCGTAAAGTGGGAAGATTTCCGGTTACCCCTAAATCTACGATAGCTTCTTGTGTATAGGTCCCATCCATTACGATAATAGAAATAGATTTACCTTGTACTCGCTTAGCTTGAGCCACGGCAAGTGCTTTTTGCATGGTAGCAAATGGATTGGCACGTGTTCCCGAATTTACATCGCTTCCGTAGGGAGCCATGTAAATTGTTTCATCACTGTTACTATTATTTTCATCGTCATTTACTATTCCATCGCTAGGGATCTCAAAATCTTCAAAAGCAGGATCATTGGTATCGATAAAAGAAGGCTCATCACAAAGACATAGCTCATCAAAGAATACTTCACTTCCATCTGAGCTTTTAAACTCCATGGCCATTTGAACAGGGTTCATACCTGTAGGCTGACCGTTTGGAAATCCTTTCCCAACCAAATACAATTGAATGAACATTTTTGAAGGTTCGGTACCCTCAAAAAAGTAAATAGGGATTTTAAAAGGAGTCCATTGCGAAGTATTTTTTATAAGTACGGCAGAAGCTTCCCCTGGTCGTACACCTCCCGCTACCTGAGTAGGATTGTTGGTCGTTACAAACGTATTGATCCATGCTTTATCCCCTTTTTTGAAATTCGCCTTGTAATATCCACAAAGGGCTCCAAAACTAGGTTGAATAGGAAAGAACATATTGTTTAAAGTTGCTCCTTGATTTTGCGCCATAATATCCCCTTCACAATCACCTTGACAACTAAACACATAGCCACTAAAAGCACTATTTCTAATTTGTTCTTTATACGCTTCAGGTATTTTAGCCCAATCCTGAGGTTTTTTTTCCTTGATTAGATCTGCAATACTTACATTTTTAATGTGTAAACCATAGCCCACCTTACCAGGAGTTCTAAATGTATTTCTAAAATCATACCCCGCCATTGCATTTGCACCGCCCTCAATTCCTGCAATGTTGGAACTTCCCCAACTTACCGCTTTGTCATTATTCTTCCAAACTTCAAAATTTCCATTGGGGATTTGACAATCTTGTGCTTTAACAGCCATTGAAAAAAGTGTACAGGCAAATAAGAATAGAATTTTTTTCATGTAGTGAAGTTTTATCCCAAATAGGGTGTTTAAATTGTACTCATTAAATGTTTTGGGGAGTTAAATTTTATTGTGTCAAATATATTAGCTACCTAACCTGCTGTCAATTACCCATTTGGGTAGTTTACAACCATAAATTTTAAGGAAGTATCAATTCACTCATTTTTAGAATAAAAGCTGAAGAATTTTTATCTTTATCAAAATTTAAATGCTATGGCAAAAATTACTTTGGGCGGCAATCCCGCTGAAACACTTGGCGTGCTTCCAAAAACTGGAAGTAAAGCACCAGATTTTACCCTAATTGCTACCGACCTATCTGAAAAAACTTTGGAAGACTTCAACAACCATAAAAAATTGTTGAATATTTTTCCAAGTGTCAATACTGGGGTTTGTGCCACTTCTGTTCGGAAATTTAACGAAGATGCCGCAAAATTAAAAAATGTAAAAGTTCTATGCATCTCTAGAGACTTGCCTTTTGCGCAAGAACAATTCTGTGGTAGCGAAGGCATTGAAAATGTAGAAATGCTAAGTGATTTCAAAACTGGGCAATTTGGGAAAGATTACGGACTAGAAATCACCCGAAGTACTTTTCAAGGATTGCATTCAAGGGTCGTGATCGTCCTAGATGAAAACAATACGGTTATTTACACAGAACAAGTGCCAGAAATTGGACAGGAACCTAATTACGAAGCGGCGCTCAAAGCATTAAAATAATGTGGAATAGCTTCTTCGGAAAACGTCTTTTGGGTGTGAAATATGCCTTTCGGGGAGCATGGCTTTTAATAAGAAATGAAGCAAGTATTCAAGTACAGGTTGTCATTTCAATACTCGTAACATGCGCAGGTTTTTACTTTCAGATTAGCACCACCGAATGGATATTCCAATGTTTGGCTATTGGACTAGTACTTAGCGTAGAGGGACTCAATACCGCCGCAGAGGAAATTGCTAATTTTATTCATCCAGATTATCACCACAAGATTGGGTATATTAAAGACATTGCTGCAGGTGCTGTTTTTTTTGCAGCACTAACTGCTATGGTGATTGGCAGCTTCATCTACTTACCAAAAATAGCTCATCTCATCACCTCATAAATCACCCAAATGGGTAATTGACACACTAACGTATTGACTATAAGTTTGTTGATGAAAAATTAACAGGTATCATTTATATTTGTATACCTCAACACCTCACCAAACAAACAAATAATGAAACAACTCTCTATCCTCTTTTGTATTGTACTGTGTCTATTTAGTATGACACCTACCAAAACTAATGCCCAAACTCCCTCTCCTATCGTATTTATTTATGATGCCAGTGGTTCTATGTGGGGCCAAATGCAAGGAAAAACCAAAGTAGAAATTGCCCGCGAAGTTTTATCCAATACCGTTAACGAACTTCCGGCATACCAAACGATTGGCTTGGTAGCATATGGACATAGAGAGAAAGGAAACTGCAAGGATGTAGAAACATTGGTAACCCTTGATAATATATCCAAAGAAAAAGTAACTCAATCCATTAATGCCATTAAACCCTTGGGGAAAACCCCATTAGCCTACTCTGCTTCTTTAGTGATAGATGATCTTCGGAAGAGCAAACAAAAAGCAACCATTATCCTTATTACAGACGGTATTGAATCCTGTGATGGAAATATTTGTGACCTCGTAACAGCGGCCAAAGCTGAAGGAATTGATTTCAAATTGCATATTGTAGGTTTTGGATTGAAAGAAGGAGAAACCGAACAATTAAAGTGTGCTGCAAAAGCAGGGGATGGCAACTACTATGATGCGTCTGACGCCAGTGCTCTTGGCAGTGGATTGGAAGAAGCGGTAGGTCAATCTGTAGACAAACCAAAAGGCAATATTACTTTCTATGCAGTAAAAAACGGAGAACCAGTGGATGCATATATCAAAGCCTATGATCAAATTTCCAAACGAGTGCCAATTGGAGTTAGAACTTATCGTGATACGGCCACGGTATTTCTTCCGCCTAGTACCTATCGCCTAGAAGCCAGACCGGGAGAGGGTAGCCAAATGAATCCTATTATTATTGAAGGAATACAAAGCTTTGAGGATAAAATTGCACATTATGACATTAGTTTTGATGGTGGTAAGTTTATGGTCACTACAACCAATAATGAAGAAGGCTGGGATTGCACTGTAAATGTTTTTGATACTGAAGGAAAACGGGTAGGCGGTACGCGTACTTATGGTAGAACCAAAGCTATAGAAATAGACCCAGGAACTTATAATATTAAAATACAAGCACTAAGGATGCAAGGCCTTGCAACGAATGTTGTACTTGAAAACAAAATCATAACAGCAGGGGAAGAAACAGAAGTGAACTTCAATTTTGAGTCTGGAATACTTAATATTTATCCAAAATATAATGGCGAACTTATAGACTGTACCAGTAAAGTAACCGAAGTAAAAAGTGGAGAACGGGTTGCTGGAGGCAGGACCTATAATAAAGGAAACACTTATGTCATTAACCCCGGCACCTATACCATTGAAGTGAACGCAATAGGTGAGCATAGGGCATTGGGCAAAAAGTCTATGACCATTACCGTAAACAAAGGAGAAACAAAAGACGCTAACTTTCAGTTTTAAGAATGAATAAACGCTTTTTGCTAGTTACCGTACTTTTAATATGCTTCGGATTGAACCACCTACAAGGACAAAATAAAGTCCTGCCCACCGGGTTTTTTAATCCGAAGGTAACAGAAGGCCACCCCCTTTATTTGTTTGATTCCTCTATTGTGGAAGGCAAAATACCTAGGCAAGCCCTTCCGGTAGATAGCATTACTTTTAAAAAGGCTGGATACAATTGGGTGGTAGATCACAGCCCGAAAGACTTCGAACCTTTTATGGGAAAATTGGATTATGGTGTGTTTTTTCTGAGCGTCAACCGCTTGGGAATAGATTATCATGAAGTATTTACCCACGAAGAAAAAGGAACTGCTTTTTATGTGGGGCGCTTTAGTGGAGACTTTATTTCTTGGGGAGAGTTCCTACTTTCCATGCATAGTGTGGAATTTATGGCGGAAGGACAAAAGGTATTTGATCACCCCTTGGTGAAATCGGCCGGAAGGGTCTATCCCATTGGAACGTTTTTTCGGCCTATGTTTGTACAGGGAGACTGGATGGAAGTGCAGATTTTAGATAACGATTTCAACAAAACGGGAAAAACAGGGTGGATTCGCTGGCGAAAGGACGGAAAGATACTTGTTTTATATAATCTCTTAAGCTAGACACATGAAAAAATTATTCAAACCTGCCTGCCTCGCATTTTATCTTTTAATGCTACTGGCATTTTTTATCATTGGTATTTATTATGCAGGCTATATTGAAGCTGGAAAAGGACAAATGCTTGCAGCAGGTGCCATCGTCTTGGGGTATGGGGTTCTTTTTGGAGGTATTGCTTTTATTGCTTCTTTTTTTATTTCGTACAGATTGCCAGTTAAAACCCTAAAAATAGTGAATTGGATTTTGCTCGTAGGAATGCTATGCCTATGGGGATATAAATTTTATGAGGCTCAACAACGCAATACAAGCATAGAAGACCCCAACCCTACTCCAACTCAAGTAACTCCAAAAGCAGCAGAACCCGTTTCAATAGTTTCTTCAAAAGAGGAACTTATTGCCATGCTGGATACTAAAACGCTTCCTTCTGAAAAACAAAACTTTTCAACTCCGTACGATAAACAAACAGGACTGGGATTTTTTGCACCCAATTTTTTTGATCAGCCTCGTTTGGATTTCTACGGAAACATCAATTGGGAAAAAGGACATATGGAACACCTCCCGCAAGATAGTTTGGTACTTCATCTGCAGGAAACTGGGAACTTTGAGTTGAAGTATGCCCCGCCATGGCTTGAACCTGAAGCGATGAAACTAGACTATGGTATCTTATACTTAAAAGTTACAGGGGTGGGTCATGATTTTTTAAAAATTGAGGGTAACCGCCAAGGCCATGTAACTTATGTAAGAAAGGATGCGGGCCGGTATTTACCTTGGCCAGCGTTTTTACTTGCTGTTAATAGTGTGGAATATTTACCAAATAAGAAGCTTCCCGTACGTATCAAACCCTTGGATCATGCCGGGGAAGTAAATGTAAGCTACAACTTTATATCGCCAAAACTAATACAAGGAGAATGGCTCTATGGAATTCTATTGGATGACGGTTTTAAAGAAGTAGGCAAAGGCTGGATACGTTGGCGTGATGGAGAAACACTGTTAATCTCCTACTCATTACTAAGTTAATAACTAGCGAATGGCCTACTATTTTTAAAATCTTTCAAAAATTTTTATGTAGCTTGTATCGTTGTATATTTGTGCATTACAACCTAAGCTTACATGGCCAGAAAAAAGAAGCAGCAAAAAACTTCCAAAACTAACGCTAAAAGGAAATTACCGTCCCTCTCCCTTAGCAAACAGCAAAAAATTATTTTGGGTAGTTTTCTGTTTTTGTTTGGCATATTGCTTTTCATTGCTTTTACCTCTTACCTCTTTAGCTGGAAACAAGATCAAAGTATTATTGGTGACCTAAGCAGGGAAACTGTTGCCCAAAACTGGGCTAGTAAATTAGGTTCCAATTTGGGACACTTATTTATCTATAAAGGAATAGGAATTGCTGCCTATATCATTGCTTTTCTCATCACACTTTCTGGCGTATATTACTTCTTTGATTATGCCAAAAAAGCCCTTTTAAAATTCTGGTTTTGGGGGGTATTGGTAGCACTATGGATTTCCATCTTATTAGGTTTCTTTTCTTTTGGAAATGGACTATTGAGTGGTGTTTTAGGTTTCGAAATCAATGACCTGCTGCAAGATTATATGGGTAAAACCGGTACTATTCTCCTGCTAACCTTTTTGGCAATTGTGTATTTGGTGATTAGATTAAAAGTGACCCCAGAAAAAGTAACGGCACTATTCCAGTCTACCAAAAAAGAGATTGCTTCCGATTTCTCTTCGGAAAGTACCATCGCTTCGGAAGAATCTTCAGAAGAGCCCATCACCGATTCTGTGGAAATTGTTTCCGAAGAAACCGCTACAATAACCAAAACCGAAACGCCTTCCGAAGAGGAAATCAAAGAAGAAGAAACTCCAGAACCTATCTTAAAAACAGAATCGGAAGACAACCTCACCATGGAAATCGAAAAGGCCGAAGAGGAGGAAATGGTGGAAGATGACCTTAGCAAAAAACTAGTGGCAGATTTTGGGGAGTTTGACCCTACCTTGGAACTAAGCAATTATAAATTCCCTACCATTGAATTATTGAAGGACTATACGGGCGGACAAGGAATTACGATTAATCAGGAAGAGCTGGAAGAATACAAAAACCGGATTGTAGATACTTTAAGCAACTATAAAATTGGGATTGCCAATATCAAGGCTACGGTAGGTCCCACGGTGACTTTGTATGAGATTGTGCCGGAAGCTGGCATACGTATTTCCAAAATTAAAAACCTGGAAGACGATATTGCGCTATCGCTTTCGGCATTGGGGATTCGTATTATCGCGCCAATCCCCGGGAAAGGAACCATTGGGATTGAAGTGCCTAACAAGAAGCCCAAAGTAGTTTCCATGCGCTCTGTGATTGCTTCGCCTAAATTTCAAAATGCCGAAATGCAACTACCCCTTGCCTTGGGTAAAACCATTAGCAATGAAACTTTTGTGGTAGATCTGGCCAAGATGCCACACTTGCTGATGGCTGGTGCAACCGGACAGGGGAAATCGGTAGGGCTGAATGCCATCCTTACCTCCCTCCTCTACAAAAAGCACCCAGCGGAAGTAAAATTTGTATTGGTAGACCCCAAAAAAGTAGAGCTTACCCTCTTCAATAAAATTGAACGGCACTACCTCGCCAAGCTACCAGATGTTGAAGAAGCCATCATTACAGATACCACCAAGGTGATCAATACGCTCAATTCATTGTGTATTGAAATGGATACCCGCTATGATTTGCTGAAAGATGCCATGGTGAGGAATATCAAGGAATACAATCAGAAATTCAAAGCACGGAAATTAAATCCGAATGACGGTCACCGCTACTTACCCTACATTGTTTTGGTTATTGATGAGTTCGCAGATCTAATCATGACCGCCGGAAAGGAAGTAGAAACTCCTATCGCCCGTCTGGCACAGTTGGCGAGAGCGATTGGAATTCACTTAATCATTGCAACGCAAAGACCCTCTGTGAATGTGATTACGGGAATCATTAAAGCGAACTTCCCTGCTAGGATTGCGTTTAGGGTAACCAGTAAGATTGATTCCCGTACGATTTTGGATAATTCCGGGGCAGACCAACTTATTGGCCGCGGGGATATGTTGTACACCCAAGGAAGTACACTAACCCGTTTACAGTGTGCCTTTGTAGATACACCCGAAGTTGCCGAAATCACAGAATATATTGGTTCACAAAAAGCCTATCCAGATGCGCATCTATTACCAGAGTATGTTAGTGAAGAAGGTGGCACAAATCTTGATATTGGTATAGAGGAACGGGACGCATTGTTCCGGGAAGCTGCCGAAGTACTGGTAATCGCACAACAAGGATCTGCTTCCCTATTGCAACGCAAACTTAAATTGGGTTACAACCGCGCCGGTAGGATTATAGATCAATTGGAAGCCGCCGGAGTTGTAGGCCCGTTTGAAGGAAGCAAAGCAAGACAAGTATTGGTCCCTACCATTGAAGCTTTAAACCAACTATTAGACAACGAAAACAATATTGATTAGTCATGAAAAAAGTCGCCATCCTAATTACTGCACTATTCACATTGGCAAGTGTACAAGCGCAGGATGCCAAAAAACTTCTTAACGAAGTGTCTTCCAAAGTGAAGAGTTACGATAACATCTTTATCGACTTCAAATGGAACCTTAGTAATGAAAAAGAAAATGTAAATCAGGAAACCCGTGGGGATGTCACCATTGCTGGTGATAAATACGTTTTGAATATGTTGGGAACCACCCGTGTTTTTGATGGAACAAAAGTCTATTCCATTGTTCCGGAAGATGAAGAAGTAACCATCTCCAAGTACGATCCCAATGAAGATAAGGAGATTACCCCTTCCAAGTTGCTTACTTTCTACGAAAATGGGTATACGTATTCAATGGATATCGTACAAAATGTGAAGGGAAGGAAAATTCAGTATGTGAAACTAACCCCTATTAGTTCCAATGCAGAAATCAAGAATATCCTGTTGGGTATTGACACCCAAACCAAGCATATTTACCGTTTGATTCAGATTGATGATAACGGCACAAAATATACCTTAACGGTGAATACCTTCAAAACCAATCAGCCGCTATCCAAAACATTGTTTAATTTTGATACGGCAAAATACGAACGCGAAGGATATTATATCAACAATCTGAACTAGCCCACTGGTGAAAATAATAGACCGGTATATATTAATTGCATATTTGAAGACGTTTTTAAGCGTCTTCATTATTTTAATGTTCATTTTTGTACTGCAGACCATCTGGTTGTACATTTCTGAACTGGCCGGTAAGGATTTGGACGTATGGATTGTCCTAAAATTTCTTTGGTATGTATCCCCAAGATTGATGCCGTTGGTACTTCCGTTAACCATCTTGGTGACTTCCCTAATGGTATTTGGGAGTTTTTCTGAAAAGTATGAGTTTGCCGCTATGAAATCTACTGGGATTTCGCTGCAACGGGCAATGAGAAGCGTGATGGTATTTATAGGAATCTTAGCTATTATTGCCTTCTTCTTTGCCAATAATGTTATCCCTTACTCTGAATATAAATGGCAAAACCTACGTAGGAATATTGCACAAATGAGCCCTTCCATGGCCATAGTGGAGGGACAATTCAGTAGTATTGGAGAGAATTTCAATATCAAGGTTACCGAAAAAACCGGGGATCGGGACCAATTCCTTAAAGAAGTTGTCATCCACCAAAAAAATCCCGGAAGACCCAATGAAAACACCACCGTTATCATTGCCGAAGAAGGCGAACTGGCAAGTGAGGAAGGAAGCAATACCCTGTCCCTTATTCTTAAAAAAGGCAATTACTACGAAGACATTAAGCTAAAAAATGGGGTGCGTGAACGTACCAACAGACCCTTCGCCAAAAGCTATTTTGAATCCTATACAATCAATATTGACCTCACCGAGCTTAATAACGCCGATATTGACAAAGAAAACAACCTTAGTAGCCACAACATGTATAAGGTGAGTGAACTGGTCCCCGAAATAGATAAACTCTCCAAGAGTTATAGCAAGGATATTGAAAACTATACCTTGGAAATGTATGGCAGGACAGGGATACCCCAATTTTCAGATTCCATTTACATGAAAAAAGAACGGGATACAGTCTACAATAATGCATTGGAAGCTTTTCCCAAAAAAAGACAAAGTGAAATACTTAATACTGCACTAGGTAACGTTAGAGGTACCCTACAAACTATTCAGGCCAAAAAGACGCAATACAAAGCACGTACTAAAAGCCTAAACAAGCATGAAATTGCCTTGCATGAAAAATACGTCTTGGCCATTGCCTGCATCATCCTATTCTTTGTGGGGGCACCCTTAGGAGCCATCATTAGAAAAGGAGGTATGGGACTTCCCATGGTGGTAGCTATTGTACTGTTTTTGGTGTATCACTTTATTGGCATCTTCGCGAAAAACAGTGCCGAGGATGGCACCACCCATCCTTTTGTTGCCAGTTGGCTAAGTACCGCCATAATGATGCCGCTTGGTGTATGGCTCACCTACCGGGCGACCACAGATCAAGGAATATTTGACTTGGATTCCTTCTTCCAGCGCTTCAAATTTCTGAAACGGAAAAAGAAAACCCAAACTTCCTTTGCAGAAGATGGTATTTATTTAACCCAGCAGGAAAAGGCCCTTGTACTTTCACGAACCCCAGACCAGTTAAAGGAGATTGCCCAGAACCACCAACAAATGAAATATTCTGAAGATGTCTACAAGGCAGCACTTAAAGAGTTGAAACGACTGGGGATTGATGCAAATGATTTGAACACTACCAATACCACCTCAGATTAAGTGAGTTTCAGTATCTTTGTAACTCAAATGTACGACCATGATTGATACCGAAAAAGAAGTTTCCATACAGCTGAATACCATTGAAGAGGCCATTGCAGCTATTAAGCAAGGTAAGGTCATTATTGTGGTAGATGATAAAGACCGGGAAAACGAAGGGGATTTTTTGGCTGCTGCAGAAAAGGTCACCCCAGAAATGATCAATTTCATGGCAACCCACGGTAGAGGCCTTATTTGTGCCCCCCTAACGGAAACACGTTGCAAGGAATTGAACCTGCAAATGATGGTGGGGAACAACACAGACCCTATGGAGACTGCTTTTACAATTTCGGTGGATTTGAAAGGAAAAGGGGTTACTACTGGAATTTCAGCGTCAGATCGGGCTAAAACCGTGAATGCTTTAATTGATGAAACCACTAAACCCCATGATTTAAGTAGACCTGGACATATTTTTCCGCTGAAAGCAAAAGAAGGTGGCGTTCTGCGTAGAACTGGACATACCGAAGCAGCCATTGACTTTGCCCGCCTGGCCGGACTGAAACCGGCTGGGGTGATTGTGGAAATCATGAATGAGGATGGTACCATGGCACGACTACCACAGTTGGTTAAAGTTGCCCAGAAATTCAACTTGAAATTGGTTTCCATTGAAGACTTGGTGGCTTACCGAATGGAACATGATTCCCTCATCGTTAAAAAAGAGGAATTTGATATCCAAACCAAATTTGGAGGATTCCGTTTACGGGCCTACCAACAAACTACTAACGATCAAGTACATATTGCCCTTACCAAAGGAACCTGGAAACCCAATGAACCGGTACCCGTTCGGGTGAATTCTACCTTGGTGAATAATGATATTTTGGGAACGCTTACCAATGATGCCGATAAGAAACTGGATGATATGTTTCAGGTGATCAATCAGGAAGGGAAAGGCGCCATTGTCTTTATCAATCAGCAAAGTGCTGCCTTTAACTTATTAAGCAGGTTATCGCTTTTAAAAGAGCAGCAGAACGCTTCCGAAGTCATTAAAGCCCCAAGGATTCAAATGGACAACAAGGATTTTGGGATAGGCGCACAAATCCTACACGACCTAGGAATTCACAAAATAAGATTGGTAAGTAACAATCCGCAGACCAAACGGGTAGGAATGATTGGCTACGGATTGGAAATTATTGAATACCTTACCTATTAATCTTTTTCCGCTTTAAGGGCGTTGAGTTCCTGTTGCAGGGCTTCAATCTTTTCTTCCTGCTCCTGAATAGCCTTAATTAACACAGGAATCAAATCTATGTAATTCATGGCCTTGTACTCCCCTTGGGTTACGATAAGCTTCCCGTTTTGGTCTACATCTACATCTTCAGTAATGACGACTTCTGGGATGATGGTTTCCACTTCCTGTGCAATAAGTCCCAACCGGGTGCGGTTATTGGCAGAAATATTCTGGTTGTACTTATAGCTAACTGGTTTGAGGGCAAGGACTTCTGCAAGGCCATAGGAAAGCTGCCGAATGCTGTTTTTGGTCCTTCGGTCTGAAAAAGTGGTGTAGGTATTAGCCACTACCTCATCCCAATGTTCTGTGGCAGAATTGTTCCCCAGATCATAGGTCACACTGGCATAAGGTATAATGTCACCATCTATTCCCATGTTGGCATTACCCATGTTTTCAATTTCCAAATAAGTAGCGTTACCTACTTGCCCCATTTCCATGGTTCCGTTCACCCGAAGGATATTATTATCAAACTCCCCATACACTAATGCACTATTGCTATCTAGATTGGAACTTTCCACATACAATTTATAGTCCCCTGTTTCATTATAACCTGCTTGATATCCCAGATACACATTGTAACTTCCCGAATTTTGGTCTCCTGCCCCACTACCCATGGCTACATTACGAATCCCCGTTTGGTTTTCTGCCAAAGCACGGTACCCTAATGCAACATTATGGTATCCCGTAGTATTACTAATTAATGCCCCATTACTGAGGGCTATATTCATATATCCAGTAGTATTAAAATATAACGGATTGACCCCCATGGCAATATTATTAGATCCCGTAGTATTGGTATACAGCGTGTGCAAACCTATACCTATGTTGGTGCCTCCACTGGATTGCACCCCAATATTTTCGTAGCCAAAGGCAATATTGTAACTGCCAGTACCACTTGTATTACCCAAGTTTCCATAGCCAATTGCTACATTTTGAACACCAGATGTACTGTACAAATTATTGGTCCCAATCGCGACATTATATGCACCTGTAGTGTTATAACGTAGGGCATTTTGACCTATGGCTACATTACCGGAGGAAGTGTTCTCATTTAAAGCATTATACCCTAAAGCGATGTTGTTATTTCCCAAGGTATTATCCAAAAGGGCATTTGTTCCAATTCCAATGTTATGGTTTCCACTCACATTGGCATTCAATGCACTATTCCCCGCGGCAAAATTATCTGTACCAATTGTATTGGAATACAATGTAGAAAAACCAAATGCAATATTGTGCGTACCCGTAGTATTACTAACAAGGCCTGCTTGCCCCATTCCAATATTATTATTTCCCGTAGTATTTTGAAATAAAACAGAACTCCCAATAGCTATATTACTAGAACCGGTAGTATTTGTGGTTAGTGTATTATATCCTATTGCCGTGTTTCCACTTCCCGTAGTATTGTTTTGTAAACTTACATACCCTAAGGCAGTATTATTGCTACCAGTAGTATTATTCAGTAAAGATTCATAACCTACTGCCGTGTTTCTATCCCCATCATTATTTTCATAAAGCGAACGGTAACCTACCCCTACATTTTCGGTTCCGGTGGTATTGTCATACAATGTTTGATATCCGATAGCGGTAATATTACTCGCAAGCATATTATTATACAAAGATTGATACCCCACCGCTACATTGTTATTTCCAGTAGTATTTTCACGTAAGGCATGCATCCCCAAGCCTACATTGTAACTTCCAGTGGTATTGTCTCCAAGGGCAGCTGAACCCATAGCTATGTTTCTTTGTCCTGAAGTATTATCATAAAGGGCAGCCGAACCCACCGCAGCATTATAACTACCCGTGGTATGCAAGCGGAGTGCATCTACCCCCATGGCTGTATTGTAATCTCCCGTTGTGAGCTGACTTAAAGTATACGTACCTACCGAAGTATTTCCAGTACCACCTGTAGCGACGGTTTGGGTATTATAGCCAATTGCCACGTTATTGGTGGTATTGGTTGCACTTGTGTACGCATTATAGCCAATGGCTACATTATTATTGTTGGAAAGGTTATCTGCGGTTCCCGCTCCTTCCCCAATAAATACCGAACGCCCTGTATTGTAAATTCCTATTTTACCTTGTGTGGTAATTCGCATACGTTCTACATCATTGGTGCGAAAGGAAAGGTCTGTATTGTCTGCGGTACCTACATAATTATTTGCCGGTGTGGTTCCCGTATTCCCATTTAGTTTCCACTGGTCATCCCCAAAACCAACCCAAGCCGAAGCCGTTTGATCCCAATAGTAAAACCCTTTACCTACCGATCCATTCCCGGTAGCAAAAACCATCATCCCATCCTGTGCCGCAGCGGGGTTTACCGTGGGGTATTCATCTACCCTAGGAATCAGGATTCCATCTGTATTGGCTGGGGCAGCTACGCTGGAGGCTTCTATATCTAAGGTAGCATTGGGACTGGTGGTATTGATACCTACCTGTGCGTTTGTACCACAAAAAATTAGAAGGATTAGGGTAACAAAAAGATGCTTCATGACTGTAGTATTTACAGTAGCAAGCTTATGGTACAGATTTTGGGGTTACTAATGTATAAAAATAATTATTCTTAACCCACGCATTTATAAGGTATTACACACAGTGGTCATTCCTTAGCAGAATCGATAAAGGATTATTTTCATTGTCTTTGGGAGCTGTAGCCAGAAAAAACCCAATAATCCTGTCTACACCGGAGTGGTCTGTAGTACCTCCTGTACCACCGTACGAAGTTTAGAAGCTCTTTCCATAGTTTGGGCTTCCGTCCAGCTCAGTTTTACCAAACAGGAAATGGTACGGCCCATCCAATGGTCACTTTGTGGGAAGGGCGTATTGTTTAGATCCTGCATTTGTTCTTGGATCTCCTTTGGTAAGTTCCCCATGCCCTTCAGGTTGCGCAAGTGTTCCCAACCATTGATGTAGTGCCAATTGTTCTTAAACCAATAGAAACACCCATCTACACCCGCTTCCGTTAGGGCTTTTTGGGCCTTTTCGGCTATGGCGGCGGTGGGCAGGAAGAAATTAAGGAAGGAGTAGTTTTCCACCCCTCCTTCAGGTACTGTACGGAATACCACCCCTTCTACTTCGGAAAGGGCTTCGCGTAACATGGTGTAGTGCTTTTTCTGAAGCGCCAGGATATCGTCCAGTTTCCGAAGTTGTGCTACCCCAACGGCAGCATTCAATTCTGAAATACGGAAGTTATACCCCAAATGCGGGTGGGTCTCTGCTCCGCGGTCATTCCCTATATGGTCATGCCCATGGTCCTGGTACTGATCTGCATTGATGGCGTATTGTTGGTTATTGGTAATCACGGCCCCGCCTTCCCCACAGGTAATGGTCTTTACAAAATCGAAGGAAAAGCATCCCAAATCGCCATAGCTGCCCAGGGGTTTCCCCTCGAAGCTACCGCCAATGGCCTGACAGGCATCTTCCAACAACAAGAGGTTATGCTTCTCACAAAGCGCCTTTAAGGCCTTTAGGTTGGCCATGGAGCCACACATGTGCACCGGCATCACGCAGCGGGTCTTTGGGGTAATGGCCGCTTCCACTGCCTTGGGGTCTAGAGTAAGCGTATCATCTATATCCACCAATACGGGTACTGCGCCTAACATCATAATAGATTCAAAACTAGCAACGAAGGTAAAGGTAGGCATGATGACCTCATCACCTGCACCTACCCCAGCCGCTGCAAGGGCTACGGTAAGGGCCGAAGTACCGCTGGAAACCAGTTGGCAATGTTGTACCTGCATTCGCTTTGCGAAGGCCTGTTCCATTTCCTTGGCTTTCCAGTGGCCATTGCGCATGCCGTCAAAGCCATAGCGCATGAGGACGCCACTTTCCAGTACGTCGTTTACTTCCTTTCGTTCTTCGTTTCCAAATACTTCAAATCCGGGCATAAGTGTTCTCCTTTTTAACTAGACGAGCGGCAAAGATAAGGGTTGCGCCAAAATACACAATACGGTGGTTACATTTCCACGATGACCTCTTCCACTCCCCTACGCACTTTCTTTAGGGAGGCATGGAAATCATCTTGGGCACGGTAGCCTACGGGCAGCACCAATACAGAGGCCAACCCATGCGCTGATAGCCCTAAGAGCTCGTCATAGGCTTCGGGTTTAAAGCCCTCCATGGGGCAGGCATCAATGTCTTCCAAGGCGCATACGGTAAGGAGGTTGCCAAGGGCGAGGTAGGCCTGTTTTACCATCCATTGGCTGATTTCCTCCTGCGATTTCCTTCCGAAGTCCTCTATGAGAAACTTTTCGAAGGGCTCCAGGATATGCCTGGGGGTATTGCGGATGGCCTCTTCCCTTTTGAAATGCCCTTTGATGTAGTCTTGGGTGAGGGAGGTTTCGATGCAAAGGACGAGCACATGGGAGGCATCTGCCACCTGCTTTTGGTTCATACTGAGGGGGACCAGTTGCTGTTTGAGCTGGGGATCACTAATAACGACCATCTTTAGGGGTTGCAGCCCGTAGGAGGTGGCCGTAAGGTTAAAGGCTTCCTTGAGGACCTTCAGCTTTGCTGGGGAAAGGGATTTAGAGGGGTCGAACTTCTTACAGGCGTAGCGCCATTGCAGTTTTTCGAGGATGGGAGCCGTCATAGGATTGATTTGCGGTTTGGTTGCAAAGGTACGGTGTTTGGGGATATGACCATGGGGGTTTTATTGAAAAGGGGGGAGTTGTTAGTGGTTAGTAGTTAGTGGTTAGTAGTTAGTGGTTAGTAGTTAGTGGTTAGTAGTTAGTAGTTAGTAGTGAGTAGTGAGTAGTGAGTAGTGAGTAGTGAGTAGTGAGTAGTGAGTAGT
>CAZBWO010000001.1:0-431914 GCA_964495885.1 uncultured Alteromonas sp. | reverse complement strand
TTTTGTGCCCTAAAAGGGAAAAAAGTGGACAAAACTGCCCTAAAGTGGAAAAAAGTACCCATTTGTTCCCTAAAACGGAAAAAAGTGTGCTAAAGTGGAAAAAAGCGGAAAAAACGGCCATATAGGGAAAAGGGAAAGTTACAATGTCTATTTTTTTGGTATCTTGGGTGGAACTTCTGGGGAAGGCAATTAACGAAAAACGGTAAAGAAGCCTTAAAAGTGTCGATATCCCGAAGACGAATAGGATTATCGACTAGTTTTGAGTCGATATAACAAGTTGTGTGCAAGTTTAAAAAACGAAATCGATGAAAAAATCACTAATCGCATTATTGACAATTATCTCTTTGAATTGTCAAGGGCAAAAAAACGAAAAATATAACCTTGGATTTGAAAAACAAGCAGACGAAAATTCACTTTCTGACGATTGGTTCAAATGGGGAAACTATGAGTTGACAATAGATGAAAATGCTCATTCGGGAAAAAAATCGGGAAAAATCACTTCCGACCCAACGGGAAGTTCCTTTGGTAGTATTGCCTACAAAATACCAGCTAATTATGAGGGCAAAACAATAAAACTTGAGGGATTTATGAAAATCAAAGATGTTGAAAACGGATTTGCAGGTTTACTGTTACGTGTTGACGGAAATGGTACTTCTTTGGCATTTGACAATATGCAAAACCAAAACATTTCGGGAACAAAAGATTGGCAGAAATACTCAATAACACTTAATTATCCCGAAGAAGCGGAAAATATTTTTATTGCAGGAATACTTTCGGGAAAAGGAGAAGCTTGGTTTGATGATTTTGTTTTATCAATTGACGGTAAAAATGTTCAAACCCTGAAAGAAGTCGAAAAACAATTGTCAAAAGCTCAACTTGATAAAGAATTTGATAATGGGTCTTTAATTGAGTTTTCAAATTTAACCACCGAAAAAATAGAAAACCTCGAATTATTAGGCAGAGTTTGGGGATTTCTGAAATATCATCATCCTGAAATTGCTAACGGGAACTACAATTGGGACTATGAACTTTTTAGGTTCTTACCAAAATACATTAAGACAGAAAACACTATCGAAAGAGATAAACTTCTTACTGAATGGATTGACTCTTTTGGTCAAGTAAAAGAATGTACAAAATGTCAGCCGACAGATGTAAATGCATTTCTAAAACCCAATATGGAATGGATGAACAATCAAAGCGCAGATTTGAAAAAAAAATTGCTCTACGTTTATAAAAACCGTTCACAAGGCAAGCATTATTATATTGGGATGACTGCCAATGTAGGAAATCCTGAATTTAAAAATGAAAATCCGTATTCAAATATGTCATTTCCCGATGATGGATTTAGACTACTGTCGCTTTATCGGTATTGGAATATGATCAACTATTTCTTTCCGTACAAACACTTAATGGATGAAAATTGGAATGATAAACTAAAAGAATATATTCCTCAATTTATCAATGCAAAAAACGAATTGGACTACGAATTAGCAACGGTTCAAATAATCGGAGATATACAGGACACGCACGCAAATCTTTGGGGCGGAGCAGACAAAATTGATGAATGGAAAGGTGTGAACTATTCGCCAATACACGTAAGGTTTGTAGAAAATAAGTTAGTCGTAACCGACTATTACAACGAAGAACTTAAAAACGAAGTTGGATTAGAAATTGGTGATATAATTACCAAAATTAATGGTAATCCTATCGACAAAATCGTAAAAGAAAAATCTAAATATTATCCTGCTTCAAACGAACCAACAAGACTGCGAGACATTTCGGCAGACCTTTTACGCTCAAACTCGGATAATATTGAAATTGAATTTGTTTCGGGAAATTCCAATCCTCAAACAAAAACACTTAAACTTTACCCAAAAGACAGTCTTGACATTTATCGTTGGTATAGAAAAAGTGATGACAAATCCTTTAAAATGTTGGATAATAACATAGGTTATGTTTCGCTTCAGACAATCAAAGATGAAGATATTGCACAAATCAAAGATGAATTTAAGAACACGAAAGGAATCATCATTGACATCCGTAATTATCCGTCAACTTTTGTTCCTTTTAGTTTAGGTTCTTATTTCGTTTCCACATCGACACCTTTTGTGAAATTTACAAATGGAAATGCTGACAATCCAGGCGAGTTTACATTCACAGAAAACTTAAAGATTCCAAGTAAAGGAAAAACATATCAAGGAAAGCTGATTGTTTTGGTCAACGAACTATCCCAAAGTCAAGCAGAATATACTTCAATGGCATTTAGGGCAGGAGATAATACCACAATCATTGGAAGTACAACAGCAGGATCTGACGGAAACGTATCTGCTATTTTACTTCCCGGTGGATTAAGAACAATGATTTCGGGAATTGGAGTAAATTATCCAAACGGACAAGAAACTCAACGAATAGGAATAGTTCCAGATATTGAAGTAAAGCCTACAATTGAGGGAATTAGAAAGGGAAAAGACGAACTTCTCGAAAAGGCAATTGAAGTGATATTGAATGAATAAAAACCTGCACACAACATTGGCTATAAACAATTGGGGCGAAAGTGATAAAACGAAACTGTAAACATAAAACAAAGTTCGGTGCTAAACTGAAAAGTTAGGGTGTAAAATCCCCAACTGTTCATAGCCGAGACCGTTGTGCATAATGCGGAAATCGAGCTGAAATTAAACATTTTAACAAAAAAGCCAACCGCACAAACAGCACATTTATTTTTTCTGCCGATGCGAAAAGCCAACACTTAAAAAAATTAAAGAGCTGTTTCTTGCCAATACTCAAAAACTTAACTGCTAAGTTTAGAACTAATTTATAATCAAAGAAAAAAATTGACTTTGTAAAGCAAAAAAATGGGTAATTTTGTACCAATTGGGTAAATACTCCTCAATTAATGAAAAACCCAAAAAAAATAAGTTATTGATTTTAAATTGTTTACATATTTAAAGATAAAATTGGTAAATTTTTTGCGATAGATATGCTGTAACTAATAAGATAAATAATGTCAAAAAAAATATCTTTTTCCAATCACGTTAATATAGGTTTTGCTCTATTGGTTGTATTCTTATTGGTATTTGCTACCAATAGAATAGATAAGCGACATTTTGAAACGGTTCAAGATACATTAACAACCGTTTATGAAGACAGAGTCGTCGCACAAGATTATGTATATAAAA
This sequence comes from uncultured Alteromonas sp., assembly GCA_964495885.1. Taxonomy (GTDB): domain Bacteria; phylum Bacteroidota; class Bacteroidia; order Flavobacteriales; family Flavobacteriaceae; genus PALG01. The sequence continues at coordinate 428,735 of CAZBWO010000001.1, read as the reverse complement.
TGAACAATATTATACACCAAAAACAATTACAACTTCTCGATTCAAATTCAACTGATAATCAAAATAATCTCAATAAGGAATTTGCTACCTTGATTGATGTATTTTCAACGACTAAACTTACACCTAAAGAATCTAAAATATTTGATGGTTTAAAACAAAACTTCGAAATATTAAAAAATAACGAGAATCAAGATGACAATCAACTGAATCAAAATGAGTTGTTAGATATTATAAATACTATTAAAACAGACTTGGATAACCTAGCGCTCATTCAGTTATCAGAAAGTAAATATAAAGTCGGTATTGCCCAGAAGAGTTTGGATACTAATAATTTGATGTCCACTTTGGAGATTGTCTTTTTGGTGCTTATTGGTGTTATTATTCAATTTACGGTATTTTATAGAGTAAAAAAAGCTATGACATCAGAAGCGGAGAATTAGACGAAATATATTATAAATGAATACTACAGAAGAAGCTCTAAAAGAAAGAATCAAAGAACTCACTTGTCTTTACGAAGTGTCTTCTATAATTACTAATACTAATTTTGAACTCATTGAAGATACATTAAAAGCTATTGCATATAGCTTAAAAAAAGGATTTCAATTCCCAAAAAAAACAGAAGTTCTAATTACATGTGAGGAACTTTCAATCTACACTAATTCTTTTTATGAAGATGATTTAATCATTGCTTCAGATATTCATATTTTCAATGAAAGAAAAGGAAAAGTTTTAGTTCATTTAAATACATCAGAAAAAGAGGAGCTCAATTTTTTAAGAGAAGAACAATCTTTACTGGATAACGTTGCGCTTAAGATTGGTAATCTTTTTGAACGTAAAGAAATTCAAAAGAACGAAGAATCTTTAAAACGCCAAATGGAACACGCTGACCGCTTAAGTATTTTGGGCGAAATCACCGCAGGTATTGCTCATGAACTCAATACGCCTTTGGCCAATATTCTTGGGTTCTCAGAACTGCTAAAAGACGATTTAAAGTCTGATAAAAAAGTAGTTTCAGACTTGGATAAGATTATACAAAATGTAATTTTTTCAAGAGAAGTTGTAAAAAAACTCATGTTTTTTGCCTGTGAAATGCCACAGGAAAAGAAACGTATCAACCTTGTTCCTAATATTAAAAATGCTATCAAACTTTTGGACGCTACATTTAAAAAAGAGCGTGTCAATTATCAAATAGATATTAAGGAAGATGATTTGTGGTTACGTGCAGATTCGGTGCAACTTACCCAGATTATTTTTAATTTATTGATTAATGCTATCTATTTTTCACCTAAGGATGGTTTGGTTACTGTAACTGCCAAAAGTTTAAATAATGAAATCCTCTTAACAATTTCAGATGAGGGAAAAGGATTTAAAAAAGAAGATTTGGAAAAAGTATTCCAACCGTTTTTTACTACCAAACCTCAAGGCGATGGGTCAGGTTTAGGATTAAGTGTTGTACACGGTATAGTAGCATCTCATAAAGGATCTATCGTTGCAAAAAACAATCCAAACAAAGGTGCTAAATTTATTGTAAAACTACCTAAAGATTAATAATCGAAGTTATGAAATTACGAAAAGAAAATATACTTATAGTAGATGACGATGTTCATATTTTAGAATTATTACAACGTCATCTTCAGTCGTGGAATTACCATGTCTTTAAAGCTATTTCAGTAAAGGAAGCCGTAACCATTTTAAAGGATACTCACGTCGATTTACTAATTACTGATTTAAAAATGCCAGAGGTTGATGGCTTCGAACTTATAAAGTTTGTGTCTGAGCATTATCCCAAAATGCCAAAATTGGTTATAACCGGTTATCCGTCGGTTCAAGATTCATTGGCAGCGATTAAGTCTGGTGTGGTTGATTATCTTACGAAACCTTTTACAAAGGACGAACTAAAAATAGCACTTAGCAAAGCATTGAGTCTTACTGAAAATAGTAATAAAAGCACTGAAGTTGTTTCAAGAGATAAAAATGAAGCTTATGGCGACATTATAGGAAACTCAGAAAAAATAAATGATGTTATTCAAGTTATAGAGCGTGTTAAAGATAACAAGGCCACGGTTTTTATAAAAGGCGAGAGCGGAACAGGTAAAGAACTCGTAGCGAGAGCCATTCATTACCAAGGTAAGTTTTCGAGGTCACCTTTTATTGCGGTAAACTGTGGTGCCATACCAGAAAATCTTTTAGAAGCAGAACTGTTTGGTTATGTAAAGGGTGCCTTTACAGATGCAGATAATAATAGAGATGGTTTTTTTCAAGCGGCTAATAAAGGCACCATATTTTTGGATGAAATAGGTAATGCTTCACTTGCAGTACAATTAAGATTGTTGCGTGTACTTCAGGAAAAGGAAGTGGTAAAAGTTGGAGCGACTAAAGCCGAAAAGATTGATGTGCGTATCATTGCTGCCACCAACAGCGACCTTAAAGAAATGATACAAAAGCAAACCTTTAGAGAAGACTTGTTTTATCGATTAACCGTAGTAGAAATTGATATTGCACCATTGCGAGAGCGAAAAGATGATATTCCGCTTTTGGTAGATAAGTTTTTGTTTAAATATGGTGTTGAATATAAAGATCGATTTATTAAAATTACACCCGAAGCTCTAGCAGTATTAAATCGATATGATTGGCCAGGAAACATTAGAGAGCTTGAAAATATTATACAGCGTGCGGTTATAATGTGCGATAAAGTTATTGATGTCGAACATTTACCTAAACATTTAAAATACAGTTTAAATATTCCCACAGGAGAGCTGGTTCCGTTACGCGTCATTGAAAAACAATATATAGAAAAGGTTTTAAGAGCCACGGGAAACAATAAAACTAAGGCAGCAGAAATTCTTCAAATTGACCGAAAAACGATTCGCCAAAAGTTAGCAGACTAGTTGGTTTCCTTTGGTACATTTTTACACAGCTGGGTAAATAAGTATCAGTATAATAATTAATAAAAAAATAGTCAAAACCTCAAAACCCTTTATTTAAAAGGGTTTTGAGGTTTTTGATTGATTATGGCAATGCAGTTGGCACAGGCATTGCCTATTAGTAAGTGTAATTAAAAATAAATGTTTTTACCATGAATCACATTAATATTTGTCCGAGTTGCATACATCGCAACAGCTGTGTGTTAACAGCCCAAAAGGATAAGGTTTGGTCTTGTAGCGAGTATGATGAGACAGTTACTTCAGAGGAAGTATCAGAGATTACAAATGTACCAAACCAAAAAGTGAACGAGTTTTAGAATTAGTTTAATTTTTAAAGATAAACAGCTATGATTTTCAACGTATTAATAGCAGCATTAACTGCTAAAAATTTAAGAGGTGAGAAGAAGTCACCTAGAAGTAGATACTTAAACGAAAAGTATCAGGAAAGAAGTATAACCAATAGATATTTTAAATAAGAAAATTTGGTTGCGCTTTAAATTAAAATCAATAAGAACACTTAACAATACAAATTATGTTTTATAGTAATTTAATATCATTTCTCACCAATACTAAATCTGGTAAGAATAAATTAATCTTTAATACAATTAGAACGAGTCCATACCGATTTTCAAACAGAAATCGCCAGAGACAAATTAATACCAAGTTATTTTAGAAGTATACAATAACATTAAAAAGAAACCAATGACAACAGTAACAGCAGAATTAAAAAAAGAAACCAAAAAAGTACCGTTAAGAGGTATGATGGATAATGTTATGGAGCAGTTTGAAAGTGCTGCAGACCAAATTGAACTTCATCCCAATATTAAAAAAATACTGAGCATTACCAATAATGAAATTATAGTCAACTTTCCTGTTAAAATGGATAATGGTGAAGTAGAAATATTTACAGGATATAGAGTACAGCACAATAATGCTTTAGGTCCTTATAAAGGAGGTCTAAGATACCATCCAACAGTAGATATTGATGCAGCTCGTGCACTTGCAATGTGGATGACCTGGAAAACGTCTTTGGCAGGCTTACCTTATGGAGGTGGAAAAGGTGGCATTAAAATAGATCCATCAAAGTATTCACAAGTAGAATTAGAGCGTATTACAAGACGTTTCACGTTTGCATTAGCAGATAACATTGGTCCAGAGCACGACATACCTGCACCAGATGTCAATACAAATAGTCAGACTATGGCTTGGATGGCAGATACATATATGAGTACACGTCCACCAGCAGAACGCACAGCTAATCAGCATGTTGTTACAGGAAAGCCAGCAGGAAGTGGTGGACTGGAAGGTCGTGATAGAGCAACAGGATATGGTGTGTACTTATCTATTAAGTTTTGGTCAGAAAAAAACAACAAACCGCTTGATAGTAAAAAGTTTATCGTACAAGGGTTTGGTAATGTAGGCTATTGGGCAGCCCATTTCTTAGAAAAAGATGGTGCAAAGATGGTAGCTGTACAAGATGCTTTTGGAACCATACAAAACCAAAAAGGAATAAGTGTTGAGGACTTGTTCAATTATATGCAGCTTAACGATGGCAGCATTGCAGGTTACCCAAGGGCAAAACCTGTTTTGGATAAAGACAAGTTTTTTACTCTAAACTGCGATATCTGTATTCCAGCAGCTTTGGGTAACCAGATAACCAAGGAAAATGCACCAAGAATAAAAGCAAGATTAATTGCTGAAGGTGCAAACGGTCCAACTAATGTTGAAGGTGAAAAAGTACTATTGGAAAGAGGCATCACAATCATTCCAGACATTTTATGTAATTCTGGAGGCGTCGTTGGTAGTTATTTTGAATGGCTACAAAACAGAAATGGTGAGTTGTGGCAACTCGATGAGGTCATGGCTAAATTAGATAAGAAACTCAAAGAATCTTTCAATAAGGTTTATGATTATTCTAAACGTGAAGGGTTGGATATGAGAACAGCAGCCTACTGTTTGGCAATTGAACGTATAGAGAGAGCTTATATAGAAAGAGGAATTTTTCCTTGATAATTAAAAGAATTAAAAACATGAAATACGGAAGTTTAATTTTAGAAAAGAAAGAGTATGTCTATCTAAAACGCATACTTAACATATCGGGTTATGCAGAAGATCATGAAGTACAAAGGTGCTTAATGAAACTCTCAGAAGAGTTAAAAACAGCACATATTGTAGATGAAGATGAGATGCCTTATGACATTATTAGGTTTAATAGTAAAGTAACTGTTGCTTTTAACAATGGAATAGAAGAAACTGTGCAAGTAGTTATTCCTATGGATAGAGATGTTAAAACCAAAAAAATATCAGTATTAACACCAATGGGATCAGCATTGTTTGGTTACTCAGAAGGCGATACTGTTTTATGGGATTTTCCTAATGGAAAACAGCAAATTAAGATTGTTGAAGTGAAACAGGAAGAATCATACAAAGGTATGGATATAGCAATTTAAAAATTATGACAATGACAACTTTAAAAAATGACATATTCGATCAAGATACAGATGTGGATATAACACATAAGATTAATACGATGGAATTAGATAACTGGATCAATCATCTAAAATACATCAAAAAAGAACTTGTTAACCTCATAGGTGTCTGTAACAAAGAATTGAATGATAAGCTTGGTGATAATAGTGTGGTAGAGCGTTTTGAAAAAAAACAAAATGAAAATGAGACTTTACTCAGCGCACTTTTAAAGTACCATAACTCAAGGTCTAATATTATTGAATGTGAAGATACAGCATGTGACATGGTCTATATAACAGAACACGAAAGTTACAGAAGAAGTTATTTATATCATTTAGATAAATATAGACGCTTAAAGGATGAGTTTTTTAATAAGCTTCAAGGACAATTTTCACTATTAAAAATAAGCTGATTTCATAATCTATTTGAAAACAATTTCTATACATAAAATTGATGCTCACAGAAGGTTGTGCATCTCAAAAGACCTTAAGGAATTAGAGTTGTGGATGCATACTTTGGAAAGTTTTAATGAAGAGTTAAATCATTTCAATGGTATTGAAAAGCAATTGATTAAAAGCAGCTCTATTTCAAATGCTATTAAGGCAATGAGAAGAAAGAACATCTTAATGATGGCCACATTATGCAAATATGAGCAGGAACTGAAATCAGAATATGAGTATGGAAAAACTGAATATGATGAAGCGAGATTAAAGTACCATCTACTGAAACGGGAGAATTACATAAAGCTAAAAATAGATTATAAGATGTTTAAAAATAAAATATTCAACATACTTAAAAGGTTCCGACGACAATAAAGGTACTTATAAACTTAGGCACGCAAAACCATGGTTGGTTAATAAGTTGATTGATTAATAGCAGGTTAGTTAGTGTTATCATAGGTTTTGTACATAACCGCAAAGATGATTGCTTTGCGGTTAACCTAAGTAAAACATACAATTTAGAAGTTTAATACTTAAATTAAAAAAGATGAAAAAAATTTTAATTCCAACAGATTTCTCGCTCAACAGTTACCAGACTATAGATTCAGTATTGAAACTGTTTAAGAATAAAGAATGTGATTTCTATTTCTTAAATACATACCAGTATAATATATCAGGATTAGATGCATTAGGTTTGCTTCATGAAGATGAAGAATGGTTCGATAAACCAGAAGAAGATGCCAAAGAAAAACTTGGAAAGTTGATTGAACGATATACTTCAAAATCATCAGATAAAAATCATGGCTTTCATGCAATAACAGAATGTTCTAGTCTTATAGATGCTGTTAAAAAGCAGCAAAAACTTTTAAATATAGATTTAATAATCTTATCTAGTGGAACTAATAAAAAGTCAGGTAGGAAGAATGAAATCATCTTAGAAAATGTACGAAGTTGTCCGATTTTATTAATGCCAGCGCAAGCGTTAATAGACAAGAAAATAAGCATGACTATTGCTTCAGATTTTAAACAGAAAATCAATACAGCAAGAATAGATAAATTTAGAAAGAGTCTTATTGGAAAGCAAATTGAAATAGGCATATTGGTGTTAGACAAACAAAACCAATTGTCTGATACTGTAGCTGGTAATTTAGAAGCCTTGATTAAGTATCTAAAACAATTTCAGAATACTAAAATTAATCTAGAATATGCTAAAACTGATAGTCAACTAAAAGACTATGCATCATCACATCCAAATGGAATTATGTGTTTGGTTGATAAAAAACCAGACTTTCTAAGAAAAATAGGAGTGTTTAAATCTGATGTTATTATGAGATTAAAGCAGCTAAACACCAATTCTGTATTGGCTATTCATCAATAAAATAGAAGATATAAGTACCCGTAAATTTAATATTACTCTTTTTAGAATTTTAGATTTTGCGCTATTATTGCGGTAGGTGCATTTGTCTATTTTTTAAACAAAATATAATGAACATATTCAAAGAAGCCGAGGATTTTGAAAATATAAAAATGAGCAATATGAGCACCAGCGATCGTGTGGCAGCATCTCGAAAGGCAAAAAGACTTATATTGGGAATAAATGAAATTTATAAAGACACTTTAAATCCGGAATTAATGGAGCTAATGAAACGTCTTACTGTTAAAAAGAAAAAAATTGAAGTACGCTTAAAAGGAAGAGTGTAAACACGAATATATTTTAAATATGACTATATGCGGTATAATATAAAGCAATCTTTGCAACACCATTGCATCCATATTTTTTTACCTTTGTGTCAATGAAATTTGCAACAATCATATTATCATTATTAATACTCATTTTGTCTATTCAACCTTGTTCTGACGGAAATAATGGAGTATTTTCAATATCGAGAAACCCTATCTTTCTTGGAATTATGGTTGCAAACGTTGGGTTATTCCTTGTTATTCCAAATGCATTTACTTTACTCATAATATCATTATCTACTTTAAGCGTAAATACACAAATACGATTGGAAGAAGAATTTTTAAAACGTGAACTCGGTAATGAATATGTCGAATACAAAGAAAAAGTGAGACGATGGATTTAAAAATTAGCTAAAAATTGCCAACGCTATATGCCATACATATTTACAGTCGCATCATCCAAGCTTCACCAAAACTGTAAAAAAGTATGTCTTGCCAATGCTCAATCCGAACTAAATTACAAACATCGGAATACCAAGCTGAACGTAAAAAGCACTATGCACAACAATGTGTATAATTCATTGCTAGCGCTAGTCCTATAATTACAGGATTTATTCCTACAAATTGTTATCTTTAACTAAACGGAGAAATAAAGTACTTGTTCAACCTCGCGCTTTTTTGTCCAACGGAATTTTCGCCGTAAACGGCTCATCCAAGCGCAAAAGCGCTAGGCTGAAATTCCGCAACAAACCATACACAAACACGTTATGCCCAATTAGAATGAAAAACCTTATAAATAATGTTTTATTAATCATAGGAATATTCCTAATTACCATATCCTGCAATAAAGAAAGCAAAACATCTTCATCAGTTCAATCTTTTGACTCACTGACAATAAAAAGAATAGATTCAATTGGAGATGAGTTCATAAAAACTGAAAAGGCACTTGGATTTTCCATTGCCATAATGCATAAAAAAGACACGCTCTATGCAAAGGGATTTGGTTTTCGGGATATTAATAGAACAAAACCTTTTACTCCCGAAACCATATTCCAAATAGCATCAGTTTCAAAATTTATCACGTCACTTGCAGTATTAAAATTAGTAGAAAATGGCAAATTATCATTGGACACAAAAATAAGTGATATTTTTCCTTCCTACCCCATAGAGGGCGATGCAGACAAAATTAAAATCAAGCATTTATTGCAACATACTTCGGGAATTAGAGAATATGGATTTATCGCAGATAGTTTGTTAGTAAGCAGCCCAGATACTATCGATAGTAAAATTCTTTTCAATTTATACAACAACCTTCCAACAGAATTTGAACCTGGAAGCAGTTTTTCTTATTCCAATTCTGGTTTCCTCTTATTAAGTTTAGTAGCTGAAGAAATAAGCGGCAAATCTTACAGAGATATTGTCAAAGATGAAGTGTGCGAACCTTTGGGTCTAGCTATACTGGACACTTGGAAAAATAATTTACGTAAAGATAATATTTCATTAGAGTTCGTTTTAAAGGACAGCACTTTTACAGAGAGCAAATTCAATGAAATAAATTGGTTGTTAGGCGATGGAGGGCTAAGTGCAAGTTCCTTTGAATTGGCTAAAATCCCCTATTTGGTTTTTTCAGAGGGCTTTTTATCTAAATCATTAATGAATCAAATGTTGCGAAGCCCTACCCTTAAAAACGGAGCAACGTCTGATTACGGATTGGGGATTCGAAAAGGCGAATTGTTTAATGAACCTGTGTGGGCGCATACAGGTGGCGGAAGCACTTCTACAAATGTATTAACCTGGTATCCAAAATCAGAAATTTCGATAGCGGTTCAAGTAAACACGGATAATACTTCATTAAATGCAATAGAAATTGAATCAAAAATATTACCCATCATTTTTGAAAACAGATTTGAGAAATTAGAGCCTTTAAAACCAGAAAATGAACTCATAAAAGATTACGAAGGTTTTTTTGCAGAAAGTCCGCGATATCCATATCAAAAAAGGATAATTGAGGCATATGTTCACAGTGATGGGAACCTTTATCGTAAAATAAAAGGAAGTCAATCAATCGGACAGAAACTTATTCCGATTGGAATGGACACATTCGTGCCGGATGAGCTTCCATTAGACAGAATCATTTTTGACCGTAACGAGAAAGGTGATGTTAACGCAATGAAAGACTATTATAATGGCCATTTTATGGCCTTAAGAAATAAGGAAATAGAATAAATTACTGGGCATAACAACGTATATAAAAAATAGCGGCTGATGGTTAATAGAAATAAAATTCCTACAGTTTAATTACCTTTATTTAATCGGAAAGTAACACAATACAACAACCGCTACTTTTCATATACAAGACCGTTAGTCACCATAAAATTTAAAAAAATGAGAATAACCATCATTTTAGTTATGCTGACAATTCTAGTAAGTTGTAAAAACCGTAATGAGACGAATAGTAAGTCTGAGAAGTCTGCCATCACAGAATTAACGAAATGCAACTACAAGAATGAAGCAATTACTAAATATCACCTTCTAACCAATAAAGCTGAAATTGCGATTTGTGATGGTGATTTCGGTAGCGCATCCAACTATTACTCATTGGCATTTAGGGAAATCAAAAAACCTTTTGGTCCTGATGTTTATAATGCCGCACTTTCAAATCAATTCTCTAATAATTTAGATGAAAGAAATTTAAATCTTCAACTACTTATAAATAATTCTGATGATCTAAGTACGCTAAAGTCCATTTTTGTCAATACCTATCTAGATGAAAACCTTTGGAATTCTTTTATAGAGAAAAGAACGACTGCATATGACTCAACATTAAGAAATGAATTCAAATTAATTTATGAAAGAGATCAATTGTTCAGACCAATGTACGATACCCATGATGACACTATTCAAGCTAATAGAATAATAAATATGAACAGGATACTTTCAATAACTGATTCTCTTGGCTTCCCTTCCCAGATAGAGCTAGGTTATAGAAAAACCTTAAGAGGGCAAAATCATGATGTGGTTTTAGTTCATACATCTCAAAGAAGAAGCAGTGATAAAAACATCATTGATCTTGAACCAATTCTTTGCAAGGCAGTAAATGAGGGACGGTTTGATCCTGAACAAGCAATCTCTTACCTCCATTTCCAAAATGATACGGATAAAAGAGATTTTGAAGTTTACTCAACTTGGCAATATAGACATCACTTGTTGCCAGATTCCCTAAATAACAAAATATGGCTTGTAAATTTGAATAAGGAAAAATATGAGCGTGCTAATGAACTAAGAAAAAAGTGGAATGCGGATCAATTAGATGACATTGCAACAAAATCTGATTTTATGTCAAGAAGTAATATACCGTTCATCTTTACATCAGTGATGACATTCGTTGAAAATATGCCAACAGAGCTTACTCTGGAAGAGGCGTTGGAACAATATAAAATGAATACTTCAGATAAAAAACCATTTAAGGAAAAGTAAAAAATACGGTGACTAACAAGTGATATAAGGGCATACTTCGTATAGGCCTATATTACCGAACCGTTATACAACATATAAAAATGACTTCAGTTTACAGAATAATATTCCTCATGTTATTTATAGTGTTTCTAATTGGAATTTTAACTGTTGTTTTAGGAACATTGAATATGGGTGGTGAAGTAAATACTGGACAGCAAAACTTTAATAATGTAGTCAATTATATTTTTGGCTTTCCGATGGTTTTATTTAAGGATGGTTTTCCCCTTCTACTTTCAAAAAATGATTTTTGGAGTTTTTCAAATTTAGTATTGTTAACAACAAATACATGTATCCAAGCCTGTAGCTTGTATTTTATAGGTAAGCTAATAAACAATAAAAAAAAACTGAGCTGATTATAATATGTTGTATAACAATACCTATCCCAAGCGGTGATAGAGGGAATCACAAGAACCGTTGTCAATAATTATGAAGATTAACTTAATATTTTTTATTTTTTTTTTAATTATTGGTTGTTCATCAACTAAAGTATCAGAAGTTAAATCACCTGAACTTGAAAGACTGATTAATCAAAACGATACTATCGGACTAAAAATTTACCACAAAAAAGTAGATTCCACTTTTTCAATGAACAGTAAACTAATAGAAGCAAAAAATAGAATTGAAATCGGACATTATATCTTTGGATATGAATTAATTTGGGAAAATGATACGGCTAAATCAAAAATGAAGAGGATATATACATTTGACATTGATGGCAAGTTTTTAAATTTTGATGAAGAATAACTAATGCCAACAACGCCTATCCCCAAGCGGTGATAGGGCAAAATTGCTAGGACGGTTGTGAAATATTATTGCACAACGCTCTGATGACATATTTCAAAATCTACGATGATTCATTGTAACCAAAAAATCTGTACAATGAACATACCATGCTTTCTTTCCATTTTATTATTTGCAACCCCTTTTTCAATATTTTCACAAACTCAAATTGGACAAACCCTTACCGAATTTGCTGCTAATGACACTTTTGGTGCTAGTGTAGCCATTAGTGACGCCGGCGACCGAATTTTAACCAGTGCCCCTAGATTTAACACCAATGGCGTAGATTTGGCAGGAAGAGCTGATGCCTACCAATTTGATGGGAGTAATTGGGTGCTAATGGGTGCTACACTGGATGGGGTCTCTACCCCCTTAGGTCTTTTCGGTCAAGGCTTGGATATGAGTGGTAGTGGCAATAGAATTGCCTTAGGGAACAACAATGCCCAACCACAGGTGTATGAATGGAATGAAACCCTGGAAGATTGGGAGCAGATGGGAAACGATTTGGAATTCCCCGGGCAACCCGATTCTGATTTTAAAACATTTCGATTTACAGCAGATGAAAACACCTTAGTGATTGGTGCAACAAGCAGCGGTTCAGATTCGGTGTACCAATTTCAGTGGGATGGCACCAACTGGACTGTAGTTGGGAATCCGTTGGAAGTACCGGTAGAAAATGAATTGGCCATATCTGATAACGGGCAAACGGTTGCAGTGCTGTTTCGTGAGAGTGGCTCAGACAATGGGATTCGAATTTATACCTTTAATGGAAGCGATTGGATTTTGCAGTTTACAAGAACATTTACCACGGCTTTTAGCGCGTCAGATGGTTTCGACCTTTCTGCAGATGGCACCAGATTGGTACTTTCGTATGTAAGCGAGGGTGGAAGCAACCCAGATGGCACCTTTGAGACGTATGATTTGGTGAATGGCGTGTGGACCAAAACACTGTCAGATTTAATTATCGCAAACATGGGAAACAATAACAATGCCTTGCGTTTGTCTGCAGATGGTTCCATATTTATTTTTGGCGCAGGCATTGAGAGTACCACTGCAGAGGCCTCAGGTGCTTTTATCTACCAAGGAGTAAATAACTTTTGGGAATTGAAACACCATTTCGAATATGAAAATTATGACGAAAGCATCTTGGGCAATGTAGACATTACGCCAGACGGTTCAAAGGTGGTGTTTGGACGGAATTTAATTGATACCGTAGGATTTGTGGAAGTATATGATATTACCAATGTGTTGGGAACCAACACTTTCGAAACTAGCGAATATCAGATATATCCCAATCCAACTTCCGGGACATTCAGCATTCATGCACCTCGTAACGCCGAAATCTCAAAATTGGTGGTTAGTGATGCTACGGGCAAACTAGTGCAAGAAATAACGTTCGGTTCTGGAGATGTAATTGGTGATTTTGATTTCAATATAAGTGGAGATGCAGGGTTATACTTTGTTAGGTTAATTTCTGGAAAGGAAACAAATACTTTTAAACTCCTTAAAAAATAACGCATCACAACATTGTATATGGCCTCTAGGTGGGCCTGTTGGTTTACCGAATTTGAATTCCTGCCAAACAAACCTTAGACCAAACCGAATAATTTGTACATTGGAAACCACCCAGCGCGTCGTTATGGAAGACCGTTAGGAGTGATACCGAAAACAAAGATTTCCAATGCGTAAAGAATTCCTTATTAGGCAAGCAAGGATGGATGATTCAAAAAAATTATCTATCCTTTATAAGCAGGTATATATTCAAACGTATGGGCTAGAAGGTGTTTCTGATGAGTTTGCAAACTTCATCACAAAACAGTTTAGCATTGAAAGACTGGAAGATAGTATTCATACCGAACCAGATGCCATACTTGTTGCTGAATACAAAAACAACTTGGTTGGCGTTTTGGAAATAGATTTTGATAAAGAGTGTCCCATTGGCAATTTCGTTGCACCGGAGCTAAACAAAATCTATATTCTTGAATGGTTTTGCGGAAAGGGAATTGGCAATCTACTTATTGAAAAAGCCGAAAATATGTTAAAGCAGCGTGGTTGCAAAAAGGTCTGGCTATGGCTTCTTGAAAGCAACGAAAGAGCCTATCAATTTTATAAGAAGCATAATTATGCTACTATTGGGAAAGCACCTTTTGTGATGGAAGCAAATACGTATACAAATCTTGTGATGAGCAAGAATCTGTGATTCCCCTAAGAATAGCCCCAACAAACCATTTCTGTTTTTAGCAGTGGGCTATTTCTATATTCAGGATGTGGCACAATACAATGCAGCCATACAGCAAAACATTGATACCATTATTGCCGACTTTCAAAATTATACCAATATCCAGCCCGTTGTTCAGATAAGTGAAGTACAGCAAGTGGTTGTGCCTAAAAGTTATTAGCCATAACAATTGTGTTCTATTGGCGTTAGTAGTGCAATACGCTATGCTAACTATAAAGGAATGGAAAACAAAAGAGTTAAGATAAAAGAAACTGAAGTACTTTCAGATAATTGGTATACCCTCAATAAAGTAACCTTCGATTATCAAAAACAAAATGGCGAATGGGAAACACAGACCAGGGAAGCATATGACAGAGGAAATGGGGCCACCATACTTCTTTATCATAAAAAAAATAAAACCATCATTCTCACCAAACAATTTAGATTGCCAACCTACGTGAATGGGAATGCCTCTGGAATGATGATAGAAGCGTGTGCTGGATTGTTGGATAAAGATAATCCCGAAGATTGCATACGAAAGGAAACCGAAGAAGAAACGGGGTATAAAATAGCTAAAGTCAAGAAAATTTTTGAAGCCTATATGTCGCCTGGTTCCGTAACGGAAATCTTGTACTTTTTTATTGCCGAGTATGATCACAGTATGAAAGTGGGTGAAGGTGGCGGACTTACAGATGAACAGGAGAATATTGAAGTATTGGAATTAAATTTTGACGATGCCTTTGCGATGATTGATTCGGGTGACATTAAAGACGCAAAAACAATGATGCTTTTGCAATATGCAAAAATTCACAACCTGCTATAAGCCTTGTAATTGTATCGTCCATGAAAAAATCAAAAGACAACAGTACGCATTATACTTGGGGAGATCATTGTAGCGGATGGCATTTGGTGCAAACCGATAGCTTAAGCATCATAGAGGAACTGATGCCGCCCAACACCCAAGAGCAAATGCATTACCATGCCCACTCCCAACAATTCTTTCGGATTCTACGTGGGAAAGCCACCTTTGAAATTGAAGATGACCTCATAGAAGTAGCGCCAGGGGAAGGCATTCATATTCTACCCAACACCAAGCACCGCATACGCAATGACCAATTGGAAGACCTGGCGTTTTTGGTGATTTCACAACCTACTACCCGTAGGGATCGGGTGGAGGTAGAGGAGTAATCCTTGACGCTACCACTCCCTTTTTACCGTTGCATAGTTTTTTACATAATACCACGTAACCATACCGGGTACCAGTACCGTTTGCCATAGGAAAAAGAACAACTGTTCCCATTCCGAGAGCCCGGATTCCTCCCCTTGTGGGACGAACATGGAGTCCCCCAATGGCCCCGAAGACAAAAAAACAATGCTTACCACAATCCATCCAAAATGCAATCCCAGTGAAGCATAGATTGATTTGGTCTTGGCGAAGGCATAGGCAAACATCCAGCCGGCAGCCCCGGTTAATAGAAATACATAAACCATGGGGACGAGTCCGCTACCAAACATTTGGTAGCTAAACCAATGATAGATGCCAAAGGCAGCTGCACTAATAATGCAGCCCCATTTGATGCCTAATTTTTTAATGAGCAGATATAGAATAGCCCCTCTAAAAATAAGTTCTTCAAAGAGTGCCGCCTTGAAGGTCCACCAAATGCCATTCAGCATTTCCTGGAATCCATAGTCTGGGTTGCGCACATAGCTCATATCCTGTAGGTAGGCCTGCCCCATTAGGTTGAAGGCACAAAATAAGGCCATGGGAAGAATTCCTATGGAAAACTCCTTTAGGCGTTTGCCGTTGGGGACAATGCCCAAAGCGGTTAGATGCTCTCTTGAAAAGAGCCAAAGAAGTGCCCATGAAATGGCGATTGCGATAAGGATTCCTACCATGGTATGTGCTGGTTTTCCGCTAAGATAGCCATACTATTTGAAAAGGCTAAAAGCCGTACAATCCCCATGCCTGGAAGTGTGTGTTTGGTGTTTCGGATTGGTAATGGAAAAATTGTAACTTTCAGCAATTAAAATTTGGGCAATATATCCAAACCATCGTAATGAGGTTGCCTATAAAACTTAGATGAATATGGCCTTATTTAAAAAAATAGATAAAGTGCTTGCTGCATTTGGAAACATAAAGGCTATGGAACGCCTTCATGTAGATACGGTAACAGAGGAACGCATTCAGAATGTGAGTGGGGATGTGATTGCAGAGTCTGAAGAAGGAATCATCTACGCGGGAATCTTGGAGTTGAATGGCTATTATTTTTTAGAAACCGTAATCTTAAGTGAGCTTAACATCAAGACCTTTGATGGCGCGACCTTGGATTTTTCGGGTGCGCAAAACTTTACCTTGCAATCCAATACGCAGGAAATAGAATCAGACTATTCCAACGTCTCCCAACAATACATGACCGAAATTAGTTTTGACATTACCGAGGAGGAAATAGGGTATATAAGGGATAAGCAATACCAGCAGGTGGTCTTGACCTGTAAGAAAAAGCAATTGGTGCTGTATATTTCTGAATAGTAGAAGGGAAGAAAGGTTGCCGATTTTGAAAATCAAGTTTCAGATGACCAAAACACTCTAATGTCTCTTAATTTATTGTAGCTTTATACCACTACCAATCGCAACACTATGAAGGTTCAACTCCTTACCTCGGAAACCATAACCCCAGCATTTCAGCAGCAGGCTACTACATTGTACAAACAGTTGAGTGAGCAGGTGAAGCAAATTGATTTGCAAACGGTCTTTCAGCAGGATAATACCACCTTGGTATATGTAATGGAAGAAGGAAAGTTATTGGGCATGGCGTCTATGGGAAATTATAGGGTCATCTCTGGTATCAAAGGATGGATTGAAGATGTGGTGGTAGATGAAGCAGCCCGCGGAAGAGGGCTAGGGGAGTTGTTGATACGAAAGTTATTGGCTGTCGCCAAGGAAAAAGGCTATACCCATGTATTTCTCTTTACGGAAGCATTTCGGGTGCCCGCCATACAATTGTATAAAAAATTAGGGTTTCAGTTCCGGGACAGTCAGATTTATATTTATACGGTATAGTTTCCTACTCATTCAATAGTCTAAAGAATCATTCTATATTACAATATCCTAGTAATAAATAGACTTTTATTTCGTTTCTATATTGTAATTTTAATCTTATGAAAAACACTGTTATCCTGTTTGTTGTATTGCTACTAACACTTACAGTTAAGGCTCAAGAATGGCAAACCAATTTTGAGCAAGCCAAAAAGATAGCTGCTAAGGAACATCAACCCATTATCTTGGTTTTCCAAGGTTCAGATTGGTGTGCTCCCTGTATTAAATTGGATAGGGAAATATGGAGTACGGATGCTTTTAAAGCATATGCGAAAGACCATTATGTGATGTTGAAGGCCGACTTCCCAAGGAGAAAGAAAAATGCATTGCCGGATGATCAAACAAAAGCGAATGCTGCCCTTGCGGAAGCATACAATAAACAAGGAATTTTTCCCTTTGTAGTCGTGTTGAACGAGAAAGGGGAGGTTTTAGGAGAAACGGGCTACAAGAAAAGTACCCCCCAATCCTACATTGAAGAACTCAACGCAATGATTCACTAATTTGAAATTACTCGCTGGCATCTTATTATTCATAAGCTGTATACAAGTTTCAGCCCAGCAAGCCTATGAACGTACCCTAAAATTAATGGGGAGCCGTTTCGATATTACCGTGGTTGCCAATGATGAAGCTTCGGGGAACGCTTATATAGATATGGCAGTCGCAGAAATTCAGCGTATAGAATCACTTATTTCCTCCTGGGACCCCAACTCTCAAACGTCTGCCATCAACCAGCAGGCAGGAATACAGCCTGTCAAGGTAGACGAAGAGCTCTTTCAACTAATTCAACGGGCGATTGGAATTTCGAAATTAACAGATGGTGCTTTTGACATCACCTTTGCTTCCATGGACCGTATCTGGAAATTTGACGGCAGTATGACGGCTATGCCTTCCGAAGAGGCTATTGCTGCTTCCGTAGAAAAAGTAGGGTATCAAAACATCGTGTTGGATCCCGAAACACAAACGGTATTTCTTTCCAAAGAAGGGATGCGCATTGGGTTTGGAGCCATTGGTAAAGGATATGCGGCAGATAAAGCCAAATCCTTGCTTATAGAGGAAGGGGTTATAGCAGGGATCATTAATGCCTCTGGGGATATGAATACCTGGGGAACCCAACCCACTGGAGAACCTTGGAAAGTGGCCATTACGAATCCGTTGAACAAAGAAAAAGTGTTTGCTACCTTGCCTATTTCGAATAAGGCTGTAGTAACCTCTGGGAACTATGAAAAATTCGTGACCTTCAATGGGGTGCGGTATACCCATATTATTGATCCACGAACGGGGTATCCCGCCACTGGAATTATTAGTGTTACTGTGATGGCCCCTAAGGCTGAATTGGCTGATGCATTGGCGACTTCCGTGTTTGTGATGGGAGTGGAAGCAGGATTGGATAGGATAAATCAGTTACCCCAAATAGCCT
This sequence comes from uncultured Alteromonas sp., assembly GCA_964495885.1. Classification (GTDB taxonomy): domain Bacteria; phylum Bacteroidota; class Bacteroidia; order Flavobacteriales; family Flavobacteriaceae; genus PALG01. Next base: position 410,194 of record CAZBWO010000001.1, on the reverse strand, counting down.
GCATCATCGTGGATGAAGCTGGAAAAATGATTACTTCTAAAGATATTGAAATAGATAAATTATGATACGGATTAGTATAGGTATCGCGCTCCTTTTTGTCCTTGGTAGTTGTACCGTGGTAAAGGAATACGAGAAAGTGAATATCAACGACCCAGATATGGCGCTTTCCGAAAAACAGGCAGACCGTAATCTCACTACCATGCATTCTTACCGTGAAGCTGCTTCTGGCGGAAATGGCGGAAAGACGGGTGGGGGTTGTGGCTGTAATTAACGTATAAAATCTAACCATGTTATGCGAAAAAGGATAACTTATTTTATGGCAGTAGGGTGTATGATTCCTTCTCTAAGAATGTTGTCACAACAACGAAGGGATTCTGTGGAGACCTATAAAAAGCGGGTCTTGGAATCTGCGGAAGTAGATTTTCTTTCCAGTTATTATAGTCAGGAAGGAGACAACGCTGCCGTTACGGGCGGTATAGGAACAGAGGCCTTAACCGATGCTACCGGAACCTTTGTGGTTTCCATGCCTTTAAATGACGATGAGATACTCACCATTGATGCAGGTATTTCTGCCTATACTTCGGCATCTTCCAGTAATGTAAATCCGTTTGATGATGGTACTCCCGATGCTTTTCAGGCGTCTTCCGGGGCTTCCAGTAGTGACCTTTGGGCTAACCTTACGGGAAGTTTTAGCCATAGTTCAGATGACCGAAATGATATTTGGACCGCCAAACTATCCTTCTCATCAGAATACGATTACTTTTCGGCAGGGATTGGAGGTTCCTACACTAAATTATTTAATGAAAAGAATACTGAAGTAAGTCTGAAGGCCAACGTATATATCGATACATGGAATGCTATTTATCCTTATGAGTTACGTCCTTTTGGAGAAGGAGGTAATGGTTTGTTCAATTCGTTGTTTGCAAATAGCATAATTACGGGTAATCCCAACTACGCGCCAAGTTTCGATTTCTTTGCTGATGAAGGTCGAAATTCCTATTCATTGGGCATCGGCTTTTCACAAATCCTGCATAAAAATGTACAGGGTTCGTTAGCGTTGGATTTGGTGCAGCAAAGCGGATTGTTGTCTACTCCCTTTCAGCGGGTGTATTTTCAGGATGTGGCAGATTCCTTTCTGGATGGCTTTCACTTGGCAGATTCCATTGAACAATTGCCAGATAGCCGTTTCAAAATAGCCTTGGGTGGGCGCCTGCATTGGTATTTGAACGAGTTTCTAACCGTCCGAACTTTTTACCGGTACTATACAGATGACTGGGGTATTAATTCACATACCGCCAGTATTGAATTACCCATTAAAATTCTAAACGGTTTTACTTTGTATCCGTCATACCGATTCTACAACCAGACTGCTGCAGATTATTTTTATCCCTATGAAACGGCCTTGTCTACGTTGGAATTCTATACTTCAGATTATGATTTATCTGCATATAGTGCCAACCAATATGGTTTTGGAATTTCCTATACCGATATCTTTACCAAGGCCCATGTATGGAAGTTTGGACTAAAGGGAATTGATTTGAAGTTCTACTACTATGATAGGGATACAACCTTTAATTCCTATATCGTTACAGCTGGCTTCAAATTTGTGATGGATAATTAAGTAAATACGCCAACTGCCCTATTGAACACTAAGGCAATTCCCACTACTTTTGGTAATTCAAAAGTAGTTGTCTTTGTACTGGATTACATGCATAACGGTATTGATGGCAGTGGTGCTTTGGGCGGCGTTCCGAAGAAGCCAACAACGCCATGGTAAACAGGCCATTTCGTTGCAAAAGGAATTGCACCGAAAGGTAGATTTGCATCATTGGCAAATACAAACACGGCAGGCCCGTTTGGACCGCTATCACTTTTTGAAGTATAATCTTTCCGAAGCGCTTCAACCCCAACCCGAAATTAAAATTTAATACTATCTTCACGGTTTCAACCAACTAACATGAAAACATTTCGCATCTTCCTTGTACTGTTTTGCGTAATGAGTGCCTCTTTTGTGAAGAGTCAGGAAACCCTAGCCAACATCGATAGTATTTTGGCGGTATTGAAAACAGCACCCAGGGACACTTCCAAGACATTGCTGTACCAAAAAATAGGAGGGCACTTCAATGTGACGCAATTAGATAGTGCCAAGGCTTTTTTTGAGAAAGGGATTACCCTTTCCAAGGAATTGAATTTTGACAAAGGCCATTGGATTAATTTGAATGGCTTGGGGAATTACCATGAACGGAAGACCCAATATGACAGTGCTATGGCCTATTATAATGAGGCTTTGGAACTGGTAGAAAAAACCAATAGTACTAAAGGCTTTGCGATTGTGCTGAATAACATCGCTACGATTCACATTCGAAAGGGAGACTATGAAAAAGCCCTTGAGTTTCTCTTTGAGGCGTTGGAAGCTGAAGAAACCCTCAACAACCAAAACGGAATCGCACAGGCCTATAACAATATTGGGGTGGTCTATTACTATACCCAGGATTTTGATAAAACAACTTTTTATCTCACCAAAGCATTAGAAATTCAGGAAGGGTTGGGGAATTACGACGGACTCATTAATGGGTACAACAATATTGGGGCAATTTACGATTACCAGAAGAAGTTTGAAGAAGCCATTGCTTCCTATACCAAGGGATTGGAAATTGCCAAAACCATCAAGGACCGCAAGATGGAAGCCACGCAATTATCCAATATTGCCGTGGCGTATAGTAATAAAGGGGATTTTGCTAATGCCGAGCGTATTTTTGAGCAAGCTGTTGCCCTTCGGAAGGAAATCAAGGATTACAATGGGGAGGCTTTTAGTTACATTGGTTTTGGGCAAATGTATTTGAATCAAGGACAGTTGGGGAAAGCCAAAAACTTATTGGATCAAGCGCTTTCCCTTTCAGAAAAGCATGATTTAAAGCTTGTGAAAAAGGAGGCTTTAGGTGCTTTAATTTCTTATGCCGAAACCCGAAAGGATTATCAAAAGGCGAATGAATATTTATATCAGTTTGTAGCGGTAAAGGATTCCATTTTAAATGAAGAGAAGGCAAAGGCAATCACCGAAATGGAAACCAAATACGAAACAGAAAAGAAAGAAAAGGAAATTGCTGCACAGCGTGCCCAATTGGCAGAAAAGGAATTGGAAGTTGAGCGTAAAAATCTCCTGGTCTATGGAGGGTTTTCATTAGCATTGCTGTTGGCATTGATGGGCTATTTGTTATACAATCAGCAAAAGTTGAAAAACAGACAGTTAAAAAAGGAGAGCGAACTTAAAACAGCCTTGGCCAAGATTGAAACCCAAAATAAATTGCAGGAGCAGCGCTTGCGTATTTCTAGGGATTTGCATGATAATATTGGTTCCCAACTTACCTTTATTATTTCCAGTTTGGACAATTTAAAATTTGGATTCCCAAAAATGGAGCAAAAACTTTCAGAAAAGCTATCAGGGATAGGGGCTTTTACTACCCAGACGATTTATGAGTTACGGGATACCATTTGGGCCATGAACAAAACCGATATTTCCTTTGAGGATTTGCAATCGCGTATCACCAATTTTATTGATCAGGCAAAAGTGGCAGCTTCGGGCATACAGTTTCAGTTTCAGTATGGAAAGGAGATCAATCCGCAGTATACGTTTTCTTCCGTGGCCGGGATTAATATTTATCGGGTTATCCAAGAGGCGGTAAATAATGCCATTAAATATGCAAGCCCTCAAACGGTGAAGGTTGTGATTGAAGAGGTTGAAAATGCATTTCAGATTGTCATACAGGATGATGGAAAAGGTTTCAATGAAAAGGAAGTAGCCATGGGGAATGGCCTTCATAATATGCAAAAACGGGCTAGGGAGCTTGGCGGAACGTTGCAGATTATTTCCGAAGAAGGATCAGGAAGCACCATTCAATTGACGGTTCCCAAAACCGCTTGAGTTGCTTAAAGGTTGATACGACATTTGCCCTATTGCCCAACTAAATAAAATGTGCTAGTTTTAAAAACCAACCAATTTTTTGTAGCATGAGCCTTAAGATTGCCATTGTAGACGACAATTCCTTTTTAATTCACGCCATTAAGGAGAAACTCTCCTTTTTTGAGGACATCACCATTAAACACACTGCTATGAATGGCAGTGAATTGTTAACAAAACTAGAGGAAAGCAATCGTGTGGATGTTATTTTGATGGATATTGAAATGCCCGTTTTGGATGGAATTGAAACGACCCAGGTTGTGAAGCAAAAGTATCCACAAATAAAAATCATCATGCTCACGGCTTTTGATAATGATGAAAATATTTTTAATGCTATTAAAGCAGGGGCTGATGGCTATTTACTGAAGGAAATCAATCCAAAAGATCTTTACGAAGGTATTAAGGATACATTGAATGGGGGTGCGGCAATGAATCCTTCCATCGCCTTGAAAACCTTGAAATTACTTCGAAACCCACAATCTATTGATAATGAAAAAGACAAGGAGGAAATCTCTTTGAGTAATAGAGAGGTAGAAGTGTTGGAGCAGTTGAGTACAGGATTAAGCTATACGGCAATTGCAGAAAATTTAATCCTGTCCCCAAGCACCGTACGAAAGCACATAGAAAATATCTACCAAAAACTTCAGGTGCACAGTAAAATTGAGGCAGTGCAAAAAGCCAAACGCCACAATATTATTTAGAGATTAAAGGCTTCCTTTACCTTTTCCACATAATCTAATTTTTCCCAAGTAAACAATTCAACCGCTATGGTTTTTGTGTTACCTTCGGGCGTAGTAAATGTTTTTTGAATGACCTCATGTTCCCGTCCCATGTGTCCATAGGCAGCTGTTTCGAGATACATAGGCTGTCTTAAATTAAGGCGGGATTCAATTGCGGCAGGTCGCATATCGAACAGGGCACTTACTTTTTGCGCAATTTCCCCATCGGTAAGTGCAACTTTTGAAGTTCCATAAGTGTTTACATAGATTCCCATAGGCTCTACCACTCCAATGGCATAACTTACCTGTACCAATATTTCATCGCACACTCCAGCTGCTACTAAATTCTTGGCAATGTGTCTTGTGGCATAGGCTGCGGAGCGATCTACTTTACTTGGGTCTTTTCCACTGAAAGCACCACCTCCGTGGGCTCCTTTTCCACCGTAGGTGTCTACAATAATTTTTCTGCCTGTAAGTCCGGTATCTCCATGAGGCCCACCAATCACAAATTTTCCGGTGGGGTTGATATGGTATTTGATATCATTGGTGAAAAGCGCTTGGATGTCTGGTTTAAGGGTAGACTTTACCCTTGGAATCAATATGGAAATGATGTCACTTTTAATTCTTTTCAACATCTTTTCCTCATCTGCGTCAAAATCGTCATGCTGTGTAGATACCACGATAGAATCAATACGAATGGGCTTGTTGTCATCATTGTATTCTATGGTTACCTGCGCTTTGGAATCTGGTCTTAGGTAAGGAATTTCGGTAGCTTCCCTACGCAGGTTGGCCAATTCTTTTAGGATTTTATGGGAGATGTCCAATGCCAAAGGCATGTAGTTTTCGGTTTCCTTGGTAGCATACCCGAACATCATTCCTTGGTCTCCGGCGCCTTGTTCTTCTTTTGAAGAACGATCTACCCCACGATTGATATCTTCACTTTGTTCGTGAATGGCAGAAAATACGCCACAGGAATTTCCATCAAACTGGTATTCTCCTTTGGTATACCCAATATTGTTGATGACATCACGGGCAATTTTCTGAACATCCAAATAAATATTCGATTTTACCTCTCCTGCCAACACTACTTGTCCGGTAGTAACCAAGGTTTCACAAGCTACCTTGGAATCTGGATCAAAGGCTAGGAAATTATCAATTAACGCATCGCTAATTTGGTCTGCAATTTTGTCTGGGTGACCTTCTGAAACACTTTCGGAAGTAAATAAATAAGGCATATAGTCAATTTTATGTTTGGAAAGATGGGCCTATGCTTTTCGGAAGTGGTACTGCCTTTAGCATTTTTTTTCCGAGGTTGCAATCAGTCAAATCTTTCCTCTTAACTGACGCCAAAGGTACATAAATATGAAGTTTAAAAAAAGCGAATTTATTGCTTTATTAGCACCGCTTTTTGGCGGATGCCAATGGGGTATGCAATGACCTCCGTTTGATCTTCGGTGGCATAGGTAACTTCCTTATTTTCCCTAGTGGCTACGGTGATTTCGAAAATAAGGTGATCTTCCTCAAAAGTAATAAAAGTGGTTAACAAACTTCCGTTTACTTCAAAAAGGGAATACAATTGATTTCCCATCTGTGTCACTTGAAGGATAATACCATTATCCTCATCTATGATATACTTTCCTTTGGAAGCATCTTCGGCTTTGAGGAAATATTTGCGTTCCTGACGCTGGTCTCCTTCCCCATACACAATGGTGTAGTGGTAAATTTCAGTGGAATCGGTAGGTTGAAAATGTAACTCCATGGGAAGTTCCCGATTTCCTTTTTCGGATTGAATCTGAAGCGTACCGATATAGTTTCCAAAGTAATCATTGGGGAAATTCCCTTGGGCATTGGTTAGAAGTGAAAAGAAACCAAAAAGGAACAATAGCAATTTTTTCATAGCCGATAGTTTACATAAAAGTAGCTCAAATTTCTTTACCCAAGATAGCTAAATTCCTTGATTACTACATTCCTAATAGCTTCCATCATGTAAAGTTAAAGAGGTGGGTGTCGTAATTAAAAAAATATAAATAACTGTATTTCAATTTTTTAATGTGTAAAATGGTGAGTTGAATGTCTGTATGGTTATGTGGCGGGACTTCATAAAGGGGTGTAGATAAGATACCTTCGGGTTTCCATTCATTTTTTGGACGATATGCGTGAATTAAATAAATTCAGTAAAACAGTTACTCAAGATCCCACACAGCCTGCTGCTCAGGCTATGCTATATGCCATTGGATTGTCACGGGAAGACTTCTTTAAACCTTTTGTAGGTATTGCCAGTACTGGCTATGAGGGCAATCCTTGTAATATGCATTTGAATGATCTGGCACTTTTGGCAAAACAAGGAACGTTAGAGGAAGATTTAGTAGGACTTATCTTTAATACCATTGGGGTGAGTGATGGGATTTCCATGGGTACACCTGGGATGCGGTATTCTTTGCCATCCCGTGATTTAATTGCCGATTCTATGGAAACGGTAGTGCAGGCGATGAGTTATGATGGCTTGATTACCGTGGTGGGCTGCGATAAAAATATGCCGGGAGCCCTTATGGCAATGATCCGGTTGAACCGTCCGTGTGTTTTGGTGTACGGAGGAACTATAGATTCTGGTTGCCACAATGGTAAAAAATTAGATGTGGTTTCTGCCTTTGAAGCATGGGGAAGTAAAGTGGCTGGCACCATGAATGACACAGAATACCAACAAGTAGTTGAAAAAGCCTGCCCTGGTGCAGGTGCTTGTGGTGGGATGTATACGGCGAATACTATGGCTTCTGCCATTGAAGCCTTGGGGATGTCCCTACCTTATAATTCTTCCAACCCGGCAACTGGGAATGCAAAGAAAGGGGAGGCTGTTCAAGCTGGTAAGGCCATGCGCTTGTTATTGGAAAAAGACATAAAGCCAAGTGATATCATCTCCCGAAAATCTTTAGAGAATGCCATACGCCTTGTTACGGTACTTGGGGGCTCGACTAATGCAGTATTGCATTTCTTGGCCATTGCTAGAGCGGCTAAGATAGATTTTACATTGAAAGATTTTCAAGCTATTAGCGATACTACACCGTTTTTGGCCGATTTGAAGCCTAGCGGCAAATATTTAATGGAAGATATTCATGCTATTGGAGGTATTCCTGCTGTCATGAAATACCTGTTAAAGCAGGGGTTACTACACGGAGATTGCCTTACGGTTACTGGTAAAACCTTAGCGGAAAATCTGCTGGATGCAGCAGATCTTCCCTCAGATCAAGACGTCATTAAACCTATACATCAACCCATTAAACCAACGGGTCATTTACAAATGCTCTACGGAAACCTAGCCCCTCAAGGTAGCGTAGCTAAAATTACCGGAAAGGAAGGCCTTCAGTTTACAGGAACAGCTAAAGTTTTTGATAGTGAATACGAAGCCAATGCAGGAATTAGGGACGGAAAAGTAAACAAAGGGGAGGTAGTGGTCATCCGCTATGAAGGCCCTAAAGGAGGCCCAGGTATGCCAGAAATGTTGAAGCCTACCGCTGCGATTATTGGTGCTGGATTAGGAAAGGATGTAGCGTTAATTACAGATGGACGCTTTTCTGGAGGCACCCATGGTTTTGTGGTAGGACATATTACTCCGGAAGCACAGGAAGGAGGTCCCATAGCTTTGGTAGAAAATGGAGATACCATTACCATAGACGCTACCACAAAAAGCATTACGCTGGAAATTTCCGAAGAAGAACTTGCTTCCCGTAAAAATTCTTGGAATGTGCCACCCTTGAAAGTTTCCAGAGGGGTGCTTTATAAATATGCCAAAACGGTATCACCAGCCTCCAAAGGCTGTGTGACAGATGAATTTTAAACAAATTATCTATGGATCCACAAACGTTACCCACAACCACTTCCCCTACACCCACAGAACGTATTACAGGGAGTGAAGCCATTGTACGTTGCCTTCTAGCCGAAGGAGTAGATACACTCTATGGATATCCAGGGGGCGCTATTATGCCAGTCTATGATGAATTGTACAAATACCAAAAAGAGATTCATCATGTACTTACGAGACATGAACAGGGGGCTACGCATGCTGCACAAGGTTATGCCCGAATTTCGGGAAGGGTAGGGGTCGCTATAGCTACTTCTGGTCCAGGGGCCACGAATTTAGTTACTGGGATTGCAGATGCACAAATAGATTCTACACCGTTGGTATGTATCACTGGACAAGTAGGATCCCATTTATTGGGAAGTGATGCATTTCAGGAAACAGATATTGTTGGAATTTCCACCCCAGTTACCAAATGGAACCATCAAATAACCAAGGCTTCGGAAATCCCCGAAGTGCTTGCCAAGGCATTTTATATTGCACAAAGTGGACGCCCGGGACCGGTACTCATTGATATTACCAAAGATGCCCAGTTTGAGGAATTTGATTTTTCCTATCAAAAATGTGAAGGCATTCGAAGTTATGTCCCAGTTCCGAAGCTATCGGAAGAGTCTGTGGCAAAAGCTGCCAAATGGATCAATGAAGCCAAAAAGCCATTGATTGTTTGGGGACAAGGAGTGATTTTGGGCAAAGCCGAAGCAGCATTGAAAGCAGTGATTGAAAAGGCTGGAATTCCTTCCGCATGGACAATTTTAGGAGCTTCCGCAATTCCTACTTCCCATCCGTTAAATGTTGGTATGGTTGGAATGCATGGAAATTATGCACCCAACAAATTAACCAATGAATGTGATGTGCTTATTGCCATTGGGATGCGTTTTGATGATCGGGTTACTGGAAATTTGGAAACCTATGCCAAACAGGCCAAAGTCATTCACTTTGAGATAGACCCCGCCGAGGTGAATAAAAATGTAAAAGCAGATTTGGCTGTTTTGGGAGATGCCAAGGAAAGCCTTGCCAAGCTGTTTCCACTTTTAAACTCCAACTCGCATGAGGAATGGCATCAACAATTCAAGAATTTGTATGCCGTAGAATATGATCAAATTATTCAGCATGATCTGCATCCTACCAAAGAAGGTTTGACCATGGGGGAAGTCATGAAAGAAATTAATAAGCAGACCAAAGGGGATGCGGCTGTTGTGTCTGATGTAGGACAACACCAAATGATTGCCTGTAGGTATGCACAATTCAATCACACCAAAAGTAATATTACTTCAGGCGGATTGGGAACGATGGGCTTTGCCCTTCCTGCGGCTATTGGCGCTAAGATGGCAGCTCCTGAAAGGGATGTGGTTGCTGTAGTTGGAGATGGGGGATACCAAATGACTATCCAGGAATTAGGGACTATTTTTCAAACCCGGGTTCCTGTAAAAATTGTGGTACTCAACAATAACTTTTTAGGAATGGTGCGACAATGGCAACAATTATTTTTTGATAAGCGCTACGCTTCCACAGAGCTAATTAATCCAGATTTTATCACGATTGCCAAAGGATATTCCATCAAAGCACAAAAGGTTGAAGAACGTAAAGACCTTGCCAATGCAGTTGAACAAATGATGGCTCATGATGGCCCATATGTATTGGAGGTTTGTGTAGAAAAAGAAGATAACGTATTTCCGATGATTCCAACGGGGGCATCGGTTTCAGATATAAGATTACAATAGCCATGGAAACAACGATAAAATTATTCACGGTCTCTATTTATACCGAAAACAATGTGGGTTTATTAAACCGTATTTCGGCTATTTTTCAACGACGCCATATTAATGTGGAGAGTATCAATTCCTCCATTTCTGAAATAGACCATGTATCCCGTTGGACGATTGTAGTGTCTACTACTGAATCACAAATGCGGAAAATCATTGGTCAAATTGAAAAACAGGTAGAGGTCATCAAAGCCCACTACCATACCGATGAGGAAACGATTTACCAAGAATCCTGCCTCTTTAAAATTAAAAGTGACCTGTTGTTTGAAGACCGACAAATTCAAAACATTATCAAGGATAGCAATGCCCGTATTGTCACCGTAAATCGAAAATTCTTCGTGTTGGAGAAATCGGGACGGAAGGAAGAGGTAGAATTGCTATATCGTGAATTGAAACCTTTTGGAATTATGCAATTTGTACGTTCGGGACGCATTGCGGTCACCAAGGAAGAACTAAAAATCACCAATATACTGGAAGCTTTTGCCAGTGCCTAAACAAAGAATCATGGAAAATTATTTCAATACACTCTCTTTACGGGAGCAATTAGCACAACTAGGAAAATGCCGTTTTATGGAGGCCTCTGAATTTGAAGATGGCATCCAAGCATTGGAAGGAAAGAAAATTGTCATTCTAGGTTGCGGTGCCCAAGGTTTAAATCAGGGGTTGAATATGCGCGATTCTGGGTTGGATGTTTCCTATGCCTTGCGAAAAGCTGCAATTGAAGAACAACGAAGCTCCTATAAAAATGCAACCGAAAACGACTTTGAAGTGGGCACTTTTGAGGAACTTATCCCCACGGCAGATGTAGTTTGCAATCTAACTCCAGATAAACAACATACCCCCGTGGTGCAAAAGGTCCTGCCATTGATGAAAAAGGGAGCCACTTTGTCTTACTCCCACGGATTTAATATTGTGGAGGAAGGAATGCAGGTGCGGGAGGATATCACTGTAATCATGGTCGCTCCCAAATGCCCCGGTTCTGAAGTTCGGGAAGAATACCGAAGAGGCTTTGGGGTTCCCACGCTTATTGCGGTACATCCACAAAACGACCCAGAAGGAAAAGGTTTGGAACAGGCAAAGGCCTATGCATTTGCTACCGGTGGCCATCGTGCCGGGGTGTTGGAATCTTCTTTTGTAGCTGAAGTAAAAAGTGACCTTATGGGGGAACAAACCATTCTTTGTGGAGTTTTACAGACGGGCTCTATTTTGTGTTTCGATAAAATGGTGGAACAAGGTGTGGCGCCTGGACATGCTTCCAAGTTGATTCAATATGGATGGGAAACCTTAACCGAAGCTTTAAAGCATGGTGGAATTACCAATATGATGGATCGCTTGCCCAATGCGGCAAAGATTCGTGCCTTTGAACTTTCCGAAGCATTGAAAGAAATCCTAACCCCGTTGTTCCAAAAGCACATGGATGATATCATGAGTGGCGCTTTTTCTACAGGAATGATGGAAGATTGGGCCAATGATGACGAAAAATTATTGCGTTGGCGTGCTGCCACCGGGGAAACAGCCTTTGAAAAAACGGCACCTACTCCAGATCACATTTCTGAACAAACCTATTTTGACGAAGGGATCTTAATGGCTGCTTTTGTAAAGGCAGGTGTTGAATTGGCATTCGAAACCATGGTTTCCTCTGGTATTATTGAGGAATCTGCCTATTACGAATCCCTGCATGAACTTCCGTTGATTGCGAATACCATTGCCCGAAAAAAATTATTTGAAATGAACCGTATCATTTCCGATACGGCAGAATATGGATGCTATTTGTTTGATCATTCCGCAAAGCCCTTATTAAAGTCATTTATGGAAACCATACAGCCAACAGATATTGGAAAGGCCCTTCCGCATAAAGGGGTAGATAATGTGCAACTCATTGAGGTGAATGAAGTAATTGCGGCACATCCTATTGAAAAAGTAGGAAAGGTGCTTCGGAAAGCTATGACCCAAATGAAAGCCATCAATACTGAAAAACCAACCTTGGCAGAGGCATAACCCATGAAAATTACAGCGGCGCATCCCATTTCGGTAGATTCCATTAAGCAAGCTGCTTCCCAATTAACGGAAGTGGTAGAAAAGACGCCCCTGTCTTTTAGTGCGCGCCTATCAGAAAAATATGATGCCCAAGTGTATTTAAAGCGGGAAGATTTACAGGCCGTTCGTAGTTATAAGATACGTGGTGCATATCATAAAATCGCTTCGTTGACTGCTTCGGAACAACAAAAAGGCATTGTGTGTGCGAGTGCCGGGAATCATGCCCAAGGGGTCGCACTATCCTGTAAGTTGTTGAAAATAGATGGGGTCATTTATATGCCCGCCACTACTCCGCAACAAAAAATAGAACAGGTTCGCATGTTTGGTGGTACTTTCATTACCGTGAAATTGGAAGGAGACACTTTTGATGATGCTTTTGAATTGGCCCTGGCTGAAGGACAAGTATCCAATCGTACGTTTATTCACCCGTTTGATGATCCCAAAATTATTGAAGGACAGGCTACCGTTGGATTGGAAATATTACAACAAACAGCAACACCGTTAGACTATATTTTTGTTCCTATTGGAGGTGGCGGATTATCTGCTGGGTTAAGTTATTGCGTCAAACAATTAAGTCCGCAAACCAAAATCATTGGAGTGGAACCTGCGGGTGCCCCTGCCATGAAAGAAAGTTTGGAGGCTGGGAAACAGATTACCCTCTCAAAGATTGATAAGTTTGTGGATGGTGCTGCGGTGAAGACTGTAGGGAAGCATACCTTTGAGCTTTGCCAATCTTTTTTGGATACCGTCGTAACCGTTTCCGAAGGAAAAATTTGTGAAACCATTTTAGAGCTCTACAATAAAGATGCTATTGTGGTGGAGCCAGCGGGAGCCATGAGTATTGCCGTATTGAATGATTTTGAGAAAGCTATCAAAAATAAGCGTATTGCTTGTGTGGTGAGCGGAAGCAATAATGACATTACCCGTACTGCCGAAATCAAGGAACGTGCGTTGTTGCACTCCAATCTAAAACATTATTTCATTGTTACCTTTCCCCAACGGGCCGGAGCTTTACGTCAGTTTGTAGAGGAAGTTTTGGGCCCAACAGATGACATTACTCATTTTGAATATACCAAAAAAACCAATCGCGAAAATGGTAGTGCAGTGGTAGGATTGGAATTACAATCCCCAGACGATTTAAAACCACTTATTGCCAAGATGAAGCAGTTCAATTTTTATGGGGATTATTTAAATAACAAGCCTGAGTTATTTCAATTCTTAGTATAATTGTTCTATAAAACAAAGCATTGTGAAGGTATTGAAATTTGGGGGCACTTCCGTAGCCACCGCTGAAAACATTCAGAAAGTCCTATCCATTTTAAAGACGGCCTCAAAAAAGGAACCCGTGGTTGCGGTGGTTTCGGCTTTGGGAGGTGTTACTGATAGTTTGCAGCAATTGGGTGAGTTGGCCAATGCCAAAGATTCGGTTTATAAAGAAAAATACCAATCATTGGTAGCACGACATTTGGATACCGCTTCGGAATTGGGCCTAACGGAAAACAGCACAAAAAAGCTTCAGGAATTATTATCCCAATTGGAGCACATCCTCCAGGGAATTTACCTAATCAATGAATTTTCAGATAAAACAAAAGACAAAGTTTTAGGTTTTGGGGAGTTGCTCTCCTCTTATATTATTTCCGAAGCTTTAAAGGGAATGGTGCCTTCAGCAACAATGAAGGATAGCAGGGAATTGATTGTGACCAATACTTTTTATCCACAAGCAGCGGTACAGTGGGAGCTCACCAAAGAACAGATTCAAAGCTATTTTTCAAATAACAAAGCGCCTATAACTATCCTTCCCGGATTTGTCTCCCGAAGTGTAAATGGAGAATCCACTACCTTAGGTAGGGGAGGTTCAGATTATACCGCTGCGCTTTTAGCAGCTGCCCTAGGCGCTTCCCAACTTGAAATTTGGACCGATGTAAGCGGAATGTACACTGCCAATCCCAAGATTGTTCCGCAGGCTTTTCCCATTACCCAGATTTCATATGAAGAAGCCATGGAGTTGTCGCACTTTGGGGCGAAGGTTTTGTATCCTCCAACCATTCGGCCGGTGTTGGAAAAGGCAATCCCTATTGTTATTAAAAATACTTTTGAACCAACTGCGGAAGGGACCATTATTATTGCCAATCCCGAGGAAGATCGTGAGCCGGTACGGGGAATTAGCCACCTTCCAGATATTGCTTTGGTGACATTGGAAGGCACAGGCATGGTTGGAATTCCAGGTTTTTCAAAACGCTTATTTGAGGCCCTTTCGGAAAAGCTCATCAATGTGGTCTTAATTACGCAAGCGTCTTCGGAACATTCCATTTGTGTAGCCATTCAGCAAAAAGATGCCAATAAAGCAGCTAAATCCATTCATGCGGCCTTTGCCTATGAAATTTCCTTGGGAAAGATAGATCCGGTGCATATTGAAAAAGACTTGGCCATCATTGCCGTTATTGGTGACCGAATGAAAAGCCACCAAGGAATTAGTGGGAAAATGTTTAGTGCATTGGGTAAGAATAATGTGAACATACGGGCGATTGCCCAAGGGGCTTCCGAACGGAATATTTCTGCGGTAATTGCTGCAAAGGATGTTCGAAAAGCCCTTAAAACATTGCATTATCGCTTTTTTGAACGACAGGTAAAATCTGTGAATCTCTTTATTGTAGGTGTGGGCAATGTTGGAAAAAGATTATTGGCCCAACTGAAACAACAACAACAGCATTTGTATGAGGAATTACTGCTAAAAGTGAAAGTGGTGGGGATTAGTAATTCCCGGAAAATGTTTTTTAAGGAAGAAGGAATTGATCTGGCAAATTGGCAAGAAGCTTTGGAAAATGGATCTCCCAAAACGGAAGCAGCTTGGTTTGATACGATAAAAGAATTGAATTTGCTGAATAGCGTATTGGTAGACATTACCGCCAATGCAGACATTGCCCATAGCTATCCACAGTATTTAAGGGAAAATATTGCGGTGGTAGCGTGCAATAAAATTGCTTGTTCGGGGGACTATGCCTACTATTCGAAACTAAAAGCACTCTCTAAAAAATACAGTGCCCCTTTTCTGTTTGAAACCAACGTGGGAGCTGGTCTTCCCATTATTGATACCCTAAATAATCTAGTAAACTCTGGGGATAAAATCACTAAGATTCAAGCGGTACTTTCTGGGAGTCTTAACTTTATTTTCAATCACTTTAATGAGGATAACAGTTTTTACGATGTAGTACTTCAAGCCCAGGAAGAAGGGTATACAGAACCAGATCCGCGTATTGATTTGAGCGGAGTGGACGTGGCTAGAAAAATACTTATTCTGGCAAGGGAAAGTGGTTATGAAGTAGATATGGAGACGGTGGAAAATGAGTCGTTTCTTCCGAAGCCCTCACAGCAGGCAACTTCTATTGACGCATTTTTTGAAACCTTGAAAACACAGGCAGCCCATTTTGAGTCGTTGTATAAAAAAGCGGTAGCGAAAGATTGCCGATTAAAATATGTCGCCCAATTTGATCAAGGAACGGCAAAAGTAGGGTTGCAGGAAATCCCTAGCTCCCATCCATTTTATCATTTGGAAGGGAAAGATAATATTGTGTTATTTTATACCCAACGGTACACAGAACAACCACTCATTATCAAAGGGGCAGGAGCAGGTGCTGAAGTTACGGCTTCTGGTTTGTTTGGGGATATCATTCGTTTGGGTAAAAGTTAATCATGGAAACAATTCGTGTTTTTAGTCCGGCCACTGTGGCCAATGTTTCTTGCGGATTCGACGCTTTGGGTTTTGCGTTAGAAACCCTTGGGGATGAGATGGTGTTTCAAAAAAAGACCGAAAAACAGATTGAAATCACACATATTGAAGGAGCTTCCCTTCCTTTTGAAACCCATAAGAATGCCGCAGGTGTTGTTGCGCAGTTGATGTTGGAGCAACAGGAGTTCCCCTTTGGAGTACACATTGAAATCTATAAAAAATATAAACCGGGAAGTGGCCTTGGGAGTAGCGCAGCAAGTAGTGCCGGAGCCGCTTTTGCCATCAATGAATTATTGGGGAAACCTTATTCCCTTTTGGAATTGGTGCAATTTGCCCGAAAAGGGGAAGCGGCTGCTTGTGGATCACCCATTGCAGATAATGTAGCGGCAAATCTTTATGGTGGATTTATATTGGTGAGAAGTTATACTCCTTTGCAGATAGTTTCCCTTCCCACGCCTCCTTTGTTATATGCGACCGTTATTCATCCCCAAATAGAAATTAAAACAGAAGATGCCAGAAATGTTTTACCAAAGGAGGTGCCCTTGAAAAAGGCAGTACAGCAATGGGCGAATGTTGGTGGTTTAATAAGTGGTCTTTACGAAGCAAATTACGAACGGATTGGGAAATCACTGCAAGACGTTATCGTGGAACCTTACAGAAAAACTCTCATTCCCAATTTTGATGCATTACAAAAAGCAGCGCTGGAAGCAGGTGCACTTGGTGCAGGGATTTCAGGGTCGGGGCCCTCTGTGTTTGCGCTTTCCAAAGGTGCTGAAACTGCACAAAAAGTAGCAAACGCATTTTGGGAAGTGTATGAACCTTCGGGAATAAAATTTCAAGTATATGTGTCCCCCATTGCGAAGGAAGGTACCCGAATTATAAAAGGATAGGATTTTGAAGTATTACAGTTTACACCATCAAGCTCCAGAGAGCTCTTTCAAAGAGGCAGTTATTCGCGGGTTAGCTCCAGATAGGGGGTTGTACTTTCCGAAGCAAATACCCAAGCTCCCTGCTACTTTTTTTGAAGGGTTGCCTTCCATGGCAGCTTCGGAAATGGCTTTTGAAATGATCCAACCCTTTGTTGGAAATGAAATCCCCGAAGCAACCCTTAAAACCATCGTAGAAGAAACGCTTTCATTTGATTTCCCATTGGTGCAGATTACATCTAGCATAGCTGCTTTGGAATTGTTTCATGGTCCTACCATGGCGTTTAAGGACGTGGGCGCCCGATTCATGGCGAGATGCTTGGGGTATTTTAATAAAGGGAATAAAGACTCTGTAACGGTTTTGGTGGCTACTTCAGGGGATACTGGTGGGGCTGTTGCCGATGGCTTTTATAAAGTGTCTGGAGTAGAAGTAGTGATCTTATACCCCAAAGGAAAAGTAAGTGATCTACAGGAAAAACAGCTTACTACTTTAGGCGAAAATGTTACGGCTATTGAAGTGGAAGGAACATTTGATGACTGCCAAAAAATGGTAAAGGAGGCTTTCCTGGATTCAGATTTTGATGGTAAACTTAAGCTCACTTCAGCAAACTCCATTAATGTAGCTAGGTGGTTGCCGCAAATGTTTTACTATGTGATTGCCTATTCCAAATTAATGCAGGAACAGGAGTTGCCCTTGGTTTTTTCAGTGCCTAGCGGAAACTACGGAAATATCTGTGCAGGAATGATGGCTCAACAGATGGGATTGCCCATTCAGCATTTTGTGGCCGGAACCAATAGCAATGCTATTGTGCCGCAGTATTTAGAGACGGGAAAGTATCACCCGATGCCTTCAAAGGCAACCATATCTAATGCAATGGATGTGGGAGATCCCAGTAATTTTATACGGATTCAGGAATTGTTTCAGCAGGATTTCGAAACTGTAAAAGCACATCTTTCCGGATATGCTTTTTCCGATACCGCAACACAGCAGGCTATTCAATATTTGTATGAACATCATGATTACATTGCCGATCCCCATGGGGCGGTAGGCTATTTGGCCCTCAAGGAATATTTAAAATCACATCCAAATCATTACGGTGTCTTTCTGGAAACGGCTCATCCCGTCAAATTTTTGGATGTTTTTTCCGAAGAAATAAAGTCGGCCATCATCCTTCCCAATGGCGTTTCCGAATTATTGAAGAAAGAAAAAAAGGCCGAGCAATTCTCGACCTATGACCAATTAAAACAGTTTTTGTTAGCTTAGATAATAGTTGATTGCCCCAAATGGATATTGGCAAAATTTCTATTGGTATCATCGGGGTTATGAATAAAATCTTCCACAAAATCCCCCACACGATCTGTAGTAATGTGTTTGTTTTTTGGGTTAAGATCTGGAGTGGTAATCTCTAATTCCAGAGATTTTTCAACGGCTTTTTGAATACGTTGTGCCTCTTCAAACAACCCAAAATGTTCCAATAACATTGCTGCGGAAAGTATGGATGCCAACGGATTGGCAATGCCTTTTCCCTTGGCCTGCGGATAGGACCCATGAATGGGTTCAAACAGGGCATGTTTCTCTCCCACGGAAGCCGAAGCCAATAGGCCAATAGAGCCACCAATTACACTTGCTTCATCACTAAGGATGTCCCCAAACATATTTTCGGTGAGTAATACATCAAATTGATTGGGGTTGAGGATAAGTTGCATGGCTGCGTTATCCACAAATAGAAAATCCAAAGCGACTTCGGGATACTGGGGTGTCATATCGGTCACCACTTTTCGCCATAAGCGTGAGCTTTCCAATACATTGGCTTTATCTACCAAGGTTACTTTGTTTTTACGGGATTGTGCTGCTTTAAATGCTAAATGCGCAATACGTTCAATTTCTTCTTTTGAATACACACAAAGATCGGAAGCCGTGTTTCCGTCTTCACTTTTGTATTTTTCCCCAAAGTAGATTCCGCCCGTTAATTCACGGTACATACTAATATCTGTTCCTTTAATGCGATCTTCCTTTAAAGGAGATTTATCCAGTAAGGAATCATACGCTTTCACAGGTCTAATGTTGGCGAAGAGTCCTAATTCCTTTCGAAGCTTCAATAGGCCTTGTTCAGGTCGTACGGGAGCCGAAGGGTCATTGTCATACTTTGGGTCACCTATGGCGCCAAATAATATGGCATCACTTTTTTTGCAAAGTTCCAAGGTAGTATCTGGAAGCGGATTTCCCGTTTCGTCAATGGCAACAGCACCTACATGCGCATGTTGAAATTGAAATTTATGATTGAACTCCATCGCGATTGCATTCAATATTTTGATGGATTGTTTGGTGACTTCGGGGCCTATTCCATCGCCCGGAAGTACCGCAATTGTAAGATTCATACCTGTATTTTTTGTGCTTCG
Source organism: uncultured Alteromonas sp. (assembly GCA_964495885.1). Classification (GTDB taxonomy): domain Bacteria; phylum Bacteroidota; class Bacteroidia; order Flavobacteriales; family Flavobacteriaceae; genus PALG01. Next base: position 390,811 of record CAZBWO010000001.1, on the reverse strand, counting down.
AAAGCTTCTATTTTATCTTTTTTGCTTAATAGATAATCAATGTCGTCATACCCATTCAGCAAACATGTTTTTTTATAGGGGTCAATATCGAAAGAAGTTTGCAGGGAAGTGCCTTCTACTTTCAGGATTTGTTTTTCTAAATCGACAGTAATTTTGGTTTCGGGTTGTTGTTTGATTTGCTGAAATACTTCGGAAAGAAAATCTGCCGAAACCTGTAAAGGAAGGATTCCGTTATTCAAGGAATTTCCTTTAAATATATCTGCAAAAAAGCTTGAAACGATTACTTTGAATCCATACCCAGCCAATGCCCAAGCCGCGTGCTCCCTGCTGGAACCGCATCCAAAATTATTTCCTGCTACCAAGATGCTTCCCGTGTAGGTGTTATCATTTAAAATAAAATTGGAATTGATACTCCCATCTTTATTAAATCGCCAATCCCTAAATACATTCTCCCCAAAGCCTTCTTTATCTGTAGCTTTTAGGAACCGAGCAGGGATGATTTGGTCGGTATCTACATTTTCAATTTCCAAAGGAATTGCCGTATCTGTAAGCCTTACGAATGCTTCCATTAGTTTAGGTGTTGTGTAATGTCTATTATTTTTCCTTCAATAGCGGTTGCAGCAGCCACTAGCGGACTTGCCAAAATAGTTCTTGCGCCTTGGCCTTGACGTCCTTCAAAATTTCTATTGGAAGTAGAAACGCAATATTCGCCTTGCGGAATTTTATCATCGTTCATTGCTAAACATGCACTACAACCTGGCTGCCGTAATTGAAAACCAGCGTCTTCAAAAATGGTTTTTAGTCCTTCGGCTTCAATTTGGGCTTCCACCTGCTTGCTGCCAGGTACTAACCAAGCCGTCACATTTTTTGCCTTTTGCTTACCTTTAATAAATTCCGCAGCGGTTCTAAAGTCTTCTATCCGGGAATTGGTACAGCTTCCAATAAATACATAATTAATAGGTTTGTCTATCATTCGTTCCCCCGGTTTGAAATCCATGTATTGCAAGGCCTTTTGAAATGATGCATCCTTCAAATTAGGAATCGTTTCAGAAATTTTTATACCCATTCCCGGATTGGTACCATAGGTGACCATAGGTTCAATATCTGAAGCATCAAAGGTGTATTCCTTGTCAAAAACAGCATCTGCATCACTGGGTAAGGTTTTCCAATAGGCTACTTTTTCTTCAAATTCTTTTCCTGCTGGGGCAAATTTTCGGCCTTTTACATATTCAAAAGTGGTTTCGTCTGGGGCAATCATTCCACCGCGCGCACCCATTTCAATACTCATATTGCAAACGGTCATTCTACCTTCCATACTCATATCTTCAAAGACATCACCCGCATATTCGCAGAAGTAGCCAGTGCCAGCATTTGTTCCTATCTGAGAGATAATGTATAAAATGACATCTTTTGGAAGAACACCTTTTTTAAGGGTTCCGTTTACTGTAATACGAAGCGATTTGGGTTTGGTAAGCAATAGACACTGACTCGCAAATACTTGAGCCACTTGGCTTGTGCCTATTCCAAAAGCGATGGTGCCAAACGCTCCGTGGGTGGAGGTGTGACTATCTCCACAAACTATGGTCATTCCAGGTTGGGTAATGCCCAATTCTGGTGCCATTACGTGTACAATGCCATTGTATTGATGGCCTAGCTCGTATAAGATAATTCCGTGTTTTGTACAGTTTTCTGAAAGCTGCTTGAGCTGGTTTCTGGAAAGTAAGTCCTTTACTGGAAGATGTTGGTTTAGGGTAGGGGTATTATGATCTGCAGTGGCAACTACCTGATTGGGGCGAAGTATTGGTATACCTCTGTTTTCCAATTCCTGAAAAGCCTGCGGACTTGTTACTTCGTGAATGAGATGCTTGTCTATGTAAAGAATTTGCGGGCCATTATCAATAGCGTCTACCACATGTGCGTCCCACACTTTATCAAATAAAGTCTTTTCCATTACGCTGAAATAATTTGTGGATATACTTTGCTGGATTCCACAATTTGGTGAATGTCCTCATCATTGATCTCTTTTTTCTGATCTGCAAAAGAAAGAAAGTTTGCATAGACTTCATCCAACTGCAATTTAGTGAGTTCATACCCTACTTTTTTAGCGCGGTAAGCTAAAGCAGCCCGTCCACTTCTAGCAGTAAGCACGATAGCAGAGTCTGTAACCCCAACTTCCTTGGGATCAATTATTTCATAGGTTTCCCGGTTTTTTATTACCCCATCCTGATGAATGCCAGAGCTATGAGCAAACGCATTAGAACCTACAATGGCTTTATTGGGTTGCGTATACACTCCCATGTTTTGCGAAACCAATTGGCTGGTTCCATAAATTTCCTTTGTATTGATACTTGTGTCCAATTGTAGTGTTGGATGTTGTCTAAGAATCATGACCACTTCTTCCAATGCGGTATTTCCAGCTCTTTCGCCTACACCATTAATGGTACATTCTATTTGACGTGCCCCATTTATTACCCCTTCTATGGAATTTGCCGTAGCTAGTCCTAAATCATTGTGACAATGACAGGATAGAATTGCCTTTTCAATTCCTTTTACATTTTCCATGAGGTATTTGATTTTTGCCCCATATTCGTTGGGAAGGCAATATCCGGTAGTATCTGGAATGTTTAGTACTGTTGCTCCCGCCTTAATGGCTTGTTCACAAACCCTTGCTAGGTATTCATTGTCTGTACGTCCAGCATCTTCGGCATAAAATTCTACGTCTTCTACAAAGGATTTTGCATAGGAAACACATTCAAAGGTGCGCTCCAGTATTTTTTCACGGGTACTGTTGAATTTATACTTAATATGTGAGTCAGACGTTCCAATACCGGTATGTATTCTGGGGTGTTTCGCCTTTGCAAGTGCCTGGGCAGCTACTTCAATATCTTTTTGTACCGCACGTGTAAGTCCGCAAACAGTTGCTTCCTGCACAATTGCAGCAATGGCTTCCACCGATTTAAAATCTCCCGGACTTGAAATGGGGAAACCTGCTTCAATTACGTTTACTCCCAAACGCTCTAATTGTCGTGCAATGATTACCTTTTGTTCGGTGTTTAATTTACAACCCGGAACTTGTTCACCATCCCTAAGAGTAGTATCAAAAATTTGAATTTGTGTAGATGCCATGATTCTTTTTGTAATAAATTCAATACGAATTTATATTTTGGATGATGGAAAAACGCCATTTCATATCCCTTCATTACGGTGTTGAAATGAGCTATTTTCTATTTAAATCAATGAATAACAACAGGTTGAACTTGTAAAAGGTATTATGTCCAAAGTTGTAAAAGACCATTTATTTGACTTGATAAAGTCACTTACCAAATCTGAAAAGCGTCAATTTAGATTGTATGCGGGTAGATTAGGGGTGAATGAGGAAGCTAAATTTATGACGCTTTTTGATATTTTGGAAAAACTCCCTTTCTATGATGAGCATGAAATACTAAAACATAAAGATTTAAAGAAAAAACAGCTTTCCAACTTAAAGGCACATCTCTATAAGCAAATCCTAATTAGTCTTCGATTGAGTCCATCACACCAAAACATTCGCTTGCAAATACGGGAGTTATTGGATTTTGCAACGATTATGTACCACAAAGGTCTCTATAACCAAAGTCTGAAGTTGCTTGAAAAAGCAAAAGGGATGGCTTTGGTAAATGAAGAGAAGAATACCGCATACGAGATTATTGAATTGGAAAAAGTGATAGAATCTCAATACATTACGCGTAGCATTAGCAACAGAGCTGATGAATTGACGGTTCAGGCTAGGGATATCAGTAAATTGAATGTGTTGGCAAGTAAACTTTCCAATCTATCCCTTCAGTTGTATGGTATTTTTCTGAAAAAAGGGTATGTGAAAAACGATGAAGAATACCAAACCATTACCGATTATTTTCATGCGAGGCTTCCTAAAACAAACTTGGAAAATGTTGGTTTTAGGGAAAAGCTTTGGTGGTACAAGGCGCACCTTTGGTACAGTTTTTTGGTTCAGGATTTTCTTTCGTGTTATCGATATGCCCTTAAATGGACCGATTTGTTTTACGAACACCCTGAAATGATTTCCTTAAATCCCGTTTTTTATATCCGCGGAAAACAATATCTGCTGGAGGCATTATTTTTTATTCAGGATATACCAAGGTTTAAGGAAACCCTTCAAAAATTTGAAGAGACCATATCTGCCAAGGAATTTCCAAAAAGGGATAACGTGCAGAGTTTGGTTTTTTTATATCAAAATTCCCACCGCTTGAACCTGCATTTTATGGAAGGGACTTTTCAGGAAGGACTTCAACACGTTCCTAAATTATTGAAAGGTATGGAAGCCTTCGAAAAAAAGTTGGATGCACACCATATCATGATTTTTTACTATAAAATAGCTTGTCTGTATTTTGGAGTAGGGGATAACCGAAACTGCATCGCTTATTTAGACAAGATTATTTCCAATAAATCGTTGGAAATGAGGGAGGATTTATTGTGCTATTCCCGAATCCTAAATTTGGTAGCGCACTACGAAGCCGGTGAGGATTATCATTTGGAACGACTTATTAAAAGTACCTACAAATTTTTGATTAAAATGGAGGATCTATACCAGGTGCAAAAAGAAATGATCCGATTTTTAAGACGGTTAGGTGAAATTTATCCTCATGAAATTACCAAGGAATTCAGGGCTTTACATGCCAAATTGAAAGCGTTGGAGGATGATCCCTATGAGCGAAGAAGCTTTTTGTATCTGGATATTCTATCTTGGTTGGAAAGCAATATTGAAAAGCGATCCATCCCCGAAATTATTCAGCAGAAAGCACAGGCTAAAAAATAATTTCTCATAAATAATTTGGATTTCTGCCATTCTTTTTGAAAGATTTGTAACGCACAAAGTTCAAAGACTTACTGAAATGTTATCAAGAAAGGTGGAGGGATTAGACCCCGTGAAGCCTTAGCAACCCTTTGTCTATCAAAGAAGGTGCTACATTCTACCCCAATTTTGGAGATAGATAACGACAAAACAGTTTCCCTTCAGGAGACTGCTTTTCAATTTTCTTATAACATTTTTCTGTACACACCTTAGGGTGGTTTTGGCTTTGGGTTTTAACATATTCGTTTAACTCAAAAAAATAGAAAAATGAGTGCTACAAAAATTATTCATTCAGTTCCCAGTGATCCATTAACTGGTGCCATCTCGGTACCTGTGTATCAAACATCGACTTTCGTTCAGGAAGCTCCAGGAAAGAACAAGGGCTTTGATTATGCCCGAAGTAACAATCCCACAAGACAAGCATTGGAAGATATTGTTGCCAAATTGGAGGGCGGCCATGGGGCCTTTGCCTTTTCCACAGGTTTGGCTGCCATTGATGCTGTTTTAAAACAACTTTCTGCTGGCGATGAAATTGTCGCTGTAGATGACATTTACGGGGGGGCATACCGATTGTTTACACATGTATATCAAAAACTGGGTATCAAAGTAAACTATGTAGATACTACCGATGCAGACAACGTAGCAGCGGCGGTATCTTCAAGTACAAAGCTTATTTGGATTGAATCTCCAACCAATCCAACCCTTAAAATTTCCGATATCAAAACTATTGCGCGTATTGCTCAAAACATTGGGGCTCTTTTGGTGGTAGATAATACTTTTGCGTCTCCTATTGGGCAAAACCCCATTGCGCTAGGTGCAGACATAGTTATTCATAGTGGTACCAAGTATCTGGGCGGTCATTCAGATTTGGTGGCAGGATTAGTGGTTACAAAAACCGAAAGACTTTCAGAAAAAATAAAATTTATACAGAATGCTTCTGGTGGGGTGTTGGGTCCATGGGACTGTTTTCTAACCATCCGTGGAATTGAAACCTTAGATCTTAGGTTCAAAAAACAATCTGAAAACGCATTGCAAATAGCCCAATTCCTAACCACGCATGAAGCTGTAGATCAAGTTTATTACCCTGGTTTGGAAGGCCATAAAAACCATGTAATTGCTAAGCAACAGCAAAATGGGCTCTTTGGAGGGGTCGTATCTTTTACACTGAAAAATGATACAGAAGCCGCTGCCAATCAATTTGTGACCAGCACCCAATATTTCAAATTAGCCGAAAGTTTGGGAGGGGTTAAAAGTTTATTGTGTCACCCACCGCAGATGACACATGCTTCTATTCCTAGGGAAAAGAGACTTCAATCTGGGATTAAAGATTCTTTGATTAGGCTTTCATGTGGAATAGAGGAAGTTTCAGACTTACTTCTGGATATTGAAAAAGCACTGAATTTTGTAAACCAAACAACCGCCCATTGGGTACAAACTTCAGGACAATGAGTACAGCAGTAGAAATTTCTTCTTCCCAACGGATACAATTGGGAAGCCTTCGGCAGAAAACGATTCACCTAGCAATTTTTGGATGCGGAAACGTTGGGAGCCAGCTTATTGCACAATTGCTCGAACGACAAGAAGAAATTCTGAAAAGACGCTCCTTGAATCTGGAAATATTTTGCATTGCCAACTCTAAAACAATGCTCTTAGGAGAAAGCAAACTTGATAATTGGGAAGAGCAATTGAACAAAAGTAGACAGGTTAATGATGTGTTCAAGGTAATACAATATGCGAAGGAACATCAACTGGGCAATCTTGTATTGGTAGATAATACGGCTTCCAATGCTTTAGCGGTACAATACCCATTATTTGTGGAACATGGGTTTCATTTGGTTTCTTCCAATAAAATAGCGAACACCTTATCATTGGATTTCTATACCTTTTTGCGACAAAAACTAACTGCACACACAAAAGAATATTTATACGAAACCAATGTGGGTGCAGGGTTACCATTGATTGATACCATAAGGCTTTTACATTTATCTGGCGAGAATATCACACGTATTCGGGGTGTTTTCTCGGGTTCCTTAAGCTTTTTGTGTAATGAGTTTTCAGAAACAGCCATTTCTTTTAGTGCGCTGTTGCGGAAAGCAGTTACCTTGGGGTATACAGAGCCAGACCCCAGGGAAGATTTAGGTGGTAAGGATGTGGCCAGAAAACTTCTTATCTTAGCCAGGGAATTGGATTTGCATAACGAAATGGAAGATGTTTCTGTACAGAATCTCATCCCGAAGGAACTACGGAAGATTCCATTACCTGAATTTTTTGACAAAATTGAAGTGTTTGATGTACCCTTCCAAATCAAAAAGAAAGGATTGCGTGAAGGGGAGGTGCTCCGTTATGTGGCAGATCTTAAAGGAGAATTAATGGATGAACATGGAGCCCACCTTTCTGTGGGATTAGTTTCAGTAAAACGGGATAGTCCTTTGGGACAATTACAGGGAACCGATTCCTTATTTGAAATTTACACAAACAGTTACGGGGATAAGCCTATAGTGATTCAAGGTGCCGGTGCTGGTGCAAAAGTAACAGCTCGTGGGGTTTTTGGGGATATCCTTCGTATAAGTGAAAAAAGTTAACCATGAAAAATAAAAGTATTGGAATTATTGGGTTGGGAAATTTGGGTGTATCCCTTTTAGAAGGGATGCTCTCAGACCCCTCTTTTTCCGAACATGAACTTTGGGCAACCAAACGTCAGTTGAAAGGGGTAATGCATTTTGCAGAAAAAGGGGTGCACCTAACCTCAAATAATGTAGATGCTGTTCGCAACACAGCATTAATACTTTTAGCGGTAAAGCCTCATCATTTGGATGTGGTACTTGGCAGTATCGATGAATTTGTAACCGAGAATCATGTGTTGGTTTCATTGGTAAGCGGGGTTTCTTTGGAAGAAATTTCCACAAGACTCTCCAGTAAACCAAAACTATTTCGCGCCATGCCTAATACGGCTTCTTCGGTGGGGGAATCCATCACCTGTATTTCAACGAAAGTAACAGATGTTGCATCAAAAGAAACCGTAAATCAAATCTTTGAAACCTTGGGCGCAACCGTGGAAATTGATGACAATTTAATGGATGCTGCTACTGTTTTAGGAGCTTGTGGAATAGCCTTTGTCCTTCGGTTTATGAGGGCGATGACACAAGGTGGAATTCAAATTGGATTTAATGCAGAAACAGCATCCACTATTGTAAATCAGACGGTGCTTGGGGCAACCAGCTTGCTCATACAAAAAGGACAACACCCCGAACAGGAAATTGATAAAGTAACAACCCCAAAAGGCTGCACCATTGCTGGATTAAATGAAATGGAGCATTATGGGTTCAGTTCTGCTTTAATTAGAGGTATTGTCACTTCCTATAAAGAAATTAACTCCTAAAAATATCCTATGAAAGTTACCTTAAACCGTATTAATGATGATTACAGACTAGAGGCTAAAGGCTCTAGGGACACTCCTGTTTATATAGATCACAAGGCTTCCGAAGATGCCGAAGTAGATGGTGTGAGTCCCATGGAGCTCCTGTTAATGTCTGTTGGGGGTTGCAACGCAATAGATATTATTTATGTGCTGAAAAAGCAAAGGCAAATTGTTACTTCCTACCACGTTGAGGTAGAAGGGGAGCGCACCGAAGTCCGAAATGCCAAACCGTTCAAAGCTATTCATGTAAAGGTATTTTTGGAAGGGGAAATCCTTCCGGCCAAAGCGTTGCGGGCAGCTAAATTAAGTTTTGAAAATTATTGTTCGGTATCCATCACCTTGGAAAATTCTGTGAAAATAACGTATGAAGTGATTCTAAACGGAACAAAATTGTAACTTTAGGGAATGCTTTCCAGAAAAACCAAATACGGACTTAAAGCTTTGAGCTTTTTGGCAAAACGACCCAATAGTGATCCCGTACAGATTTCCACTATTGCCGAAGCCGAAAATATATCCCAGAAGTTTCTGGAAAGTATTCTTCTAACCTTAAGGAAAGCAGGATATTTAGGTTCCAAAAAGGGAAAGGGAGGTGGATATTACTTATTGGAAAAATCCAGAAAAATCCCAGTGGCTGCATTTTATAGATGTTTGGAAGGTCCTATTGCCATGGTCCCTTGCGTAAGTCTTAATTTCTACGAAAAGTGTGGGGATTGTCCAGATGAAGCAACTTGTGATGTGCATAATCTAATGATTCAAGTACGGGATAACACGTTGTCTATTCTTGAAAAAACAACCCTGGAAGATTTTATTGCCTAAAAATTCATGAAGAAATGCTATCGCCCATGTCAAATAAAAGTTTTAAGTTTGTTCACTCTACTAAATCTATGGGATATTAGTTTATGAAAGAAGTTACGCCTAAAAATGTTGCGTTATTCAATGAGAATGTGCGGTATGAAGATCCTTCAGAGATCATAAGTTTTGCATTGCAAATTGCTAAAAAACCAGTTATTACCACAAGTTTTGGTCCATACGCTGCCGCTCTGCTACATGCTTGTACAGATGTGCAAAATAGCCTTCCCGTTATTTGGTGTGACACAGGTTTTAATACAGATGCCACCTATGCTCATGTTCAGTATTTACGAAAAGAACTATCCTTAAATTTAGATATTTTTGTTCCCAAATACACAACAGCTTATTTAAAAAATACCATAGGTTTGCCAGCTTTAGACAATCCCAATCACGCAGTTTTTTCAGAGAAAGTAAAATTGGAACCTTTTGATAGGGCTTTTAAGAAATACCAACCAGATGTTTGGTTCACTAACATTAGAAAACACCAAACAGAACATCGTAAGGGATTAGGGGTCTTTAGTTTTAGTAAGGAGGGGATTTTAAAGGTAAGTCCGTTCTTTCATTATTCAGATAAAGAATTAGAAAGCTATATAAAATCCAATAACCTACCGTTGGAGTTTGATTATTTTGACCCTGTAAAAGCTTTAGAAAACAGGGAGTGTGGCATACATTTCAAATAGATTTTGCCTTTAAAATTGGTAAAGCCATTTTTATGCCTTTACTTTGTACCAGTTCATTTACTTTTTAATTGTTATCAAGAAAGGCGGAGGGAATAGACCCTGTGAAGCCTTAGCAACCCTTTGCTCCTGCAGAGAAGGTGCTACGTTCTATCCATTGTTGGAATAGATAACACCCAGTATTATTCCCTTTTCTTTCGATAACTTTATTAATTACTTCAGTTTGCTGAAGACAGATTGTATTGTGCATCGATTAGAAACTATTTTACAGGAACGTATTTTAATATTGGATGGAGCCATGGGGACCATGCTTCAGCAATATAAATTCACGGAAGAAGATTTTCGCGGTACCCGTTTTAAGGATTTCCATAAACCTCTAAAAGGGAATAATGATATTTTATCTATTACTCAGCCCGAAGCGATTGCCGAAGTGCATCGTAAATATTTTGAAGCTGGAGCAGATATTGTAGAAACCAATACATTTTCTGGAACATCCATTGCCATGGCAGACTATGATATGCAAGAGTATGTGTATGAAATGAATTTGGAATCTGCAAAGATTGCCAAAAAAGTGGCGCAATCCTTTACAGAGAAGGAACCACATAAACCAAGATTTGTAGCGGGGGCTATTGGCCCTACCAATAAAACGGCAAGTCTCTCCCCTGACGTGAATAATCCTGGGTATAGAGCCATCTCCTTTGAAGCGCTTCGTGCGGCTTACAAAGAGCAAGTGGTGGCCTTGGTAGATGGTGGGGTAGATGTATTGTTGGTAGAAACCATATTTGATACCCTTAATGCGAAAGCAGCTCTTTTTGCTATTGAAGAAGTTAAGGAAGAAAAAAACCTAAATATTCCTGTCATGGTGAGCGGAACCATAACCGATGCCTCAGGAAGGACACTCTCTGGGCAGACAGCAGAGGCTTTTTTGATTTCCATTTCACATATTCCGTTATTGAGTGTAGGGTTTAACTGTGCTTTAGGAGCCAAACAACTCACCCCTCATTTGGAAACGGTAGCCCAACGGACCAACTTTGCGGTTTCTGCTTATCCCAACGCAGGACTTCCCAATGCATTTGGGGAATATGATCAAAGTCCGCAAATCATGGCAAAGCAGGTGGAAGAATATTTAGAGAAACAGGTGGTCAATATCATTGGTGGATGCTGTGGAACCACCCCAGCCCATGTTGAAGCCATTGCAAAAGTAACGGAAAAGTATACGCCTAGACCTTTTCAACTTACAAAAGAAGTTATATGAAGCCTGCAAAACAACAGATAGAAAAAGCTTGTGAAATAGTTGCCCCTTGGGTACATAAAACTCCAGTGCTTACTTCAGAAACATTAAATAAACTTTCTGATGCAGAACTGTTTTTTAAGTGTGAGAACTTTCAGAAAATGGGAGCTTTTAAAATGCGTGGAGCGGTACATGCCATTTTGCAACTTTCCGAAGCACAAAAGAGAAAAGGGGTGGTTACCCATTCCTCAGGTAATTTTGGCCAAGCGGTTGCCTTGGCAGCAAAACAGCTAAGAGTGAAAGCCTACATTGTCATGCCCAATAATGCACCTTTGGTTAAACGGGAAGCCGTAAAAGGCTATGAAGCAAAAGTAATTATTTGTGAAGCTACCTTGGCAGCGAGGGAAGCTATGGCCAATCAAGTTGTAAAAGAAACTGGGGCTACTTTCTTACATCCTTCCAACCAAATCGAAGTGATTTTGGGTAATGCCACTGCAACGGTAGAGTTGCTTCAGGAAGTGTCAAATTTAAATCAGATAATTACGCCTGTTGGGGGAGGAGGCTTATTGGCAGGAACTGCATTAGCTGCTTATTTTTTTGGAAATGATTGTAAAGTGCTTGGTGCTGAACCATTGGCAGTAGACGATGCTTTTCGTTCGCTGCAATTAGGGCAGATACAAAATAATGATGGTGGGGATACTATTGCAGACGGACTTAAAACTCAGTTGGGTGATGTGAACTTCCCCATTATTAAAGAGCATGTTTCCCAAATAATTAGGGTTACGGAAACAGAAATCATCGCGGCAATGAAACTCGTGTGGGAGCGTATGAAAATAGTGGTAGAGCCTTCTTCGGCAGTTGCCCTTGCCGCAGTGCTAAAAGAACCAAAAATATTTTCAGGAAAAAAAGTAGGGATTATCCTTTCGGGAGGAAATGTAGATCTTACCAAACTACCTTTTAATGATGCGTAAAACCAATAGATATTTGCAACTTTCCGGCTTAGAGCCTTTGGTTATTACCCCAGAGAGCAACTTCATTAATGTAGGGGAACGTACCAATGTAGCGGGATCCAAACGGTTTTTGAAATTGATTCAGGAGGAAAATTTTGAAGAAGCCCTTTCAATTGCCCGTCATCAAGTTGAAGGAGGTGCCCAGATTTTGGATGTGAATATGGATGATGGCCTTATTGATGGGAAACATGCCATGGTACAATTTTTAAATCTTGTCATGGCCGAACCCGATATCGCCCGAATTCCTATTATGATTGATAGTTCTAAATGGGAAATTATTGAGGCAGGCTTGCAGGTAGTACAGGGGAAATGTGTGGTAAATTCTATTAGTTTGAAGGAAGGGGAAGAAGAATTCCTTCGTCAGGCCAAGCAAATTAGACGCTACGGAGCCGCTGTCATTGTCATGGCTTTTGATGAAAAAGGGCAGGCAGATAGTTATCAAAGACGAATTGAAATTGCTGAAAGATCCTACCATTTATTAGTGCGCACTGCAAATTTTCCGCCGGAGGATATCATTTTCGACTTAAATATTTTTCCGGTAGCGACAGGGATGGAGGAGCATCGCACCAATGCCACTGATTTCATAGAAGCTACCCGATGGGTTCGGGAGAATCTACCGTATTGCAGTGCTAGTGGGGGAGTGAGTAATGTGTCGTTTAGTTTCCGTGGAAATAATACCGTACGAGAGGCTATGCATTCGGTGTTTTTGTACCATGCCATCAAGGCTGGAATGAATATGGGCATCGTGAACCCTGCCATGTTAACAGTCTATGATGATATTCCAAAGGATTTACTGGAGCATGTAGAGGATGTAATTTTAAATAGAAGAGAAGATGCTACGGAGCGTCTTTTGGCTTTCGCCGAAACGGTAAAGGGTACAACAAACCAGACCAAAAAAGAAGAGACATGGCGGTCTGAGCCACTTCAGGAACGCATTACTAGGGCATTGGTGAAAGGAATCGATACATATATTGAAGAAGATGTAGAGGAAGCCCGCAAAAATGTTTCCAGACCTATTGAAGTTATTGAAGGTCCCTTAATGACAGGAATGAATGTGGTAGGTGATTTGTTTGGCAGTGGAAAAATGTTTCTTCCGCAGGTAGTTAAAAGCGCAAGAGTCATGAAAAAAGCAGTGGCCTATCTGCTTCCCTATATTGAATCTGAAAAGGATGTAACTACAAGAGCAAATGGTAAAATCCTTATGGCCACTGTAAAAGGGGATGTACATGATATTGGAAAGAATATTGTATCTGTTGTTTTGGCCTGTAATAATTATGAAATCATTGATTTGGGCGTGATGGTGCCTCCAGAAAAAATTATCGCCACTGCCAAGGAAGAAAATGTAGATATTATAGGCTTGAGCGGACTCATTACTCCTTCATTGGACGAGATGGTATTTCTGGCAAAGGAAATGCAGCGGCAACAGTTTAAAGTCCCTTTGCTCATAGGAGGTGCAACGACCAGTAAAGCACATACTGCAGTAAAAATTGATCCAGAATATACCCAAACCGTTGCACACGTAACTGATGCTTCCAGGGCGGTTACAGTGGTAAATCAGTTATTGCAGCAACATAAAAAGGAGACATACAAAGAAGCGCTAAAAAATGAATATGAAGAATTTCGTGAAAAATTCCTGAAGCGTCAACGAACCAAAACTTATATTTCCCTGCAGGAAGCAAGGAAAAATAAAGGAAGGTTTTCTTTTACGCCTTCGGAAATTAAAACCCCAAATAAACTGGGTGTTCATGTCATTGAAAATTTAGACATGAAGGAATTGAAGGATTACATAGATTGGACTCCATTTTTTAGAAGTTGGGATTTACATGGTAAGTTTCCAAATATTCTAAGTGATGAGGTGGTTGGGAATCAAGCTTCAGAATTGTACCAAGATGCACTTAAAATGCTCACTAAAATTATTGATCAGAAATTGCTAAAAGCCAAAGCAGTTTTTGGATTATTTCCTGCCAATACAGTAAATGATGACGATATCGAACTGACCCATCTTTCCAAAGAATACCACTTTAGAACATTGCGTCAACAAAGTGCGAAAGCAGCTGGAAGACCTAACTTGGCACTTGCAGATTTCATAGCGCCAAAGGAATCTGGTATGCAGGATTATGTTGGATGTTTTTGTGTTTCCGCAGGTTTTGGTGCCCAGGATCTTGCCCGTAAGTTTGAAGCACAACACGATGATTATCATGCCATCATGGTTAAAGCTTTGGCAGACAGACTTGCGGAAGCATTCGCTGAATGGCTTCATGAAAAAGTCCGAAAGGAACAATGGGGATACGCGTCTGAGGAACATTTTAAAAACGAAGAATTAATTGCTGAAGCCTATACAGGGATCCGCCCTGCACCGGGTTATCCTGCCTGTCCAGACCACTTGGAAAAGAATACCATTTGGGAATTGCTACAAGTAGAAAAAAACATAGGCGTTACACTTACTGAAAGCTTGGCCATGTGGCCAACAGCTTCGGTTTCTGGCTATTATTTTGCCAATCCAGAGGCAAGGTACTTCGGACTTGGAAAAATCACAGAAGACCAAGTAAAGGATTTTGCCGAACGAAAAAAAATACCATATGAGGAAGCCCAGAACTGGCTTCAACCAAATATTGCCGATACATGAAAGTAACAGAACATATTGAAAATGCAAAGGGCAAGTCCCTTTTTTCCTTTGAAATTTTACCACCATTGAAAGGCCAAAATATTCAGTCTATTTTTGATGCTATTGATCCTTTGATGGAGTTCAATCCGCCATTTATTGATGTTACTTACCACCGGGAAGAGTATGTCTTTAAAGAGTTAGGCAATGGTTTGTTACAGAAAAAGATTGTGAGGAAGCGTCCAGGAACAGTTGGTATTTGTGCGGCAATCCAAAATAAATATGATGTAGATGCCATACCCCATATTTTATGTGGCGGTTTCAGTAAAGAGGATACGGAAAACTTTTTAATTGATTTGGGATTTTTAGGAATAGATAATGTCATGGCATTGCGGGGAGATGCTGTGAAAAGCGAAACGTATTTCAAACCCGAAAAAGAAGGACATCATTATGCAAGTGATTTGGTGTCGCAAATTTCTAATCTTAATAAAGGCTTTTATTTAGATGAAGAACTAGAGAATAGTGCGCCTACTAGCTTTTGTATTGGGGTTGCAGGCTACCCCGAAAAACATATTGAAGCTCCAAGTATGGATAGTGATATCTATTTTTTAAAGAAAAAGATTGCCAAAGGGGCTTCCTATATTGTGACCCAAATGTTTTTTGATAATGAGAAGTATTTTCATTTTGTGGACAAGTGCCGGGAGGAAGGTATTACCGTTCCTATTATACCAGGATTAAAACCATTGGTTACCAGAAGACAACTTAATATATTGCCACACCGTTTTCATGTAGATTTACCTGATACTTTGATTAAGGAAGTCATACAATGCAAGGATAATGAAGCCGTTAGAAGGGTAGGGCTGGAATGGTGTATTGCCCAGAGTAAAGAGTTACTTCAAGAAGGGGTGCCGGTGCTACATTATTATTCCATGGGCAAAAGTGTTAATATCAAGGAGATTGCTTCCAAGGTTTTTTAAAAATCCTAGTTTTGCGGCATGTACTTGAAATGGTTATGTCTTTTTCTTTTTAGTTCGGGGATGCTATTTTCCCAGAACCCTCAAAACACTGATTTTTCTTTAGGTGCCCAATATTATTATGGAGTGCTATTGCGTCATAATAAAAATATTGCGCACCTTGTAAGGGAGCAACCACAAGGAATTATTCTTAGCTATAACCGAAAAACTTTTGGGGATTCATACTGGCAACAAGCATATGGTTATCCAGATTGGGGAGTTTCTTTTATCTATCAGAATTTTGGATATGAAGTGTTGGGTGAAAATTATGGGGTGTACGGACATTTTAATTTTTATTTTTTAAATAGGAAGTTAAAATTTCGGGTGGCAGAAGGAATTGCCTACAATACCAATCCTTTTGATTTAGAAGATAATTTTAAGAATGTAGCCTATGGGAGTAGCCTTATGGCATCTACTTATTTCTTACTTCAATATGAAGAAGCACAAATTTTTAAAGACGTTGGATTACAAGTAGGTCTAAGTTTTGTACATCACTCCAATGGAAGTGTAAAGGCTCCCAATACAGGAACCAATGTATTTGGTCTTACCCTTGGAATGTCTTACAACCCAACATCAAAAGATTCTTTAAGTTATCAAAAAAGGGAGGTTTCCCAAGACTTTTCAGAACCCATAAAAATTAATTTAGAGCTAAGAGGGGGGATTAATGAAAGTGACTATTTTAATTTAGGGAGGCATCCTTTTTATGTGGTTTCAGCATATGCAGATAAACGACTTAATTACAAAAGTACTTTACAGTTTGGGGTAGAATATTTTGTTTCAGAATTTCTGAAAGAAGAGATTGAATATGTCTTGGCTTCTTTTCCCAATAGATTGGATGGACCTAAGGATCACAAAAGGGTAGGTGTTATGCTTGGACATGAATTTAGTATTGGAAAGCTGGGATTACCCACTCAATTAGGATATTATGTGTATTGGCCTTACGAATATGAATCAAGGGTTTATGCAAGAATTGGTGTGAAATATTATGTTACTTCAAAATTATTTGCAGGGGTGTATGTAAAAAGTCATGCGGCCAATGCAGAACACATTGCTTTTGGAGGGGGTATAAGGTTGTAAAAAATGAAAAGATTTATATACATATTTTGTGCATTCCTATTTTCCTGTGATTCAGAAAATATCAATGATTGTATTCAAGCTGAAGGGGATATAATTAGAAGGGAGTTTGAAGTTTCGGCTTTTTCAAAGATTAGAATTGAAGATGACGTAACTTTAATCATAAAAGAAGGGGCAGAACAACAAGTTATTTTGGAAACTGGGGAAAATCTATTAAATGACGTTTCTGTAACTATTGAAGGTGAGTATTTGGTCGTAAGAGATGGAAATCAGTGTAATTGGGTACGGGATTATGGAATTACAAAAGCCATTATCACATCTCCCAATATTACAGAGATTAGAAATAGTTCGTCATTTGATGTGATAGGTGAAGGGGTGCTTTCCTTTCCAAAATTAAAATTGGTAAGCAATACAACCGGGGGTGTTGAGGACTCCAGAAAAAGCGGGGACTTTTACCTGCAATTAAATTGTGAAAATATAGAAGTAGAAGCAAATGGTTTTAGCGCTTTTTACTTAACGGGTACTACAGAAAAAGCTTCCTTTACCTTTGAGGATGAAATCCCTAGGCTAGAAGCTGGAAATCTACTAGTGGATGAAGTTCGTATCTTTCAACGAAGTGCCAATGCAATGATTGTGAATCCGTTGGAATCTATCCGTGGAACCATCCGCGGAACCGGAAATGTTATCGCAAAAAACAGGCCTCCTATTGTGGAAGTAGAAGAATACTATACGGGGCAATTATTGTTTGAAGATTAGTGTATATTTACAGCCGTTCAAGAATTATGAGGCAGTATTTTTGTTTGGTGTTGTTTTTATGGATGGGAGCGGGTCTTTTTGCACAGCAAAATGAACTGAAACCAGTCGCATTTGAAGTAGATTATATCTATGGAAGTATCCTTGAGCACAATCCGGATATTTCCCACCTTATTACAGGCCATCCTACAGGTCTTATTGTAAGCTATAATAGAAAAACGTATGGATATAATGAATGGGAGAGTAGGTACAATTATCCAGACTGGGGCTTTACTTTTACGTATCAGGATTTAAAAAATCCTTATTTAGGTCAGAATTATGGCTTGTATGGCCATTTCAATTGGTATTTCTATAATAGGTTACTTCGCATTGGGGTTGGACAGGGTATCGCTTATGCGAATAACCCCTATGATCCGGAAACTAATTTTCAGAATAATGCCTATGGAAGTCACTTTCTAAGTACTACCATGCTACGGTTTGACATCATCAAGGAAAATTTATACAAAGGTCTTGGCGCGCATTTGGGTATGGGAGTGATTCATTATTCCAATGCAAACCTAAAGGCACCCAATAATAGTACCAATACCTTGTTCTTTGGTGCTGGATTAAGCTATCAAGTAGATCAAATTAATTTCCCTGCTAGAATAGGCGATGGGAATTGGCCAAGTAAATGGTATGAAGAGCGCATTAAGTATAATGTGGCATTTAGAACTGGAATGAATGAAGCTGATGTAAACGGATTGGGACAATATCCATTTTATACGCTTTCGGTATTTGCAGACAAACGAATAAATTACAAAAGTACTTTTCAAGTAGGAGCTGATGTGTTTTTTTCCAATTTTTTGATACATCTTATTAATTACCGAAGGATTGCTTTTCCAGGAGATGGTTTGGAAGAAGGATTGGATTACAGACGAGTTGGGGTTTTTGTGGGTCATGAATTACGGTTTAACAAAGTGGCATTTGTCTCACAAGTAGGGTATTATGTATATTGGCCTTATGAATTTGAAAGGCAAGTTTACAACAGACTTGGAATTAAAAGATATTTCTTTAAGGATCGTTTTTTTGGGGTTGTCACTGTGCATTCCCATTATGCCAAAGCAGAAGCAGTAGAATTTGGAATAGGAGTTCGTATTTAATATGAAAAAATTATTTTACATATTTGGAATAGTATTATTGCTAGCAGGATGTAATGCCCAAAATGCTTGGGATTGTTTTCAAAGTACCGGTGATATTGTAGAAGAAAGCTACAATGTAGAAGCTTTTAATCAAATCATTGTCTGGAACAGGGTACAGCTTATTTTAGTTGATGGCAACGAACAGAAAGTGACGGTTGAGACTGGTGAGAATTTATTAAATGAGGTTCGTGTACGGGTAGAAGATAGTATTCTGAAAGTAAGTGACCGTAATAGTTGCAATTATACCCGTGATTATGGAGTAACCAAAGTATATGTCACTGCACCTGTAGATACCTTGATTATAAGGAATAGCTCTGGTTTGACAGTAGAAAATATTGGAGAAATTCGACATAGTAAATTACGATTGTTTTCCGTAGACCCTAGACAAGAGGATATTTTTCACATTGATGGAGATTTCAATCTTAAAAATATCAATATAGGATCAATAAGTATTGAATCTAATGGTTTGGCAAAGTTTTATCTTCAAGGGGAGGCAAGGTCTGCTAACATATCACTTAGGGACGGAGATACACGTGTAGAAGCTGAAAACCTAATTTTAAAAAATGTAAATTTTTTCCATAGAAGCACTAATAAATTAATTGTATTCCCCACCGAAACCCTTAGAGGTACTATAATTGGATTGGGAGATGTCATTGCAAAAAACCGTCCTCCTGTCGTGCAAGTTGAAGAATTAAATACTGGACGACTTATTTTTGAGTAGTAAGTTCTGTAAACAATTGTTCTAGCGATGTGTTTTTTTGATGAAGCTGAAGGATTTTCAATCCGTTATCATGTGCAAAGTCAAATACTTTGGAACGCATATCGGTTTCCGTAGAAAAATAAAGATGGTACACAAACCCCGAAACATTGACTACTTTGTCAATTTTAGAGATTTGTTGTAAAGCAACTTCTTCTATCCTGTAATCAAACTCAACTTCAATAATTTGCTCTTGGTTTTTAGACAATTCCTTCAGTGGTTTATCTAAGATGATTTTTCCATTATTAATAATAATTACCCTATCACAGATAGCTTCTACTTCCTGCATAATATGGGTAGATAGCAATACGGTTTTCTCTTTTCCCAGTGATTTAATAAGCTCCCTAATTTCCCTAAGTTGGTTAGGATCAAGTCCTGTGGTAGGCTCATCTAAAATCAAAACTTCTGGATTATGCAACAAAGCACATGCTAATCCTACACGTTGACGGTACCCCTTGGAAAGCTCTTGAATTTTTTTGTGGGCTTCTTTATGTAATCCAGTTTGCGCAATAACTTCCTCCACGGCAGACTTCCCCACATCATACACGGAAGCATTAAAGAGTAAGTATTCCCTAACATACATTTCAGTATACAAGGGGTTGTGCTCTGGTAGATATCCAATAGAGGCTTTTACCTTTGCTGGGTCTAGATCTATAGAGTGACCAGAAACAATAGCAGATCCATTTGTGGGAGGTAGAAAAGTGGTAAGGATTTTCATCAACGTTGATTTTCCAGCACCGTTTGGCCCCAAAAGGCCAACCACCTCTCCCTTTTTTAAAGAAAATGAAATGGAGTCCAGTGCTTTTTGCGCTCCGTAATACTTTTCTATATTTTTTACTTGTATGGACATTCTTTAAAGTTGTAAAACTACAAATTAAAAAAAAGCAAAAAAGATTTTGTTCTTTTAAAGTATTATGTACCTTAGCCAATAACAAAAACAAATAATGCAGAATTTTATTACATATTTTAACTTTTGGTTCTTTTACTTTTCTGGTAAAACCCGGGTAGATATGTAATGTTTTTAAAATAACATTAAAAGACCCGGAAGTTACTTCCGGGTTTTTTTTTGAGCAAAACAAAAGAATATGAAAATAGCAATTCAAGGTATTGAAGGATCTTTTCACGATGAAGCTGTTCAGAAACTATTCCCAGAACAGGATATATCATTGGTAAAGTGTGATTCATTTGATGGGGTCACCCAGAGCATCCATCAGAATAAGGCCGACTATGGGGTGTTGGCAATAGAAAACACCATCGCAGGTTCCATTCTTCCAAACTATAATCTGATAGAATCGGTAGATTTAGAGATTTTTGACGAGGTATTTCTGAATATTCAAATGTACCTTATGGCGTTGGAAACTGAATCCATCATCGATATTTTCGAAGTGCATTCACATCCTGTGGCCCTGCTGCAGTGTAAGGATTATTTAAGAAGATTTCCACCGCAATTTAAAATTATAGAGGGAAAGGATACGGCAAGTGAAGCAAAGCGCATTCGGGAAAATAACTTGAAAGGAGTAGCTGCTATTGCTGGAAAACAGGTGGCAGAACGCTACCGGTTGAAAATCTTGGATAGTAATATTCAGGATATTAAAGAAAATCAAACCCGTTTTGTACTCATTGGAAAAAGAGGGGATTCATTCAGCAATAAAACCCCCAATAAGGCCTCAATAAAATTTCAGTTAGGGCACGAAGTGGGAACCCTTAGCAAAGCCTTACAAGTAATGGCAGCTCATAACATCAACCTAACCAAAATCCAATCGCTTCCGGTAATGGGTACGCCTTGGAAATATGCTTTTTTTGTAGACGTTACATTTGCTGAGCCTTCAGATTTCAAGCAAGCGGTGGAGCAATTACAACCGTACGTCAAAAATTTTAAAATATTAGGAGCCTACAGTCAGAATAGGGAAAACAATCCTAGTACATTAACAAACCTTACAAATAATGGAAAACAATAAATCCCTAAGAAAATGGCTAGATGGAATGGGGCTGCAACACCCTTTGGTAATTGCAGGTCCCTGTAGTGCTGAAACCGAAGAACAAGTACTTACCATTGCCCACCAACTAAAAGATACTGATGCAACCGTTTTGCGGGCAGGAATATGGAAACCTAGAACCCGGCCTGGAAATTTTGAAGGTGTTGGTGCCTTGGGATTGAAGTGGTTGCAACGGGCTAAGGAAGAAACAGGTTTGTTAACCACCACTGAAGTAGCGAATGCGCATCATGTAGAGCTTGCTCAAAAGCATGATATCGATATTCTATGGATTGGTGCCAGGACAACCGTTTCGCCTTTCATTGTGCAGGAAATTGCAGATGCCCTGAAGGGTACAGATAAACCGGTACTTATCAAAAATCCGGTGAATCCAGATTTGGCACTTTGGCTGGGAGCAGTGGAACGTTTTTATCAAGCAGATGTCAAAAATTTAGGAGTTATCCATCGAGGGTTTTCTACCTATGAAAAAACCCGCTACAGAAACAATCCTGAATGGCAAATTCCCATTGATCTTCAAAATAGGTTCCCAGACCTCCCATTGATTTTAGACCCTTCCCACATTGCCGGAAGACGCGATATTATTTTCGATTTATGCCAAACGGCACTCGATCTAAATTATGACGGGTTAATGGTGGAAACGCATCATACCCCAGATAAAGCTTGGAGTGATGCCAATCAGCAAATAACTCCAGCTGCATTGGAACAGATGACGGTAGATTTGAAAATTAGAAAGGAAGAAGGGGATGCCGTGGAGTTTCAGAATAAGTTGGCTACTTTGCGAACCAAAATAGATGTGGTTGATCACCAATTAATCGAGACCTTGGGGAAACGTATGCGTATTGCAGATGAAATTGGAAAGCTGAAAAAACTGAACAACGTTGCAATCCTTCAGTCTAAGCGATGGAATGAAATCCTTGGTAAAATGATTTTAGAGGGGGAAAGCCATCAGCTAAGTGAAGAATTCATCCTTCGTATTTTCAAAGCCATTCACCAGGAATCCATTAATCATCAAACCGAATTCCTTTCAGAAGGGTAAGGAAAATGGCTTAAAAATTATTACTCTTTAGGCCGTTTAAAAATGTAGCGGGTGATATAAATCCCATTATCGTCGCCTTTGCCCCCGTAGCTTTCCACACCGCTATTTACAAAGGTCAATTCCCAGCCGGCTTCAGCCATGCTGTTGATCTTAGACGTGATAATGGCATCATTGGCGGCTATATTCTGAAATCTAATTCCGCCCAAATTGAAGAAATTCAACAATTTGGTTTCGTCAAATCCTTTCACGCGAATATCACCACGATCTGATTTGTTTCTGGAATTATCTTCTTCAGACCTCGTGGTAGTAAATTCTTGATAATCCCTTGAATCATTCACACTTATCATACGAGACCTTCCAAGACCGTTGGGAATAATAGACTCTACAACCGTTACAATTTGGTATTCATACACCTGGGCTTGAAGTTCTGTACAGAGAACTACGGAAAGCAATGCCAAAAAAACAAGTTTTCTCATGAAATAGTGGTTTTATGGGTAAGATTATTACAAATATAGCTGCAAAATGAGGATTTCTGATTGAAATTTTAGAATTTTGTCAAAGTGAAAGGAACGGTTTATAAATCTACGGGTAGTTGGTATTTTGTGAAGTCACTTAACGGGACTTTTTACAATTGCCGAATAAAGGGAAAATTTCGCATTGAGGGCATCAAAAGTACCAATCCGGTTGCTGTAGGAGATCATGTGTTGTTTGAGGTGGAAACCAAAGGGGATGAGACCATAGGGATTATCTATGAAATTGAACCAAGGGAAAATTATATCATCCGAAAATCGGTAAACCTTTCAAAGCAAACCCACATCATTGCTGCCAACATAGACATTGCCTTTTTGTTAGTGACGTTGCAACACCCAGTAACTTTCCCCACATTTATCGATCGTTTTTTGGTCACTGCCGAAGCTTATGATATTGAGTCGGTGCTTCTGTTCAATAAAATAGACGCCTATGATGAAGAGACTTTGCTTGAAGCAAAATACCTAGCGGCTTTATATCGATCTATTGGCTATACCTGTATAGGTATTTCTGCCAAGACAGGCGCCCACATAGAGAAAGTGAAACAACTTATGGAAGGGAAAGTATGTCTTTTTTCGGGGCATAGCGGAGTTGGGAAATCAACTTTAATCAATCAATTAGATCCTCATTTGGATTTAAAAACTTCGGAAATTTCAGAGCAGCATTTACAGGGGCAGCATACCACGACTTTTGCAGAGATGTATGACCTTCCTTTTGATGCCAAAATTATAGATACCCCCGGGATTAAGGGGTTTGGGGTGGTAGCTATGGAAAAAGAAGAATTAGGAGATTATTTTCCAGAATTCTTTGCACTTAAATCTGAATGTAAATTCCACAATTGCTTGCATCTTCAAGAACCTCAATGTGCAGTTAAGGATGCGTTGGGAAATAATGAGATTGCTTGGTCTCGTTATAAAAGTTATTTGCAAATGATGGAAGGGGAAGAAGACACCTACCGAAAAGATACCTACGGAAACGAATGAGGGCAATAATACAACGGGTAAAAAGTGCTTCTGTAGCAATTGAAGGAAATGTTGTGTCGCAAATAAGCAATGGATTTCTAATTTTATTGGGGATTGAAGAGGCAGATACCATGGAAGATATTACATGGCTAAGCCGAAAAATTGTACAATTGAGAGTCTTTTCAGACGAGCAAGGAAACATGAACCGTTCGCTGCTGGATAATTCTGGAGAAGCATTAGTGGTAAGTCAGTTTACCTTGCATGCCAGTACCAAAAAAGGGAATAGACCATCGTTTATAAAGGCTGCTAAACCCCAAATAGCATTACCGTTGTATCAAGATTTTGTGATGCAAATGGAAAAGGATTTGGGGAAAAAGATTCAAACAGGTGAGTTTGGGGCAATGATGGAGATAGCACTCATTAATGATGGTCCCGTCACCATTTATTTAGATTCAAAAAATAAGGAATGAAGAATTTTTTTCTTTTAGCAATACTTTTGGGCTGTCATCAAATAATAGCACAAAATTATTCATTACTTTCTTTAGATAATGATTCCATAGAAGGCATAAATGCAATTGTAAAGGAAGATGACACAAAAGTGACTTTGGAGAACTACAATTCATTACTCGTAGAAAGGAAAAAAGTGGTTACTATTTTAAATGAAAAAGCTTCAGAGCGCATTCGCTTTTTTATTAGGTACGATTCCTTTAAAAAAATAAAAGACTACGAAGCTATTATCTACGATGCATTGGGAGTGCCTCAAAAGAAAATTAAAAAAAAGGATTTTTTAGATATTAGTGCCACAGGACAAAGTCTTTACACAGATGATCGTTTAATAGTATTGAATTATATACCAACTTTTTATCCATACACCATTGAATTTTCATATTCATATAAAACTTCCAATACAGCATTTCTGCCAGAATTTACACCTTTAGAATACACCTCGGTATTTGTTGAAAATGCAACATTTCATTTTATCAATGAAAGTCAAACTCCATTGCGGAAGCAAATAAAAAACTTTGAAGCGTATGGAATTTCATTGGAAGAAGAAGAAAATGGTTTCCGAATAGAAGCGAAAAATTTAGATCCACTCCGTTATGAAGACTTAGCTCCTCCGGTAAGGGAACTTATACCATTTGCAAGATTCTCGTTGGAAAAGTTTGAGTTACAGGGCGTCACTGCACAAGTAAGAAACTGGCAAGACTTTGGGAAATGGCAGTCTGAAAAGTTGTTAAAGAACCTTGATGAATTGCCAGAGAAAACAATTCAACAGGTTAACAATTTGGTAGCACAAATAGATAACCCAAAAGAAAAGGTGAAGGCAATCTATGAATATATGCAGGATAGGACAAGGTATATTAGTGTTCAAGTTGGCATTGGCGGATGGAAACCTTCCCCAGCCGAAGAAGTAGACGCATTGGGCTATGGAGATTGTAAAGGATTAACCAATTATACTAAAGCACTCCTGAAATCACAAAACATACCTTCTTATTATACGATTGTTGATTCTCAATCTTCTGGAACCGATTTGGATGAGGATTTTGTAGCAATGCAGGGTGACCATGTTATACTAGCAGTTCCAATAGAAGATGAAATGATATTTTTAGAATGTACTTCCCAGGATTTGCCTTTCAACTTTTTAGGAACCCATACAGATGATCGTAAGGTCTTAATGGTAACTCCTGAAGGTGCGATTATGACGCATACACCTACTTATGATGCAATCGAAAATTTAAGAAAAACTCAAGCCGAGCTTCATTTTAATGAACAAATGCAGCTTTTAGGTGAGGTTGTAATTACTTCCCATAATCTTGCTTACTATAAAATATTTTCTTTAGCAAAGGAAGATGAACAAAAGCAAAAAGCGTTCTACAAAGATTTGTGGAATTATCATAACGGTCTCATCATTAAGGATATCGAACTTTCAGAATTAAAAGATCAAATTTTATTTGAAGAAAGGATTTCTATGGTATCTGAAAATTATCCTTCAATAGCAGGAGAAAAAATACTATTTTGCCCAAATGTTTTTACACGACAAACAAGTTTTCCACAAGAAGATAATAAAAGGAAATATCCTTTTGAGGTTAGAAGAGGGTACGCTTTTGAAGACCAGGTTTCCATCAAGTTGCCTGATGATTACTTCATAGATTCCAACTATGAACCTGTGCTTAAAGAAACAAAGTTTGGTTTGTACGAGGTAGATTTAATTCAACAGGAAAATATGCTTATCTATACTAGAAAGCTTGTTCTTAAAAGTGGAAAGTGGGAGAAGGAAGAATACCCAGAATATGTAAAATTCATGAAATACATAGCCAAAAAAGATAAATCAAAAATCATAATTTCAAAACAATTCTAAAATGAGACTAAAATTTGTATGCATTCTACTCATAATCTTACAACAAGGAATTAATGCCCAAAACTTTAAGTTTGGCAAAGTCTCTGAAGCTGAAGTTAAGGAACAACAACACCCTATAAACCCAGAGGCCAACGCAGCCATACTATACCGGGAATACAGTAGCCATTTTGATTATTCACAAGATGAAGGTTTTTATTTAATTACAGATATTCATGAAAGAATAAAAATATACAACCCTAATGGCTTTGATTGGGGAACACATACTGTTGATTTATATAGAGAATCAAATTCTTATAAAGAAGAATTGTCTGGTTTAAAAGCATATACCTATGTTTTAAATGAAAAAGGAAAGGTAGAAGAAATAAAACTCCGGAATGATGGAATCTTTAGCGAGAAGAAGAACAAATTTGTAACAGTAGAAAAGTTTACCATGCCTGCACTTAAGGAAGGATGTGTTATTGAGTATAAGTATACAATTAAAACCCCTTTTTATTCCCAGATCGACCCTTTTCGTTTTCAAGAGACGATTCCGGTAAACCAAGTTTCATTACGGATAGATATTCCGGAGTATTATAACTATAAAACACATCAGCGTGGATGGATTCCTATCAATATTCAAAGTACTTATGAGGAAAGAAAAATGAATTTTAGGCTTACCCAAACAGCTGTTGAAACCTGGTCTGCAGTTGGTAAAACAACAACTGAAACGGTAACTTTCAAGGAGAATATTTATGAAGTAAGTATGGAAAATGTTCCTGCAATTGAACCTGAAGCCTATTCAGGAAATATTAAAAATTATCTCTCTGCTCTTATTTTCGAGTTATCCTTTACTAACTTTCCGGGCAAAGGGCTTGAAATGTATGCCTCAGACTGGGAGTCTGTCTCTAAAAGAATTTATGCTTCTGATGCATTTGGAGGGCAAATTGCACAAAAACGATATTTTGAAAAAGAAATGGACCAGGTTATTTCTGGTCTTACCTCTCAAAATGAGAAAACAGCTGCAATTTATGAATTTGTCAAGCAAAAAATAAGGAACAACGGTTATATTGGTTTTTATTCAGACGAGGGTGTGAAAAAAGCTTATGAGTCAGGAATTGGAAATGTAGCAGATATTAACTTGATGCTTATTTCGATGTTACGTTATGCGGGAATCTCTGCAAATCCAATCTTAATAAGTACTAAGTCACATGGGATTCCTCTTTTTCCTACCCGAAATGGTTTCAATTATGTAATTGTTGGAGTAGAACAAGATGGATATGTTACTTTGTTGGATGCGAGTGATTCATTGGGAGCTCCTAACATCTTAGATGATAATTTGTTGAATTGGCAAGGAAGATTGATTAGGGAAGATGGTAGTTCTGTATGGGTTCCACTTCAGTCCTCAACGCCAAGTCAGAAAATGATAATGGTAAATTATAAAATTAATGAGGAGGAAGAAATTGAAGGAAATGCAAAAATGCAGTACACCAATTACGTGGCATTAGAGAAAAGAAAACAATTTCAGAGCTTGTCAGAAAATGAAATTCAAGAAAAAATGGAAGGAAAATCATTGAATATTAATGAACTTTCTGTTGAAAATCTTGACAATCCATATGAGCCACTAAAAGTAGATTATACGTTTCAGGCTTCAGATTATATGGAGAATATTGACGGAAAGTACTATATTTCTCCAATGGCCTATATGGCTATGCAAGAAAACCCCTTCAAGCTTGAGGAGCGTCAATATCCCATAGATTATGGGTATACACAAAAAGAACGCTTTATTATCAATATGGAAGTTCCAGATGGCTACACGGTAGAAAGCCTTCCAGAGAGTGCCAATATGATTGTAGGGGATAATGCGTTTAACTTTAAATACTTAGTTTCAAATCAAGGAGCTAAAATTCAGATTATGGTTGATTTTTCTGTAAATAAAGCACTTGTAGATCCTACTCAATATAAGGACGTCAAGAAATTTTATCAAGATGTAATTGAAAAAGAAAAGGAAAAAGTTGTCTTGTCAAAATTATAGAAATGAACTTAAAACATGCCCAAAAAATAGTTGATGACTGGATCCAGGAACACGGGGTCCGCTATTTTAATGAGCTTACCAATATGGCTCAACTTACAGAGGAGGTTGGCGAAGTTGCCCGTATCATTGCAAGAAGGTACGGTGAGCAAAGTGAAAAGGAAAGCGATAAAGATAAGGACCTGGGAGAGGAACTGGCAGATGTTATTTTTGTGGTACTTTGTTTGGCAAACCAGACAGGGGTAGATTTACAGAAAGCCTTTGATCGTAAAATGGAAAAGAAAACGAAAAGGGATCATGATCGTCATCACAATAACCAAAAATTAAAGTGATATGTTTAAGAAAGTAATTTCACACCCAAAATTTTGGCGATCAGTATTTTCCCTTGGGTTGGCATTTGCGGTGCTTTTTTTACTCTTTAAATGGATTTTGGAGGGATTTAGCTTTGGCTTTATCTCAGATAAGGATCCTTTTATTTTCTTTTTGACATTAATAGGCGGTGGTTTTGCCTATGGATTTTTTGTTACCTACGGAAAGTTTTGGAAAAAACTGAAAGAAAAAGAACAATAAATTGAAAGCATTTCTCACGCAAACCAGTCTTTCGGAAAGGTTAGAAACGGTTAAAATAACAGGTTCTAAGAGTGAATCGAACCGTTTATTGGTGCTACAAGCTCTATTTCCCAATATCACTATTCAAAACCTTTCCAATAGTGATGATACATCTGTGCTGCAAAAAGGACTCAAGTCTGCCCACGGTACGATAGACATTCATCATGCAGGTACTGCCATGCGTTTTTTAACGGCCTATTTTGCGTGTAAACCCAATGCGAGTGTGTTGCTTACCGGAAGCCCCCGTATGCAGGAGCGGCCCATTGGAATTTTGGTGGAAGCGCTTCGGAAGTTGGGCGCGCACATTTCCTATGAAAAAGAAGAGGGGTATCCTCCGCTGCGCATTCAAGGCCAATCTATTACAACTTCCCAAATTTCCATCAATGCCCAAACCAGCAGTCAGTTTATAACGGCACTCATGCTGATAGCTCCTTCACTGGAAAACGGATTGAAAATACATTTAGAAGGCGAAGTCACTTCAAGACCTTATATAGAAATGACGCGTTCTTTGCTCAAGGAAATTGGAGTGTCAACAACCTTTACTGAAAATAACATTGGTGTATTACCAACGGCAGCCCTTCCGCCGGTCACAATTACGGTAGAATCAGATTGGAGTTCGGCCTCTTACTTTTATAGTTTGGTGGCCCTTTCAGACGGGCTCAAAATTAAAATGCAATATTTCCGAAGTGACAGTAGGCAGGGTGATGCACAATTGGCAAACTTATTTGAATCATTAGGAGTACACACTGAATTTTTGCCCGAGGAACATGCCGTCCTATTGTCAAAAAACGCCGAAACACTTGAAAAGGAAGTGAATTTTAATTTAATACAAACTCCAGATATTGCGCAAACCATTGCCGTATGTTGTTTCGGTTTGGGAATAGGGTGTAAGCTTACCGGTTTGCACACCTTAAAAATTAAGGAAACAGACCGTTTGGTAGCCTTACAAATTGAATTACAAAAATTGGGAGCCCAAATTTCCGTAGATCAAGATAGCTTAACGCTGGCTCCTTCAGCAACCATCAATGAAAATATAGCAATTGACACCTATCACGACCATAGAATGGCCATGGCTTTTGCGCCCTTGGTTTTAAAAACCTCATTGGTGATAAATGATGCTGGAGTAGTTTCAAAATCATTCCCAGGGTTTTGGGAAACTCTTCAAAAGTTAGGTTTGAAGGTGAATCTTCAATAATAAATGCCCAATTACTTGACAACCCCTATCTTGAGGTTGTATATTTGCACCTTCTAAAAAATAAGCCACGAACTATGGGAATGAAACTCTCCAATTTTAATTTTGATTTACCACAGGAACTACTTGCCGAATATCCAGCACCTAATAGGGATGATGCCCGGTTAATGGTGCTTGACCGAAAGGAAAAAACCATTGAGCACAAAATGTTCAAAGACCTTATTGATTATTTTAAGGAAGATGATGTTTTGGTGCTTAATAATACAAAAGTATTTCCTGCACGTTTATTCGGAAATAAAGAAAAAACAGGTGCAAGAATTGAAGTGTTCTTGCTTAGGGAGTTAAATCCTGAAACCCGTTTGTGGGACGTTTTGGTAGATCCTGCCCGTAAAATTAGAATTGGGAACAAACTGTACTTCGGGGAAGATGAATCCTTAGTAGCAGAAGTTATAGATAATACGACTTCCAGAGGGCGAACCCTTCGCTTTTTATTTGATGGTTCGTATGAAGAGTTCAGAAATAAATTGAAAGAATTGGGGCAAACCCCATTGCCAAAATATATCAAAAGGGATGTTGAACCTGAAGATGCGGAACGGTATCAAACCATTTTTGCCAAGGAAGAAGGAGCGGTTGCCGCACCAACTGCCGGACTTCACTTTTCAAAGCATTTAATGAAGCGCTTGGAAATTAAAGGTGTGAATTTCGCGGAAGTTACATTGCATGTGGGATTGGGAACCTTTAGTCCAGTTGAGGTAGAAGATTTGTCCAAACACAAGATGGATTCTGAAGAAATTATTATTTCCGGACAAGCTGCTAAAACCATCAACACTGGAATTGATGAAAAAAGAAGGATTTGTGCGGTTGGAACAACAGTGATGCGTGCTTTGGAGAGTTCTGTGTCTTCCAATGCAACGTTGAATGCCTATAGCGGTTGGACTAATAAATTTATTTTCCCTCCATATGATTTCAGTATTGCCAATTCCATGGTGACGAACTTTCATACACCAAAATCTACCCTATTAATGATGGTTTCTGCTTTTGCAGGGCATGATTTTATAAAAGAGGCCTATGCGCAAGCAGTAAAGGAAAAGTACCGCTTCTATACTTACGGAGACGCGATGCTCATTATCTAGAAAAGATTCCCCGGCCAACCACTGGGGATTTTTTTTATCCCTGTTATTTTTTTGAAAAATAAACGCTATATTGTTGTGGACTAACAACTAACCATTTTTTTAGTGAAAACTAGGTTACTTTGTTTTTTTACATGTATATGCAGTCTTGCGGTCTTTGCGCAAGACAATACAAACGCTATTCCTATTGGGTGGAATTTTCCCTTAGATGATGTTACCACCATAGAACTCCCTATTTTAAATTTAGAGGACATTGTTGCAGAAGATCAAATCAATGATTTAGACAAAACCCTTCCATGGAGGTATGGTGTGGTTCGTGAAATACATCTGAATTTATTAGAATCTGCTACTCCGTTGGAATTAAGCAATGGAAGTAAAATTTGGCGCATCGCAATTCAATCACCAGAGGCACTCAACCTAAGTGTAAACTTTGATCGTTTTTCCTTGCCAGAGGGGGCTACACTTCAATTCTATAATGCTTCCAAGACAGATGCATCCAAGTTATATGATATGGGTTCCAATCGCGTGTCGAAAGTTTTGGGTTCTTGGTTTGTGGAAGGAGATACCATAGTTATAGAATATTATCAACCTAGTGGTTCTTCAATTTCCAATGCAGAATTGGTCATAGGAAATGTGATTCATGGGTATCGACTAGGAAAGGTACATCAGTTTTTGGAAGGAAGGGGATTAGAAGATTCTGGGGATTGTAATTACGATGTCAATTGTTCGGTTGGAAGCGACTTTGAAGCTAAAAAAGATATGGTAAAAAGGGCTGTTGCCTTGTTGAATCTTGGAAACGGAAAACTTTGTTCAGCTTCCTTGGTGAATAATGCACTTCAGGATAAGACCCCTTTTTTGTTAACAGCTAATCATTGTTTGCAGGATTCAGACCCAGCGCTTTGGTCGGTTCGGTTTAATTGGATGAGCCCAGGACCTATTTGTGGGGAAGTAGGGGAAACCGAAGATATACAATCTAATTTCACCATGAGCGGTACTCAATTAAGAGCTCATAATAGTACTTCAGATTTTGCTTTGGTACAGCTTTATAATCCTATTCCTTCGAGTTGGGATGTTGTTTTTGCTGGTTGGGACAGAAGTGATGAAACCCCTTCCTATCAAATAGGCATCCATCATCCCAATGGGGATATTATGAAGGTATGTAGGGATAACGATCCCGCAGGCAAAGATGTTGCGAACGGTACCAATGTTTGGCTTATTAAAGGTACTTCATCCGGAAATGGGAATGGTTGGGATATTGGCACGACCGAAAGTGGTTCGTCCGGCTCTCCTCTTTTTGATGATCAAGGAAAAATTATTGGTCAGTTATATGCCGGTCTTTCTGCTTGTAATGGAACTGAAAGTAATGCAGATTTTGATCTCTACGGAAGGTTTGCTGTTTCGTGGGAAGGTAGCCAGGCAGGAAATGCCCTTAAATATTGGTTAGACCCATTGGATACCGGTATTCAGCAAATGGGGTCTATGGAAAATGCCTTGAGTATTGATGATTTTGAAATTGAAGCACAATTGATGGTTTTTCCCAATCCGGCTTCAGAATATATTACCATACTCAACACCCAATACCCTCATCTTTCCTATCGTTTCTACTCTATTTTGGGCCAGGAATTGCAATTGGGGGATATGTCTAACTCCCAAAATCTTTTGGACGTAAGGCATTTTGAAGAAGGTATTTATTTCCTTTATTTATTTGACGAAGATTCTCAAAAATCCATTACCAAGAAAATTATTATCAAACGGTAAGGAACACCCAACTCTACTATAATAATGATACCTTTGCAGCATGACTGTGGAAAAGAAAGATATTAGGGCACTTTCCAAAAAAGAATTACGTGCTTTTTTTGAAAGTATTGGGGAAGCTGCTTTCCGCGGAAACCAAGTGTATGAATGGCTCTGGAGTAAAGGGGCTCACACCTTTGCCGAAATGACCAACCTTTCTAAGGAAACACGCTCCATGTTGGAAGTGCATTTCGTGATCAATCATATTCAAGTAGACACCCTTCAAAAAAGCAATGATGGGACCATCAAAAATGCAGTGAAGTTACATGACGGACTTGTAGTAGAATCGGTACTAATTCCTACCCAAACAAGAACTACAGCCTGTGTGTCCTCTCAAGTGGGATGTAGTTTGGATTGCAAATTTTGTGCAACCGCCCAATTAAAACGGATGCGAAACCTAAACCCTGATGAAATCTACGATCAAGTGGTAGCAATTCATCGGGAAAGCGAATTGTATTTTGATAGGCCTTTATCAAATATCGTGTTCATGGGGATGGGGGAACCCTTGATGAATTATAACAATGTACTGGAATCCATCGAGAAAATCACTAGTGATGAAGGGTTGGGCATGTCTCCCAAACGCATTACGTTATCAACTTCGGGTGTTCCAAAAATGATAAAGAAGTTGGCAGATGATCAAGTGAAGTTCAAATTAGCCGTGTCATTGCACTCGGCAATTCAGGAAACAAGAGAGCAGTTGATGCCATTTGCGAAGCGGTTTACCTTAGAAGACCTTCGGGAATCTTTGGAATATTGGTATGCCAAGACCAAAAGCAGGATTACCTATGAATATGTGGTTTGGAAGGATGTGAATGATACGATGAAAGATGTAAAGGCTTTGGTGCAATTTTGTAAGTATGTCCCTTGTAAGGTAAATATCATAGAATACAATCCCATAGATGAGGGTACTTACCAACAAGCTAGTGAGGAAGCTTTAAATCTATACATCAATGCACTGGAGCGTGAAGGAATTCCAATTACTGTAAGAAGAAGTCGCGGCAAGGATATAGATGCTGCATGCGGACAGTTAGCCAATAAGCAATAAAAAAAGCGGCTCTATTAGGAACCGCTTTTAAAATGTGTCTGATAATTAAATTATCTTTTTACAATTTTGATAGAACGAGATTGTCCTTCTACAGATACCTTAGCAATGTAAACACCACTAGTAAGTGCAGATAGGTCTACTACTTCAACATTGCTGGAAAGTGTTTTTGCAACACTCAATTGTCCTAGCATGTTGTAAACTTCAATACCTTCAAATGGATTGTTAGCAGAAATTTTCAATTGGTTGTTAGAATCCATTACATAGAAGAAATTGCTGAAAGACTCATCACCAACAGCAAGAGTTCCATCTACCACAACATCGTCAATCAATACAGAGTTTTCATCTGTAGTGTCGTAGTGTCTGAAAGTCAAGTAAACTACTTGTCCGTCATAAGCTGAAGCATCAATAGTAAGGGTTGCTGCAGAAGCAGAACCATCAGCTTGGTCACTTGGACAGTCATCACCAACGGTACGGGTAGTTAGTGGAGTTTCTGCAATAATGTCTGCAGGAGTATTAGAAGTAGACATATATACAGAATACTTATCAGCGATAAAAGAACCGTTTGTTTGATAAGTTCCTACTGTAAAAGTTACAGAAGTACCTGAATAATTGGTAAGATCAATAGGAGTAGTGGTGATTAAAAAGTTATCTGGGGAAAAAGGAGTTCCTTCCCAAGAATCAGAATCAGCAGCATTAGACTGCATTGGGTGAGCTGGAGCATCAGTTGCGGCATACGTAGCCATATCTGCCACTTCCCAGAATTCACCATCTCCATCTTCGTCAAGACTTGTCCAGTTATTGAAGGTAGTTGCATCAATTACATCAGTTTCAAAATCATCTGAAAATATTTGAGCATTCATTCCAAAAGCTACTAAAAGAGCAGCTAACAAAGTAATTTTTTTCATAATCTAATTTTTAAGGGTTTATTATTAAGTCGTAAATATAAGGTTTATTGAAAGAAATAAAACCCTTCAATAGAATATTTCCTCTTGGTTTATAAATTTAGGACAAATAAAAAGGGACTTTTTTATTGTTTTGCCTGTTAAAGTTTCCATAGCAGAACATACTTAATGGGAATCACACATATTTCCCGTATTTTTGCTTTCGGCATCATGAAAGTCGTTTCCCAAATAAAAGCCCCCATTCAGGAAGAGATGGAACACTTCGAAAAGAAGTTTTCGGCTTCCATGTCTACCCGTGTCGCACTACTTAATAGAATTACCCATTACGTAGTAAACCGAAAAGGGAAACAAATGCGGCCCATGTTTGTTTTCCTTATCGCCAAAATGTGTAATGAAGGGGAAGTAAATGAACGTACCTACCGTGGGGCATCGGTTATTGAATTGATTCATACAGCTACCTTGGTGCATGATGATGTGGTAGATGATAGCAATCGCCGGCGGGGCTTCTTTTCCATCAATGCACTATGGAAAAATAAGATTGCCGTATTGGTTGGGGATTACCTACTATCTAAAGGATTGCTTCTTTCTATAGATCATGATGACTTTGATTTGCTGAAAATTATTTCAGTGGCAGTTCGTGAAATGAGCGAAGGGGAATTATTGCAAATTGAAAAAGCCCGAAAACTGGACATTACAGAAGAGGTGTATTTCAATATTATCCGCCAGAAAACCGCTACCCTTATTGCTGCCTGCTGCGCCATGGGCGCACAGGCCGTTAACGCTCCCAAAGAGGAAGTGGAAACACTACGGAAATTTGGGGAACTCATAGGAATGGCCTTTCAGATTAAAGATGATTTGTTTGACTATGGCGACGAACAAATAGGAAAGCCTACCGGGATTGACATCAAGGAACAGAAAATGACCCTTCCTTTAATTCATGCGTTGAATACAGCTCCAAAAGATAAAAAAGCGTGGCTGATCAACTCTGTGAAAAACCATAACAAAGATGCCAAACGGGTTAGGGAGGTGATTGCTTATGTGAAAGAGGTAGGCGGATTGGACTATGCCATTGCCTCTATGAAAGAATATCAACAATCGGCATTAAAATTGCTGGAATCTTATCCAGACACCCCTTATAAAGCGTCCTTGGAACTTATGGTAAACTACGTGATAGACCGAAAAAAATAATTTTTTATACCCTCAGGCAACTATTTTCAAAAAAGGAACGTCTTACAGGTAAGAAGTCATCATTTATTTGTGCATGCGACTCATTTCATTACATAAGAATTACGAAAAACTCATTGCGAAAGCCTTGGATGAGAACCGAAAGGCACAGCATGAACTTTATGAGTTGTTTGCCCCAAAAATGCTGAGTGTTTGTAGGCAATACATCAAACGTGCAGATATTGCAGAGGAAGTGATGCTAAAAGGATTCCTGAAAGTGTTTACCCGTTTGGATTCCTTTAAGTCTGAAGGGAGTTTTGAAGGCTGGATTCGCCGTATCATGGTAAACGAATCCATCTCCCAACTACGCACTGAAAAGCAATTGTTCTTTGAAGAAGAAAGCATCTTGGAATATGCCCTGGAACACGCCACGTATGTAGATACCAATCTAGAGGTAGAAGCCATCCAACAACTCATTGATGCGTTACCAGATGGATATAAAACAGTTTTTGTGCTCTACGTGGTGGAGGGCTACAAACACAGTGAAATAGCAGAGTTGCTGCAGATTTCGGAGAGTACTTCCAAAAGTCAATTATTTAAGGCAAGGAAAATGCTTCAGCAACAATTAACGAATGAAAAAAACAAACAATATGGCACCCAATAATTTTGAAGATCAGGTTCGGGAGAAGCTTCAGGAAAGAACGCTTGCCCCTAAGAAAGAAAGTTGGGAACTGCTTTCCCAGCAACTTGGCGCACAGTCGCCGGCTCCAAAGAAATATTCCTTTTTGTGGGTAGCCGTAGCCGCTAGCTTTGTAGGGTTACTCCTGTTGGGTACCTGGTTTTTCAGTCAGGAAAGTGAACCGCAATTGGTAGAGGAAAATCCAGTGGATGTCCTTTTAGAAGAAACCCCTTTGGAAATTAAATCTGAAATTGCTTCGGAAACGACTCTGGAAATAGAAACCCCTTCTTCCAAAGAAATCATCGAAACACTTCCAGAAACTTCCAATAAAGAGCCGCTCCTAGCGGAACGCAAAAAGGAAGTGGTGGAAAACACGAAAACACCTTCCGTAGTGAAAGAAAACAATGCGCCAAAAGAAATGTTGGCGGTAAATACTTCTTTGGAAACTACTTCGGAAACTCCGAAGGAAACCCCAAAGCAGAAAACGTTTATTGATCAAAAGGTAGACGAGGTGGTTGTTGCGGTACAGCAGATTCAGCAGCAAAACAATGAGGTAACCCTGGAGGAAATAGATGCGCTTTTGGTCAAGGCACAAAGGGATATTTCCAATCAGAAATTATTACAATCAACCACTGCCAAAGTAGATGCTTCTGCACTTTTAAAGGAAGTAGAGTTTGAACTGGAACGAAGTTTCCGCGACAAGGTTTTTGATGCCTTGGGCGATGGCTTTCAAAAAGTTCGCACTGCTATGGCAGAACGGAATTATTAATTATTCATCAATCAACGTCGCATAGGCGACACAAAATCACGAACATTATGAGAACAATTACCTATTGCATTGCCTTGGCAATGTGGCTTATTGCTGTGGCCTTGGGTCAAGCACAGGAAACGACGGTGGAAACCTTAGAGGCTTCAAAGGAAGCGATTATTAATGAAGAAAAAGATTTGCTGAAAAAAGCGGTGGAAGAGATCAATACCCAGCTAACCAACGGGGAAATCTCTGATGCCGAAGCCGAAACCCTGAAACAGGAAGTGGCCGAAAAGCATGCCTTAAATATTGAAAATCGCTTGGCAATTGTGGACAATAAAATTGCCCTTTTGGAACGCAACAAAAATGTAGAAGTTATTGATGACGAAGACCGTTCTGTGTTAAAAATCTCCTTGGGCAATAGCAAGGATGGTATGTTGTATTTGGGTAAAAAATACAAGGAACGTAAATATGATAGACGTACCAAAAGCCATTTAACATTTTCCTTCGGATTGAATAATGCTATTGGAGATGGGCAAACGTTGGATGACTCTAACTTTAAAGTTGGGGGGAGCCGTTATGCCGAAATTGGGCTTTCGTGGAAGACACGGGTATTTAAAAACACCAATTGGCTGCGGGTAATGTACGGGGTTTCGTTTCAGTTTAATGGGTTGAAGCCAACAGACAATCGATATTTTGTAGACATGGGTGAACAAACAACACTGGAAACATTCCCTGTGAATTTAGACAAATCGAAATTTAGGATGGACAATCTTGTGGTGCCAATCCATTTTGAGATTGGGCCGTCCAAAAAAATTGAAAAGGAAAACTATTTCCGCTACTCTACACATAACAAATTTAAAATTGGGCTTGGTGGATATGCGGGGATCAATTTAGGCACCAGACAAAAACTACGGTTTGATCAAGATGGCGAAGAAGTAAAGCAAAAACTGAAAGCAGATTATAATACCAGCAACTTTATTTACGGGATCTCTGGATATATTGGGTACAGCGATATTTCACTATACTGTAAATATGATTTAAACCCTATTTTCAAAAATAATGATGTTGATCTCCATAATGTCTCTCTTGGCGTGAGATGGGATTGGGATTAATCATTGTAATTGGCCACCTGAAAAGGCGTTCCTTAATTGGGACGCCTTTTCGCTTTTATATTGTATTTTTATGGTTCTGAAATAACTAATAGAATTGATTTCAAAAATTACCATAGATCAAGTATTTGACGCCGCCCGTGTAGAAGAGGTTATTGGTGATTTTGTACAATTGAAAAAATCTGGGAGTAACTTTAAAGGGTTGAGTCCCTTTACGGAAGAAAAAACGCCCAGTTTCATGGTATCCCCCGTAAAACAAATTTGGAAGGATTTTTCCAGTGGAAAAGGAGGCAATGTAGTTGCTTTTTTAATGGAACACGAACATTTCACCTACCCTGAAGCCATTAAATACTTGGCCAAAAAATACGGAATTGAGATTGAGGAAACCCAGCAAACCGAAGAACAGAAAGAACAAGCAAACGAGCGGGAAAGCCTGTATCTTGTAAATGAATTTGCCAGGGATTTTTTTCAGCAAAGCTTGCTGGAAACTGAATCGGGGAGAGCCATAGGAAATACCTATTTTAAGGAACGTGGTTTTACCCAGGACACCATCAAGAAATTCCAATTGGGGTATTCCCCGGAGACCTGGGATGCATTTACCAAAGAAGCGCTTAAACAAGGGTATCAACTTTCCTATTTGGAAAAAACAGGCCTTACCATTGTAAAGGGAGACCAGCAGTTTGACCGTTTCAAAGGCAGGGTAATCTTTCCCATTCATAGTATGAGTGGAAGGGTACTGGGCTTTGGCGGAAGGATTCTTTCCAATGAGAAAAAGGCTGCAAAATACCTTAACTCGCCAGAAAGTGAAGTCTACCATAAAAGCAAGGTACTTTATGGAATCTACTTTGCCAAACAAACCATTGCCAAGGAAGATGTTTGTTATTTGGTAGAGGGCTATACCGATGTCATTCAATTTCATCAACGGGGCATCGAAAATGTTGTCGCTTCTTCGGGAACGGCACTCACTTCAGAGCAGATACGGCTCATCCATCGACTCACCCAAAATATAACCCTTTTGTTTGATGGAGATGCTGCGGGGCTTAGGGCATCCCTTAGAGGAGTAGATCTAATTTTGGAACAGGGTCTCAATGTTCGTATTTGTACGTTTCCGGAAGGGGAAGACCCCGATAGTTTTGCAAGGGAACATTCCTTGGAGGAGGTGAAAGAATATTTAGAGCAGCATACTTCAGATTTCATCAATTTTAAGGCATCCTTATTGGCTTCCGAAGCGGCAAATGATCCTATCAAAAAAGCCGAAACCATTCGGGATATGGTGATGAGTATTTCCAAAATTCCAGATCATATCAAGCAGGAAGTGTACATTAAGGAATGTGCAAGGATCATGGATATTGGAGAGGAAGTGCTGTTTAGCACTTTGGCCCAATTGCTTCAGAAAGAAAAACGCGAAGCTTCCAAAAAACGTACTACCGAAACAAGACCCATGGAGGTAGTGTCTTCGGAAAAAACGGTGGTAGAAAAAGTAGATCCACAATTCGAACTGGAACGTAAGATTATTGAACTGCTGTTAGTGTATGGTGACCAGGAAGTAGATTTTGAAGAGCAGTTGTTGGAGACCAATGAAGAGGGTGAAATTATATTTAAGCCCGAATGGCATACCTCGAAGGTTTTTGAAAAAATCTATTTGGATTTACAGGAAGATGAGATTGAATTTTCCAATGCTTCCTTTAAGGAGTTGTATTATAGCATCATGGAAAAGTACCAGCAACTAGGCGTTTTAAAAATTGATCAATTTGTAAATGAATTGCCTCCAAGATCTGGGGAAGTAGCGACCAGTGTTTTGATGGATGAAGAGAAACATCAATTGCATCAGTGGGATCGTAAGGATATTTTTGTAAAGGAAAAGGGACATGGTATTTCACAATTGGTAAGTGAAACCATTTTAAATCTAAGGCGTCATCTGGTATCTAAAAAAATTGCTGAAATGAGCGAACAGGTAAAAGAAGCCACAGAGGAAGCTGCCAAAGAAGAAAGCATACAGGATATTATGGATTACATTACCCTTAAAAAAATACTTTCAGAAAAATTAAATAGGGTATTATGAGGTTTACCCAAACTGGAACATCCTTGATTGGTGGATAAGGTCTGCCAAATTATCAACTTTCAATTTTTTCAGTAGACGGGTTTTATACGTACTTACTGTTTTTTCATTGATGTTTAGGGCATTGGCAATATCTTTATTCCGTTTTCCGCTGGAAAGTAAATTAAGGACTTCGATTTCACGGGAAGATAGTTTTTTATAACGGCTTAAAGCACTGGATTCCCCTACATTTCTACTGGTAAAGGTTGAGGTGAGTTCTTCATTAAGGAAGATTCCACCTTTGGCCACTTTCCGCAGGGCTTTTAGGAAAACCTTAGTCGCTGCTGTTTTAGGAACATAAGCTGCTGCACCAGACTTAATGGATCGGAGGGCATATATTTCTTCAGGGTGGGTAGAGAAAATCATGACTCTGGTTTCCGGAAATTTACTTTTAATGGTGCGTAAAACGTTGATACCACTTAATTGTGGGATATCAATTTCCATGATAAGAATATCTGGCTGTTTCTCTTCAAGGTGTTCAAAGAGTTCTTCTCCATTATTTACTTTTCCAACAATATCATACTCGTTGGATTTCTTTATCATACAGCTAATTCCTTTTCGAACAACTGGGTGGTGGTCTGCAATAACGATTCGCTTCATCTAGGTTCTTTACAATTAAAGACACTTACCCATTGGGGAAGATGAAATAAGTGTGTGAGGTTTTTTTGTAATATTTATACTACAAAATCAAAACTATAAAAAAGAATTAGAGCGGATTTCATTTTTCGTTAAACTTCACGAAAAATCGTTCAATAACGGGAATTATTTCAATTCTGATGGGATTTCACAGACTGGAATAGGCACCATTTTATGTTGGTTGGCTTTATTGAGTTTGAGGTATATTTTTAAAACTTCCTGCTTTCTTCCTTCAAAATCAGAAACACCTTTTCCTTCTGCCTGCATTTTCATGGCCCATTCCAATTCATCATAGCTAGCACCAAGTTGATCCTCATCTGTTCGGTCATCTCCCCAAAGTCCGTCTGTAGGGGCAGCATCTAGAATTTCCTGATTCACTCCTAGGTACCGGGCAATTTCATATACTTCGCTTTTCATCAAATCGGCAATAGGGCTTAAGTCTACACCACCATCTCCATATTTGGTAAAAAAACCAACGCCAAAATCTTCTACTTTATTTCCGGTTCCTGCAACCAAATAGCCATGCAGTCCCGCAAAATAATATAGGGTGGTCATTCTTAATCTTGCCCTTGTATTAACCAAGGCCATCATTCTGTTTTCTTCATTTACAGGGGTAGGAAGTGCTTCAATGAGGCTATCAAAAACAGGGGTGAGATTCACTTGGGTTAAAGCCACCCCGTTCCATTTTCTCTGAAGCCAGTCTACATGGTTCAAAGCCCTGGTTACTTGTGAGTGTGCCTGATGAATAGGCATTTCCAAACATAGTATTGGAAACCCGGTCATCGCACAAAGGGTAGACGTAAGGGCGGAATCTATTCCTCCGCTTACTCCAACTACAAATCCATTAATATTTGCATTGGTTGCATAGTCTTTCAACCAGTTTACAATATGTTCGGTGACTTTTTTGGTATCCATTTGGAAGGGTTTTATGGAAGATTAATAATACCTTTGCCCTACAAAAATAGCCAAACAAAATTTAAAATCCAGTATGGCGTTAGTATTGAAAAAGAAGTTTCAGATGAAAAATGCTTGGGTGTCACTATTGTGCATTGTGGTTATTGCTTGCAATTCCAATTCAGAGTTGGAAAAAAAGATTTCCAATATTCCCGTAGATGTGACCATTGATCGTTTTGACAAGGTGTTTGCGGAAGCAACTTTTGAAGACCTTTCGGAACTCAAACAAACCTATCCGCAGTTTTTTCCCGTGCAATACGCAGACAGCATCTGGGAGTTCCGTATGCAGGATACTTTACAGCAACAATTAAGTGATGCGGTTTTAACAGCGTTTCCTTCCGAAGAAAAACTTGCAGAAGATTTGGCGTATTTGTTTCAACACATCAAGTATTACTTTCCAGAATTTACCGTACCCATAGTTTACACCACTACTTCAGATGTGGAATACCGTACCAAAGCGATTGCTACTAAAAACGAATTAGTAATTGCTTTAGATACCTACTTGGGTGGTGATCACCCATTTTACGAGGGTATTCCGAAGTATATTTCAAAAAACTTAGAGCGATCCCAGTTGCTTCCAGACGTAGCTTCAGCCTATGCTCCAAGATTTATAGTAACTTCTAATGACCGCTCTTTTCTTTCCCAAATGATTTACTACGGAAAGGAACTCTATTTAAAAGATCTTTGGCTTCCAAAGTTTTCAGATGCAGAAAAAATAGGCTACACTGAAGATGAACTCATGTGGGCGGAAGCCAATGAAGCACAAATTTGGAGCTATTTTATAGAAAATGAAACACTGTATAGTACGAGTCCCAAATTATTGCAACGTTTTATCACGCCAGCTCCATTTTCAAAATTTAATCTGGAAATAGACAACCAATCCCCAGGCCGAATTGGACAGTGGGTTGGGTGGCAAATTGTGCGATCTTACATGGAAAATAATCCTGTTTCATTGGGTCAATTAATGAGTGTTTCTCCAAAAGATATTTACGAAAATTCAAACTATAAACCGCAAAAATAATATGGCAGCACATACTTCTGAAATTAATATTAAGGTAGGATTGGATGAAAACAAAATCCCTGAAAAACTATCTTGGTCTGCTCCAGATGGTGGGGTCAACAATCAAGAATCAAAGGCGGTACTATTATCGGTTTGGGATCATAAGTCTCAGGAAGCCTTACGAATTGATCTTTGGACCAAAGACATGCCCGTGGATGAGATGAAGGTATTCTTCCATCAAACACTAGTAGCCATGTCCCATACTTTTGAACGTGCTACGAGTGATGAAAAGATGAGTGCGACTATGCGGGATTTTTGCGACTATTTTGCAGAAAAATTGGAGTTGAAAAAAGGCTAGTGGTTATTGGCCTCTTACTTGTTGGTTGATGGCTTCAATATATTCCAATACTTCTTCCCTTCCAAGTCCGTTACTAGCTGAAGTAATAAAATAATGGGGCATTTCTTCCCAAGTCTCAAGAAGTACCTGTTTATAGATTTCAATATTTTTAGTTAAAACAGCTGGTTTCAATTTGTCTGCCTTGGTAAAGATAATGTGAAACGGAATTTGGTTTTCTCCCATCCACTGCATGAATTCCAGGTCTATATTTTGTGGCTCATGACGACAATCAATTAAAACGAAGGCAAGTACCAGTTGCTGGCGTTTAGAAAAATATTGAGTGATTAGCTTTTGGAAAGTGGCCTTATCTTTTTTAGATACTCTGGCGTACCCATACCCTGGTAGATCCACCAAATGCCAATTGGTGTTAATGAGGAAGTGATTAATAAGTTGTGTTTTCCCAGGTCGTCCACTAGTCTTGGCCAGCTTTTTATGTTGCATCAACATATTAATGAGGGACGATTTTCCTACATTGGAGCGTCCTATAAACGCATATTCTGGTAATTGAGTGTTGGGGCATTGCGCAACATTACTATTGCTCATGACAAATGTTGCTGAAGAAATTTTCATGGGAATTGTGTGTTAGAATCCGCGTTCCTGCAACCAACCATAAAGAATCTCATTGAATCTTTCTGGGTGTTCCATCATGGCCGCATGACCACATTTATCTATCCAAAACAAATCTGAATCTGGTAATAATTCGTGAAATTCATCAGCCACCTCAGGAGGGGTGACCGTATCATTTTTACCCCAAATGATACAAGTAGGATTGGGCATATTTGGTAGGTCTTTGGCCATGTTATGGCGAATAGCACTTTTAGCAATAGACAGGGTTCTGATGAGCTTGTTTCTATCGTTTACA
Source organism: uncultured Alteromonas sp. (assembly GCA_964495885.1). Taxonomy (GTDB): domain Bacteria; phylum Bacteroidota; class Bacteroidia; order Flavobacteriales; family Flavobacteriaceae; genus PALG01. The sequence goes on along the minus strand of CAZBWO010000001.1, from coordinate 346,191 downwards.
CTATCGTAAACTTCATCTACGATTTCTTTTGTTGCCACAGCGGGGTCATAAAATACATTTTCAGCCTTTTTCTTTATGTAATCATAATCCCCTCTTTTGGGATAGGTCTCTCCCATTGCGCTTTCATAAAGTCCAGAACTTCCTGTTATCACTAAGGCTTTTACTTTTTCGGGGAAGAGTTTGGTGACCATTAACCCTATGTGTCCTCCCAAAGAATTTCCTAATAAAATTACCTCTTTATATCCTTTGTGATCGATAAACCTTGCAACATAGTTTGCAATGTTTTTCACATTTGTTTTAAGGATGGGCATCTTGTAAATAGGTAATTCTGGGATAACCACTTTGTAGCCTTTTTTCGGAAAAAAATCAACAACACCATCAAAATTACTCAAGCCACCCATTAGACCATGCATGATAATAATAGGGGTGCCTTCTCCAATTTCCAAATAGGAGTATTTACCTTCTTTTGTTAGGGCGTGCGCCATATACATTCTTTAAAGATAATGACAAAAGTACACAAAATTTGGGGAACCCAACCTCCCTTTTTCCTTGTTGAAAACTTCTAGAGCTGCACAGGTTTTAACCAATTGAAAATCAACACATGTAATAGGCCGTAGGAGCTTGTGGGGTCTTTAGGTGGTAAAACTTATTAACAAAGTGGTAAAAAGTGGTAAAAAGTGGTAAAATTCAATTATATTTGGTCAAATAAGTAGTCTTTATCCCATTTGCGTGATTCACTTAATAGGAACATATAATTGTAAAGCAGATACCAAAGGAAGGGTGATGGTTCCGGCCGATTTAAAGAAACAGTTGGCGCCAGTATCCAATGATGGGTTTGTAATTAAACGTGCGGTTTTTCAGCCCTGTTTGGAGTTATATCCTATGGAAGAATGGCAAAAACTAATGCAGAAGGTGAGTGGGTTAAACCGTTTCAATAGAAAGAACAACGATTTCATTCGCAGGTTCACTGCTGGGGTTCGAACGGTTGAAATGGATGCTACGGGAAGATTGAACATTCCTAGGGACTTAATGACTTTTGCGGGCATTCAAAAAGAGATTGTTGTGTCCTCTGCAATTAATATTGTGGAAATCTGGGATAAAGAACAATACGAAAAAGCAATTGATGATGCCGCTAATGATTTTGCCGATTTGGCAGAAGAGGTCATGGGCGGTAACAATGAATTGGATGATGGAATATCATAAGCCGGTTATGCTGCAAGAGACGGTAGAAGGTCTCAACATCCAACCTAATGGGGTATATGTGGATGTTACTTTTGGCGGCGGCGGGCACTCATCTGAAATATTGAAACATTTAGGAAAAGAAGGAAAGCTACTGGCTTTCGATCAAGATAAAGATGCGCTAAACAATGCTATCGACGATCCACGCTTTACGCTCATTGCTGAAAATTTTAGGTTCATCAAACGGTTCCTCCGTTTTCATGGGCATACAGCAGTAGACGGAATCCTCGCAGATTTTGGGGTTTCTTCTCATCAGTTTGATGCGCCAGAGCGTGGATTTTCTATTCGATTTGATGGAAAATTAGATATGCGTATGAATCAAGGAAGTGCGGTTTCTGCCTTTGAGGTAGTGAACGAGTATGAAGAGGCTTCCTTGCGAAAAATGCTTTTTGAATATGGGGAGTTGCGCGCAGCTGCTGGAATGGCAAGACTTATTGTAGAGGCCAGAAAAAAAAATCCCATTGAAACTACGCTTCAGCTAAAGGAAGCGATACAGCGTTTTTTACCCAAACAGCGGGAAAATAAAATTTTGGCTCAGGTGTTCCAGGCTATTCGTATTGAGGTGAATCAGGAGCTGGAGGCCTTAAAAGATTTTTTGCAACAAAGTGTAGAGGTGTTAAGGCCGGGAGGGAGGCTAAGTGTGATTTCCTATCATTCCTTGGAAGACCGATTGGTAAAGCGCTTTATGCGGAATGGATTGTTTGAGGGAGAGCCAGAGAAAGATGTCTTCGGAAGGGTGGAGGTGCCCTTGAAGCCAGTTGGAAAATTCAAAGTGCCTTCCGAAGCAGAAATTGAACAAAACAATAGGGCTAGAAGTGCCAAATTAAGAATCGCAGAACGTATTTGATGAAGCGTAATTTTTACAATATCGTTAAAGGAAAGTTTTTGGTAAGCGATGATGCTTTCAAGAATTGGCGCTTTATCATTTTTCTGTCGGTATTGGCCCTTATCATGATTGCCAGTTCACATCAGGCAGATAAGAAAGTGCACCAGATTGCCCGGTTAAACAATGAAGTGAAAGAGTTGAAAAGCGAATATGTGGATGTGCGTATGCAATTGATGCAATCCAAAATGGAAACCAAGATTATCAAAGCGATGGAATCTAGAAGCCTATTTCCTTCTGAAATTCCTCCACAAAAAATCATTATCAAAAAAGAAAAGTAACCGTGTCTGCAGAAGAAAAAAGCATATTGAACAGATTCTACTTTGTGGCAGGTGCATTGTTCCTTTTTGCGGGACTCATTGTATTTAAACTTGTGAATATTCAGTTTGTAGAAGGGGAGGCCTACAGAACTTTAGCGCATGAAAACACGACCAAAAACTTTACAATAGCTGCCAATCGCGGTAACATTTATGCAGATGACGGTAGTTTGTTGGCGACTTCGGTGCCAAAATATGATATACGTTTTGATGCTGTGACCGTTACAGATGAAAACTTTAAAGAGCATCTTGGAGCATTGTCGAAAGAACTCTCCAAAATGTTTGGAAAATCTTCAGCGCATTACCAAAATCTACTTCGGAAAGCAAGGGCTAACAAAAACCGTTACCTGTTAATTGCAAGGGGCTTGGGTTATTCAGACTATATCCGTATCAAAAAAATGCCTCTTTTCAATTTGGGGCCCTACAAAGGAGGGATCATTGTTGAGCAAAAAACTGTTCGGGAGCATCCGTTGGGTAAAATAGGCGAACGACTTGTTGGTAATCAGCGAAGGGGGGAGCCTGGTGTCTATGACGTAGGGTTTGAAGGGGCCTTTGATGACTACTTAAAAGGAAAGAATGGGCAGCGTTTAAAACAAAAAATCGCCAAAGGGCAATGGAAGCCTGTTTCAGATGAAAATGAAGTGGAACCGCAAGATGGGTATGATATCATCACTACGATCAATGTAAACATACAGGATATTGCCCATCATGCTTTGCTAAAGCAAATGGAGTATTATGAAGCAGCCCATGGAAGTGTCATTGTAATGGAGGTGGCAACTGGGGAAATTAAGGCGGTTTCCAATTTAGGAAGGACCAGTACGGGCGTGTATTATGAAAAATTGAATTATGCAGTTGGTGAGAGCCATGAGCCGGGATCCACTTTTAAAGTAATTGCATTCACTGCAGCCTTGGAGCATCAAAAAATAGATACCGCCACAGTGGTTGATACAAAACTGGGCAGTAAAGCTTTTTATGGTAGGATGATTACAGATACCAAAGGCCACGGAAAGATCTCGGCAGCGAAAGCCTTGGAAGTTTCTTCTAATATTGGTTTAGCTTCCATCATTGATGGCGCTTACGCAGATAACCCAAAACTATTTATTGATCAACTAAAGGAATGGCATTTAAACGAACCTATTGGAATTCCAATTGTTGGCGAAGGCACACCAAAGATTCCAGAGCCTGGCGATAAAATATGGAGTAAAAATGCGCTTCCCTCCATGGCATATGGATACAACCTGCAAATGACTCCGTTACAAACGCTAAGTTTTTACAATGCGCTTGCCAATGATGGAAGAATGGTTAAGCCACGTTTCATTAAAGAGATCCGAAAAATGAACAAGGTCGTTGAAAGCTTTGATACTGAAGTGGTCAATCCAAAAATATGTTCTTCGGAAACATTGGCAAAGGTACAGGATGTTTTGAAAAATATTGTAATCAGGGGCACGGGCCAACGATTGTATTCTCCTCATTTTTCCATGGCCGGAAAAACCGGTACGGCAAGAAAGGATTATGCCAACTTTGAAGAATGGAAAAAAAGTAAAAAATATATTTCTTCATTCGCCGGCTACTTTCCTGCCGAAAACCCAAAGTATTCCTGCATTGTCGTCATACATGAACCTAGTATTACAAAAGGATACTATGGAGCTGATGTAACTGGCCCTGTATTCAAAAGGATTGCCCAGAAGATTTTTACCGATAGTCCGTTGATGGATGAAGTGATTGATGGAGATCCCAATGAGCCGGAAATCAACAAAAGTTTCGAAGCGTATTATGCCAAAGTCCAAAAGGGTGGAAGCCAAATGCCCAATGTGGTAGGGATGCCCGGAATGGACGCGGTCTCATTATTGGAAAATTTAGGATTGAAAGTCATTGCAAGGGGAAATGGGGAAGTGAAATCACAATCTATTCCAACAGGAAATACCATAAAGAAAGGAGCAGAAATAGTACTTCAGTTATCATGAGTGTATTAAAAGACATATTGTATAAAGTGAATATCGAAAGGGTAGTGGGGACTACTTCAGTGATGGTTCAGGATTTACATTTTGATTCCCGGAAAGTAGTATTGAACGATGTCTTTATAGCACTGAAAGGCTCTTTGGTTGACGGTCATGAGTATATTGAAAAGGCTTGTAATAATGGTGCCATTGCCATTGTTTGTGAGGTGCTTCCAGAGCAGCTCATCAATGGTATTACGTACGTGCAAGTAGCAGATTCGCATTTAGCATTGGCCTATATGGCTGCCAATTATTTTGATAATCCTTCAGACTCTCTTCAGTTGGTTGGGATCACTGGTACGAATGGTAAAACAACCATTGCTACTTTATTGTATGATCTCTTTCAAAAAGCAGGTTTTCAAACGGGTTTACTCTCTACCGTTGCCATAAAAATTGGGGATGAAATACATCCTGCTACTCATACTACGCCAGATTCTATTACCATAAATAACTATTTACGGAAAATGGTTGATGCTGGAGTGGCATACTGTTTTATGGAAGTAAGTTCGCATGGAATCCATCAAAAAAGAACAGACGGACTTCATTTTGCAGGTGGGATTTTCACCAATCTTTCCCATGACCATTTAGATTACCATAAGGATTTTAAGGAGTACAGGGATGTGAAAAAATCATTTTTTGATCACTTACCCAAAACAGCTTTTGCATTGGTGAATAAAGATGATAAAAATGGTCCCGTAATGCTTCAAAATACAAAAGCGAAGAAGTACACCTACTCCCTTCAGGGAATGGCGGATTTCAGGGCGCAGATATTGGAAAATCAGTTCAATGGATTGCTGTTGAAAGTTGACAATCAGGAACTATGGACCAAACTTATTGGAAGGTTCAATGCGTATAATGTTTTGGCAATCTATGGGGCTGCTAATTTGTTAGGTTTAGATACCATGGAAACCCTTCAGTTAATAAGCACTTTGAAAAGTGTTGACGGAAGGTTTCAGTATTGGTCATCACCAACCAACATCACGGCAATTGTAGATTACGCCCATACCCCCGATGCTTTAAAAAATATTTTGGAAACCATCAATGCCATTCGAACGGGCAACGAGACCCTTATCACGGTTGTTGGATGTGGTGGAGATCGTGACACTACAAAGCGTCCCAAAATGGGAGAGATTGCAGCGGCGCTTAGTAATAAGGTCATTTTTACCAGTGATAATCCACGTACGGAAGACCCCGAAAAGATTATTGAGGCAATGGAAAAAGGAGTTTCCCCGTCCCATTTTAAAAAAACCATGTCCATTACCAACCGGAAACAGGCCATTAAGACTGCCTGCCAGATGGCTGCAAATGGAGACATCATCCTCATTGCTGGAAAAGGCCACGAAACCTATCAAGAAATAAAAGGGGAGCGCTTTGATTTTGATGATTTCAAAATTGTAAATGAACTATTAACCCAATTAGAAAAATAACATGTTGTATTACCTATTCGATTTTTTGGAAAGATCATACGATATACCGGGAGCAGGTTTGTTTAGGTTTATCACTTTTCGGGCGGCGTTGGCGGTTATCTTTTCATTGTTTATAGCTACTGTTTACGGCAAGAAAATTATTTTGCTACTACAGCGAAAACAAGTTGGGGAAACCATTAGGAATTTAGGTCTGGAAGGACAAAATGAAAAAGCGGGTACACCTACCATGGGCGGACTTATCATTATCCTCGCTACAATTGTTCCTGTATTGCTATTTGCCAAGTTAGAAAACATTTACGTAATCATGCTACTCATTACAACCGTTTGGATGGGAGCTATTGGTTTTATTGATGATTACATTAAAAAATTTAAAAAAGATAAAGCAGGATTACCTGGGAAGTTTAAAGTTTTCGGACAAGTAGGGCTGGGAATAATTGTAGGGGCTACCATGTATTTCCATGAAGATATTACCGTACGACGGGAAAAGGCAAATGTTCAACATACCCAAGAGATTTCACAAACTTCTTCCGAGGATTTTTATGAAGAAGAAAAAACCTTGCTAACTACTCTCCCTTTTGTAAAGGACAATGAAATAAATTATGAAAAGCTCATCACTTGGGCTGGGGAAGATTACAAAAAATATGCGTGGCTCATCTTTATCCCCATCGTTATTTTCATTATTACGGCTGTTTCAAATGGTGCAAATCTTACCGATGGAATTGACGGTCTTGCAGCGGGTTCTTCGGCAATTATTGGAGTAACGTTGGCTATTTTTGCATGGGTTTCGGGGAACGTGATTTTTTCAGATTACCTCAATATCATGTACATCCCAAATACTGGTGAGCTTACCATTTTCATTATGGCTTTTGTGGGAGCACTTATAGGGTTCCTTTGGTATAATGCCTATCCCGCCCAAGTATTTATGGGTGACACGGGAAGTTTAACCATTGGGGGAATTATTGCCGTCATCGCTATTGCAATACGAAAAGAATGGCTCATTCCAATCCTTTGCGGAATTTTCTTAATGGAAAATCTTTCCGTAGTCATGCAGGTAAGCTGGTTTAAATATACCAAGAAAAAATATGGGGAAGGCCGAAGGATTTTCAGGATGTCTCCACTACATCACCACTATCAAGTAAAAGGATATCACGAAAGTAAAATTGTAACGCGATTTTGGATTGTAGGGATTGTTTTGGCGGTACTAACCATTGTGACCTTAAAAATTAGATAGCAATGGCAAAGCGGCTGGTTGTTTTGGGAGCAGGAGAAAGTGGAGTAGGGGCTGCCACCTTGGGAAAACAGAAAGGATACGAAGTTTTTGTTTCCGACTTCGGAAAAATAAAGGAGACCTATAAAAACGCTCTTGAAAATATTGATGTGGAATGGGAGGAAAGTACGCACACCAAAGCAAAAATTCTTTCCGCAGATTTGGTCATGAAGAGTCCGGGGATTCCTGAAACAGTACCTATCGTCAAAAAGTTGATGGAAAAGAAGGTGCCGGTTATTTCTGAAATAGAATTGGCAGCGTGGTTTACAGATGCAAATCTTATTGGGATTACCGGAAGTAACGGAAAAACCACGGTCGCAACCTTAACTCATAAACTATTGAAAGATGGAGGATTGAATGTGGTATTGGCTGGAAATGTTGGAAAGAGCTTTGCCGAAAAGGTTGCGCATGAAACATTTGAGCATGCAGTGTTGGAACTAAGTAGTTTTCAATTGGATGGCATAGATAGCTTTAGGGCTCACATTGCAGTACTCATGAATATTACACCAGATCATCTGGATAGGTATCACTATGATTTTGAGGCGTACACTGCTTCAAAGTTTAGGATTGCCATGAATCAAACCGCTGAGGATTATTTTCTCTATGATGCTGATGATGCCGTAATTGTTGATTGGATGAAAAACCACCCCATTCCCGCAAAAAAGATACCCTTTTCTTTAGAGCAAAATCTAGAAGAGGGAGCATTTGTTAAAGATAAAAATATACACATAACCATAGAACATAATTCATTTACCATGCCCATAGCAAGTTTACATATTACCGGAAACCATAACCTTAAGAATGCAATGGCTGCCTCTACAGTAGCTACCTTATTAAAAATTAGAAAAGAGACCATTCGTCAGTCCCTGGAAAGCTTCCAAGGAGTAGAGCATCGCTTGGAAAACGTACTTAAAATAAACAATGTACGTTATATCAATGACTCCAAGGCCACGAATGTAAATGCTACTTTTTTTGCATTGGATAGTATGGAAACCCCAACTGTGTGGATTGTTGGAGGGGTAGACAAAGGCAACGATTATGAACAATTACTACCCTTGGTGAATGAAAAAGTTAAAGCCATTATTTGTCTTGGGGTTGATAATGATAAGATCATCAATGCATTTGGTAATGTGGTGGATATGTTGGTAGAAACCGAAAGTATGTACGATGCAGTTCAAGTGGCATATAGACTTTCAGGTAGAGGAGATACAGTGTTGTTGTCTCCTGCTTGTGCAAGTTTTGATTTATTTGAAAACTATGAAGATCGTGGTAGACAATTCAAAGAAGCAGTAAGAAATCTATAATGAAAACACTATTCCGTGAAATAAAAGGAGATCGTGCTATTTGGGCAGTAGTAGCCCTTTTGGCCATCTTTTCCTTTTTACCTGTATATAGTGCCAGTAGCAATTTGGCCTATCTATATGGGGACGGAAACACGTTTAAGTTCCTACTGAAACACTTTGCCCATTTGTTACTGGGCTTTGCCATCATTTATGGGGTGCATAAAATACCGTATCATTATTTTAGGGGGTTGTCTATCATTGCGCTTCCGATAGTTGTCATATTATTGCTGATTACCATTGGACAGGGAAATACCATAGACGGTGCAAATGCAAGCAGGTGGATCCGTATTCCTTTTGTAGGGGTGTCTTTTCAAACTTCAGCTTTGGCTTCAGTAGTGTTATTAACTTATGTGGCGCGTTATCTATCAAAGACAAAGGATAAAGAAATTCGTTTTAAAGAAACCTTGTTACCACTATGGCTACCGGTTTTTCTAGTTTTGGCACTCATCTTACCTGCCAATTTTTCTACAGCTGCCATTCTATTTTCAATGGTAGTAGTATTGGTTTTTATTGGGAAGTATCCGTTGCGTTATTTGGGTGTCATATTAGGTGCTGGATTAGTGATGCTAACTTTGTTTGTGCTTACAGCCAAAGCGTTTCCGGGAATGTTTCCTAACAGGGTTGATACATGGATGAGTCGTGTGGAAACATTCTTTAGTGAAGAAGATACGGAAGCCGATTATCAAATTGAAAAAGCAAAAATTGCCATTGCTTCTGGAAGAATCGTTGGTTTGGGGGCCGGAAAAGGCATTCAAAAAAACTTATTGCCGCAATCTTCTTCAGACTTCATCTTTGCGGTGATTATTGAGGAATATGGGTTGTTGGGAGGATTGTTTGTGTTGCTATTGTATTTGCTGCTTTTGTTCCGTTTGGTGATTCTGGTCCATAAAAGCTCATCCCTCTTTGGAAAGTTATTGGTGGTTGGAGTTGGAATGCCAATTGTGTTTCAAGCATGGATCAATATGGGGGTAGCTGTAGAACTTTTTCCGGTAACGGGGCAAACACTGCCGCTAATTAGTAGTGGGGGTACCTCTATTTGGATGACCTGTTTAGCACTTGGAATGATTTTAAGTGTAAGCGCCAAACGGGAAGTGGAATTAAAAGAAACCGAAGAAGAAAACCCATTGGATATACTAAGTGAAGCCTTATAAATTTATCATATCAGGAGGAGGAACTGGGGGGCATATTTACCCAGCTATCGCTATTGCCAATGGGCTAAAGGAACGCTATCCTTCTGCTGAATTTTTATTTGTTGGAGCGAAGGACCGAATGGAAATGGAAAAAGTTCCGCAAGCAGGATACCCAATTGAAGGACTTTGGATTTCAGGGCTTCAACGAAACCTAAAACTAAAGAACCTTAGTTTTCCATTGAAATTGGTTTCCAGTCTGGCCCGCTCCAGAAAAATCATAAAAAAATTTAAACCTGATGTGGCTATTGGAACTGGTGGCTATGCCAGTGCGCCCTTGCTTCGGGTGGCTACCATGCGGAATATCCCAAGTCTCATTCAAGAGCAAAATAGCCATGCAGGGATCACCAATAAATGGCTTAGTAAAAAAGTGCAGACCATTTGTGTAGCCTATGCCGGGATGGAGCAGTTTTTTCCGAAGGAAAAAATAGTGTTTACTGGGAATCCGGTAAGACAAGACTTGTTGGATATTGCTTCAAAAAGGGAGGAAGCACTTAAATTCTTCAAATTAAGGCAAGGAACAAAAACGCTTTTGGTACTTGGGGGAAGCTTAGGGGCTAGGGCGATAAACCAACTTATCGGTCATAAGCTAAAATTCCTACAGGACCAAGACCTTCAGATTATATGGCAATGCGGAAAATATTATTTTGAAAGCTACCAAGATCGCTCAAACGGACAAGTCCATGTACATGCCTTTTTAAATAGAATGGACTTGGCTTATGCTGCTGCTGATGTAATCATCTCTAGGGCTGGCGCCCTTTCGGTTTCAGAGTTGTGTTTGGTGGGTAAACCAGTGATTTTTATTCCATCGCCCAACGTGGCTGAAGATCACCAAACAAAGAATGCAAAATCTATTGTAGCCGAAAATGCTGCACTCATGATTGCTGAAAAAGAACTTGACGATGAGTTTGAGTCTGTTATGTCAAGGCTTTTGGGAGATGCTTCACAGCAGAAGAAACTATCAGAAAACATACAAAAACTAGCAAGACCAAACGCTACGGAAGCCATTATAGACGAAATAGAAAAAATACTGAACCCTAAATCATGAGACCATTTCAAAACATATCAACTCTTTATTTTGTGGGTATTGGAGGTATTGGGATGAGTGCTCTGGCCCGGTATGCTAAACACTTAGGGAAAACCGTCTATGGTTATGATAAAACAGAAACCAAACTAACCGTAACCCTTCAGCAAGAAGGGATGCCGGTTACTTTTGTAGATGATCCTTCTGAAATTAACGATTTACATCTTTCTCCCGAAAACACTTTGGTGGTTTATACACCAGCAATACCAAAGGATAATAAAATACTAGGGTATTTTCAATCGCAGGATTTTGAAATCGTAAAACGGTCACAATTATTAGGCATGCTAACCAAGGATACACTATGTCTAGCAGTGGCTGGAACCCATGGAAAAACCACTACCTCTGCAATTTTAGGTCATTTGTTGTCCGAATGTGGAATGCCCGTAACGGCATTCTTAGGAGGGATTGCAGAAAATTATCAATCTAATTTCATTTACAAGGGCAATGAAATTACCGTGGTGGAAGCAGATGAGTTTGATCGTTCCTTTTTGCAATTGCATCCCACGATTGCTTGTGTAACTTCGATGGATGCAGATCATTTGGATATTTATGGGGATGCTTCGGCTTTGACCCAATCTTTTGAAGCATTTTCAAATTTGGTGAAAGATCCTTCAAAATTACTCATAAAAAAAGGATTGCCCTTACAGGGTAAAACAGTGGCCATTGAAGAAGAAGCCGATTTTGAAGCACAGGATGTTCGTATTGAAAATGGCATGTACGTTTTCAATTTAAAAACACCAACTACTTATTTAAAAAACCTAAAATTTACCCTTCCTGGACACCATAACCTACAGAATGCGGTAACCGCTTTGGGAATGGCAATATCTGCGGGAACCCCAACTCCCAGCCTTCCCAAAGCGTTATTTTCCTTTAAAGGGGTAGAACGAAGGTTTTCATATAGAATTAGAACTGAAGCTTTGGTACTTATTGATGATTATGCACATCATCCCACCGAAATAAATGCACTATACCAAGCCGTTTCGGAAATGTATCCCAACGATAAAAAACTTATCGTTTTTCAACCACATTTATTTAGCAGAACCCGAGATTTCGCAGAAGGATTTGCCGATAGCTTGGCCCAGTTTGATGAAGTAATGCTATTGGATATTTATCCAGCAAGGGAATTACCTATCAATGGGATTACTTCTGCATGGTTGCTTGAAAAAATGGACCATCCTCAAAAGGCATTGATTAGCAAAAAGGAATTGCAACTGAAAATGAAAACTTCAAAATGTAGGGTAAAGCTTATGGTGGGAGCTGGAGATATTGGGCAGGAAGTAGAAAAAGTGACAAATTTTTTGAAGCATGAAGATTAATTGGAATGTCATAAAACTATTGTCAATACTGCTTTTAGCGGGGTTTTTGTTTGGTTTTGCAAACCAACGGAATGCCTCAAGATTTTTAAAAGACATTGAGGTAAATTTTGTACGTGGGGAACAGCCTCTAATGACAGTTGAGGCGGTTAATAAATTGTTAATACAAAATAATGACACTATTACGAGCATCCCTAAAGAAGCCTTAGTTTTGAAAGAGATGGAGGAGCGTTTGAACAATCATCCCATGGTGCAAAATGCACATGTTTTTATGACAATTGGAGGGGAAATTGGCGCCGAAATTGAGCAGAGAATCCCAATTGGTAGAGTAGTAAATTCTACATCGTTTTACATTGATGAAAAAGGCGAGAAAATGCCACTTTCATCGGTGCACTCTGTTAGGGTTCCGTTGGTAGTTGTTCAGCCCAATACTGATTTTTCAGAATTGGTTCCCATACTAACAGCGATCCAAGAGGATGAGTTCATGAAATCAATGGTTGTTGGGCTCCGTATGCAATCCAATGGGGAAGTAGTGTTGAAACTTCGGAAACATGATTTTGAAGTGCAGTTTGGGAAGATAGAGGGGATTGCTAAAAAGATTCAGAATTTCAAAGCCTTTTTAAAAAAGGCGAAAAAAGATAAAACGCTTTCGGCCTACCGTTCCGTTAACCTAGCATTTGGAAGCCAGGTGGTGGCCACAAAAAAGTAAGACATGGAAAATACAAACATTGCCGTAGGATTGGATATTGGAACCACAAAAATTGTGGCAATGATTGGTCGTGCAAATGAGTATGGCAAAATGGAAATCCTAGGAATTGGCAAGTCGAAAAGCCTAGGGGTGCACAGAGGGGTGGTCAATAACATTACACAAACCATTCAGTCTATCCAACAAGCGGTTCAGGATGCAGAGGCGTCTTCAGGCATGAAAATTTATGAGGTTGTCGTGGGAATTGCAGGGCAACACATTAGAAGCCTTCAGCATAGTGATTATATCACCCGTTCTAATAGTGATGAGGTTATAGAGGAATCAGATATTGATCGGCTTTGTAATCAAGTACATAAGCTGGTCATGCTTCCTGGAGAGGAAATTATTCATGTGCTTCCACAGGATTTCAAGGTAGATGGTCAAGCTGAAATAAAGGAACCTATCGGAATGTATGGGGGCAGATTGGAAGCTAATTTTCATGTGGTAGTAGGACAGGTTTCTTCCATCCGAAACATTGGCAGGTGTGTAAAAAGTGCCGGTTTGGAATTAGCAGGAATTACCTTGGAGCCTTTGGCATCTGCAAATGCGGTTTTAAGTCAGGAAGAAAAAGAAGCTGGGGTAGCCCTCATCGATATTGGGGGTGGAACTACAGATCTAGCCATTTTTAAGGATGGGATTATTCGTCATACTGCGGTGATTCCTTTCGGTGGAAATGTAATTACAGAGGATATCAAAGAAGGGTGTTCCATCATTGAGAAACAGGCAGAGCTGTTAAAAATCAAATTCGGTTCGGCTTGGCCTGGGGAAAACAAGGACAATGAAATTGTTTCTATTCCAGGGCTCCGTGGCCGTGAACCCAAAGAGATCACATTAAAGAACCTTTCTAAGATTATTCATGCTAGGGTTGTTGAGATTATTGAACAAGTCTACTTGGAAATCAAGAATTATGGTCATGAGGAGCAAAAGAAAAAACTCATTGCTGGGATTGTTCTTACGGGAGGCGGTGCCCAACTACGCCACATTAAACAATTGGTAGAATACATAACAGGAATGGATACCCGTATTGGGTACCCCAATGAGCACTTGGCAGGTGATAGTGATAGTGAGACTACTAGCCCCATGTTTGCCACAGCGGTGGGATTGGTGTTAAATAGTTTGCAAAAGAGCTCAAGAAGAATGACGGTTTCGGAAGAAGTAGATTCTGAAGGAGAAATAACTTCGGAAGAAGAACAGACAATGACCATGACTTCCGAAGAAAAAGATACTGGCAAAGCTGAGAAAAGTGGAAAACGCTTTTTTGATCGCTGGGCCGAAAAGTTTAAAGAATTTTTAGATAACGCAGAATAAATTAGAAACAACCTCACAAAAAGATAACTTTATGAGCAGTAACACAGAATTTGATAATATTTCATTCGATCTGCCCAAGAACCAGTCCAATGTCATCAAAGTGATTGGAGTAGGAGGTGGTGGTAGCAACGCCATCAACCACATGTTTAGTCAGGGGATTAAGGGAGTAGACTTTGTGATTTGCAATACAGATTCCCAGGCATTGGAAAACAGTCCGGTACCTATAAAGATTCAGTTGGGGGTTTCCCTCACCGAAGGTTTAGGTGCAGGTGCCAATCCTAAAATTGGCGAACAGTCTGCAGTGGAAAGCATGGAGGAAATTAAAGCCATGCTGGCTACCAATACCAAAATGATTTTCATTACGGCAGGAATGGGAGGTGGTACCGGTACGGGAGCGGCCCCTATCATTGCTAAAATGGCTAAGGAGTTGGATGTGCTAACGGTAGGGATTGTGACCATCCCTTTTCAGTTTGAAGGTAAAATACGAAATGATCAAGCCCAGATAGGAGTAGAAAAATTACGACAAAGCGTAGATTCGTTGATTGTGATTAACAACAATAAATTACGCGAAGTCTATGGGAACCTTGGTTTTAAAGCTGGTTTTTCAAAGGCAGATGAGGTTTTGGCAACAGCAGCCCGTGGAATTGCAGAAGTAATTACCCATCACTATACTCAAAACATTGACCTTAGGGATGCGAAAACTGTTCTTGCCAATAGCGGGACCGCCATTATGGGAAGTGCTTCGGCAACAGGGGCCAATCGTTCCCGTGAAGCCATTACCAAGGCATTGGATTCCCCACTTTTAAATGATAACAAGATTACAGGAGCCCAAAATGTGCTGTTGTTAATCGTTTCAGGAAATGAAGAGATTACCATTGATGAGATTGGGGAAATTAGTGATCATATTCAAGAGGAAGCTGGTCACAGTGCCAATATCATTATGGGGGTAGGGGAAGATGAGACTTTAGAAGGCGCAATTTCCATTACGGTTATCGCAACCGGATTTAATGCTGAACAGCAAAATGAGATTGTAAATACTGAAGCCAAGAAGATCATCCATACCTTAGAGGATGAACAAAAGGCCGAACAGGAATTGGTTTCGAAAACAATTCCGGTACAATTTGATACCGTGGAAGAACCTTCCGAAAAAGTAATTGAAGCGCCGAAAGAGCAAGAAGATAAGGTGATACGGCATACCCTTTTTGAAGAGGAAATTGAAGAGGAAATGCCGCCTGTTGTACCCCAGGCTAACACTGAATTGCCATTTGAGGGATATATAGAAACTACCGAAATGCTTAAAAATATTCCCGTGGTGGATGCCCATCAAGTGGATATTCATTATATCGCAGAATTTGAGCAATTGCAGATCAATGAAATTGATGTCAACCAATTTGTAGTGGTAGCTGCGGAAAAAGAAGAGGTGCTGGAAGATATTTCTGAAATCGAAAATAATAATGCTGGTTCAGAGGAAGATCAAATTTTGATGTTCGATTTGCCTATTAATGAGCATGTAAAGAATGTTCCTTCAAAAAGTGTGAGTCAAGGTCAGGAGGAGGATGAGGAGCCGGAATTACTAATAAAGGAAATTGAAGACATTGAAGTAAAAGCTGTAGAAGTAGTGCCTGTTACAGAATTTTCAGATAAAGGGGTGAAACGCTATAGCTTGGATGATTACGAAGAAAAGGAACAGGAATTGTTGAACGCCAAGGCTTCAAGTAAGGAAGAACTTTCCGAAGAGTTGCAATTTGAAAAGAAAACCGTAGATGCGCCCGAAACGGAAACTCCAGAGGATGAACCGGCAGACCCTTTGAATTCGCCCATTTCCAAAATTTTGAGCGACCGTACGGAAGAGCGCAAAAGAAAAATGAAGGAGTTTAATTATAAATTCAGGAATAGTGCATCCAAAATAGACGAGATTGAAAAGGAACCTGCGTATAAACGCATGGGAATTGATCTGGATGATACCACTAGTGAAGATACTCAAATCTCCCGTACCACTGTGAATACAGATGATGACGATATAGATTTACGATCCAACAATTCATTTTTACACGATAATGTGGATTAGTTGATTAGGGTTTTGACTCCCGCTAAAGCCTCCTTTTAGGGAGGCTTTTTTTATACTACTAATTTAGGTTGGTAAAAGTCGAAAATATTGTACTTTTGCTGTTCCAAAACTTGGCCCAGTAGTTCAACTGTCTTTTTTGAGATTTGTTGAACCACTGTTCCAAAAACCTGGCCCAGTAGTTCAACTGGATAGAATATCAGATTTCGGCTCTGAGGGTTGGGGGTTCGAATCCTCCCTGGGTCACGAATACAACAAACACCCGTACAAAAAACCACGCTTATGCGTGGTTTTTAGTTTTTATAAAAAATTCCTTCGTTATTCGCTTAGTTTTTTCTTTACAATTCCAGAGATGGTTTTTCCGTCTGCTTTTCCAGCCATTTTACTACTGGCCAGACCCATGACTTTTCCCATATCCTTCATGGAAGAAGCCCCAGTTTGGGCAATGATATCTTCCACCACTTTTTCAATTTCCGCTTCGCTCATCTGCTCGGGAAGGAATTTGGAAATCACTTCGGCTTGGGCCAATTCGGGAGTTGCTAAATCATCCCTGCCTTGTTCAGCATAAATAGCAGCGCTATCTTTTCGTTGTTTTACCAATTTTTGCAATAGCTTAATTTCTTCATCTTCAGAAAGGATCTCCTTGGCGCCACTTTCGGTTTGGGCCAATAATAAAGCCGATTTTACCGCGCGTAATGATTCCAAGGCATTGCTGTCCTTCTCTTTCATCGCCTTTTTCATGGCGTCCATAATCTTGGTCTGTAAACTCATGGTGTTGTATTTCAGACCTCGAAGATACTAAAATCCGTTTCAATAATAAATGAATTCACTTTGCTTTTCTGTGACCTATAAACTTGCTATTTTTACGGGAATTCAAACAAAAAAAATGAAACAGCGATTAGCCATTGGCTCCCGAATCAATCACCCAGAATATGGAAAAGGTGTAGTGACCAATGTGGATTCCAGAATGTATTGGGTGACCTTCATAGACAACGGTTTGGAAACCATTGAACTGGATGATGAATTTGAAGTTATTGAGGCTTCCGAAGATGATTTGGATACCGTAAGTTTTTATGAAGTAGAACGAAGTCTTCGGCAAATCCTGAAAAAATGGAGCGACGCTTCAGAGATTGTTCCTATTGCAGATAAATACAAAGGGGGGAACCTTGTGTTAGAACCTAAAGATGCAACTTTGGCAAAAAAAGAAATCCCAATTGAGACCTTTTTTCATAAGATTGTGATGTTGCGGGACCGACTTAGGGTGATGGAACAGAAAATAAATTCCCATAAAGGATTGGATGACCTTGACAAAGTAGACTTGCAGCAATATATTACCCGTTGTTATGGATCATTGACTACATTTAATGTGCTTTTTAAAAATCAATCACAGCAATTTAAAGGAGAAAGTTCTAAATAATTGCGTAGATTGGTAACAACAATTTTTAAAACAATACCCTGTGGAAAATTTACAACCTAGTTCAGCTCCAACCATTGGAGAACTTACAACCGAAGCACGTGCTTCTTTTTATCGCAAGACCTATATGCATGTAGCTCTGGCCGTTTTGATGTTTGTGGTCGTGGAAGCAATTTTCTTTCAAATTCCAGCACTGTTGGAATTTGCCCTGTCTCTTACGCAAGGATGGACTTGGTTAATGCTTTTGGGAGGTTTTATGCTTATTACCAATTATGCTGAAAAAATGGCCTTGACGAGCCATGATAAAAACAAACAATACATTGCGTTGTTATTATACGTTATCGCTGAAGCTTTCATTTTTATTCCATTGATCTTTATTGCAATGTATTATGCTGCGGAAGGTGGGATGGAAATCCTAAACCAAGCGGCAATTTTGACGGTTTCTTTATTTGCAGGACTTTCTGCAATTGTATTAATAACCAAAAAGGATTTTTCTTTCTTGAAGTCGATTTTGGCAGTAGGCTTTTTTATTGCATTGGGACTTATTGTAGCGGGCGTTTTATTTGGTTTTGATTTGGGGCTATGGTTTTCGGTGGGGATGATTGCATTGGCAGCAGGATCCATTTTGTATCAAACCTCCAACATGGTCCATAAATACACCGAGGATCAATACGTAGCAGCTTCCCTTGGGCTTTTTGCTTCCCTCATGTTGTTGTTCTGGTATATATTAAGCATTCTTTCCAGAAGATAGGTAGATAATAAGCGTTATATATTTGCGTTACACATTGTATGATAGGGGCTTATAAATAATTCCTTATCTTTCGTTTCCCAAATCGTTTGAATGCTGCTATTACAATCCCCAAATGAAAATATTAGCTGGCTGGCTCCGTATGCCTATGGTATTGTATTTTTAGGAATCGCAATCTTTTGTTTTAGGGTATTTGAAAATTGGTATGCCGATCGATTTGACAAGCCCATCTACCGTCATCTTTTGGTATTTAAAAAACTTTCCAAACCCCAGTTGTCTATTCTGGAAAGTCAATTGGACTTTTACAATCTTTTGACTAATAGGGAAAAACGACAGTTTCAGCACCGGGTGGCAAATTTTCTAGCTGAAAAGAAATTTATAGGTAGGGAAGGGCTTCAAGTTACCGAAGAAATAAGGGTGTTGATTGCTGGAGTTGGTAGTATGGTTTCCTTTGGAAGGAAAAACTATGAGTACAGTTTAATTGAATACGTGCTTATTTACCCAGATGAGTTTTTCAGTAAAATAAACGATGCTTATCATAAAGGGGAGTTTAATCCTAGGGAACGTGCCTTAGTACTTTCCTGGAAGCATTTTCAGGAAGGATACCAAATCACCAATGACAATCTAAATCTTGGCGTACATGAATTCATGCATGCCATGCAGTTGGAGTCTATGAAAAGTAGGGATTTGGATGCAACCCGTTTTGCCAAGCAATTTCAGAAAATTCTAAAACATCTTACAGAGGATACCGTTAGGGAAAAATTGGATGCCACTAAGTTTTTTAGGGAGTATGCCTTTACCAATCAGTATGAATTTATGGCGGTGTTGGCAGAATATTTTTTTGAATCCCCTAAAGATTTCCAACTACATTTTCCTGAAATATATTCGGCAACCAAAAAATTGCTGAATTTTCGCTTTGCAGGTTATTGAAGCTTTTTGGCGATATCTGCTGCAATTAATTTGGAATGAATCCTTGAATTTTCAATAAACCATTTATGGGTTTCCATTCCGCCGCATATTACCCCGGCTAAATAGATTCCTTCCACGTTGGTTTCCATGGTTTCTGGATGATACTGCGGAAGGCACTTCTCATCATCAGACAAGCTAATTCCAAGTTTTCGAAGAAATTCTAAATTGGGCTGATAGCCTGTGAGGGCCACAACAAAATCGTTTTCCAAGGTCTGTTCCCCTTCTGGAGTCTGAATCAAGACTTCATGCTCTCGGATTTCCTTGATTTCTGAATCAAAGTAAGCCTTAATGCTCCCTTCTTCAATTCGATTTTCAATATTGGGCTTCACCCAATATTTTACACGTTCTCCAATACTAGGTCCACGAACTACCATGGTGACATCACCCCCTTTTTGCCATATTTCCAAAGCAGCATCAACAGAGGAATTACTGGCGCCAACCACAATCACTTTCTGCATAACGAAAGGATGTGCCTCTTTAAAATAGTGATACACTTTGGAGAGCGATTCCCCTGGTACATGCAATAAATTGGGGAGGTCATAAAAACCAGTAGCAATAACCAATTTCTTGCACAGATAAGTTTCTTTAGCGCTAGTTACCAAAAACCCATTGTTTTCGGTATTTTCTACTTTTTCTACCTTTTCATAAAGGTGGATATTCAATTTGAAGGAAGAAGCGATTCTTCGATAGTATTCCAAAGCCTCATCACGTTGGGGTTTCGGTTTGTTGCAGATGAACGGGATTCCGCCAATTTCCAGTTTATCTGAAGTAGAAAAAAAAGTCATGTTTAAGGGATAGTGATAAAGTGAGTTTACCAAGGCACCCTTTTCCAAGACTACATAATCAAGTTTTTCTTTTTTGCATTCTAAGGCACAGGCAATACCAATGGGGCCTCCTCCAATAATAATGACGTCTTTTATAGTACTCAAGAATTCGCTTTTGCACAAAGATAAAAAAAGCCTGCATCTATAAAGAAGCAGGCCCTATGGAATGAAGGTAAATTTATTTTTTCACGATAATTTTTTGAATCTGATTTCCTTCCAAAGTAGTGCCCTTAATAAAATAGATTCCTTCCTCAAGGCTAGAGGCATCCCAAGTAGTTGCATCTAATGGAATGGAATTTATTTTTTGACCTTGTATGTTGAAGACTTCAAGGCTTGTCAAGTTTTGTGTTTCCAAGGAATGCAGCAAAAATGAAGAGCCTACCGATGGAGTCACCCATACTTTTTTTGAATTTTTTATGTCACCAATTCCAAAACTTGCCTCCCGAAGCACCACAGCATTTGGCTGAACCAATCCGCCGCTGCCGCTTTCTACCACGTTTTCCACAAAGGTGCCGTTGGCCATGAATAAATCTACGCTTGAATTACCGCCGTTTCCTATAAGGTAGCCACCTGCAGGATGGCGTACAATCCCTTCGGGTTGGGTAACTGCTGTGGTAAAGGTTTCCATGAATCCTCCACTACTATCAAACCGAACTACATTTCCGCCACCCCAATTAAGTACAAGAAAATTTCCGTCATCTTCTACCAGCACATTGGTGGGACCATTAAGGTTTGTGTCAATAAAATTTCCTTGGCTAATTCCGGCATCATCAAACTGTTTGACGGCATTTCCCCCATAGGAGGTAACATATAGGTTTCCGTTGGTGTCCCAATCAATCCCGATCCCGGTACCTACACCTAAGTTTGTGAATTCATCTTCCAGTGTTCCATTTTGTTGAAAGCGAAGTATTTTGTTATCAGAATTACTCCATTGGGTTACGTATATAAACCCGTCGTCACCTAGTTTCATTCGCGTTGGCCCCCCTGGGACAGTAGCGAAGTCTTCAATGTAATCACCGGTTTGGGCGTTATGCTTCGTAA
Organism: uncultured Alteromonas sp.; assembly: GCA_964495885.1. Classification (GTDB taxonomy): domain Bacteria; phylum Bacteroidota; class Bacteroidia; order Flavobacteriales; family Flavobacteriaceae; genus PALG01. The sequence continues at coordinate 325,020 of CAZBWO010000001.1, read as the reverse complement.
TTCTATTGCCTACAAGGCATGAAATGAGTACGACATTTTGATCTTCCAGAAATAAGATATCCTGAGGCCACCCTACATTTTCAGATTCAAAAAAAGCATCATTAATAAAGACTAATGGGTTACTTCCATCCAAATCATATCGAATAATTTGCCAAGGTCCATCTACGTTAAAACCTCCTGCGTCACTTACATAAATATAGTATTCATTTTGAGCACTGAGGGTTCCGCTTGTGATAAATATCAAGCTAATCCATAAAAGTTTAAAAATCTTCATAGTTTGTATTTTTTGGTTACACAGACCAAGTTGCCCAAACTATTTTGTAAAGAGGTTTAGAATTATGATTTCAAACTCCAATTTTATGAATTTAGGAGGAAAGATGGGTTTTTCTGAATTGGGAAGGAGTACATTGGAACTTTTCCTTAAATGCGTTGTAAAATGTTGCTTTATTATTAAATCCTACTTCAAAATAGATAGTTTTAATAGGCTCTTCGGGAGAACTTAGCAATAGTTTTTGCGCTTCTTCCAGACGATATTCATTTACGAACTGATTGAAATTTTTGTGAAACTTCGTATTGATAATTTTGGAAAGTGTATGGGGTGATACCTTCAGTTGATCTGCAAGATGAACCATTCGAAGTTCATTATTTGCATAAGGTTTTTCGTTTTCCATGTGCGCAATGAGTTTGCCGTAGATAGATTCTGTGATGGAGTGATCTGTTAGCTTTTCGGTTTTTTGATGTGAAAGAAACAATCCCGCCATGAACTCTCCATCGAATATTTTAGGTTGCTGAATGGCAAAAATCCCAATCGTATAAATGGAAAGGCTCATCATTAGTGAAATGGCATAGTCCCATGTGCTATTAAAGAATGGAAAACGCACCAATATATAATAGGAGATATAGGAGATTGTAAATCCGAAAAACAGTAATGCGAGGATTTTGCCCCATCTATTCCTGAGTTGATCAAAGTGTGAGTTTTTTTGGCTTTTCAGTATAAGCATTCCTATTAATAGTGTATAGATTCCCAGATGAACGGCAATGAACCAAGGATTCTGTGAAAACCAACGCCAAGGTATTTCCATCTCTAAGATTCCTAAGCGTATCAATAAAAATGAAGCATAGGTGATGAAAACTAAAATTGCAGGAATAAAATGCAAGCTATACAATCTGGAAACGGGTTTTTGATACAAATGGAGAAAATAAAGATAGAGTAGGGGGCCAACTAGGTAATAACACACATGTGGAAAAAGCACTAAATAGTGAAATGTAAACTGGTAGCGCGTCCAATACAATACATATTGTAATAGAATAAGCGAAAAGGCTAACACAAAAAATGCGATAGGAAGGTTTCTTTTATGCTTCCCTAGCAGCATAAAAAATAAAAATATCCCAAAAGCTGTTGCAAAGAGAAAAAGGGACGTCCATGTGTCAAAGGAAGGTGCTTCAATAGGTTGCATCTTTCGAAAATACGGCGAGGAATATAAAATACCGAATGGAAACTCTCTGGATTTATAAATCTTAGAGACCTATTGTGTTATGCTTTTTAATTCAGCAATGGTAGCAGTAGGATTTTCAGATCGAAACACAAAGCTTCCGGCGACCAAAACATCGGCTCCTGCCTCTTTAAGTTGATTGGCATTTTTACTGGTAACACCTCCGTCAATTTCAATTTTGGTAGGAGCACCCTGTTCCACAATCAACTTTTTTAAAGCCTTTACCTTTTCATAGGTTCGTTCAATGAAGCTTTGACCACCAAACCCGGGGTTTACACTCATCAAACATACCAAGTCAACATCTTTAATGATGTCTTCCAGTACTGCTACAGGAGTATGTGGGTTTAAAGCCACCCCTGCTTTCATACCTTCCGCCTTAATAGCCTGTAGGGTTCTGTGGAGGTGTGTGCATGCTTCATAATGAACGGTTAGGATGTTGGAACCTAAGTCGGCAAAAGTTTTAATATATCTATCGGGATCCACAATCATGAGGTGTACATCAATCGTTTTTTGAGCATGTTTTGAAATTGCTTTCAAAACCGGCATTCCAAAAGAAATATTGGGTACAAAAACACCATCCATAATGTCTATGTGGAACCAATCGGCCTCACTATTATTTACCATTTCAATATCGCGCTGAAGGTTGGCAAAATCTGCCGCAAGGATGGAAGGTGCTATTTTAGCTGAACTCATGTATCAAGTAAAAAGGGATTCAATAATCGACTTAATTTTTCCGAAGTGGAATTCACTTTATTAAGCGCAAGATACGTTTTTATTTGTTCCAATTGCTGATTAGTTTTCACTACGGTGAAAAGAGAACTATATTCTGAAAAGATAGGTTTTTGGGTGGGTCTTCTAATTACTTCAAAAATGTTTGAATGCCTTGGGTCTTTTTTGATGTGATTTTCAAATAGATCCTCTACTTCTTTTTCATTTCCTTCCAACACTTGAAAGAAATCCCCCATCCCATACAAAAGAATACCGTGTATATTTTTTTGTTTATTATTATGTATGGTCGTCATGAAAATATCTTCAATAGCTAATTGGTTTAAGGCTTCCATGGCTTTGCTTACATAGCAAATAGTGTATGTCATGGTGTTATTGTATTTTGTTTAACGGAAATATACAAAAAACGCAATTTTATAAAAAATCATTAAACAAAAAAACCTCCGGTAATCAGCCGGAGGCATTCATCAATCAAAAAACGAACAGTTATTTTTTCAACTGTTGTTGCGTTAATGGGATTATCCCAAGTACGTTTTCAGAATTTTACTTCTGGAAGTATGTTTCAAGCGTCTAATGGCTTTTTCTTTAATCTGCCGAACCCTTTCCCTGGTTAAATCGAAAGTTTCTCCAATTTCTTCCAAAGTCATAGGGTGTTGATTCCCTAAACCGAAGTATAACCGGATGACATCTGCTTCACGCGGGGTAAGTGTTTCAAGGGCACGTTCAATTTCGGTACGTAAAGACTCATGTAACAATGTACGGTCTGGATTGGGGGATTCCCCACTTCTAAGTACATCATATAAGTTTGAATCCTCACCTTCAACCAATGGTGCGTCCATAGATACGTGACGTCCAGAATTTTTCATGGACTCCTTCACGTCATTAATGGTCATGTCCAGCTCCTTGGCAATTTCTTCCGCAGAAGGTGGACGCTCATGTGCTTGCTCTAAAAAAGCAAACGTTTTATTAATTTTATTGATGCTTCCAATTTTGTTTAATGGAAGACGTACAATTCTGGATTGTTCTGCAAGTGCCTGAAGAATGGATTGGCGAATCCACCAAACCGCATAGGAAATGAACTTAAACCCACGTGTTTCGTCAAAACGTTGTGCTGCTTTAATAAGCCCCAAGTTTCCTTCATTGATTAAATCTGGAAGGGTTAAACCTTGGTTTTGATACTGTTTTGCTACCGAAACAACGAAACGAAGGTTGGCTTTGGTTAATTTTTCCAAAGCAATCTGGTCACCCGCTTTGATGCGCTGTGCCAATTCTACTTCCTCGTCTGCGGTGATTAAGTCAACTTTACCAATTTCTTGAAGATACTTGTCTAATGAAGCAGTTTCCCTGTTGGTTACCTGCTTTGTAATTTTAAGTTGTCTCATTAAGGGGTTCTCCTAACTTTTTAGATTGAAATTTTCCTTTCGCAATAGGTTGTACGTAAAAAAGGTAGAAAATGTTACACTTCTTTCAAAAATATTTATTCTACGATTTCGTAGTCTAGACTTAATATTGCTTCAGTATCATCTATATAGGGATAAAAGCGTATACTTTCAGGGTAGTCAAAACCGTTATATTCATAAATAAATTCATAATCTCCATTATTATAACTGACGGGATTGTTTTTGTTTCTATTGCTGAAAAAAGGTAAAATATCAAAAAAGCCCTCATCGTATTGAAAATATTCCACCCAGATCATTCCCATGATATCCCATCTTAAACATGAGCTTCCTGCATAGCCTGGAAATTCAGTGCCACTGAAATACGTGTGGAAATTGCGTTTGTCATCATAGCTGATATTTATGGAGGATGTATTTCCTAATTCCTGGTAGGAGGCACTTACCAAATTACCATTATCATAAGTAAAGTTGTAGACTCTAAAGTCTTGCCCATTAATTTGTGTATTATTCACCTTTACAATTCTTTTCAGGGAATCCAGTAAAATAGTGCCTTCATAGGTTTTCGAGTAAGTTGGGTTGCCACTAGTATCAAAATATTGTATTTCAAAAGTATAGGTGGTTTCTGAAGAGAAGAGATACTTGTACAAGGCAGAGGTTCCAATTGAAAAAGTTTCACTCTTTTCTATCCGTGATAAAACATCATTGATGTAAAAATAATCAATACTATAAGTTTGAATTCCATAAGGAGCATTAGCAGTTTCCCTAATTAATCTTCCTTGTGCGTCATATTCATATTGGTTAAGGGTGTACGTTTCGTTATTGTTTTGGCTGCATCCTATAACCTCTTTTTTAATAAGATGATTTTGGGTGTCATAATAAAATTGGGTGCTGCCATACGTTCCTCCAGTATTTGAAATCTGAGTATTGAGAAGACGTAATTGAACATTTTCCAAATCCGCTGAATCAGTATTGCTGCAAGAATTACTTAAAAGTACAATTATCAGCACATAAAAAGATTTAATCATACATCTCATGGATAAGCAACTAAATTTTGTTTAATATAAAAAAAACCAGACAAATACTGAATGGTGTTGAAATTATTTATTTTGCGGGAAATTAGTCTCTTTTTTACCCCTGTTTCGGTTGTCTCTTCCTCTATTGTACTTTCCTCCACTTTTACCATCATGTTTAAGGCACTCAGTGTATCCTTCAGGTTTGGGTAGTAGTGCTTTTTTGTATACTTTTTCTTTTTTGCTTCTAGGATCCATTCCAAAGTTTTTCACATCAATAATATAACCAACATTCACAACGTCTGTTGCGTTTTCGGTACGTTGCCAAGCCAACTCAGAAATCTGAAGGAAGGTTTGATTTCCTAGAGCATCCAAGTATTCCACAATGGTGCCATAATTCAATACCTTAATTACTTTCACTTCATATACGCTGCCTAGTTCTGGTTTAAAGCAAAGGGCTTGAAAATACTTTTGTCCAAAGGAAATTACCATTAGCATCAAATTTTGAAATATATGCACCTCCAAAATTTCCACTGTCAAGTTCAAAAGTATTTGGTCCGGGATCAAAATCTACCAAGCCCTGAAAACCACCTTCTATGTAAATATTGCCTTCCAAATCTGTTAGAATGGTATTTGGATAATCGTGGGAGTCTCCTCCAAAGGTATGTGACCATTCCTGTTCTTGTGCTGTTAGAAAAGTGAAGGTCAAAAATATAAATAAGGTGCATAAATTTTTCATAAGGATGTATTTAAAGAATTTAATACTTGCTTTTTTTAATAGTCCTTATGATGCTTGAAAAGTTGCGTAAAAAAATGCCCACCTGTAAAAAGTGGGCATTTGCAAGTGTATATATAAAAGGATTATTCTTTTACAAACTTACGGGTTACGGTAGTTTCACCAGAAGTAATTCTAATAAAGTACGTGCCCGAAGCTAATTTGGATACATCTACCTGTGCTCCCTTTACATCTTGTATATCATACACCAAGCTTCCAAACATGGAGAAAATCTTGATGTTGTCTATGGTTTGCCCTTGCGTAGCAATATTCAAGGTTGCATTTGCTGGGTTCGGATAGATTTTGAAGAGCTGTAGATTTTCATTCGCTAGGTCATAGGTCTTAAGAGGTGCCTTACTAGCATCTACACAGAAATTTGTTACTTCAGAGCTTCCAAAATCCCCGCCGGTAACAATCACCCCTTCAGAACTTTCCAAGGTGTAAGAGCCGTTTCCGTAGGCACAACAAATTCCATCTCCGTAGGAATCAGTAATTGTGAATACATAATCCCCTGAAGCCAGTCCATTGATATTTTCTACAACCGTAGATCCATCCGGGTTAGCAGTGGAGTAGCTATTGCTTGCTACAGTAGTTCCTCCACTGGTCCTTAGTGTCCAAGCAGTTTCCTCTGGATAGTTGTCAAGGGTAATGGTTAGGGTTAGATCGGCTGCAGCACAATTATTTCCACTGCCTCCATTCGTAGTAACATTGATATCGTCTACAGCAATATCTGCCTGCCAAGTACTTCCCGTGGTTCGGTTAAACCGAAGTTGTACGCTTCCACCCAAATAAGCAGCTAGGTCTATATTTACCGTGTTCCACTGGTTACCTTGGTTGCCCGTTTGGCTCCAAAGGGAAACCCATGAAGTACCATTATTATCTGAAGCTTCCAAAGAAAAACTTCCCATATTCGTTGAGCCATACATATGATAGCTGAAGGTGAAGGTCGCCTGACTTTGCCCCGATAGATCAAAACAAGGTGAATTCAAAATGGCTTGAATGTTCGGATAGTTAGGTGAAGAGGCCTCCACATACATATACCAGGCACCATCTGCTCCCGTGGAAGGCCCAGTATTACTGGAAGGGGTTCCCCCGCTATCACGAGTCCAATTGATGTCATCCCCAGTATCCTGTGTCCATGCGCCTAAAGAGCTTTCAAAGCTTTCTGAATAAGGATAGCTTGTAATACCCCCACTGCAACCAGTGCTTGGGGTATCGGTTGTTACATTTACAGTGTTGCTTTGTGCAGATTGATTTCCGGCTGCATCAAATGCAATCACATAAAAGCTGTACGTTGTTGAAGCTGTTAGGCCTGTTACTGCATAATTGGTACTGGTAGTTGTGCCCAATAGACTGCCGTTTTGGTAGACATCGTATCCATCTACTCCCACATTATCCGTAGAGGCCGTCCAGGAAAGGTTGGTAGAAGAGGTAGTGGTGCCAGATGCCGAAAGGCTAGTGGGCGCCGAAGGGGCCTGTGTATCTGCACCTCCTGTGGTGTTTACCAAAATATTGTCCACCGCAATATCTGCCTGCCAAGTACTTCCTGTGGTTCGGTTGAACCGAAGTTGAACACTGCTTCCAACGTAGGAAGCAAGATCTATTGACACATCATTCCATTGGTTACCTTGGTTGCCCGTTTGGCTCCAAAGGGAAACCCATGAAGATCCGTTGTCGTTTGAAGCTTCCAAAGAAAAACTTCCCATATCTGCTGCGCCATACATATGATAGCTAAAAGAGAATGTAGCCTGAGTTTGTCCTGAAAGATTAAAACAGGGTGAGTTCAAGATAGCTTGAATATTCGGGTAGTTAGGTGAAGAGGCCTCCACATACATATACCAAGCACCATCTGCCCCAGTAGAGGGTCCTGTATTACTAGAAGGCGTGCCTCCACTGTCACGAGTCCAATTAATATCATCCCCAGTATCCTGTGTCCATGCACCTAAAGAGCTTTCAAAACTTTCCGCGTAAGGGAAACTTGTGATTCCGCCGGAACATGGTGTTACCGCTTGTGTGGTTACATTAATGGTATTACTGGCACCCGATTGATTTCCGGCTGCATCTTTTGCAATTACATAAAAACTATAGGTTGTGGAAGGTGAAAGTCCGTTTACTGTATAGTTGTTGGTTGATGCCGTAGCAAGTAAGCTTCCATTTCTATATACATCATATCCCGTTACCCCTACATTATCTGTAGAAGCATTCCAGGAAAGGGTGGTGGAAGTAGCAGTTGTTCCACTAGCAGAAAGTGAAGTAGGGTCTGTTGGTGGTTCGTTATCTGGGGTGGCTGTTCCTACTTGGAAAGACGCCACATGACTTTTTCGAACTACGGAAGCACTGCCTTGCATATATTCTCCAATATGCCAAAAGGTAAGGTCATCCACGGGGTCTACGGTAAGTTGTGCGTAATCCCCATAGCGGCCATCAGAACGATTGGTTTGGGCGTTTCCGTTGATAATGGTTTGTTCTGCAATGGTCATAGTGCCCAGTGGATCACTTGCGAGCCTACCTGTGTACCTTAATGAAGTATATACAGTGCTGCTTACTATAGTGTATCCTAGTCCAATATTTCCTTGAAAGTCCATACTAATACTTCCGCAGAAAACACTGTGACTGGGCTGGCTATAGGTGCCTTCTTGGTAGATGGTCCAAGGTTGACCGTCTGCAGTTTGTCTTAATTCATACCATCTAATTCCTGCTCTGGTATCATTTCCGCTTACATCTACCGCAAAATTCATCACGGCCGAATTATGGGACCCAAACCTTCTGTAGTTAGTCATATACATCATGGTTGCCTGTAGGGCATCAATATCTGGACCACTACCAGGTTCGTTGAGGTTTTGAAAGGAACCTCCATCAAAGACACTATCAAAGGAAGATGTGTTAATAGTTTGAGGAGTGGAAATGGAAGAGTTGGTTGGGATGTTCCAATTAACCGAAACATTCCAAACTTTTAAGTGATCTTGGCTTACTCCACTCCATGAATCATCTTGCATGTAGACAATTGGATGTGGCACTCCAACTGGAGGCAGGGAAGGGCCTATACAGTTAAACCCGCCCGGACTATAAAATCCGTTGTTAGTTGCTCCAGGTAAAGGAAATCCTATTAATTGTGCGTTTGCATCTCCAATAAGCATTAGGTCCCTTTCTACCGCATATACTACTTCACTGGTAGTCATGGATCCTTGATCTTTGTTAGCGGTAATATAATACCCATCGCTCCAAACCGACATTTTTTCGTAATCCGGAAAAGTTCCTGTATTAAAACGATATGTATACCAGCCATCATTTACAGGATCTGGTCCTTGACAAACGGCAATAAGAAATCCGTTTGGGGAATTGCTAAATTCCATAATGATAAATCGGTCTGCATACCGGTCATACACTACTACAGGGTCACCCAGGGTTTCTCCAGGAAAGAGTGTTCCCAAGGAAGCTTCAGGAACCAACACATTTCCAGATCTGTCCCTAATACCAAAACCAGAATTAAAGGCATATACATAGTGATTTGGCCCAATCGCTCCGGTAGGGTCATTTAGAACCGTACCTTGGTGTGCAACAAACGAAGTAATAGGTGCTCTTCCAGGAATGGTTTGAACGTTTCGTTGTTGCTGTTCTAAAGGATCGCTCCCTGTGGGAAGACCTTTACCAGGAATAAATTGATTGCTTCCTCTTCTTTTAGGAGGCGCAACATCTTCAAATCCTGCCGCCGAAATAATGTTGTCCATTTGGGATAATGGCGGAATTTCCCGAACGTAAGTTGCTTTGCTCACTGAAGTTGCATTCATGAATCCTTCTTGTGCATGCATTGCAAATGCAAGCAAGCATAGCAATAGAAATGCTGAAATTTTTTGCATAATGTTGATGATTAGTGTTAATAAATAATGATCTTCACGCGGGGAGATGTAAACTTAAAAAAATTGATAGGAAAAACAATAAAATGTTAATAAAATCATAAATAAAATTTGTTAAAATTGTATTTTAACCAAAAATTAAAACGTTTTATCCCTAAAAATGCAAAAACCCCGAAATTTTCGGGGTTTTTAAAAAAGTTGGAAAAGGGGAGGTTAATCTCTCTTTTTATCTCTGTTTCGGTTGTCTCTTCCTCTATTGTCTCTTCCTCCGCGTTTATCATCACGTTTTGGACGCTCACTGTACCCTTCAGGTTTTGGAAGTAGTGCTTTTCTGGACACTTTTTCCTTTTTGGTTCTAGGATCAATTCCGAAGTATTTCACATCTATCACATCACCAATATTCACAACATCGGTTACATTTTCGGTACGTTCCCAAGCCAACTCAGAAATATGTAGTAAGGTTTCGTTTCCTGGCGCATCCAAGTATTCAACTACGGCACCGAAATCCAATACCTTAATTACTTTCACTTCATACACACTACCTACTTCAGGTTTAAAGCAAAGCGCTTCAACAGCTTTAATCACTTCATCAATACCTTCTTGGCTCGTTCCTAGAATTTCCACGATACCTTTTCCATCTTCTTCATTAATAACAATGGTGGTTTCGGTACGTTTTTGTAATTCCTGGATATTCTTTCCGCCAGGTCCAATGAATGCTCCAATAAGATCTTCTGGTAATTCAGAGTAGACAATCTTAGGTGCATGAGGTTTGATGTTCTCCCTTGGTTCGGCAATAGTGTCTGTTAGTTTTCCAAGAATGTGGATTCTTCCTTCGCGAGCTTGCTTCAAAGCCTTAATAAGGATTTCATAGCTTAGTCCCTTAATCTTGATATCCATTTGGCATGCGGTGATACCGTCTGCGGTTCCTGTAACTTTAAAGTCCATGTCACCCAAATGATCCTCATCACCTAAAATATCACTTAAAACAGCATAGTCTGTCCCATCAGAAATCAATCCCATGGCAATACCACTTACTGGTTTTTTCATTTGAATTCCAGCATCCATCAATGCCATGGTACCGCTACATACGGTAGCCATAGAGGAAGACCCATTACTTTCCAATACTTCACTTACAATCCGTACGGTGTAAGGACAATCTGCGGGAATCATTCTTTTAAGTGCTCTTTGGGCCAAGTTTCCGTGACCAATCTCACGTCTGGAAGTTCCTCTAATTGGTCTTGCTTCTCCCGTAGAAAAAGGAGGGAAGTTATAGTGTAAATAGAATGTTTCTTCTCCCTGAACGGTAGGAAGATCAATAACATTTGCTTCACGTGAGGTACCAAGGGTTACGGTTGCCAAGGCTTGCGTTTCCCCTCTGGTAAAGATAGATGAACCATGCGTGGAAGGTAGGTAGTCTACTTCGCACCAGATAGGTCGAACATCTGTAGTTTTTCTACCATCCAAGCGAATACCTTCTTTCAATACTACATCACGTACCGCTTCTTTATGTGCTTTTTTAAAGTACTTTGAAATAAGGTCACCATCTTCTTCCAGTTGCTCTTCAGTGAAAAGAGCTTTTATTTCTTCCTTTACTTTTGAAAAAGCTTCACCGCGTTCCTGTTTGCTACTTCCTTGCTTAGCAATATCGTAGCATTTTTGATAAGCGGCCTCATGAATTTTTTGCTGAAGGGTCTCATCTTCACGTTCTCCTTCATATTCACGAGTGTCTTTTTTACCAAATGCTTCAGCCAATTTTATTTGTGCTTGGCATTGTACTTTAATGGCTTCATGAGCAAACTTGATGGCTTCTGTCATTTCCTCTTCAGAACATTCGTCCATTTCTCCTTCAACCATCATTACGCTTTCTTCGGAAGCTCCAACCATCATATCGATATCGGCTTCTTCCAATTGCTCAAAACTAGGATTGATGACAAACTCACCATTGATTCTAGCCACACGGACTTCCGAAATAGCACATTCAAAAGGAATGTCACTCAGCTGAATTGCAGCAGATGCTGCCAATCCGGCCAATGCATCTGGCATTACGTTTGCATCGTGGGACATGAGTTGGATCATGACCTGAGTTTCGTTGTGGTAATCCTTTGGAAATAGCGGGCGTAATACACGGTCTACTAAACGCATGGTAAGAATTTCCTCTGTACTTGGTCGCGCTTCCCTTTTAAAGAAACCACCTGGGTAACGTCCAGCAGCGGCAAATTTTTCACGATAATCTACTGTAAGGGGCAGAAAGTCTACAGGGCTTGCATCTTTGTTGCTTACTACGGTACATAGTAGCATGGCATCGCCCATACGAACTACTACAGAGCCATGGGCTTGTTTGGCCAATTTACCGGTTTCGATGGAAATGGTTCTTCCATCACCAAGATTAATGACCTCTTGAAATGTTTTAGGTATCATATTTGTTTTTCATTGTGGTGCTTTAGTACACCGTTTGTCTTAAGTCGGGGTTTGATTTTCAAACCCAAGTTGTGTTGTTGTGTGTGGTTTGACCAATGAAAAACTTAGGCAGCTTTTTCTTTCAAAATTTCGGAAGCTGTTCCGAAAAGAAAAAGGAGTGCCTTGGCACCCCTTTTCAAAAATTACTTACGTAATCCTAGTTCTTTAACAATTGCACGGTAACGTGTAATGTCTTTCTTCATTAAATAGTTTAATAAAGAACGACGCTTTCCTACCATCTTAACCAAAGATCTTTCAGTGTTGAAATCCTTGTGGTTTTTTTTCAGGTGTTGTGTAAGGTGTTCAATTCGGTATGTGAACAAAGCAATTTGCCCTTCCGCAGTACCGGTATCGTTTTCACCTTTACCGTGTTTTTTGAAAATTTCTTTTTTTACTTCTGGTGTTAAATACATGCCAATATTATTTAAATGATTTTTATGTATGTTGATAACCTTTTGATTACCGAGCGGCAAAAATATAAAATCCAATTTAAAAAAAGCCTAATATTGTATAAATATTTAGTTCGAAAAATACTGAATTAAACCATTTTACGTTCTAAAAGTCAAATTGCCACAAATCTAAAACCTATAATTATGAACTTTTCAAAAGGAAAATACTACCTACTATTGATGGGTGTTATTGCATTCACTCTTATTTCCTGTAACAAAGATGATGATAATTCTACGGAAGAGGTAAATTTCTCTGCGGAAAATACAGCCCTCGTTGCCCGTGTAGATAATATTGTAGAGGGATCACAAAATATTGTTGAAGCTGGGTATAGTAAAACCGAAGAATCTGATAGAATGCCGAATGATATTTTTGGAAATTGTGCCACTTTCATCTTAAACGGTGGCGGTTCTGAGGGAGGAACCATTACCATCGATTTTGGTACAGAAGGTTGCCAATTGTTGAATGCGGCCACGGTTACCGGAAAAATCTTTTTGGAATACGGCCCATTGGTTTCGGGTACCCGAAGCATTACCTATGAATACCAAAACTTTACCTACAATGGAAATGGGGTAGCAGGTGGCGGAACGATTACTCGTGTGTTGGAAAATAGTGAAGGGTTTCCGCAGTCTACCGTAAATGAAGACATCACGGTAAGTATTGTGGGTACTACGGTTACTGCAGAACGAACAGGTCTGCGAGTTGCCGAATGGATTGAGGGAATTGGTTCTGGAACTTGGACCGATAATGTATATAGAATCAACGGAAACTGGCAAACTACCTTAAGCAATGGGTTTGAAAGAACTGGCGTTGTGACTATTCCCTTGCGTAGGGAAATGAGTTGTTTGTTTTTTGTAAGCGGAAGAATTCAAGTTTCACAAGAAGGGCTTACCGGTGAATTGGATTTTGGGGATGGGGATTGTGATGCTATTGCAACAATTATTTTCCAAGGGCAGGAGTTTCCAGTGATTTTAGCAAATTAATTGATATTTAAATAAATAAAAACCCCGCAATCTGCGGGGTTTTTTTATTTTTACTGGAGAACCATCTGCTATGAAGTATTTTTTCCTTTTTCTTTGTCTGTGTGCTTTTCAATTGAATGCGCAAATTGTCAACATTCCAGATCCGCTTTTTAAGCAACATTTGGTAAATCACATTAACCCGGTGATTGATACTAATGGGGATGGTGAAATACAAGTGAGTGAAGCCGAAGCCACACTTACCTTAAGTGTGCATATTTCCCAATTTACGGATCCCACGGGGATTGAGGCGTTTATTAATTTAGAGGAAATCTTTGGACAAGCATTTCAATTTACCCAAATTGATTTGAGCAATAATAATAATTTGGTTGATATTACCCTAAGTCTGGGTGGCTTGGAGGAAATCATACTTCCAAATAATGGGATCAATCTTGAGCGGATGATACTTTGGGGGAATGATATTCAAACCATTCAGTTTACAAATTCATATCCTAGTTTAACAAGATTAGAATTGTATGCTAATCCAAATTATACGAGTATTGATTTAAGTATTTTTCCTTCCTTGGAAGAACTTTTGATTAATAATACAGGTATTTCAGCAATAGACCTTGGTAATAATGGGAACCTTAAAACATTAAATGTATCTGAAACAACGGTTAGCACCCTCGATCTAAATGATATTCCAAATTTAGAGGATTTGTATATTGCAGATTGTGGTATATCCACTTTAAATATTGCTTCTTTGACCCTCAAACGGCTGGGTATTGGCGAAAATATTACAAGTATTAATTTGGATTCGCAACCACAGCTTGAATATTTAAGCTCCAAAGGGCTTGGTATGCCTAGTTTGGATTTATCTTCCAATACAGGTTTAAAAGAATTGTCTTTAAACTCTTACCCATTATCAACCATAGATCTCTCCAATAATGTAAATTTAGAGGAAATTACTTCCCTTGGAACTGATGCTGGCGGACTTACGTCCCTAGACTTTAGTAATAATACGCAACTCACTGAAATTTATATTAATGAGATTTTTTTGCAGGATATTGACATTACCAATTGTGCTGTATTGGAAAAGGCTACCTTCCGTGGAGTGCAGTCGCTTCAGGAAATAGATTTCTCTGGGAATACAGCTTTAAGCGAATTAGAGTTTGCTGGAATTCGGTATGTGGGTCAACCCAACACTGTCCTTTCGGAAATAGATTTAAGCAGTAATGCTCAACTAGTTTCAGCCTCCATAGAAGGATTTGATGGGTTAGATAATTTGGTATTGAATGGTGCCAATTCTTTGGAAAGCCTTCGCTTATGGGACTTATCCCTTTTGACTCTAAATTTTAATGCGCCTACAATTCGGGAGCTACTAATTTCTGGAGTATCCCTCGAAACTATTGATATTACTCCGTTAAGTAACTTGGAATATTTCTCCTTACGGTATTTGCCTACCACAAGTGTAATCTATCCCACTAGCAACAATATTAAGGCCGTAACTTTTTTCGGTACTAATTTTCAAGAATTGGATTTTAGTAATTTTAACCTTTGTAGGGTAAGGTTATGGGAAAACCTTCAATTGGAAAAATTAATACTTACGGGAATTGATTTATCTCCTATGGCCAGTGGCGGTAATTGTATTACAGATCCTCTTCCATTTTTTGGACTTGTTCCTAATGAATTAGATACCAGGGATAATCCCAATCTACGTTTTATCTGTGTAGACGATGCGCCTTTTGCAGCTACTAATTTCTCAGATGATGTAGAGCCTTATGTGACCTTTACGGAAAACTGCAGTTTATCCGGCAGTGATTACAACGTTATTGAAGGAAACTTAACGTTCGATTTAAATACCAATGGATGTACTTCTGGGGCTTCTGCTGTTCCCAATAGATTGGTCATTACTGAAGCAGCAGATGTTACGTTGGGAACTGCTACTAACGAACTTGGGGAATATCTATTGAATGTTGGGGAAGGGATGTATACAACTAGTTGCACTAATTTTGTAGATCCCTATGAAGTAAATCCTTCCGAAGTCATCAATAACTTTACAGGTCTTGGTCAAACTGAAACCGAAGATTTTTGCGTGGAAGCATTGCAATCTGTCAATGATCTAAATATTGCCATTGCAGGTTATGATCCTCCAGATTTGGGGGGAATTGCTAGGTACTCCCTTATATATGAAAATGCGGGCACCAATGCTTTAGCAGCTGAAATTACGATGACTTATGATGAAACGAAACTTAACTTTATTTCAGCAAGTATCCCTCCAACAAGTCAGGCCACAAACACCTTAGTTTGGGATTTAGGATCTATTAATCCTCTTATTTCTGGAGACATAAGTGTCACTTTCAACGTGCCAGAAGAACCTGTAAACCAAGCAGGGGATGTTCTTGATTTTACAGCTATGATAGAGCCTATTAGTGGAGATCTTACTCCAGATGACAATACGTTTAATATCACAGATATTGTAGAGGCAGACCCATTCGTTCCTTTGGTTGATGGTTCACAGCCGGATGAGGTTTTAATAGACCAAGCAGATGAATACTTATATTTTACGGTAGCTTTTGAAAATTCGTTTCCATTGGATATCCAAAATGCTGTAGTTTATTTTGCCGCTAATGCTTCAAGCCGTATGAATTTAGAAACTATACAGGTCATGGCTTCCAGTCATCCTGTGCGGGTTGTTTTGATAAATACTGATTTCTATTTTTATCTTGACAATATAAATCTGCCTTCTAGAGCAATAAACGGTGGTGGAGCAGAACAGGGCTATGTTACTTTTAGGGTGAAGCCTATAGAAACAATTGCTATTGATGAAAGTGTACAGTTTTATGCATCTGTTAGCCTAGATGGATTTCTATTGGAAGGTAATACTAGTGTTACCTATGTTGATGAACTTTCTATACCCTCTCCTGATTCAATAAATAATATAGAATTGAATCTCTTTCCGAATCCTACAAGGGACATTGTTACAATTCAGTCAAATGTTGCGGTGGAAGAAGTAGTGATATATACTTTATTAGGAAGAGAACTAAAGCGTTATCCAATAGCTCCTACAAAAGAATTTAGATTTGACATAAATTCTTTTACTGCAGGTATTTATCTAGTGAAAGTTAAAACCGAAAATGGAAGCTTTACAAGGCGACTGATCAAAATGTAATATTACTTTATGCCAGTTCCTTTTCCCGAAGCGGTCTGTTTAAAATCAAATCAATATACAAATTAACTTGTCTTTTTAGGTCTTTACGGTGGCTAATGAAATCCAAAAAGCCATGATCTAAAACAAACTCTGCCGTTTGGAAGCCTTCCGGTAATTCTTTACCTGTGGTATCCCTTACTACCCTAGGACCTGCAAAACCAATTAAGGCACCGGGCTCACTAATATTAATGTCGCCCAACATGGCAAAGGAAGCAGTCGTTCCTCCCGTAGTAGGATCTGTACAAAGTGAGATATAAGGAATTTTTGCTTTGGCCAGCTTTGCCAATACCGAACTTGTTTTAGCCAACTGCATTAATGAAAGGGCAGCTTCCATCATTCTGGCGCCACCACTTTTGGAAATAATCATAAAAGGAACATTCTTTTTAAGTGCGTATTCCCCAGCACGGGCGATTTTTTCACCAACCACGCTACCCATCGATCCGCCAATAAAGCTAAAGTCCATACAGGCCACAACCAAGTCCTCTCCCATAGATTTTCCAATGGCACACCGTACCGCATCCTTGAGCCCAGTTTTCTCTTGGGCAGCTTTCAGTCTATCTACGTATTTTTTCTTATCCTCAAATTTCAGTGGGTCTTTGGCACTAAGATTTTTATCTAATTCCCTAAACTTTCCATCATCAAATAGAATTTCGAAATACTCTTTACTTCCAATCCTTACATGGTAGCCATCTTCGGGGCTTACATAAAAATTTTCCTCCAATTCATCCGCATCTACAATTTTTCCGGTAGGGGATTTGTACCACAGTCCTTTTGGTACGTCTTTTTTCTGTTCTGTAGGAGTTTGAATTCCTTTCTTTGTTCTTTTAAACCAAGCCATAGGATGAGGAGTTTGTCTTGTACTTTAAAGCGTGTTGATGTTGTTAAGGTCTTCAAAAGCCTTTACTAGTCTATTTTTAAAAGTGATTTCGCCTTCACGAAGCCACCTTCTAGGGTCATAATATTTTTTGTTGGGAATATCATCCCCATCTGGGTTTCCAATTTGAGTACGAAGGAAATCTATATTATCATTCATGTAATCACGAATACCTTCGGTGAATGCGAATTGGAGATCTGTATCAATGTTCATCTTAACCACACCATAACCAATAGCCTCTCTTATTTCTTCTAAGGTAGAACCGCTTCCGCCGTGGAATACAAAATCTATAGGGTTATGTCCTGTTTCAAACTTTTGCTGCACATATTCCTGGGAATTTTTAAGGATTTTTGGAGTAAGTTTTACGTTTCCAGGTTTGTATACTCCATGTACGTTTCCGAAGGCGGCGGCAATGGTAAATTGGTCACTCACCTTTTTAAGTTCTTCGTAAGCGTATGAAACTTCTTCAGGTTGGGTGTATAATTTAGAACTATCCACATCTGTATTGTCAACGCCATCTTCTTCACCTCCTGTGATGCCTAGTTCTATTTCTAAGGTCATGTCCATTTTAGACATGCGTTCAAGATACTTTTTACATATTTCAATGTTTTCTTCCAGCGGTTCTTCTGAAAGATCAATCATGTGGGAGCTGTACAGGGAATGCCCATGTTGTTTGTAATATGCTTCACTAGCATCCAACAAACCATCTATCCATGGAAGTAATTTCTTGGCGCAATGATCTGTATGCAAAATTACCGTAGCTCCATACTCCTTTGCCAGGGTGTGAATATGATGAGCTCCCGCCACACCACCAGCTATCGCTGCTTTTTGTCCGTCGTTGGAAAGTCCTTTCCCAGCATTGAACTGTGCCCCACCATTTGAAAATTGAATAATCACCGGGCTGTTAAGTTCTTTTGCGGTATCCAATACCGTATTGATGGTGTTAGAACCTACAACATTTACAGCAGGTAATGCGAATTTTTTTTGCTTGGCAAGGTGGAAGATCTCTTGGACTTGTTTCCCGGTTGCTACGCCAGGTTGGATGGCATGACTCATAAATTGATTCTTTAGCTTACAAAAATAAAAAATTTATGCGGTTTAGAAGGGATAGTTGATCCCGATATTAATGACAGAATTTTTAAAGTTGTATTCTTTAAACCATCTAGCACCTTTTGGTAGGGCAGGATTGTAGGTTTTAAACCCTAAATCCAGTCGTAATACCACAAATCCAAAATCATAGCGAAGTCCAAATCCGGTTGCTAATGCAATTTCCTCCAGATCTTGAATCCCGTCAAAGCGGAAAGATGGATCTTCAATGTCATCAAAGGCATTCCAAATGTTACCTGCATCTGCAAATAATGCTCCTTTGAAGCCTCCAAAAATTGGAAACCTATATTCACTATTGAAGGCAAGCTTCATATTGGCTTCATTAAAATCTAAAATACTTCCGCTACTTCCAGGTCCTAAATCATAAGCTCTCCAACCTCTATTGTCGTTTACACCTCCCGCAAAATAACTTCGGGTAAAAGGAATGGAGGTACTATTTCCATAGGGGATGGCAATTCCTCCAAAGGCCCTGAATGCTAAAATGGTATTGTTACCCATGTCCCAGTGGCGAATATAATTTGCTTCTAGTTTAGTATATTGTGAGAAGACCACTCCAAAAAGTTTGTAATTTCCATCATTATTTGTGTCTAAGTTGGCCAATGAAGCAATACCCGAAAGTAAATTTCCTGCTACTTCTAGTTTCCACTGGAGTCTGGAAAACGATTTATCATTGATATTTTCCCTGCTATCCCTTGTCCAAATAAAACTGGAGGCAAGAATTAAGTTGTTTTCTGTTAGGCGTTGTTTCCGTTGTTCGATGCTAAGAATTTCTTCAATTGTTTCGGGGGTTACAAACAGGTCTGGTTCACCAAATAGAACACTGTCAATAAAACTCTCTGCTTCATCCGGAACGCCCAGTGAATTGTCTTCATTCTGAAATTCATATCCTGTTTCCTGCGCAATTTCATTCAATCTATCCAATGAGGACTTATAAACGTTGAAATAATTTTCGGCATTCAAATTCCTTACATACTGTAAGTTGGCCAAATCAAGCTGATTGGTTCGAATAGGCCTGGGCTTCCATTGATAGCCAAACACACCGTTGTAGTTTTGACGGTCTAACCCTATGTTTTTTTGAGAATTTAAACCAAAGCTTATAGAGGTAGAGGGAGATGTGTATTTTGGAATGAGTTTTTCTGTATTTACGGGAAATAATATTCTTGGAAAGGTTAACTTGGCATTGGCTCCTACATCTGAAGTGTTAAAAAACGAACTATCTGTATCTGCATTGTCTTTGGAAGAACCTACACTTCCGGTTGCGGAAAGTTCCAAATTTTCAGCACCGCGAAATACATTCCTAATCAATAGCCCTCCTTTAAATCCAATTCCAAACTGCTGGATGGTGGAGGTGTAGGTATCAAAACTTAGGTCTAAGGTGTATTTTTTCCGCGGATTTAGTTCTATGGTGGTTATTAATCCGGTACCCGTGGTGTCATTAGGGTCATCTCTATAGCTAATATTAGGATATTTGAAATTCCGTAGTTCGCTAATTTGGTTGTAGGTAATGGTCCTATCTATGTCTTTGAATATCTTTCCTGGAGTAATGGAAATTGCATCTGTTAGGGCTTTTGGCCGGTATTTCATCTCTCCATACGAAAGGAGCGTATAACCGTTGTAATTGAGGGAGTCTGAAAAAGGCTTCGACTGCATATTGGGTTGATGATCTGTAATGATCCTAACTTTATTGACCGTGTGAATTTCGAACGGTACCGTTGCAGTAGTATCTCCCTGGATGACCCTTCTATTTGGAATAATGTAATCTACATGTACACGATGACCTACATTGTTGGTGTCTGCTTCAAAGGTCACGTAGTCTTGATCAAAATGAAACAAGCCAGAGTTTCGAAGCTGAAGGGTAATTCTTGAACGCTCATTTTCGAAATCGGCTACATCATATTGCTTGCCTTGCTTGATAAACGTATTTCCCTTTTGAAGATGAAACAGTGAATCCACTATGGGTGAATCAATTTTTTCATACGAAATGGAATCAATATTGTAAGGGGTCATTCTATTTACGTTGTAGGTAACAGAACCTCTTTTTTCTTTGGTAGAATCTTTTTGGATGGAATAGCTTCCATCTACATTGAAGTATCCCTTATTGTAGAAATATTTTTTAATATTCTTTAGGGACTTTTCAGATTTAGACTCATCAATTATAACCGGCGGATTTCCGGTTCTTTTTAACCAATTGTTGAACCGTACCTTGCTACTGTCTAAAGCAATAACCTGTTTTCTGGAAAGCCAGTTGTTAAGCCTTTTTTCCCTATTTGGTTTTCGGTGTAACCACTCCTGAAAAGTAGAGTCGGGGTTTTTTTCTGCAAGATTATAGATGTGCAAGCCAAGCGGAATGCCCAGAATTGGGATACGCGGATTCGGTTTTTGGGAAATTAAACTAAAAGCATCTTCATTATTACTCTCCTCTCCATCTATGACAAGTTGATTGTTTGTGAGGAGTAATTCATCTTCAGAAAGGTGTTTTACCGCATTACAGGATGCCAATACAAGGAGTATTCCTAAAATTAGTAATATTTTTGTGAAGGGTTGTTTCAAGCAATCTAACTTTCTCAAGTTCAAAAATAGGATAATTTTGATACACAAGAGCGAAATTAAACTAATAACGAGCCTACAGCAAAAAAAGTACCGAATGCAACACGGACTTTTTGTTGCCGAAGGCATCAAGTTGGTAAAAGATTTGTTGAGTTCAGGCAGTGAACCTGTGCATATTTTTACTTCGGAAGATACTTCTTTGGGGCATCCTCTTTGCCAATTAATTTCAACAAAGGAACTGCAAAAAATAAGCAGTCAGAAAAATGCCAGCGGGGTTTTGGGGGTATTTCGCATTCCAGAACAATCTGCTCCTTCCCCTTCAGGACTCACCGTTGCGTTGGATGCTGTGCGGGATCCTGGGAACATGGGAACTATCATTAGATTGTGTGATTGGTTTGGCGTTTCCCAATTAATTTGTTCTGATGATACGGTAGATTGCTATAATCCTAAAGTAGTACAGGCTACCATGGGTTCCATCGCACGGGTTCAAGTGCATTATGTAGCGTTAAATGAATTCCTGGCGGAAAGTTCCTCACCTATTTATGCTGCAGTGATGAACGGAAATAATATCTATGCGGAAGCCCTACCGGAAAATGCCATTCTTTTAATGGGGAATGAAGCTAGGGGAATTTCAGAAAATCTATTACAACAGATATCCAACCCTATTACTATTCCTAGTTTTAGCCAGGGAGATACTGCCGAAAGTTTAAACGTAGCAATGGCTACGGGGATTTTGTTAAGTGAATTCCGAAGAAATATTATTGAAAGGTAAAGTTTAAAAACACGCCACGTGTTTGTAAACTACTAATGTTTCCAGTCCACGGACTGGAAGGATCATCATCTGGTACTAGCTCATCACTTGTAGCAAATACGCCCCTAATGGAAGGAGTAAACTTGAAGTAAAAAAGATAGAGGTCTACTCCAAATCCCAGTTCGTAATATCCAGTTCGGTTGGTCATTCTAAATTGTCCTTCAAAGTTATCCTCCGGATTTTTCTCATTACTCCCTAAATTAATAGACTGGGAAATACCAACCACGATAAAGGGTTTAAAATTGTTAAGCCTTTTGGTGGATAGTTTTAGCAATAATGGAACATGGATATACGTGGATTTCACTTCCCTTTTTCGGTCTCGTTCTTCTTCAAATCCGGGAAAGTATAAATTTCTAGTGGTAAAGTAAATCCCAGGTTCCAATCGAAGATTCATGTATTTGTTGATACGCATATCACCAATAAGCCCTACATTAAAGCCCGGTTGGGTTTCTACTTCAATATCGGTGGTTTGATCGGTAATCTGATTGTCATATTCTATTTTGAAATCATATTGATTGAAGCCCAAATAATATCCCCAACTCAGAAAACGGTTATCAAACGTTTCCAAATTGGCCAACCGTTCCTTGCTAAACAACTGTGCTTTAGCTGTTTGAGTAAACAAACAAAAAAACAAACCGTATAGTACGTACTTCATCATTTCTTAGTTGCAGTATAAATCGTCGCCACTCCCAATGTTTGAGGAGCATTTTTCACCTCTATAAACCCAATTTTTCGTAAAATATTGTTGAGTGCTTCGCCATGTGGGAAAACAGAGGCACTTTCGCTTAAATATTTGTAAGCTACTTTATCCTTTGAAAAAATTTTGCCAATAATAGGCAAAATTCCTTTACTGTAAAATTGATATCCTTGTTTCCATGGAAATTTCTTTGGCACCGAAGTTTCCAAAATTACTAAAATACCACTAGGAGAAAGTACCCTAAAAATTTCAGAGAGCCCTAATTCAAGGTTTTCAAAATTCCTAATTCCAAATGAAACAGTGATGGCTTCAAAGTGATCATTGGGAAAGGGGAGGGCTTCGCTATCTCCCTGTATAAATTGTATTTTGTTGGAAAAGCTACTATTGGCAATCTTTTGTTTTGCTATAGAGAGCATACCTTCCGATAGGTCAAGTCCGATAATTTCAGAAGCTTTTGTTTCTTGCGCAAAAAGAATCGCCAAATCACCGGTGCCGGTAGCAATATCCAAAATATTTTTTGGATGTTGTTTTAGTACAAGTTCTACCACCCTATCCCGCCATTTTAGATCGGCTCCAAGCGAAATCACACGGTTCAATCGGTCATAGGTTCCAGAGATGGTATCAAACATCTTGGCCACCTGTTTTTTCTTGTTTTCTTCAGAATCTTTATATGGTGTTACCTTCTTTTCCATAAATGCGGGGGCAAAAATACTATTTTTTCAAGGAATTACCGTTTTGAAAATAGCCCTTCTTTCGAATTTTACTATTTCAAAATTTGTACCTTTGCAATCATATTGCTTACACATACCCCATGAAAATAATTATTGCCGGTGCCGGTGAGGTTGGATTTCATTTAGCAAAGCTACTTTCTTTTGAATCTCAGGATACAACACTTATTGATACCAATAGGGAATCATTAGCCTACGCAGACACCCATTTGGATATTCGGGTTATACGTGGAGATGCAACGTCTATTTCTATTTTGAAGGAAGCCCAAGTAGAAAAGACAGATTTGGTCATTGGGGTTACTTCTAGTGAAACCACTAATATCACGGCATGCGTTTTGGCAAAACAGTTAGGTGCTAAACGTACCATAGCACGTATTTCGAATACTGAGTTTATTGATAATAAAGATGAGGTTGGATTTACCAAATTTGGAATAGATGAGCTTATCTCCCCTGAAGCGCTGGCCTCTAATGAAATTGAGTTACTGCTGAACCAAAGTGCCTTTAATGATACGTACCAATTTGAAGATGGCGCGCTCACAATGATTGGATTACATTTGTCCAGAACGGCGGCATTTGTTGGGAAATCAGTAAAGGAAGTTGGGGAGTCCTATCCAGAATTAAAATATGTTCCTATTGCGATACAACGGTATGGGACCCAATATACGCTTATCCCAAGGGGAGATACGCAATTTAAGGAAGGTGATCAAGTATACTTTACTACGGTAGAGAAGGGGGTCAACCAAATTTTCAAATTATCTGGAAAGTCCAAGGATGATATTAGAAATGTCATGATCTTGGGAGGAAGCAATATTGGCCGTAAAACGGCAAAAGATCTTTGTCAAAGCAGATTTAACGTAAAACTTATTGAACATAGCAAGGAAAAAGCTTTTGAAATAGCTGATGATATCCCCAGTTGCTTGGTAATTAATGGTGATGGAAGAAATGTGGAGCTTCTTCAGGAAGAATCCATTACAGAAATGGATGCCTTTATTTCGGTAACCGGAAATAGCGAAACCAATATCATGTCTTGTTTGGTGGCAAAATCCAAAGGAGTAAAGAAGACTATTGCCCTTGTAGAAAATATGGATTATTTTCAGCTATCCCATTCTATTGGAATTGACACACTTATCAATAAAAAATTATTAGCTGCAAACCATATTTTTAGGCATGTACGACAGGGTGAGGTTGTGGCTATGACCCGATTGAACAACATGAATGCAGAACTGTTGGAATTTATTGTAGCTCCAACTTCTGCTGTTTGTGACCAAAAAATTAAGGACATAGATTTTCCAAGATCGGCTATAATTGGAGGGGTTATTAGAAATGGAGAGGGTTTGATTGCACTTGGTGAATTTGAAATTAGAAGTGGTGATCGTATCGTTGTTTGCTGCTTGCCGCAATCCATTAAAAAAGTAGAGAAACTCTTCGTGTGATGCCAAACTCTTTCTCTAAAATTAATTTCCGCATCATTGCTCACTTATTGGGACTTTTATTATTGGTAAATGGAGGCTTTATGCTTTTGTCAACCATGTTTAGTATCGCTTATCAAGATGGAGTGATCATGGAAATGTCATTAGCTGCCCTTACTGCCTTATCGGTTGGTGGTGCCATGATGTTTTTTACCAGAAACCACCGAAAAGAGATACAGAAGAGGGAAGGATACATTGTTGTAACTTTTGGATGGATATTTATGGCACTGGTAGGCACACTCCCCTATGTGTTTACAGGAGCTATTCCAAGTTTTACCAATGCTTTTTTTGAAACCATGAGTGGATATACCACTACTGGTGCTTCTATTCTTAACGATATTGAAAGTCTTCCCGTAGGGGTTTTATTTTGGCGTAGTACTACTCATTGGATAGGAGGTATGGGGATTATTGTTCTTGCAATTGCCATTCTACCATTACTTGGAATAGGGGGTATGCAGTTATTTGCTGCGGAAGCACCTGGCCCAGGAGGTGACAAATTGCATCCACGTATTACGGATACAGCAAAACGTTTGTGGTTGATTTACGTAGGTTATACCATTGCCGAAACGATTTTATTGTATGTAGCTGGGATGAGTTTCTTTGATGCCATAAATCATTCCTTGAGTACGCTAAGTACCGGTGGTTTTTCAACTAAAAACGCCAGTGTAGCTTATTGGAATGGCCAACCCATCATTCAATACATTATTATTGTATTTATGTTTTTGGCAGGAACTAACTTTGTGCTTAGTTATTTCGCTTTTAAAACGAAATTCAGTAAAATTCTTCGGGACGAAGAATTCAAGTTATATTCCATATTCATTATTGGGCTTACTTTAATTGCAGCCTTAATTGTTTATTGGCAAGCAGATCCTTCTGCTTCCTCGGTATTGCATCCAATGGTTTGGGGACCATTTGAAAGTGCCCTACGGCATACGCTTTTTCAGGTGTTGGCCATAGTTACTACTACTGGTTTTGTTTCCGCAGATTATACTATGTGGACTCCTTTTCTGACAATCTTTTTCTTCGGACTCATGTTTTTGGGAGGATCTGCTGGCTCTACGGCTGGAGGTATTAAGATTGTTCGGCATTTAATTATGATCAAAAATGGAATCCTGGAATTTAGAAGAACCCTTCACCCCAATGCCATACTACCGGTTCGATATAATAATAGGTCGGTGCAACAACCCATCGTTTTTAATATTCTTGCTTTTTTCATATTGTATATGCTTTCTTTTATTGTGGGGGTACTGGTGTTTTCCTGGCTAGGTCTGGATTTTGAAACATCACTGGGGGGTGCCGCTTCCACTTTGGGGAATGTGGGTCCTGCTTTAGGAGATTTGGGACCAGTAGACAATTATAGTGCTTTGCCTTCGGCAGCAAAATGGTGGAGTTCCTTTCTGATGCTCATTGGCCGTTTGGAACTCTTTACGGTACTTATCTTGCTTACCCCTTTCTTTTGGAGTAATCGTTAATCTACTGAGGTGATTTCAATTTCTACCCTACGATCAAACTCATCACCTTTATGGGTTGGATTACGGTAAGCCATCCCTACATAACGCATTCTTCTCTTGTCGATACCGTTTTTTACTAAGTAATTGAACACAGAACGGGCCCTCGCTTCAGAAAGATTGTCTTTTCCAGTACGTACATTTTTTAGGTCGCGGTACGGGTTTTCAGGGTCGCCACAGCAAATATGCCCCAAGAGTTTAAATCGTACCGTTGGATTTCGGTTTAAAAAACCTATGAGCTCCTCAAGGGATTCCTTACTTTCATCCATGATTACATCGCGGTCTGGATAAAAGCGTATTCCTTCCAAAATTATTTTATCACCAATTTTGGGAACGGTGAGTGTTGCTACAGTAGCGGGTCTTTCAACTTCGTGAATAGGGGCTTCTATGATTTCCCCTTCTTCTGTAATATGATGTTCCTTGAGGTGAATTAAAATATCCACTCTTCTGTTGTCTGCAGCTTCAGAATTTAACTCCCCATAACCCGTGCTGGAAATAATAGTAAAATGCCGAAGCTCTTTCTTGACATTTTCTGCCCTTTTTCGGGATAATTCCAGATTGTAGTCTGTGCTGCCAAGATTGTTGGTGAATCCCTTAATGTGAATATCGTACAGTTCTTTATTAGGAAGCCCTTTCAAACTATCAATGAGAAGATGGTGTTGTGAAGTTAGCTCATATTGGTCATTGGCATAATAAAGCGAAAACTTTTGCTCTGTTTCCTGAGCAGTTACCCACATTGGGAAAAAACAAATGAGGCACCAAATCATTCTTTCCATCTTCTAAAGGTAAGTAGCCCAATTAAAAAAACCTAGAGTTTCCTATAAATTAGCCAGTTACCTTAACTTGCTCTGCTATTTTATTAGCGCGGGTTCTCACTTCGGAAAGATTTCCTGCTAGATTGTCGTAGGTTACTACTACTCCCATTCTTCGGAAGGGACGGGAACTAGGCTTCCCAAATAATCTGAAATCACTTTTGGGTGCCGAGGCTATTTCGGAAATACCTTCAAACCCTGGGTTTTCAGAATCTTTTTCAGCAAGAATGACTGCGGAAGCTCCTAAACGTTCCAAGGTGATTTCAGGAATGGGCAGACTTAAAATTGCCCGAAGGTGGAGTTCAAATTCATTAAAATTTTGCGTATTGGCCAAGGTCACCATTCCGGTATCGTGCGGTCTTGGGGATAATTCAGAAAAGTATACCCCATCCGATGCCACAAAAAACTCCACACCCCAAATTCCGGCACCACCTAAAGCTTCAGTGACTTTTTGAGCCATTTCCTGAGCTGTTTTTAGATGTTGGTCTTCCATGGGTGCAGGCTGCCAACTTTCTTGGTAGTCCCCTCGTTCCTGTCTATGCCCAATGGGCGGACAGAATAGGGTGGGGCCGTTGTTTTGCGTAACGGTAAGTAAGGTAATTTCGTAATTAAAATCTACAAAAGCTTCCACGATGACTTCAGCTACATCTCCACGGGAACCTTCTTGGGAATACGCCCATGCTTTTTCAATATCTTCTTCAGTGCGAATGGTACTTTGACCTTTCCCACTTGAGGACATTAAAGGTTTTACCACGCAGGGCATTCCTACAGAAGCAACAGCTAGTTTTAGGGTTTCGGCAGAGGTTGCATATTCATATGTGGCTGTTTTTAATCCCAATTCCTTAGCGGCCAAGTCGCGGATGGCCTTTCGGTTCATGGTATAATTTGCCGCTTTGGCAGAAGGGACAACGGTATATCCCTGCTTTTCGTAGTCGTAAAACCGTTCTGTACGGATTGCTTCGATTTCGGGAACAATAAAATTGGGTTGGTGTTTTTCAACAAGGGCATCCAGTGCATTTCCATCCAGCATATTGATGACTTCAAAGCCATCTGCTACTTGCATGGCAGGGGCATTTTCATAGCGGTCAACAGCAATGATTTGTTGTCCCAATCGTTGCGCGGCAATGACAAATTCCTTCCCTAATTCACCTGAACCTAACAATAGAATTTTAGCCATTAATCCAATGCTTTTTTAATTCTTTTCATTGCTTCTTTAATGTCGTCTTCGGAAGCCGCATAAGAGATGCGAATGCAATTGGGGTCTCCAAAAGCTTCCCCTGTTACAGTAGCCACACCAGCTTCAGACAATAAATATAGTGCAAAATCGCCAGCAGTATTGATGGGGGTTCCGTGGAGTGTTTTTCCGAAGTAATAGGAAATATCCGGAAAAACATAAAAGGCACCTTCTGGTTCGTTACAAGCAAAGCCTGGAATTTCTGAAAGAAGCCCAAGGATAAGTTTCCTTCGTTTTTTAAAAGCATCCACCATATACTGAATCTCACTTGGCGGATGGTCTAGAGCGGCAATGGTAGCCATTTGCGCAATACAATTGGCACCACTTGTCACCTGCCCCTGCATTTTATTACAGGCCCTTGCGATGTATTCTGGCCCACCCATGTAGCCAATACGCCAACCCGTCATAGAATATGCTTTGGAAACCCCATTTACCGTGACAGTTCTATCATACATATCCTCAAAGCCCGCCATTGAAACATGATTGCCTACAAAATTAATATGCTCATAAATTTCATCACTTACCACGATAATATCTGGATATTTCACCAATACATCTGCCAATCCTCTAAGCTCTTTTTCACTATACACCGATCCGCTAGGATTACAGGGTGAGCTGTAAATAAGCATTTTGGTTTTGGGAGTGATTGCTTTTTCTAAGGCTTCTGGTGTCACTTTGAAGTCACTTTCTATATCCGTGGGGATTTCAATTGGAATCCCTCCAGCGACTTTACTAATATCTGCATAACTCACCCAATAAGGAGCTGGAAGCAGTACTTCGTCCCCTTCATTTAAAAGTACCTGTGCCAGATTGGCAAGCGATTGTTTGGCACCTGTGGAAACCACAATTTGGGAAGGGGTATAGGTGAGGTTATTATCTCTTTTAAATTTTTTGATGATTGCTTTTTTCAAATCGGCATAACCATCCACTGGAGGATAAGAGTGATAATCGTCCTTAATGGCTTGGATAGCAGCTTCCTTTACAAATTCCGGAATAGTGAAATCTGGTTCCCCTAAACTCAATCCTATAATGTCTTTGCCAGCTTCTTTTAGTTCACGGGCTTTAGCTGCCATGGCTAGGGTGGCAGAGGTTGCCATTTCATTGATCCGTTGGGAAAGCTTTGGGTTCATACGTGTTTTGGTTTAAATGCTGTCTTTAGAATGCTAATGTACATATCTTCCCAATAAATTCTAATAGGGTATGAAGTAAAGTTATTAAGTAAGTAGTACCTTTATAGTTCATAACCGAATGTATGGATTGCATCACCAACTATTTCCCAGATCTTTCCGAAGAACAAAAAGCGCAGTTTTCGCAGTTGATGGAGTTGTATAGCTTTTGGAATGAGCAAATTAATGTGATTTCCAGAAAGGATATTGCATCGCTTTATGAGCGCCATGTACTGCATTCCCTAGGGATTGCCAAGGTACAGCCGTTTTTACCAGGCACGCAAATTTTGGATATAGGTACCGGTGGGGGTTTCCCGGGAATTCCTTTAGCGATTTTGTTTCCAGAGGTACAATTTCATTTAGTGGATAGTATTGGGAAAAAAATAAAAGTAGTGGAAGAAGTAAGCAAAGCACTTGGGCTTGAAAATGTTCAAGCTTCCCAAATGCGTGCCGAACAAGTAAAAGGAACATATGCTTTTATTGTGAGTAGAGCCGTAACGAATATGGAAGTTTTTGTAGGATGGGTTCGAAAAAAGGTTGCTAAGAAAAGTAGGCATGAACTTAAGAATGGGATTCTGTATTTAAAGGGAGGCGATCTTTCTGAAGAATTGCAATTGTTTCCCAAAGCTATGATCTACCCTTTGGAAAACTATTTTAAAGAGTCCTTTTTTGAAACGAAATCTGTGGTGCATCTTCCACTGAAATACAAACCATAAAAAAAGCCCGAAGTTATCCTCGGGCTTTTTAATTGAACACTATTAAAACTTAGTTCACAATAAGTTTTTCAACAGTAAGTTGTCCTTCTCGCTCCAACTGAACGAAATACGTACCTGTTGTTAGGTTGGAAACATTAATTTCCTGTTTTTGAGATAGGTTATTTTGGGAAAGTACTTTTCTTCCCATAATGTCAAAAATAGCCAAATTGGCGTTTTGAGCATTACCAATAGTGAATCTAGTATTTGCTGGATTCGGTACTAGGTAAAGACCTTCAAATGCGCTATCGTTCACTCCAAGTACACCATCAGATCTAAAATCTACGGAAAGTTCGGAACCAAATGGAGAGCCGGTATTTAAAATTACATTTTCTCCTTCAGAATCTTTTAACCATACATAGTAAGCCCCATCACCTCCAGAATCAGTAACTTTAAACTGGTAGCAGCCTGCATCTGGAAGGTGGAAACCGATGTTATAGGTGGTATTGTCATCATAAGGTCCACCGCTTTCCACTACAGTATTATTTACATCAATTACTTGCCAAGTAATCTCATCACCGTTGTCATCTGAAACAATGGTTAAGGAATAAGTACCTGTGTTTTCTTGGGTAAGCTCTTGAAAGGTATTACTTGCTGTATTGTTGGCATTATCCTCATCACTAGGAATGGAAAAGTTTATGGTATTATTAGATTGAACCGTATAAGGAATTGGATCTAATGTTACATCTTCTTTTTCAAACCCACCAAGGTTTCCTGTCCAAGTGTATGTATACGTTGTTCCACCATTGATGGAATAATCTATATCCAGACTGGTAAGTGGGTTATTTCCTCTATTTTGGATGGTTACTGTAGGAGCATAATCAATTCCACATTGTGCATCTATATCGAAGTCGGCTTCAATAGCAGCATCATTGTTTAGAGGTAGGTTGGTAAAGGTAGGATACGCTCCATTACCGCTAATAAGCTCTTGAGTAGTTTCAGTCATGAAAACAACCAATTCCATATCTTCCAACTCTACTGGTACATTGTTGTACATGGCTGGAATATTATAGGTGTAATCTCTTTCAATAAAAGTACCTTGGGTGGTTGGAGAGATAGACTCACCCCACTGGCCAGTTAAAAGGTACACTAACCTGTGTTGGTGCACATAGTTGTTTCCGGCGCCACCTCCTGTTTGAGGCCCTAGTGTATTGTTTTGTAATAAAGCCACATTTAATAAGTTACTTGCTTCCGGACTGTTTCCTGTATAATAGGCTTCAACGTGTACGGTAAGTTCGCCAGTAGCATAATTAAGATCTGCTTCCACAGCCATGTTCATATAAGAAGCTTCTCCAAGAATTTGATTTGATGCAGAGGTCCATCTTCCGCGGCTCATAGCTGTATCATTTCCACCACTTTGGGAAGATCCTGGGAAGACATGTCTGTTAACGGTTCCTGCAGGATATCCTGTAAGACCACTTTGGTTTGCGATAGCTGTTCCAAATGGGGTTCTAAAATCAGGTTCTCCAGCATTTGGTACTGCGAAACCACCAACGTGAATATTGATTAGAAATACTTCTCCTGGGTTATTGTTTTGAATTGCTTGGGCAATCGCGTGTCCTTGTGGGCAATATACACAGTGAATACCGGTAAATTCCTCAAGTACAACTTTTTTGTTTTCGGGGGTGGTAGATACAATAGTTTGGGCTACCGAAGAAAAGCCTTTTGAATAGATATCTAAAATCATCCATAAAAAAAGCCTAGAACATTCTAGGCTTTTTTTTATGGGATTATGTTATCCTAAGAAAGGGTATCTATAATCTGTTGGAGATACAAAAGTTTCCTTTACCATTCTGGGGGAAACCCAACGGTAAAGATTCATTTTACTTCCCGCTTTGTCATTGGTTCCACTGGCACGAGCACCTCCAAAAGGTTGTTGGCCCACAACAGCACCAGTAGGTTTGTCATTGATATAAAAATTTCCAGCTGCATTTTCCAAAGCTTTTACCGCAATTTCCAAAGCATATCTATCATTACTGAATACGGCTCCTGTTAATGCATATTCACTGGTGGTATCTACCAATTGTAGGGTGGTTTCCCAATTATCATCTTCATACACATAAACGGTAACAACAGGACCAAATAATTCGGTGCACATAGTTGTGTATTTTGGATCTTTGGTTTTGATAACCGTGGGTTCGATGAAGTAACCTTTGCTCTTATCGTAATTTCCTCCTGCTATGATTTCTGCTTCAGCATCATTTTTTGCTTGATCAATATAGCCAGCTAGTTTGTTGAAGGAGCCTTCATGGATAACCGCAGTTATAAAATTGCCCATGTCTTCCGGAGAGCCCATACTAAAGCTCGCTAAATCTTCCTTTACATATTTTTCAACAGCGGGCCACATACTTTTCGGAATATAGCACCTACTGGCTGCGCTACATTTTTGTCCCTGAAATTCAAAAGCACCCCTAGAAATTGACGTTGCTACTTGCTTTGGATTAGCACTTTTATGGGCAACGATAAAATCTTTCCCTCCTGTTTCACCCACAATTCTTGGGTAGGTTTTGTAAATATCAATGTTATTCCCAATTTTTTTCCAAAGTGCTTTGAAAACATTTGTAGATCCTGTGAAATGCAGACCGCTAAAATCTGGATTGTTTAAAATGGTTTCGGTAATCATGACAGGATCTCCCATGATCATATTGATGACTCCTGGGGGAACCCCTGCTTCCCGGAAAACTTCCATGACAACATTGGCAGAATATACTTGACTATCACTTGGCTTCCAAATCACAACATTTCCCATTAAAGCAGCACTGGCAGGTAAATTTCCAGAAATCGCGGTAAAATTGAAAGGGGTAATGGCATAGATGAAACCTTCCAGCGGGCGGTACTCCAGCCTATTCCATGCTCCTGAAGTAGATTCGGGCTGTTCTGCATAGATTTCGGTCATAAATTGCACGTTGAATCGAAGGAAGTCAATTAACTCACATGCCGAATCTATTTCTGCCTGGTGAATGGTTTTGGATTGCGCCAACATGGTGGCAGCATTAATTTTGGCACGATACGGTCCTGCAATCAATTCCGCAGCTCTTAAAAAAATAGCCGCACGTTGTTCCCAAGGAGTGGCTGCCCAGTTTTTTCTGGCTTCCAAGGCACTTGAAATGGCTTTTTCCACATGACTTTTTTCTGCCTTATGATAAGTGCCCAAAACATGCTGATGATCATGCGGCGGTGACATGGTGGCTGTTTCACTGGTTTTGATATCCTTTCCATCAATATACAGCGGCACGTCTATGGTGTCATTGAAAAGTTGCTTGTACGTTTTTAATACTTCTTCTCGTTCCGGACTGCCTGGTGCATACCCTTTTATAGGTTCGTTTATGGCTACTGGAACTTCAAAAAATCCTTTTCCCATGGAGTAAATTTTTGTCGTTTTGTTTGTCCTGCAAAGGTACAAATTTTAATACTTTTTTATAGGGTGTTTGTGAACATGCTTCATATGTTTTCAGAAAAAAAAAGAAACCAATTTGAAATTCTTTTCGTATGTTTCCGACAGAGTACTTCATATGACCAACACTGGAAAAATAATTGTCCTGGCTTACCCAGATACTTTTGTGACCATGAGTGATGAATGGATTTGTAAGTTGTTGCCATTGGTAGGGTTAGGCACCCAAAAGTATATTAAAGCTGGACACGCTGCACAAGTACTAATACAGAATGCTACCGGAAAGGCCTATTACTACGATTTTGGACGATATGGAACCCCGAAAGGTTATGGTCGTGTAAGAAGTAATGTAACCGATGCCGAATTGGAAATTCCAATCACCGCTCAATTTGATGATCAAGGATATTTACTGAACTTACAGGCTTTTTTGCTATGGTTGGAAGCACACCCCCTTAAAACCCGTGGAAAAGGTAGATTAATTGCTTCTTTATGTGAATGCATTGATTTTGATAAAGCAGTGCATTATATAAAGGGTCTTCAGCAAAGAGGTAGTATCCCTTATGGGGCTTTTAATAAAAATGGAAGCAATTGTTCCCGTTTTGTGGCAGATACACTTCTAGCGGCGTCTTCAGACAAAAAAATTCATAAAGCATTGCTTTTCAATAAATTGTTTACGCCAAGCACCGTTGGTAATGTAGAAAAAGCAGCAGGTTGTCAAGGTATTTTTGAAGTAGAGAATGAAGTTGTCACTTCCTACACAGGGAGTGCGTTTAAGGAAAATATTACCAATTATTTTCACCGAAAGAAGAAGGATGATAGTACATATGAAGCCATGCATTCACCAGAGCGGGATATTCATACTTTGGAAAGTATTGGCAGTACTACCCATTTTGAATTCTTAAAGGAAGAACTTCCATTATTTCACTATCGTATCAAGCGCTTCAATGAAAAACACACCTTAGACTTTGATGGGGTATACTATTCTGAAGCATTTAATGAAAAATTGCCTTTTCGTATTTCCCATGATTCGCATTGTGGTCATTGTCATATTCTTCAAGATGATCAAATCATAAAATTAGTATGCATAGCTTCTTATGCAAGCTTCAGTAAAATTCAGAAAGGAATTGCTGCAAGAATTGCCTAATAAGCGGCGGCTGTTACAGCGAAGAATAATATAGCGGTGATAGTGGCGCTAATTCCAAAGACAATATTCAGCAAAATAAACTTGATAATGGTAATGAACCTATTTTGTTTGTAGAAATTACGTAAGGCTTTGTAAAAATAAAAAGGACCTATCAAGCTTAGTAAAATTCCCTGTAAAATGTCATCTCCAATGATAA
The DNA here is from genome assembly GCA_964495885.1 of uncultured Alteromonas sp. Lineage (GTDB taxonomy): Bacteria > Bacteroidota > Bacteroidia > Flavobacteriales > Flavobacteriaceae > PALG01. Next base: position 290,255 of record CAZBWO010000001.1, on the reverse strand, counting down.
GATCTGGAATTAAACATAGCAGCATTGCTAAAAATACAAATCCAAAAATATGGAAGATAAACACCAGATGTTCCATATAAGTGTATTTCTTTTTGGAATAAAGTAACCAGAAAAACAAGGCGAAAAATGGAGAAAAGAAAAAGATGAAAAAAGGAACCTTATTCATTAAATAATTCGCAAAACCAAAGGGGTTCTCCTGTATTCGGTCTATTGAATTGTTTTTATTGTACATCCATCTATTGTAGGCAGTATTTTCATGGTTAAGGCTATCCAATGCTTTTACAGGGTCCTTGATTTCGGTTTCTTTATAGAAGTCCCTATATAATTCAAAACGTTTGTAAAGGGCCTCTCCATTAGATAAAGTGTCCAAATCTGTTTCAGATAAATAGGTCACTTTGGTTGTTTTCTTTTCATTTAATAAAATGGTGTCTTTTCCAATAATAAGTGAGTCCTGTCCAACCAATTGCACTTCTTCCCCTTCAGAGATTTTGTAGTCCTTGTTATTGAATGTAATGACATTGGCATTTTCAATTTTATTCTTTCCATCCCCATCAAAATTTACCATATTACTTTCACCAGTAATGACGGTAAATAAGCTTTGAAACAAAAAATAAATAATGGAAGCACTTAAAAAAAATCGAAAAGGATTCGCATATTTTAAGCGTTTGCCCTCCACATAGTTTTTGGTAATCGTTCCCGGTTTGAATAGGAGATCCTTTACGGTATGGCGAAGTCTAGAGTCATAATTAACGATACTGCTAAGGAATTCCTTGAAAAAATCCCCAAGTGACAATTGCTTGGTAGAGTTTAATTGTCCGCAGTAGGAACAATATACATCACTCAAATCCAAAGGATGTCCACAATTTAGGCAGGAGGCTCCTCTATATTTTGCAGCTTTCCGTCCTTTTTGCTTTTCTGGGAGGTTAGTCATGGAATAAAAATACGGAAACTTCCCAAAATGATAAGTAGGGGAAGTTAATTATTGGTGATTCTTTCGGAATTTGCTTGTCCTACGCCTATGATTCTGTCAAAACGTTCACCGGGCCCTCTATAATACACCAGTACGGTATAGTCATTCTCTGTTTGCCAGAAGTTTCCGCCTATAGCTCCTTGGTCAATACTTCCGTCGCGATCTACCAAAACATAGCGATAGTTGTAGAACCCTTGCTTAAAAAGGCGGGTGTTTCTGTAGGTATCTGTTTCGGTGTCATATCGCATGTAGGTACTTTCATCAATCGTCCAGTTATTGAAATTTCCATAAATGTGAATTTCCTTATCGCCAATATCTTCATAATACTGTAGCGCGAAGTGTGTTCTAATATATTCCGCTTCAATATTTTCATTTTCAGTATATAGTGCCCTAATGACAAAATTCCCATTGATATCTGGATAGTAGGTATAGGGGCGGTCTGCCCTTGAAATATTGGTAAAAAGGTAATGGTCAAAAAGGTCATTTAATTCTACTCTCCTAATTCCAACATTGGAAACCCTAGCTTCTTTGCTGTCAAAATTGTAGAATTCATTTCCAGCCCAAAAGGAGGATTCTTGATCATAGCGATAAATGAGTTCCGTCCCAAGAGTATATTGAGGTTTCAAATCGGTAATAGCCGTTTTTAGGTTGCTATTTTGCAGTACGAGGGTTTTCAAGTTTTCGTTGGGGTTAATCAAGAGTTGGTCTCCTGCGTTGATTGTGAACTGTACATTTTGTTTTCCATCAATATATTTTAGGTTTCTGGATCGTTTGATTTCCACCCCTACGGAAACCTGGTTTTCCACAATCATAAACTTTCGGGTGAACATGAGGTCTCCATCATAATTATAAAAACTAATCATATAGTTTCCACTTTTCTTTAAACGTCTAGTTTCCCTATTGGGAATAGTAAGCGTATAGTGTGAATACAACTGAAGTGCATTGAGGGAGTTGAGGTAAGTTTCTATTCTTACATCATCAAAGCCATCCAGAAACTCACCTTTGGAAAGATCGCTCTCACTCCAATCGAAATTATGATGGGTGATTTTGTAGTAATAATCTTCTTCGGTTCCGTTAATGTCATCAAAAGACAACTGAAGCGTTTCGCCCAGCCTTATAATAGGAAGTTCGCTTTGTGCGGTAGTTCCCTTAAATTGAATGGATTTGAGATAATAGGGTTCAACTTTCTCTACTATTTGTGCCGAAAGTAGGGAGCTGCATCCCAAAATAAAAAAGAGGCTTAGATAGGTATGACGCATTATTTATGGTTTAGGCTCAAATATAAACAAATTTTGTGCCTTCCTTTTTTCGAAAACGGTATCGATGACTTTCTAATAAAATTATATCCAAATCTTGTGGAAAAGCAGGTTTTATTCCTTAAATTTGCGCACCCAAAACTGCGTTGTAGTCAGTTGGGAAAACAAAGAGAACTTTAACACAGTTATTCATGTCCAAAGACATTAAGATTAAAAAGGGTCTTAATATACGATTAAAAGGCGGGGCCGAAAAAACACTTTCCAAAGCACCACGATCCAGAACCTTCGCCATAAGACCTGAAGATTTTCATCTTATCACCCCTAAAATGGTTGTAAAAGAAGGCGCTAAAGTACAAGCGGGGGATGTGCTTTTTTATGCTAAAGCAAATGAAGCTATTAAATTTGTTTCTCCTGTAAGTGGAGTCTTAAAAACCATTGAAAGAGGTGCAAAGCGAGTTATTACAGAGTTGCTTATTGAGGCAGATGCCCAGGATACCTTCAAGGATTTTGGTAAATTGGATCCTGCTTCTGCAGATGCAGCAACCTTAAAGGAATTGTTGTTGGCATCTGGATGTTGGCCTTTCATTAAGCAGCGTCCTTATGATGTGATTGCACGTCCTGATAGAACACCCAAGGCAATTTTTGTTTCGGGTTATACCACGGCTCCTTTGGCAGCAGACTTAGATTTTACTTTGCAAGGGAAATCAGAGGCGCTTCAGGCTGCTATTACTGCTTTAAGTAAACTTACTAGCGGAAAAGTACATATCGGGATTGGTGGTGATGGAAACTCCCCATTCAAAGGGCTTTCCAATTGTGAAATTCATACCGTAAAAGGACCACACCCAGCTGGAAACGTTGGTACCCAAATTGCAAAAATTGATCCTGTAAATAAAGGAGAAACTGTATGGACCGTTGCGGCTCAGGATTTGGTAATCATTGGGGAACTGCTTCTCACTGGGAAATTCAATGCTGAAAGAGTTATTGCTCTGGCTGGGGCTTCCGTAAAACAACCAAAATATTATACTACTAAAATTGGAGCTGAGGTCTCTACTTTTGTATATGATTCGGGCCTGTTAGAGGATCATTCACGGGTTATTAGTGGTGATGTGCTTACCGGCAAAACCATTTCCCCTAAAGGACATTTGGGTTATTACGATAATACAGTAACAATCATTCCAGAAGGGGATGATTATGAATTCTTTGGTTGGAATAAGCCGGTATTCAATAAGATATCCCCATCAAGAGCACTTACTTTTTCATGGCTTACCCCAAATAAAAAATATGATTTAGATACCAATACCAATGGTGAACATAGAGCCTTTGTGGTAACTGGTAATTATGAAGAGGTTTTTCCTTTGGATATTTATCCGCTTCAAATTTTAAAAGCTTGTATGGTTAAGGATTTAGACCAGATGGAAGCTTTAGGGATGTATGAGGTGGCTCCAGAGGATTTCTCACTAACAGAATTTATTTGTGTATCCAAACAACCACACCAGGATATCATTCGTGAAGGATTGGATTTAATGTATAATGAAATTGGATAACTATGGGATTGAAAAAGAAACTCCATACAATTAAAGAAAGTTTGAAGGGTAAAAAAATGGCACCTGCCTTCAATGCACTTCATACTTTTTTATATACCCCTAACGAAACAACACACGGGGGAACTCATGTCAAGGCAGTAGATGACTTAAAGCGGACTATGAACACGGTCATTATGGCCTTGATTCCATGTTTGATTTTTGGAATGTTCAATGCAGGATACCAGCATTACCGGGCCCTTGGTGAAATTTCTGCGGTTTCCAATGGCTTTTTCAGTCCTGAATTCTGGACTTGGCAAAACTTTGGAATTGGAGCTTGGAAAGTATTACCATTGGTACTAGTATCCTATGGCGTTGGACTTCTTGTTGAATTTATTTTTGCAGTTATCAAAGGCCACGAAGTAGAAGAAGGATATTTGGTAACCGGGATGTTGGTGCCACTTATTGTTCCTGTAGATATTCCTCTTTGGATGCTTTCTGTTGCTGTTGTATTTGGTGTGGTCATTGGAAAGGAAGTATTTGGAGGAACCGGAATGAATATCCTAAACCCTGCTCTTACGATAAGAGCATTTTTGTTTTTTGCCTATCCAACATGGATGAGTGGTGATAAGGTTTGGGTACACGGTGGTATGAAGAGAGCTCAGCAATTGGCAGATGGAATGAATGTAGACTCTATATCTGGAGAAACAATTCTAGGAAGTTTGGCGCAAAACAAAGCCTTCGATTTTGATACCATGGATATGTTTCTTGGTTTTATTCCAGGATCTGTAGGGGAAACCTCTACCATATTAATCCTATTGGGAGGATTATTTTTAATCTTTACCAAAATAGGAAGTTGGCGCATTATGCTATCAGCAGTACTTGGTGCCCTAGCAATGGGCTTCATTTTTAACAATGTAGTGGATGCAGGTTGGATTTCAGAAAGTAGTAAGTTTTACGGACTCATGAGCCTGGATTTTTGGAAGCATTTAATAATTGGTGGTTTGGCCTTTGGTATTGTCTACATGGCTACAGACCCAGTTACAGCTTCCCAAACTAATAAAGGAAAATGGTTCTATGGGTTTCTTATAGGGTTTATTTCTGTATTGATACGTGTGTTTAACCCGGCGTATCCAGAAGGAGTAATGCTTGCTATCTTGTTGATGAACGTATTTGCTCCAACTATAGATCATTATGTGCTTCAGGGCAATATCAAACGAAGAATGAAACGAATTAAAGTTAAAAACGCTTAAGCATGGCATTGAATACTGATAAGAACAGTTACACCATCCTGTTTTCCATCTTAATGGTGGTTGTGGTAGGAAGTTTGTTGGCTTTTGTGGCACAAGGACTCAAGCCAACCATTACCGAAAATCAGCGTATTGAAATTCAACAGAATATTCTTTACGCAATGGGTGTAAATAATAACGAAGAAGGGAGCAGGGAATTTATTGCTCCTGAAAATGCTGGAAAAGAATTTTCAAAATTCATCACAAAGCAACTAGTGATTCAGAACGGTGAAGCTTCCGAAGATGAACAGGCATACCTTATTGATATCAAGAAAGAAAAAACAAAAGCAGAGGATCCTTCTTATTCCCGAAGGCTTCCTTTGTTCATAGGTGAAAAAGACGGCAAAACCTATTATATCGCACCAGTACGTGGAAAAGGATTATGGGATGCAATCTGGGGTTATGTAGCTATGGATGAAAATATGACAGTGCAAGGTGTGTTTTTTGATCACAAGGGAGAAACACCTGGTTTAGGTGCCAATATTAAGGAGCGCTTTTTTATGGATGATTTTTATGGGGAAGAATTGTTAACCGAAAGTGGAAGATTTGAAGGAATCACCGTTGCAAAAGGAAACGCCGATCCTAAGAATACAGACAAAGAAGACCACGAAGTAGATGCTATTGCTGGTGCAACAATCACTGGTGATGGGGTGTCTGCTATGTTGAAAACAGACTTGAAATTGTACGTTCCATATTTCGAAAATCTTAAAAAATAAATTATGGCATTATTATCCAAAAAAGATAGTAGGTTAATTTTAGATCCGTTGGCAGATAATAACCCAATCACCATTCAGGTGTTGGGGATTTGTTCTGCATTGGCCATTACAGCTCAATTAAAAGCATCTATCGTAATGTCCTTATCGGTAATTTTTGTACTTGGGGTAGGAAATGTTGTGATTTCACTCATGCGGAATATCATTCCTTCCAAAATTAGGATTATTGTTCAATTGACGGTTGTAGCTGCCTTGGTGATTATTGTAGATCAAGTTTTGAAAGCGTATGCCTATTCTTTGAGTAAGGAACTTTCCGTATTTATTGGATTGATCATTACAAACTGTATCATCATGGGACGTTTTGAGGCTTTTGCCTTAGGAAATGGTCCTTGGCGATCTTTCCTTGACGGAATTGGAAATGCCTTGGGATATGGTGTAATCCTTATCATTGTTGGCTTCTTTCGGGAATTGTTGGGTTCTGGAACGCTTTTAGGGTTTCCGGTGTTGGGTGATCCTATCGAAAAAACAGGATTGTATTCCATAGGATATGAAAATAATGGATTTATGCTGCTTTCCCCCATGGCCCTTATCGTGGTAGGAATAATCATCTGGGTACAGCGATCAAGAAATCGTGAATTAATAGAAGAAAATTAAGACGAAAGGAACTCCTTTCATCCAAAAAATTAGGATATGTTAGAACACATCGAACTTTTTTTCAAATCCATCTTTGTTGACAACATGGTGTTTGCAACGTTTTTGGGTATGTGCTCCTATTTGGCCGTTTCCAAAAAGGTAAGTACTGCTGTTGGATTAGGTGCAGCGGTAATATTCGTGCTTACTGTGACCGTTCCGCTAAACTGGCTTTTAGATCAGTATATCCTCCAAGATGGTGCCCTTGTATGGTTGGGCCCTGAATATGCAAGCTATGACCTTAGCTTTCTTTCCTTTATTCTTTTCATCGCTACCATTGCTACTATGGTACAATTGGTAGAAATTGTGGTAGAGAAGTTTTCCCCATCATTATATAACTCATTAGGAATCTTCCTTCCGCTTATTGCAGTGAACTGTGCTATTTTGGGTGGGTCGCTGTTTATGCAATCCCGTGAGATAGCGTCATTTGGTTTGGCTCTTAATTATGGGTTTAGTTCTGGAATAGGTTGGTTCTTAGCTATTTTAGCTATTGCTGCTATTCGTGAAAAAATTCGTTATTCAAATGTACCTGCTCCTTTGAGAGGATTGGGAATTACATTTATTATCACAGGCTTAATGGCCATTGGTTTTATGAGTTTCGGTGGAATGCTTACTGGGGGAGATGAAGAAGCAGAGCAACAAGCAACCGAAACCGTTTTGAATTCTGAAGAAGTAAATACACAACCAACTGATGACACTTCCAAAGAAGTTGCAGAAGTTTCAAACATAACAGAGTAAACATGATTTTAGCGAGTACGTTAGGAGTTATTTTGGCAACCGTAGCTGCCTTTTTGGTGCTAATTTTGGTACTGGTAGCATTGTTGTTGTTCACCAAGGAAAAGCTATCCCCTTCTGGTCCTGTGACCATTACTATTAATGATGAGAAAACAATGGAAGTTCCTTCTGGAGGAACACTATTGTCTACATTGGGGAACAAAAAAGTATTCTTGCCATCTGCCTGTGGAGGTGGTGGAACCTGTATTCAATGTGAATGTCACGTATTGGAAGGGGGAGGAGAAGCCCTGCCTACTGAAACCCCTCACTTTACCCGTAAAGAACTGCAGTCTGGTGCTAGGCTTGCTTGCCAAGTAAAGGTAAAGCAGGATATGAAGATCCAGATTCCTGAAGAAATTTTCGGAATCAAAAAATGGGAAGCTACTGTAGTCCGAAATTATAATGTCGCTTCCTTTATCAAGGAATTTGTTGTGGAAATTCCAGAGGATATGAATTACAAGGCTGGTGGGTATATTCAAATTGAAGTACCACCTTGCGAAATAAAATATGAAGATATTGACATTACTGCTCACCCAGAGGAACATGAAACGCCAGACAAGTTCCAAGCAGAGTGGGATAAGTTTGGCCTTTGGCCTTTAGTAATGAAAAACACGGAAAGTATTGAAAGGGCCTACTCCATGGCTTCTTATCCTGCCGAAGGACGTGAAATTATGTTGAATGTTCGTATTGCAACCCCGCCATGGGATCGTGACAAGAATCAATGGATGCAAGTAAATCCAGGGATTGCTTCTTCATACATTTTTGCACAAAAGCCCGGGGATAAAGTAATTATTTCAGGTCCTTACGGAGAGTTTTTTATTAATGAGTCTGATGCTGAAATGTTGTACGTAGGTGGTGGGGCAGGAATGGCGCCTATGCGTTCACACTTGTATCACCTTTTCAAAACCCTTAAAACAGGTAGAACAGTGACTTATTGGTATGGAGGACGATCTAAAAGAGAACTTTTCTATTTGGAACATTTTAGAGAGTTGGAACGGGAATTCCCTAACTTCCAATTTTTCTTGGCACTTTCAGAGCCACTTCCTGAAGATAATTGGAAGGTAAAAAAGGATATCAATGATAAAGAGGGGGACGGTTTTGTTGGATTCATCCATCAAGTAGTTATTGATAACTACTTAAACCATCATGAATCTCCAGAAGATATTGAACTATACTTTTGTGGTCCTCCGTTGATGAACCAAGCTGTTCAAAAAATGGGAGAGGATTTCGGTATCCCAGACGAAAATATTCGATTTGACGATTTTGGAGGTTAATCGAATTTAGCTTCACAAAAACCAGCTTTTGAGCTGGTTTTTTTATTTACAAATGTTAAAATAAAATGTATTATATCGAAAAAAGTAAGCATTTAAACCATAAAGAGATATATTTAGGGCTTAATACCCCCGATTTATGAACTTTAAAACTACCAACAAACTTACTGTTGCGATTTTACTGCTTTTTGGTTGTGTCACTCTTTTCTTGAATTGGCCTTCTGTAGGTACTGTAGAAACGCCCAAAAAAGCCCAAACTGCTGTTATAAAAGAAAATTATCAGCATTACATTATGGAACACCCCTTCCGAAGGACCATGAAAATGTCTAAGAGGGAAAGGTTAGAGATAGGATTGCCTCCAAATAAGTATTATGAACAGGAATGGTTATATACCAGTGATCCAGTATTGTTACGTCCAGCACCAGAAAGAGTGCATCAACTTCAGGAAGAGTTGAAGAATAATCCAGGAATGCGAACAGTACCTGGTGAAGTTAGCAACGCTTGGGTAGAAAGAGGCCCTAATAATGTTGGCGGTAGAACACATGTCTTAATGTTTGCTCCTGGCAGTACTACAAAAGTATTTGCAGGTAGTGTGAGTGGAGGGCTTTGGATTAATGATGATATCACAAGCGCTGCTTCGGTATGGTACCAAGCCCCTGGAGTTCCTAGTAATTTGGCTGTTATGTGTATGACGGTAGACCCAAATGATTCCAATATCATGTATTTGGGAACGGGAGAAGTGTATACTTGGGGAGCCGTAAATGGAAACGGTATCTATAAGTCTGAAGACGGAGGAAATACATGGTCTAGTATCTTTACTGGTGGATCGGCAATAGAAGATAAGATCACCTATGTTCAAGATATTATTGCATGGAACAACCCTTTAACAAGTCAAACAGAAATTTTCTTTGGTGCCGATGCCATGGCTTATACCGAAGAAGTAAGCTCTACTTCCGGAGGTACCGGATGGAACTGGCTTGGTGCAAATACCATTGGGCTTTATAAAAGCACCGATGGTACAAACTTCTCAAGATTAACTGGTTCATTATATGAAAGTTCTCCTGGAAATTATTTTGCTCCTAACGATTTTGATATCGACGCAGCAGGGAATCTGTGGATGGGAACAAAATATAGTTACTATACTGGGGAAGGAGGAGGACGTGTCTTCCGAAATAATGGTAGTGCGTGGTCCTTGGTTAGGGATCTAGGTGATAATGGAAGGGTAGAATTGGCATGTTCTAAACAAACCGCCAATAAAATTTATGCACTTTGTGAAGACCGCACTGATGCTGGAAACCCAGTGAAAATTTATTTAACCTCCAATGCATTTTCTTCTGCGCCCACTTCTTTGGCTCAACCTAATGATGATGATACGGGCATTGATCCCACCGATTTTACCCGTGGGCAAAGTTTTTATGATTTAATGATTGGGGTAGATCCAAACAATGATGCTACGCTTTATGCAGGAGGAATAGATTTGTTTAAATCAACAAATTCAGGAAGTAGCTGGACACAATTTTCTCATTGGTATGGCGGATTTGGACACCAAGAAGTACATGCAGACCAACATGGGATTGCTTTTGCGAATTCAAATAGAGTTATCTTCGGAAATGATGGAGGGGTATTTTATTCCAATAATGGAGGAACTACTACTTCAGCAAGAAATAATGGCTTCAACGTAACACAATTCTACAAAGCTGCCATCAACCAACCAACTGGAACCACTAAACTATTGGCAGGTGCACAGGATAATGGTTCACAACTTATTAATGGTGCTGCACCAGGAATTAACTCTTCCACCGAAGTAACAGGCGGGGATGGCTGTTGGGCATTCATAGATCAAGATAGTGAGTATATGGTTTCCTCATATGTTTATAATAACTACAGATACATAACCTATGGCGGTTCCTATGTGGGGAACTTTCCAAGCGCTACAAATGATGGTGATTTTGTAAATCAGTGTGGTTTGGATAGTGATACCAATGTCTTGTACTCTAATGGAACTACTGGGACTACCTATAGAATATATAGATGGGCAATAAATCCAGCTGGTCCAAGTGTGACCAAAACAACATTAACAAACGCTCTTATTGATGCTATTCCTACTTTCTTTGTGGCCTCTCCATATACTTCAGATCGAATTTTGTTTGGAACCGCATTGGGTAGGGTCGTGAGAATGAACAATGCAAGTGGAACGACAAGTTACACAGATATTTCAATACCTGGGCAAATTGGAGCTGTCTCAGATATCCGTTATGGGCAATCTGAAGCTGAAATAATGGTCACCTTCCACAATTATGGTGTCAATAGTATTTGGTACACGACAAATGGCGGAACTAGTTGGGTGAGCAAGGAAGGGGATTTGCCAGATATGCCTGTGAAATGTATTCTTCAGAATCCATTAAATACAGATGAAGTAATTGTAGGAACCGAACTAGGAGTTTGGGCAACCTATAATTTTAGTGATACCAATCCTAATTGGGTACAATCCCAAAACGGGATGAGTGACGTTAAAGTGCTTTCTTTTGATTTCAGAAGCGCAGATAATACAATCGTGGCGGCAACCTTCGGAAGGGGAATGTTTACAGGACAATTCTTCGGTGCTCCTGTTCCAGTAAGTTGTTCCAATACAATTTCCAGTTTGCCTTATACTGAAAGTTTTGAGAGCGGACTGGGAGTTTGGAGCCAAGCCAGTGGAGATGATGGTGATTGGATTGAATTCACAGGGGCAACGCCATCTTCAGGTACTGGCCCAAGTGGGGCTAGTGATGGATCTATGTATCTCTATATAGAGGCCTCCTCCAATGGTACAACTGGTGAGATAGGTGCAAATGCTACTGCTATTTTAGATGGGCCCTGTGTAGAGCTTTCCGCTCTATCTAATGTTCAGGTAGAGTTTGATTACCATACGTATGGAGCGAACATTGGTTCCATCGTCTTACAAGGAAGTATTAATGAAAATATTTGGTTTGATCTATTTACTACCCCAGGAGTAGATGCTGATGCTTGGGTAACCGCTTCCGTAGATTTAAGTGCGTACACTGAAGATATGAAACTTCGGATTGTAGGTACTACAGGAAATGGGTTCGCCAGTGATTTGGGAATCGATAATATTCATATTAGCATAGGCTGTCCTTCTTCTTCTGAATATACCGGAAGCTGGGATATTTCACCTTCTTCCTCCAGTAGCGTAGTTATTTCTGCAAATTATGATACGGCAACTAGTGTTGGAAGTTTTGATGCATGTGAGCTTAGGGTTGCTACCGGGGCAACACTTACAGTGCGTTCTGGAGACTATTTGAATATTCAAGGGGATATAATCATCGAAGCCGGCGCTACTTTGTTAGTAGAACACCAAGGGAGTGTTGTTCAGGTGGATGATGATGCCATTGTGACCAACAATGGGACGGTTAACGTTGGGCTTACCACCCCCAATTTGGCCAGTAGGGACTTCATGGTCCTTGGGAGCCCCATGAGCGGCGATACCCGTAACGGGGTATGGAACGCCGCCTTTTTGGTACTGAACCACACCACCGCCAATTTCGTACCGAACCCTGCCGTGGCAGCGGCTTTCCCCTTGGCGGAAAACTTTGCGGACGACAACTATGACAACTGGACTGCCTACGCTGGGAACATCAATATCGGTGAAGGGTACATCGTACGGCCACAGTCCGGGTACGGGCAACCGGGAGGGGTTTTCAACTATACCTATTCTGGGGGCACCCTCAACAACGGGGTGGTCAATTTCCCCATCGTTTACAACGGGACCCAGAATGCCAGCCCCAATATCCTGGCCAACCCATATGCCAGTGCGATCTGGGCAGATGATTTCATCAATGCCAACAGCATGGTGGACGAGGTGTACTTCTGGGAGCACAATACCCCCCCCAGCAATGCGATACCCGGTGCGGGTGCCATGAACTTCTCCATGGAGGACATTTCCATGTACAACCTTTCGGGCGGGGTTGCCGCCGCCACCGGCGGGACCGCCCCCAACGGCTATATCGCCACGGGACAGGGGTTCGGGGTAAAGGCGACCGCAGCGGGTACCGCCGTTTTCAACAACTCCATGCGCAGGACCGACAACAATAACACACTTCGCAATCAAGCGGTGCAGATGGATCGTATCTGGTTGAAAGTGGAAGATGCCACCTATGGTACGGGCGGGAGCACGCTTCTTGCCTTCAGGGGGGATGCCTCTGCGGCACTGGAAAACGGGTTTGACAGCAGGCGATTGGCCACCGTGGTTTCCCTTTTCAGCCACCTGCAGGATGGCAGCGGGGAACTGGGGATCCAGTCAATGGGTACCTTCAACCAAGCCATGAAGATCCCGTTGGGCTTCAGCACCCTGGTGGCGGAAGAGATCGAATATACCATCTCCATCGATCAGTTGGAAGGTGCAAACATTGAACAGGCGACTATCTACCTATGGGACAAGCTGGAAGGTGTAGTGACAGAACTTTCCGCAGGGGATTATACATTCAAGAGTAACAAGGGTAGTTTTAGCGAGCGCTTTAGCTTGTATTTTGAAAGGGAAGCGCTGGGAGTTCAGGATAATTTCAATGCAACAATTGGCGTATATCCAAACCCAACTACAGGAGTTTTACAAGTTGCCTCACAAAATAGTGCTATAGAGCAAGTTACCCTATTTGATATTCAGGGTAGGGAAGTGAGAAGAGAAAATTTTGAATCTTCCCTAAACATCCGTTTAGATATTGGCTCTTTAACCCCTTCAGTATATTTTATGGTTGTTAAAACCGAACATGGCTCAGTGACCAAAAAAGTGGTTAAAAAATAACTGCTATAAATAATAGAAGTAAAGTGCCCTCTTTTGGGCACTTTTTTTATGGATGCTTTTATTTCAATATCTTTGTTATGAAAAATTGTATGCTAAATGAACGAGACAATTTCGGCTCAAGAACTACATTGCCTTGCCATGGAAGTTGTTGGGGAAGACCTGAAAAAACAGGGATTTGAATTTTTGGCGGTAAATTCCAAATTAAAGAAAAACCCTCAATTTGTTGCTTTAAAAAACAAAGAGCTTCATTTTGTAATTGTTCGTGCTGTTGAATATCCTACAGAGCCTCAAGTCTATGACCCAATATATATGCAGACTATGAAGGCGCATGCCCAAAAGTTTGATGCCAAGGCTTATTACGCTGGTGTAGGTTTAGGGCATGGAAATGGATATGAGCAGCCTATTGTGAAAAATGAGCCTTATTCTATCGTGTATAATGGCCTACAGGAAATAACATGAAATTGAGATATTGTATTATTTTTTTGAGCCTGCTATGGGCGGGATGTTCAACATCTCCCAATAAAAGAATCATTTTGAAAGGAGATGCTTTTGGGACCACTTACACAATTCAGTATTTTGGAAAGGAACAACAGGACATCAGTACCGGGATTGATTCTGTGTTAAATAGCGTCAATGAATCGGTTAGTACCTATCTTCCCAATAGCCTTATTTCGAAACTTAATCGTGGGGAAACGGGACTTCAAGTAGATGCGATTTTTAAGGAAAATTTTGAAATTTCGAAGACTGTGCACGCACAATCTGAAGGCTATTTTGATCCTACGGTGGGAATTCTTCGGAATGCCTACGGATTTGGAGACACGGCTCCTATTAAACATTTAGATAGTCTGGTATTGGATTCACTTCGGGAGTTTGTAGGATTTCAGAAAGTACAATTGTTCGAAACCGGAAGTATTCAAAAACAGGCTCCTCAAATATACTTAGATTTTAATGCGGTTGCGAAAGGATATGGCATTGATCAAGTAAGCGAATATTTAATATCGAAGGGCATTCAGCATTATTTAATTGAATTAGGAGGGGAAATTTTAGCAAAGGGAAGAAATCAAGAAACCCAAAAGCGTTGGACGGTAGGTGTGGAAGGTATAGATTCTGATTTGGAAAACAGAACCTTTACCCATGTCATTGCTATTCAAAATTTGGCAGTTGCTTCTTCTGGAAATTATCGAAAGTTTAGGATTGACTCCCTTACAGGGCAGAAATTTGTACATACCATCAATCCGCTAAATGGTAAGGCTGAAGCCAGCAATGTCACCAGTGCTACAGTAACAGCTTCCACTTGCGCTTTGGCAGATGCCTATGCTACGGCTTGCATGGCAATGGGACTGGAAAGGGCCAAACAAATGTTGGAAAGACTGGATGGAGTAGAGGCCTACTTAACCTATATAGACGAAAAGCAACAATCAAAATCCTACGCTACAAAAGGATTTAAGGAATTAATTGTGGAGTGATTTTTTGCAGACAGGTAATAACTCTCCCATTGGCAGTCTGTATTCTTCTATGGTAGCTGCTGAAAGTGTTTTGGTGTAATCAACAGCGTTTACCTCAAAACCTACAGACGCCAGTTTTTCAAAGAAATCCATTCCGTAAACCCGAACGTGATCATACTGTCCAAAAATCTTAGCTCTTTCTTTGGGATCGGTAATGGTGTTATCTTCAAAAGTGATTGTTCTATTTCGGTCATAGGGAACTTGAAAAATGCCCATTCCGCCAGGTGCCATCACCCGAAATAATTCCTGCATGGCTTTGGTGTCATCTGGGATATGCTCCAATACGTGATTACAGATAATCACGTCAAAACTATTATCTGAAAACGGCAAATCACAGATATCTGCTTTTACATCTGCAATAGGTGAGTTTAGATCGGTGGTCGTATACGTAAGGTTTTTCAATTTTCTGAAACGTTTCAGAAAAGCCTGTTCAGGGGCAAAGTGCAAAACTTTCAAAGGGGCTGTAAAGAAATTGGTTTCATTTTTAAGATATAGCCAAAAGAGTCGGTGACGCTCTAGTGAAAGTGTTCCAGGGGCAAGTACATTCTCCCGAACGTTTTCATAACCATACGGAAGAAATTTTCTGTAGGATTTGCCATCAATTGGATCGGTAAATTTTTTTCCGCGTAAAAAAAACGCCATGATAGGTCTCACCCAGTAACTAATTCGAATGAGTAGGGGTCTTGGAAATAAATTCAGAAAAAACTTAAAAATCTTCTGCACGCTAATTATAATACCAATTCCTTTTCACGGAAGGGTTTTTCTTCATCACTTTTAATACCCAACGCTTCATACACATAGGCAAAGGTGGAAAGTAATTCTGGTTTTCCATTTACTAACGCAACATCATGCTCAAAATGTGCACTGGGTTTTCCATCACGGGTAACAATGGTCCATCCGTCCTGTAACTGACTCACCCGGTGGGTTCCCATATTAATCATGGGTTCAATGGCGATGGTCATTCCTTCCACTAATTTTTTTCCTCTCCCACGCTTACCATAATTAGGAACTTCAGGATCTTCATGTAGTTTTTTGCCCAATCCGTGGCCTACTAATTCCCTAACCACACCATACCCATGTGATTCACAATATTGCTGGATTGCAAAGCCAATGTCGCCCACCCGATTTCCACTTTTAAACGCTTCAATTCCTAGGTATAAAGAATTTTTGGTTATTTCCAATAACTTTTTGGTTTCTGGAGCTACCTCGCCAACCTCAAATGTATAGGCATGGTCTCCATAAAAGTCATTTTTTATAGCGCCACAATCAATAGAAACAATATCGCCCTCTTCAAGGGGCTTGTCTGTGGGGAGTCCGTGTACTACCGCTTCATTTACACTGGTAAGGAGGGTAGAAGGACAATCATATAAGCCTAGAAAACCTGGAATTGCATCTTGTTCCCTAATAAAATCTTCTGCGAGTTGATCTAATTTTTTGGTCGTAACGCCAGGTTTGACCTCTTTTGCTAACATACCCAAGGTTTTAGAAACTACTAGGGCACTTTCCCGCATGAGGGCTATTTCATCTGCTGTTTTTGTAATAATCATATACTATAATCCAAACCAACCCTTTTTTCTTTTTTTGGGTTGTACTATTGAAGGCTCTTGACCAATTATTTTTTGATAGATTTCTCCCCATCCTATCAATCCGCCAATATTGCGGTCATCTATAAATAAATCTGCATTAATCTTTCTGCTGTATTTGGGGTCGAAATTCTCTTCAGGGAAACTTTTATTTACCGCATAAAAATGAACATCATTTTTTTTGCAAAAAGCGACTGCGTCTTCTAATTCCTTTCCGTATCGATACGTCCAAAGAATTAAACGGTGGCCTTTTTCCTGTAATTTTTTTAATGTTTCAAAGGCAAACAACATAGGCTTGCCAATATTTGGGTACTCATCCTCAACGATTGTTCCGTCAAAATCTACTGCTATTGTGAGTGTTTCTTTCATTCTGGGGCTTTGTGGGCAAAAATACAAAGAAACCTTATGCTAGTAAAGTTTTATTCGGCATAAGGGTTTTTATAGGGCTTTTCTTGAAGAATGGTTAGCATATCCCGTTCCAGACTCTGGTGGGGATATTCTACAATTCTATTAATTTCGGCACCATTTTTAAAGAAAATAATGGTTGGGACATATTCAATTTCATAGCCTTCTTCTAAATTATTAGGGGTATCTTTATCATGGGTGACCGCAACCATTTCCACATATTTTGTATCAAATGATGCAGCATCTAGGATCTTTTTAAGGGCAGGGATTTCCCGCTGACTATCTTCACACCATGTTCCCATGAAAACCTTGATGGCTACATTTTTTAAAAGG
This sequence comes from uncultured Alteromonas sp., assembly GCA_964495885.1. Lineage (GTDB taxonomy): Bacteria > Bacteroidota > Bacteroidia > Flavobacteriales > Flavobacteriaceae > PALG01. Next base: position 273,148 of record CAZBWO010000001.1, on the reverse strand, counting down.
GGTTCAATACTATCAACAAGGGTTGAATCTAAAACATGGCCTTCTTTGTTAAGGGAAAACCATTCTTGAAAAGGCTCTTGCTGAAGGCCTTTAAAATTAATTTTACCCAATAACATTTCTCCACCATCTTCTTCATCTGGCACTTTCGTGTTTATTCCATCAAAATTGACCTCTGATGTTACTATTTCAGTCTTTTCTTCGGGGTCTTTTTCAGAATTATTTTTACACGCGATGATCGCAAATACCAAAAAGAGATATATGATTTTTTTCATGGGTTGTATTTTAAATAAGAGGTTTTTGAGTCATGGCTGCGGGTTGAGGTATTCCCATCATTTTTAAAATGGTAGGAGCAATGTCGCCCAAAACTCCAGTTTTGATCCATTTAATGTCTTTGTCTACTAAAATTAATGGGACAGGATTAGTGGTGTGTGCTGTGTTTGGCATTCCATCTGGATTTTTCATAGTTTCACTATTTCCGTGATCTGCAATAATGATGCAGCTATATCCATGCTCTTGGGCTGTTTCAACAATTTCTTTGGTGCATTTGTCAACTGTTTCACATGCTTTTATCGCTGCATTCATGTCTCCAGTATGTCCAACCATGTCTGGATTGGCAAAATTTAGGCAGATAAAATCAGCCTGTTTTGAAACTATTTCGGGGATAATTTTATTGGTGATTTCATATGCACTCATTTCAGGTTTTAAATCGTAGGTAGCCACTTTTGGAGAAGGACATAAAATTCGGTTTTCCCCTTCAAATGGAGTTTCCCTTCCACCGTTGAAGAAAAAAGTGACATGAGGGTATTTTTCGGTTTCGGCAATTCTAATTTGGGTTTTTCCGTTTTTGGATAGTACTTCCCCTAAAGTGTCTTTAATATTATCCTTATCGAAGATTACTTTAATATTTTCGAACGTATCATCATAATTGGTCATGGTTACATAGTACAGTTCTAATTTCTTCATTCCGTAATCTGGGAAATCTTTTTGGGAAAGGGCTTGTGTAAGTTCCCTTCCACGGTCTGTTCTAAAATTAAAAAAGATGACCACATCACCTTCTGAAATAGTAGCTACTGGTTTCCCATTTTCGGTGACAACGATAGGCTCTAGGAATTCGTCTGTTATTCCCTGTGCATAACTTTCTGCAATACTTTCGGTAGGGTTTGAACTTTCCATACCCTTTCCGTGAACCAACAAGTCATAGGCCTTTTTTACACGTTCCCAACGGTTGTCACGGTCCATCGCAAAATAACGTCCTATAATTGACGCTAATTTTCCACCAGAGGTCTTAAGATGGTTTTCTAGTTCAGCAACAAATCCTTTTCCACTCTTAGGGTCTACATCACGCCCATCTGTAAATGCATGAATGAACATGTCCTTGAGTCCAAATTCTTTTCCGGCATTTAAGAGGCCTTTTAAATGATCTATATGAGAATGAACACCTCCATTGGAAAGCAATCCGAGAAAATGTATTTTTTTATGGTGTTCTTTCGCGTGTTGGAATGCTGCTTTTAAGGCGGCTTCATTTTGAAGGGTTTCTTCTTGAACCGCTTTGTTTATTTTAGCAAGATCTTGGTATACAATTCTGCCGGCACCCAAATTCATATGGCCTACTTCACTATTTCCCATTTGGCCTTCAGGAAGGCCAACGTTCATTCCGTGTGTAAGAAGTTGGCTATTCGGAAATTTATGGTATAAGGAATCCATGAATGGAGTGTTGGCTTGTGCTACTGCCGAAACGGTAGGGTCTTGCGTAACGCCCCAGCCGTCCAAGATCATAAGTATGACTTTTTTGTTCATGTTTTTGAAAGTATCTTCAAAGATAATCATTCATGTTGGAACCTGTTAAATACCAAACTTTCTAAATTTCGGTTCCTACCTTTATTTAACAGTTATAGGTGCCTCATTGTTAAACTTATGTTATCATGAAGCTAGTTCTGTAACAAATGTTACAAACCAACCGTCTATTAAACATATCAAAAAACAATCTAAAATCATTCATCATGAAAAAAACGAGTTTAATTCTAGTACTGATCTTCAGTTGCTTCGCCTTTTCAATGCAAGCAGCAAACACAGCAGACCCCGTTAATCACAATCTTAGTCCCGTAACCGTTAAAAATGTAACTCCCCTTTGTTTGGCGATTGCCAAAGGAGACATAGATGGAGTTAAAAAATTAATTGAATTGGGAGCCGATGTAGAAAAAAAATCAAATGGTATGAAGCCTATTCATTTTGCAGCACGGTACAATCAAGTAGAGATTATGAAGGTATTGGTTGAGGCCGGTGCGAAGACCAAAAGTAGATGTGATAAGGGATATACTGCTTTAAAACACGCAGAACTTTCCAATGCAGATGCGGTAACAGCTTATTTGAAAAGCATTGATTAATTCAATTTTTTGAATGCATAAAAAAGCCTCCAACTGGAGGCTTTTTTTATTGTTGGTATTTTTCAATACTTTCTTTAATCCTTTCTATACGATTATCTGGGTCTGGATGTGTACTTTGAAATTCAGGAAGCCTATTGGGTCCAGCAGCAGCTTTCAAAATTTCCATTACGTCAATCATTTCATAGGGGTCGTACCCAGCATTTATCATAAATCGAATCCCTAAATCATCACTTTCCAATTCATCCCCGCGCCCATTGGTGAGCAGTGTATTCTGACCTATTCCCGCAACAACTCCGCCCATATCTGCTCCTACACTAGCTCCTTGTGAAAGTCCTTGCCAAAAGTCAGTTTCAGCAATTCGTTCACTGGAATGCCTTCCTAAAACATGCCCAATCTCATGACCCAAAACCCCTGCCAGTTGGTCTTCATTTTCCAATTTACTGTACAATGCATAGGTGATGAAAATTTGTCCGCCAGGAAGTGCAAAAGCATTTATAGTTTGACTATCTGCCAATAAATGAAAATCATATTGGTACGGACTATCCTTTGCGATAGTTGAGCTTACTAATTTTTGTCCAACGAAGTCAACTTGCCCCTGCATCTGCTCATTTGGGTAAAGTCCACCATATTCCTGAGCCATTTGTGGAGCACTTTGAAGCCCAAGCGCAATCTCCTCTTGAGGATCTAGGGCAATAGCCTGTTCTCTGCCTGTGTATGGGTTGATTTCTTTACTGGAACAATATTTCACATAGGCAAACCCCGCAATTAGCACTCCTATGATAAGCCGAATTTTCCAACTTCTTCTCATGATGGTTGGTTTTAATGAACTTTTAAATTTACAAAAGTTTTGGATTGATATCTAATATATTTTCATTCGTATACTGGCTTATAAATGTAGCTGTAAAATTTTCACTTCCCTTTATTTTTTCGTTTTGAAGGATTTCCTTTAGGTTTAGTTTGCGATAGGCTTTCAACATGGGAATGGAAATAGGGGCATAGCTAAAATGCCAAGGTTCATATTTAAATCCTTTCCTTAAAGGGGTATCAGTATATACTTCATAAAAACCGAAGTCTTCTGCATGGTCGTTCATCCATTCTTTCATTTTACAAAAAGGACCGGTTCCATGGAAATTGTTGGCAACCAATACATTTTGTGGCCTTGGTGCATTTGCATCTATAAGATCTAAATCGGTACCCCAATGATGCCTTGAAGTACCTGGAATGGTAGAATACTCAATAATTTTTTGAATGGCTGCTGTTGGAGATATTCCTTGGCTGGTAAATTTCTGATACTTGCTTTCGAAAATTTCTTTTTGTCTTTGGAAGCTTCGGTAAGCAGAGACTACTTCCAACTGAATTCCATCTTTTGCAGCTTCGGTTTTCATATTTTGTAACGCTTTTGCCGTTTCCCGATGCATCGTGGTAAGATATGAATCGCCCACAAGATCTGGATTTCCCTTGCCAATAAGTTGGGGGGTAGAATATTCCTGAAGTAAAGGATTTTCAGAAAAGGAAGGTAGTAAGCTTACTCCTCCTAAGAATAGGGAGGTTTTTAGAAATTCTTTGCGGTTCATGTGAAATAAGTATCAAGTTGAGTGCCACTTTCAATTTCATAGGGAGATTTCCCTTGCTCAAAAATACGTGCGGTAGGTTTTCCGCAAAGTTGAATTGTGTCATTTTGTACCCGAAGCCAGCTACCTTCACGAAGTCCTACCACCGGGAGGTTATTTTGTGTATGAAATTCATGAATACGGGTTTCACGCGTTTCTCCCATATGAGTACTGGTTGGGTCTGGGTCTAAGTAATGCGGATTGATATTGAAGGGTAAAACTCCCAATGTTTTAAAAGAGGGCGGATATACAATAGGCATGTCGTTGGTAGTTTGCATGGTAAGTCCGCAAATATTACTTCCCGCCGATGTCCCAAGGTATGGCATCCCATTATGTAGCATCTCCCGCAATGGTTCCATGAGTTGATGATGATACAATTGCTTCACCAATAGAAATGTATTTCCCCCTCCAGTAAAAACTCCTTTTGCATTTCGAAGTGCCTCCAAAGGATTTTCAAAGCTATGAATTCCTTTTAGGGAAATACCAATGTCCTTAAAAGCTTCCTGTGCCTTTTGGGTATAGGCATCATGAGAAATTCCGTTAGGTCTGGCAAAAGGGATAAATAGTGCCTCCCCGTCTTTAAAAAGCTTTGGGAGTTCTTCCTGCAGGTATGTCAAATATCCACTTCCGTGTAGGGTAGATGTACTGGCTATTAAAAGATTTTTCATGAAATAGGCGCTTAGTGTTCAAATTTAACAAAACCTTGGCGGGCATTTTAAGATTTTTCTAAGAAAAGCTATTCTATATTTACAAAGATGTCAATGACCAACCACTTACCGTTTTTTTTTACTGGACTGATTTTGTTCTTGTTGGGAGGTTTTGCTAAGCTAAACGCCCAGCAGAAAAAGATTTTTGGCAACATTCTGGCCGAAGGCGATGTGGAAGGTATTCATATTTTAAATACGACTTCCAGTTTTTATTCGGTAACAAATACTGAAGGGAACTTTTCCATCACCGCCGAAGTACAGGATACACTTTTAATTACTTCCGTGCAGTACCTGCCAGAAGAGATTGTAATTTCACAGGAACTATTTGATGAGGGCTTTGTAACGGTGCTACTTACTACCTCTGTAAATGAATTATCTGAAGTTTTTATAGGACCCCGTTTTACCGGTATTTTGGATCAGGACATACAACAAATTCCTATTGAGGAGTCATTAGATTTTTACGATGTAGGCATCCCTGGTTTCCGTGGGGAACCAGAGGAAAAAATCCCGAAAATGTTCGGGCAGGTGATTGCGCCAACCGCCATTAATATTGAAGGGCTTTACAAACACCTGAGCGGTTATTATAAAAAATTGCGTACAAGAAGGAAGTGGGATACCGAAAACAATATGGTTAGCCATTTACGGAATTATTATACTGAAACTTATTTTTGGGATGCCTTTGGGATTCCTGCGGAAAATTTAGAAGATTTTTTATTGTTTTGTATCGAAACTTCAAGCCTTCAGCGTGACTTCAAGGCAGGGAGATACGGATTGGTACTTGAAATTTTCGAAGAAAAATCGGTTGTTTACCTTTCCAGGCTTTCCGAAAAAAAGGAATGAAATTTGTAACATTTCCGAAGAAAAGCTGTCTTATATAAACTTAAAAAAGATGCATTTGTCTAAAATTATACTTTTTCTTTGTGTGTTTCCAGTGCTTTTATCTACAACGACTCACAAGTTTTATGTGAGTACTACCAAAGTAGAATATGTTCCAGAAAAGCAATCTTTACAGATTATTTCCAAAATTTTTATAGATGATATTGAGGATGTTCTTCAAGAGCGTTATAATCCAAACCTTAGTTTGGCAACAGCTAATGAAGGTGAAATGGATGAACAATACCTTAAAAAATATATGTTGGATAAGTTCCATATCCTGTTGGATGGAGAGGAAGTGAATCTTCAATACATAGGAAGGGAATATGATATTGATGTGGTTAAAATTTATCTGGAAGCAAAGCCAGTTAAATCTTTTAAAAAGTTTGAAGTGAATAACACCCTATTGTTTGATTTAACCGATGAACAACAAAATATTGTCCATTTAAAATGTTTCGGTGAACGCAATAGTTTTATCCTTACTTCAGAAAATCCTAACGGTTTGTTAAACTTAGAATAATCTACAGCCAACTAGTGAATTACAATTACCTTTATGCAATTTTCAAATAAAAAATCAATCAAGATCATGATGAAGTCATTTCGCTATTTCTCTTTGCTGTTTGCTCTCCTGTGTGTAGGAGCAGTATTCGCACAAGATTCAGAAGAAAAAGAAGAACGGAAACCTGGCCATTATAACAACAGCAGGTTTAAGCAACTTTACGAAGAATTTTCCACCCCTAATATGTACCGTTCTCCCAATGGTGCTCCTGGACCAGAATATTACCAACAACGTGCAGACTATGTAATGGATATTAGATTGGATGATGAAAATTCCAGAATCTACGGAGAGGAAACGATTACTTATACCAATAATTCCCCAGACGCCTTAGAATACCTTTGGGTTCAACTTGATCAAAACGTTAGGGCACGTGATTCCAAAAGTCCTCTAATTGAAGCTAGCGGTGCATTCCCTGCAGAATTGGCTTCCAATTTCGTAAACAATTATATGGGAGAAGGCTTTGACGGCGGATTTAAGATTGATTGGGTAAAAGATAGTAAGGGTCAACTGCTTCCAACTACCATCAATAGAACCATGATGCGGGTAGACCTGCCTCAAGTTCTAAAAACTGGGGAGAAATTCTCATTTTCCATTAAGTGGTGGTACAATATTCCAGAGCATACCATAGATCGTGCAAGAAGTGGATATGAAACATTTGAGGATGGAAATAAAGGATATGTCATTGCTCAATTTTATCCTAGAATGGCTGTCTATAGCGACGTAGAAGGCTGGCAGAATAGTCAGTTTTGGGGGCGTGATGAATTTGCCCTTCCATTTGGAGACTTTGAAGTAAATATTACGGTTCCTGCAGACCATACTTTGGATGCCACCGGGATGTTGCTCAACAGAAAGGAAGTTTTTTCAAAAACCATGATGCGTCGTTTCGAATTAGCTCAAAAGAGTTACGAAGAACCGGTAATTATTGTATCCCAGGAAGAAGCTGAAGCTGCTTCCAAGGGTTTTGCCACTAATACTAAAACCTGGAGATTTAAAGCAGAAAATGTGCGTGATTACGGATTTGCAACTTCCCGAAGATTTATCTGGGATATGATGGCAGTTAAAATTGGAAATCGTGATGTGATGGCCGTTTCTCTATATCCACCAGAAGGAAATCCACTATGGGAAGATTGGTCTACAAAAGTGGTTGCCAGTACTTTGAAATCTTATTCAAGAATGACCTTTGATTATCCTTATCATAAAGCAATTTCTGTTCATGCAAAAAACCAAGGAATGGAATATCCTATGATTTGTTGGAACTATGGTAGGCCAGATAAAGATGGCAATTATAGCGATAGAACCAAATATGGAATGATGAGTGTGATCATACATGAAGTAGGCCACAATTTCTTTCCAATGATCGTAAACAGTGATGAACGTCAATGGACTTGGATGGATGAAGGAATCAATACGTTTGTACAATATGTTGCCGAACAGGATTTTGGTGAGTGGTACCCAGAAGCAATTGCACCCAACAAGGAATATCCCTCGCGAAGAGGTCCTGCTAAATATATTGTAGATTATATGGCAGGAAATCAAGACCAGTTAGCACCTATCATGACCAAAGGATTAAATACGTATAGCTTCGGGGCAAATGCCTATTCCAAGCCTGCTACCGGATTGAATATCCTTCGTGAGACCATTATGGGCAGGGATCTTTTTGATTATTCCTTTAGAACTTATTCGCAACGCTGGATGTTCAAACATCCTACACCAGAAGATTTCTTTAGGACCATGGAAGATGCTTCTGCTGTAGATTTGGATTGGTTCTGGAGGGCTTGGTTCTACACTACGGAATATACAGATATTGGGGTGAAGGATGTGAAGAAATTCTATGTCACTTCTAAAATGAACAAACAAGTGAAGGAAATGATTGCCGCACGCGGAATCAATGAAAGTGATTTACCTCCATTGGTATATTTGGTGGAAGAAGGAAGTGAAGATTTTGAAGAAGACATGAAGACCCAAACATTGAATGATGTGGTCACTCTCCAGGAATATTTGATGGATAATTTTCAGCCTGCAGATCGTGCAAACATGAAAAACCCGAAATATTTCTATGAAGTTACTTTTGAAAAGCCAGGTGGAATACCTATGCCAATCATTGCAGAGTATACTTATGCAGATGGCTCTACAGAGCGTATAACCTATCCTGCTCAAATTTGGAGAAAAAACGATGCCGAAATTGGAAAAGTTATTGCTTCCGAAAAAGAAATCGTAAAAATTGAAGTAGATCCCGATGAGGAAACCGCAGATATTGATACCTCCAACAATAGCTGGCCTAAGAAGAAGAAATTGGGTGAATTTCAAAAATTTAAAGAAGAAATAAAAGGCGAATAATCACTTTTACATAAAACTTTAATAAGAGCCCTGTAAGTTTTGCAGGGCTTTTTCTATATTGCTGTATAACTTCTTTATATTTGTGGTATGCAAACAATCCCACTTTTTATTAGCGGTGCCGAAATAGGATTTATCCTATTTATTGTGCTCATGGTGTTTGGAGCCGATAAAGTTCCGGAGATTGCACGCGGACTTGGGAAAGGGATGCGGCAAATACGCAATGCCACCGATGATATAAAAAGGGAAATCACCAAAAGTGCCGAAAAACAAGGCATGGATTTTAAAGAAGTTACCAAGGAAATAGATAAGGTTAAAGAAGATGTAGATGAAATTACCGGCCCCATCAAAAGGAAATTTTGATGTGGGAAACCGTAAAGCAATGGGATGTTGATTTATTTATTTTCCTTAATGGAATAGGTTCCGAAAACTGGGACCCTTTTTGGATCTTCATTACCCAAATAGAAAATTGGTTTCTACTCTACGTTTTATTCTTATTCCTTATTTTTAAATGGTATAAATGGCGCCCCGGATGGATTGTCGCGGTGCTAACTTTGGTAAGCTTTTTTCTTTCCTTTGGGTTAAAATATCTAACTAAAACCAGTGTACAGCGTCTTCGGCCAAACAATGTTCCTTCACTTGCCGAAACCATACGAGTCCTTCAGCAACCAATGGATTTTAGTTTTTTTTCGGGGCATGCCTCGGTAAGTTTTGCAGTAACGACATTTATGGTTTTAAGTTTGCGGAAATTCAGTAAATGGGTCTATCTGTTTTTTCTTTGGCCAGTACTGTTTTCAATGAGTAGGATTTATGTAGGTGTTCATTTTCCTAGTGACATTTTTGTAGGAATGCTAATAGGTATATTACTGGGTTTTGTAGTTTATGGCATACAAAAAAGGCTCAAGATTACTTGAGCCCTTTCAACAATTAAAATAAAGGTGAAAATTATTGGGGATATACTACAAAACTGAAAGCACTATCCCTTGCGCTTCCAGAAGCATCTTGAATACGAACTGTAAATGTATTTGCTCCTGTGGTTTCATATCCACAAATTTCGGGCGTTCCAAAACCAATGGTGAATGGAGTTATCATTACTACTGTGTTTGCAGGGTTGCTATCTAGGTCTAAGGTAATTTCATACACTCCAGTCGCACTATTATTTACTGAAGCTATCCCATAACCGGTGCTAATTCCACCTACAGAATCAATACTACCATAGGCAATTTCAGAAGTGTTTCCATAGACTCTATTGGCCGCTGGGCTTGTAGTAGTTTCGTTGATTTCTACATAGCCTTCCGTGGTGGTGTTACCTGTTGCTAAGTCAATGGCCATACTGGTAGTACCACCTGCCCTAAATTCAATATCGTCGCCAACATCAGCATAAGCAATTCCCCAACCAGGAAAAGCAGGGGAGTGCTGAACGACCATTTTAGCGGCATTAGTGGTTCCAGAACCATAGATCATTACTTGTGCACTTTGCTTACTATGTAATGAAGTTGCAGTACTTCCAATTTGAGTTTCCCCTACATCAGTTCCATTAAGGCTTACTTGAAGCCAGGCATCAATGTCAAGCCAGTTTACACCAGAAAGCGGACTCACACTTCCAATCTGAACAGAAAAGACACCACTCTCATCTGTGGTTGGGTTCTGGGATTCCGTATACACAGCAGTTCCTCCAGCACCATCCCTAATTTCGAAGTCTACATTTACTGCTTGATTTACAATAAGATTACCGCCACTGTCCCTAGCAACTGCTTGATAATTTATAAGTTCTGCAGCAGCAGCAGCACGGGATCCGGGTAGGTTTCCTTGGTCAATAACAGTGTTTTGATTTTTAGTTTGCGAATTTGTTTCCGCATCAAATTGGCCTTCCACATTTTGGGAAAATATACTCCCTGTAAGGCAAAGGGCAATAGCTAAATTGAATATGTTCTTTGTTTTCATGGCTTGTGATTATTTTTTAATGATTTTAATGGTTTTTAATTGTTGGTTTTCTTGTCGCTGAATAGTTAACAAGTAGGTTCCGCTTGTAAGGAAGCTAACATCTAAGGGTTCTTTGGAAGCAACATTTGACAGGCTTTTCTGAAAGACTAATCTACCGGTGATATCTACTAATTGAAGGCTAAAATCTTCACCTATTAAATCTGTAAATACCAAATGCATGTTGTCTGAAACAGGATTGGGAAAGATCCAAATGCCTGAATTCCCTGAAAAATCTTCACTTCCTAGGACCACTTCAATTGCACCTGACCAAAATCCCTGTCCAAGCGAAGGACCAGCCGATACAAGCCCTACAATGGGTTCTCCCAAAGTAAAGCTTAAGGTGTTGGAACTTCCGTTAAGGGTTGTTCCAGAATTTCCTATGACATACTGGCTAATGCTTTGGGAATGTCCCGAGGAAACAGAGCCCACATATCAAGAAAAATAGATACATTGTTTTCATGTGTTTTGAGTTTTCGGTTTATAATTTATCTCGAAATAACATCACAAATATCAGTGTAAGTCACTGTAGGTAAAAGAGTTAAAAGGTTGAAAAACAAAAACTTTTAGTGGTAAAAAGTGCGGTGATATTCTGAATGGATTTTTAAAAAATACTACGTTCTATAGGGGAAAAACCCCTATTCAAAAGAGGTTTTTCCACCTTTTTATTAGTTGTTAATTTTGTAAATATCTAAAAAACAGTTAATTGCGCCATGAGTATTGTTCGGCTTGAGGATCAAGGCTCTAACCTTCTCTAAAATATTCCTAATTTTACTTAAACCTAAAATCCCTAACTAATGAAAAAAATCACACAAGACACATTATGGATGACCTTTAGTTTTCTGTTGATTGCTATTATGGTTTCCTGTGAGGATCCAATAGTAGACCCTCCAGCACAGACTATTTCTTCTGAAGAGGCAAATAGATTGGAAGAGACCTACAAAGCTACGAGGGCAGAGATTCTTAAAGACACCCTTGGTTTCGAGGATACACGGGAATTTTGGTTTTCCATAGATACCTTAAAAAAATATATTGCTTATGTTGAGCAGGAAGGTGCTAAACAAGGGAGAACCAATCTTGGACTTCGGGTTTATTTAGGAGTGTACCCCGAAAATGGGAATTATCCTACTCCTGGCTATAGCACGGTGTTTTTTGTACCTACCGCAGAAGAAGGAGCGAATCCTTTAAGACAAGGTTTTGCACCAATACAGCAGGATCAGGAAAATTTAGATGGAGTTGCCCCACTCAATTATGGAAATGGAGGAATTCCACCTAATGACTATGATGACGATTAATACTAATGACCAATACTTCATATATTTCCTTCCTGTTACCTGCCTTAGAGCTACTGGCTGCTGTGGTAGCAACAATTTATTTTTGGAAATATAGGGAATCAAACGAAAAATGGTTTCTGTATTTTCTTTGGTATACTTTTTTAATAGATATAACTGGACTTGCCCTTAAACTAAATGCAGTAGAGAATACATGGCTTTATAGTATCTACACTTATACAAGCTTTTTGTTTTTCTACTTTTGGTACGCAATGGTACTCTCTTCTAAAAAACTTAAAAAGGGGGTATTATTACTTGCAACTTTGTATATAGGAGTTGTTATTACTACCTATTTAGTAGAAAACCTTGCTAACAAAGGCTATGCGTTTTTTGCAGGATCTATTATTTTATTGGCCCTTAATCTGTTGCATTTTAATCAGTTGTTGAGAAGTAATGAGGTGGTAATTATAAAGTACAAACTAAGTTTCTGGGTCTCAACGGCACTATTGTTATTCTATATGGGCATTTTGCCATTAATGTTATTGGCGAAGTACATTGAAGTAAAAGGAGGGTATTTTAATATTATCCTGCTCATATTAAATTTCATCCTCTACGGTTGTTTCATTACAGGATTTATATGGACGAAAAAGAGTTACAATCGTTTTTAATCGTTTTTTCCATCATTGCTTTTTCATTGGCTCTGACGGTCATACTGTTATTTGCTCTTTTTCAAAAGCGGAAGAACCGTTTGTTACGCGAACAACAAGAAGCCGAAAACAAATTCAAAGAGGAAATTATTGAAACCCAAATAGAAATACGTGAAGAAACCCTTCGGAATATAAGTTGGGAACTACACGATAATATCGGTCAATTATTGACTCTGGCCAAAATACAGCTAGGGCAAATAGAGGAGCCTAACGATACAGTTTCCGAAGCAGAACAAACACTATCCCAATGCCTCACAGAACTAAGAAGCCTTTCGAAACTTATCAATCCAGATACTTTTAGTAGTCTATCCTTAACGGAAGCACTACAAATGGAAATGGAACGATTCAATAGAATGAAGTACCTAGAAACACAACTGTATTTTAATAAGGCTACATTTGAATTGGACACCAAAATAGAAATTGTTATTTTTAGGATGCTGCAAGAGTTCTTTACCAATACCATAAAGCACTCAAAAGCAAGCCAATTAAGTGTCAATATTAATTATCAAGAGAATGTACTTCATATTCATGCACGTGATAACGGTATAGGTTTCAATGCAGCGCATGATGATTATGATGGGATAGGTCTTACAAATATTAAAAACAGAGCCAAGATTATTGGTGCAAGTATAGAAATAGTATCTACAATTGGAGCGGGGACCCAATTGATTTTACAATTTAAAAACCCAAATCATGACACATTCAGTAGTAGTGGTAGATGACCATAACCTGCTCTCCCAAGCCATTGGCGGACTCGTAGATAGTTTTGAAAACTTTAAAGTACTGTACACGTGCAGGAATGGAAAAGAACTCATAGACAGGTTAAAAATTCCCGAGGACGTTCCAGATATTGTCTTAATGGATGTAAATATGCCTATCCTTAACGGCATAGAAACCACAGAACATCTTAGAAAACACTTTCCAAAAATTAAGGTATTGGCGCTGTCTATTGAGGAAGATGAAAAAGTCATTTCTAAAATGATTCGCGCGGGTGCAAGAGGTTATTTGTTGAAAGATGTCAAGAAAATAGAATTGTACAATGCCTTACTGGAAGTAACCGAAAAAGGATTTTACCATACTAATACGGTCACCAAAATATTGGTAGATTCCCTCTCCCAAGACAAAAAAGAAGAGGTTACTTTTAAGGATAGGGAACTGGAATTTATTCGGTTGGCTTGTACCGAAAAAACCTATAAGGAAATTGCAGACCAAATGTGTTTAAGCCCGAAAACCATTGAAGGCTACCGAAACAATATATTTGAAAAATTACACCTTAGAAACCGTACGGGACTGGTAATCTATGCCATTCGGAACAAGATTTTTGTTCCTTAGTCACGTTTTCGCGTAAGGGTCAATCCGTCCCGAATAGGTAACAACACCGATTCCAATTGTGGGTGATTCCTTAATAGTGTATTGTATTCCAGAAGTGCGTTAGTGTCTGCATCATCTGGCTGAACTTCCGCAACTACTTTGCCGCTCCAAAGTACATTGTCACTCAAAATAACACCCCCTTCGGAAAGTTTGGGAATAATAAGTTGTAGGTAATTGGGGTAATTTTTTTTGTCGGCATCTATAAAGATCAAATCAAAGGTTTCAGCAAGGGTAGGGATAATCTGTTGTGCATCGCCCAAATGTTGAATGATTTGTTCCCCCTTTCCGGATTTATCGAAGTATTTCCGTTGAAAAGCATGCAACTCTTCATTATGGTCTATCGTATGAAGTATTCCGTTTTCGGAAAGACCTTCCGCAAGACATAACGCAGAATAACCGGTATAGGTTCCAATTTCCAATATGCGATTGGGTTGAATGATTTTGGAAAGTAAACTTAAAAGCCTTCCTTGCAAATGACCGCTTAACATGCGTGGCGCTAAAACCTTTTGCCAAGTTTCCTTGGTTAACTCCTGAAGGATTTCAGGTTCTGGTTGGGAATGTTTCGAAGCATATCCCTCAATTTCAGAATCAATAAAATCCATTAGGAAAGAATTCGGTTTACGAGGGCTTGTTTGCCTTCATTGTCATCTCCATAAAGCCATTGCAGTACATTATCGTCCCACATGGCATCACATTCCTCTTGGGAAACAATTCCACGCTCCCGCGCTAAATCCAATATTTTTCCAGGATAGGAAGATTGAGGGATGCTTTCCATTTCGCCCAATGGATAGGGGTCATCCAATCCTATGAGTACCTGTTTACTTGTTTGATTTCTAATAAGTAACTCCAACGACCCCGTATCGTGTACTAGGGTGTCAAAGAAGATGTTTTTGTGCGCCACACTTTTTCGTGGATGAACTTTGCCTTCAAACAAATCAGGGCGACCATCAAACCCTTGGATGCGTCTTCCTAGATTAATTTGTGCCAATTGCCCACCATGGGCGAAGCACACCCGCATATTGGGGAATTTATCAGGATAACCATTTAATGTATGGAAATGATAGGCATCGGCACATTGTGCCAACATCCAAATAAGGTGAAATCGCCAAGCGGTATTTTCCAACTTAATAAATTTTTCGCCATCATACGGATGTACTTCTACGGCAAGATTGTATTTGGAAGCCATTTCAAAAATGGGCTCCGTTTCTTCATCAAAAATACAGCGCCAAGTTCCTATGGTGTCCATATAATGTGTTGGCAGACATAATAACCGAAGTCCCAATTCTTCAACACAGCGTTCAATTTCCCACAATGCACCCCTAACAAATCCTGGGTGTACCACAAAGCCACAGGTAAATTTATCTGGATGATCTTGTTGGATACGTGCATTGAAATCATTTTGAAACCGAAGTGCCTTTTTCATCTCCTCCAATCGAAGTCCGTTACCATACAATTGTGAGAGATTCAATACCACGGCATGGTCTATTTTATAGCGTTCCATCCACGCCATTTTTTCATTAAGGAAAAAACTGGAATCTGTCACGGGCCGGCTCCAATCTTTTTGCAGCATGAATTTCCGATCCTTATCCACCCAGAAAATTCCTTTATCCTTCATGAATTGGGGTATTTCCTCTGGGTAGGGGAGTAAGTGCGAATGGCCGTTAATGCGAAGTTTGCGTTTCAAAATATTGGGTTTTGGTTGTTGGGCGTGCCCCCCAATTGCTATTGGGGGTCGGGCTATCACTGCTACACGGTAGCTTCGTTCTATCCCTCACGCGGATGTTTAAAGTTACAAACTTTTTGTTCTTCCACCATCTACGGGAACGTTAATTCCGTTGATGTAGCCTGCTGCCGGACTTGCCAAAAAGGCAACCGCATTGGCAATTTCACTGGGTTGGGCAAAGCGTCGTGCAGGAACAATACTTTTCATGAAATCGGCTGCTTCTGTTTCAGTTTTGCTGAATTTCCTTGCAGCATTGGAAATGATATCATCTAATCTATCGGTTGCCGTGAACCCGGGCAGTACATTATTTACCGTAATTCCGAAGGGACCCAATTCATTGGCCAGGGTTTTACTCCAACTAGCTACAGCCCCTCTAATGGTATTGCTCACACCCAAGCCGTCAATTGGTTGTTTCACCGAAGTAGAGATGATATTTATGATACGTCCGTAACCTTCGGTCTTCATCCCTGGGACTACATTTTGCACCAAAATATGATTACAGACCAAGTGTTGCGAAAAGGCATTGGTGAATTCTTCTACTTCCGCTGCAAATATAGGTCCGCCCTTAGGACCACCCGTATTGTTCACCAACACTTGAAAATTGGTATCAAAGGTGGCTTCAATAATTGTTTCTTTCAATTGTTCCGGATATTGGAAATCGGCTACTAAATACGAATGTTGTTGACCATCCTTTGACGGTAGTTCACGCAAGGTAGCTTTTAGCTTTTCTTCATTACGGGCCATGAGGGTTACATTGGCTCCCAACAATGCAAGTTCGATGGCAGCAGCTTTTCCAATCCCAGCAGAACTTCCGCAGACTAGGGCGTTTTTATTTTTAAGATTTAAATCCATTATTTCATTGATAATTTATACAAATATTCTTTGGTTCCGTAAAGAATCGCAAGGCTTCAAAACCACCTTCACGTCCAACACCGCTAGCTTTTACACCACCAAAGGGAGTACGTAGATCACGGTTTAACCATGTATTTACCCAAACAATACCAGCTTCTATTTGCTTGCTCATGCGCATGGTGCGGTCTAAGTTGGTTGTCCACAAGGTGCTTGAGAGTCCGTAGGGAACACTATTGGCATATTCCAAGACTTCCGTTTCAGTTTTGAATGGCATAAGGGTGACCACAGGACCAAAGATTTCCTCTTGGTTTACGCGGCAATAGGCATCATGGATTTCAATCACCGTAGGTTGTAAATAGTAGCCTTTTTCAGATCCTTCAACACTTATACGTTTTCCACCCGTTAAAATTTTACCGCCCTCTTCCTGTGCTAATTGTATGTAGGATTCAATTTTATCTCGGTGCGCTTCAGAAACAATGGCTCCTAAGTTTACTTCTTCAGAAGGATGCCCTACTTTCAATTTTGATACTTCTGCAATAAAGTCTTTTTTGAATTGCTCAAAAATAGATTCCTCCACAAAAATCCTACTTCCGCAGAGGCAGATCTGTCCTTGGTTGGCAAACGAAGAGCGTACTGTAGTTTTCAGCATATCCTCATAATTGCAATCGGCAAAAATGATATTTGGGTTTTTCCCTCCAAGCTCCAACGATAATTTTTTAAACATGGGAGCTGCTGTCTGGGCAATGTATTTTCCGGTTTGGGTCCCTCCGGTAAAGGAAATAGCTTTGATGTTTGGATGCGATACAATAGCTTGCCCTGCGGAAGGGCCCAATCCGTGCACAATGTTCAACACCCCTTTTGGAAGACCTGCTTTCGATAGAATTTCACCCAATAGATAGGCGGTCATGGGGGTAATCTCGCTAGGCTTGGCTACGACTGTATTTCCGGCCGCAATAGCTGGGGCTACTTTCCAAGTGAATAAATACAGCGGAAGGTTCCATGGAGAAATACACCCAACTACTCCCAAGGGCTGCCGAAGGGTAAAATTCATGGTGTTGAGTCCCACACTTTCATGAGCTTCTGAAGCAAATTGCGTAATGGCCTGCCCAAAAAACCGAAAGTTCGCCGAAGCTCTAGGAATATCTACTTTTTTTGCCAGGCTTAAGGGTTTGCCATTGTCTTTAGACTCTGCCGCTGCCAATTCATCGAGTTTTGCTTCAATGAGGTCTGCTATCTTTACCAGTATCCTACTTCGGGTTTCAATAGGGGTTTGGCTCCAACTGGGAAAAGCATCCTTGGCCGCTTGATAGGCCTTTTCAACATCCTCATGAGTGCTATTGGGAATCTTTCCGTAGACTTCTCCTTTACTGGGATCTATATTATCTAGCCATTCCCCAGAAATAGGACCTGTAAACTCACCATTAATATAGTTTTGAATACGCTCCATTTTACAAAGGCTTATATGCCATTACTTTTATTTCTACCAATAAATGTGGGTGGGGTAGTTGGTGAACAGCCACGGTGGTTCGGGCAGGTCCGGTTTCCTTTTTGAAAAAGCTTCCGTAGACTTCATTATACCCAGCAAAATCGTTCATATTCACCAAAAAGGTCGTTACATCTACCACGTCTTCCAAAGTAGCCCCTTCCGAAGCGAGGTAATCCTTAATGTTTTCCAACACAGCTTTTGTTTGTTCCCGAATATCCAATTCCATACTGCCCATCTCATCTACTGCTTTTACCCCTGCGAAACTATTGTCCGATCTTCTGGAACTGGTGCCGCTTACCAGTAAAAAATCCCCTGCTCTTTTTACATGCGGATATGCTCCTCTGGGGGCTGCTTTTCCAGCAACCAATTTACTTTTATTCGTCATGAATGTAAATTTTTGGCAACGGCATCGTCATGAAGAATGTCGTTGGTATGTTTTGTAACTAAGTTAAGCTTTTCTTTTAGGGAAAGGGAATCTTTCAGCATTCCATCGTCTAAAAGGTTTAAAATAGCCTTGTCTTGTGCCCTGCCACGTTTCATGGCTTCGGAATAGGAAATCGCTTCATTGAAGGTAACCAAAGAATATTTACTGTAGTAGTCTTCGGGTAGTTCATTTTCAAAGGAGATTTCTAATTTTCTCTTTTCCTGAAACAACGGGTTGGCAGTATGTTCTTTCATTTCGTGGAAATTGTCTACTGCCAAATCTGCAATGGCATCTGTATCTACTTTCCTTGCTTTTTCATAGGCCTTAAAGAAACTTTCCCAATCTCCTTGGTGTTGTTCGAGTACTTCATCAAAAACCACCACATCTTCAAAAGAGGCATTCATTCCTTGTCCGTAAAAAGGCACTATCGCATGTGCTGCATCTCCCATAAGTAGGACTTTTCCGTAGCAATGCCAAGGGGAACATTTAATGGTTCCCAGTGGTGCAGTGGGATTGTTGAAAAATTCACTTGCTAAATCCGGGATAAGTTCAAGTGCATCTGGGAAGGCTTCTGAAAAGTAGGCATGTACTTTTTCTGGAGTCGTGAGATTGTTGAAATTATAGTCGCTACCTTCATACGGAAGGAAAAGGGTAACGGTAAAGCTTCCATCTAAATTAGGAAGTGCGATAAGCATATCTTTTCCCCTGGGCCAAATATGCAATGCATTTTTATAGGTACGGAATCCGCCATCTTCAGCAGTAGGAATTTCCAATTCCTTATAGCCGTGGGTAAGCCATTGTTGTGAAAAACTAAAAAGGAATTTTTTGTGATCAAACATGCTTTTCCTAACTGCAGATCCAGCGCCATCGGTGCCAATAATAAGATCTGCCGTAAGCGTTTCCTCATTTTTTGAATTGTAATTGTAAAAGGTAGCTGAAGCATTTTCTAAATCTACACTTGAACACCCTAAATTGAAAAGGGTTTTTACATTGGGTAGTTTGTCTAGGGCGTCTAAAAGCAAACAATTTAATCCTGGACGTGAAATGGAATTGATGTATTCTCCTTTTCTTCCACTGTACGGACTTAAAAATGGTTCCCCTTTTTCAGGGTGGATCATCCTTCCGTTCATTGGAATGCAAAGTTCCAGTGCTTTTTCTTCCAATCCTACCATTCGAAGCCCTTTGAGTCCGCGGTCACTTAGTGCTAAATTGATGGATCGCCCTGCATCTTGGGTAACTTTCCGAAGATCGGGTCTTTTTTCAACTAAGGTAATTTGATATCCCTTTTGGGCCATCCGTAATGCAAGTAGGCTTCCGCAGAGGCCAGCGCCTATGATTAAAAGATGTTCTTTTGAATTACTCATCTATCTAAAAGGTGTTTTAAGCGTTGTACAAATTCAAAAACGTCTTCAAAATTATTATAAAGTGGGGCAGGGGCTACCCTAATGACATCTGGTTCCCGCCAATCACTTATGACGCCATTTTCTGTAAGTTGTTGGTGCAGCTGCTTATTGGCATTTTTTAACTGAATGGATAATTGGCAACCTCGCTCTTCAGGATTTTGTGGGGTGATCACCGCAATGTTTGGATCTTCCAGTCCATCTAATAGCGTCTCTAAGTACCCAGTAAGTTGAAGGGATTTCTTTCGAAGGTTTTGCATGCCTGCTTTTTCAAACAGGTCTAATGAGGCCCTAATAGCGGCCATGGATAGGATTGGCGGATTACTTAATTGCCAGCCTTCTGCTCCAGGAATGACGTCAAATTCATGACGCATATTGAAGCGCGTCTGTTTGTTGTGACCCCACCAACCCGCAAAACGTGGAAGCGATGAATTTTGGGCGTGTCTTTCGTGTACAAAAACTCCTCCCAAACTACCTGGCCCGCTGTTGAGGTATTTGTAAGTACACCAAACAGCAAAGTCGGGACCGTTGTCATGTAAGTTGGGAAGGATATTTCCAGCACCGTGGGCAAGGTCAAAGCCTACTTTGCAACCAAACCGGTGTCCTAATGTTGTAATTTCCTTAATAGGGTAAAACTGCCCAGAATAATAGTTGGTGTTTCCCAGTAAGATTAGGGCTACTTGATTTCCTTGGGCCTCAAGGATTTTTTCTAGGTCTTCCAAGCGACATAATTCTTCCCCATTAGGTGGTTCCCAAAGAATAAGCCCTTCTTTTGGGTCATGACCATGGAATCGCAACTGACTTTCCACTGCGTATTTATCGCTAGGGAAAGCATCTTTTTCAATAATGATTTTGAAACGTTCTTGAGTAGGTTGGTAGAACGAAACCATCATGAAATGAAGATTAGCTGTAAGTCCGTTCATGATGACCACTTCCTCTGCTTTGGCCCCAACAATCTTTGCCATACTGTTGGTAAGGAATTCGTGGTATGGCATCCATGGGTGTTTTGCTTCGGTGTGTCCTTCAACCCCTAAGTTGGCCCAATCTTCTAATTCCTGTTGCAGGTATTTAGCGGTTTGTTTGGGTTGAAGGCCAAGGGAGTTTCCGCAGAGATAGATACAAGGATTTCCTTTGGAATCTTTTGGGAAATGGAACTCATTTCGGAAGCTTTTCAAAGGATCATTTGCATCACAACTGCGGGCATATTCCAAGGTGTTTTTTTCCATGAATTAGGATTGATTTTGTTTTTTTTCAATAAATTCATCCATACGTGACAATAACCGCCACCATTCGCTTCCATCTTCCCGGTAGGTTCTAATGGCCCTGGCCCGTACTAAAATCTTCCGAAGCTCTTCCTCTTCAAATCCGCCCAGATTTTTTTTCAGAGTCTCAAAAAAGCGATCTGTGTAGGATTTGTGACTTAGAAAATGTTTAGCGGTTTCTTCGGCCATGAACTCTGTTTTGTGCTGTTGTTTCAGAATTTTTATTTCCTGCTTAAACCGTTGGTGTTGTAGAATATAACTTATTGCTCCACCAACTAACGTACCCGCCAATGTAAACAATGCCGTAGTAATTTCCATGTTATTTAATTTCAATATTGGTAAAATACAACTGAAAGTTCCCAGTGCTATCCTGAAATTTTGTAGTAAATCTTATGCCTTGGTGTTCTTCAATATCGTTCCATGTATTTACAAGAGAAGGGGATTCCTGATTTCCTTTTCGGAAAGTCCACTCCTTTACAGTGAAATCATTGGCGAAATAAAAATCATAGGCATCTCCAGGAGTATATCCTCCCTCGTCCCCATAAATGATGGTAAGTTTTTGCAGGGTGTCTTTTGAAATTGGAGCAATGACATCAACCGAATCACGATAGGAAACCTTGTCCCACACCATTTGGAAAGGAGATAAAAGCCAATATTTATCATTCACAAAAGCTTTATCAGCTTCAGTTTGAAGGCTGTCAGTAGGTTTATTGTGAATAAATGTAAGGGTGTCTGAAGCGGTTTTGTATGTTACTTTTCCAGTTTTGGGTTCCCAAGAATAGGAACGTTCGAAATGATTTTCACCTCGGTCAACATTAAAGGTAAAGGAAAGGATTTTTACTTTATCCCAGTGTTTAACTCCGTACCGATTAGCAATAGCCTCTGCTGGAGCAAGATTATGTACTGTTTGAGTAGTGTTGTTTTCTTTTGGGGTATTATCCTTACACGAAAAGAAGGATAACAAAAACAATAGTAGTAATGAAGTACGAACCATCCTTGTTCTTTTCCGTAAAAATACGGAAACTATCATGGCTATCATAATTTTTCTATTGCATCAAAAAATATGGTATATTTAAGTATGTCTAAAACAAAAGAATACCAAAAAGGGGATGTAACGGTGGTTTGGAAACCAGAAATTTGCATCCATTCCGGTAACTGCGTACGTGCTTTACCCACTGTTTTTAAGCCGAAAGAAAGACCGTGGATTCAAGTGGAAGATACCTCTGAAGATGCATTGATAAAAGCCATTGAGAAATGTCCAAGCGGTGCTTTGACTTATTATCTGAAAGATGAGGGTATGGTAAAAGTTACAGAACAGATCACAAAAGCAGAGGTTGTTGAAAATGGTCCTGTACTTATTTATGGAACTTTGGAAGTAACCCATACGGATGGACGTACCGAAAAAAAGGAACGAAGCACTGCTTTCTGCCGTTGTGGAAGAACAGGAAACAATCCCTTTTGTGACGGATCACATAAAAACAGCTAGTGGAGTTTCAGATTCAAGATGAACCATCAAAAAAGCGGTATGAAGCGCTTATAAATGATCATTGGATATATGTTGAATATATCAAGGTTAAGGACCGTATTTATCTAACCCATACAGAAGTGCCAGTTATCCTGGAAGGTAAGGGTTTAGGAAGTAAACTTGTTCAGCAAGTACTCCAGGCGGTGAAGGAAGAAGCACTTCCTGTGGTTCCTTTGTGCCCTTTTGTTGCAGGTTATATTAAACGTCATCAAGAGTGGGTAGATTTACTTGCAGAAGGATACAGTGTTTAGTGAGCTGTGTTTTTCTTTAGTAAATCTGGAAATTTTTGTTGAAATCTTTTCAGACGAGGAATGGAAATGTTTTGGATATAAGGGTGGTCTGGATGTAGTTTTTCAAAATCCTGATGGTATTCCTCGGCTTTCCAAAATTTTTGAAAAGGCAATACTTGGGCAGCGACTTTTCCTTTACCTAGTTCCTTTTCTAGTTCCGCGATTTTTTGATCGATAATTTCTTTCTGTGATTCGTTTTGGTAAAAAATGATACTGCGGTACTGACTTCCATGATCTGGCCCTTGCCCATTCATTTGTGTGATATTTTGTGATCCAAAATACACGTCAACCAATTGTTTGAAACTAATCACTTTTGGGTCATAGATAATTTCAACTGCCTCGGCATGCCCTGTTCGGCCAGTATTGCTAGCTTCATAAGTAGGATTTTCGGTATGACCGCCACTGTAGCCTGAGATAGATTCCTTCACCCCTTTCACGCTTTCGTAAATTGCTTCCACACACCAAAAACATCCACTTGCAAAGTAAGCACGGGCATAACCATCCTGCATGGGAACTTCTACAGGTGTTTGCTCTTTTTGAGCAATAGTCTCTGCTTCTTTATTGGAGTTATTATATTGGCAAGAAGCAGGAATTGCCAAAAGTACAGTACTGAAAATTAGAACGAAGAATAGTCGCATGAATATTTTTTGAATGGGTCGATACTATTTGAAAACCTTACAAAAGGTAATAAAAAAAGCCTTCACGGGATGTGAAGGCTTTGTTATAATTTATTGGCGTTACTTATTTCAGCTTTTCAAAAAGCTTGTCCATTTTTTCACGCTCTTCTTCGGCAAGTGCAGGATCTACAAGGATTCGCCCACTATGCTCATCGGTAATGATTTTCTTTCGGGAAGCGATTTCCATTTGTACTTGTGGTGGAATGGTAAAAAAGGAACCACCAGAAGCACCTCTTTCAACAGGAACTACGGCCAATCCGTTTTTTACATTTTCACGAATACGCTTATACGCTTTCACTAAACGATCTTCGATATTTTTTTCAAATTTTTCAGATTCCTTTAGGAGTGCTTTTTCTTCTTTTTCGGTTTCTGCCAAGATTTCATCAAGTTCCCCTTGCTTATGTTTCAAATGCTCTGAGCGCTCTGAAAGTCTGCTTTTGGTTTCCTCGATTACTTCATTTTTCTGTTCAATCTGAACTTTAAATTCCTTAATGTGCTTTTCTGCAAGCTGAATTTCCAGTTCCTGGAATTCAATTTCCTTGCTCAAGCTATTGTACTCACGGTTGTTTCGAACTTTGTCTTGTTGCGTGGTGTATTTTTTGATAAGGGCTTTCGCTTCTTCAATGAGGTTTTTTCGCTCCTTGATATTTTCCTGGATACTTTCAAGATCATTGTTAAGCTTTTCCATGCGGGTATTCAAACCAGCCACTTCATCTTCCAAATCTTGCACTTCCAACGGGAGCTCGCCGCGCACGTTTCTTATTTCATCCACACGTGAATCGATTAATTGCAAATCGAATAACGATCTTAACTTCTCTTCTACAGTGATTTCGGTTTTTTTTGCCATACGTTAATAATAGCTTATAGGATTGGTGTTTACTTTAGATAAAACGACTGCAAAATTAGTAATTTTTTCTGTAAGGAAGGCAACTAACAACTGTTTTGTGTATTGTTCGCTTTCATAATGGCCAATATCTGCCAATAAGATGCTCTTTTCGGCCATAAAAAAATCATGGTATTTCAAATCTGAAGTCACAAAAGCGTCTGCTCCCTTCGTTTTGGCAGGGCCAATGGCAAAGCTTCCGCTTCCTCCCAAGACAGCTACCTTTTGGATAGGTTTATCTGTTTTTTCAGAATGTTTTATCACTCCTGTATGAAAGGTGTTTTTTAGGGTATTGAGAAAAATTTCTTCGGAAACAGCTTCAGGAAGTTCACCTATCATGCCCATTCCGATGTGTTGGTTGAGGTTTTGAAGGGTGGTAACTTCATATGCGACTTCTTCATAAGGATGTGCTTTGAAGAGTGCCTTAAGTACTTTGGAAGTTAGATGCTTTGGGAAAGTCACCCCAATTTGCGTCTCTGTCTCAAAATGGGTTTCCCCTTTTTTACCAACGGTAGGATTGGAGTCTTCATTTCCTTGAAAACTTCCTAAGCCTTCTATGTTAAAACTACAGTGGTTATAATTACCAATGGTTCCTGCTCCTGCATTAAATAGTGCTTCACGTACCATTGCAGCTTCTTTAGTAGGCACGAAGGTTGTAAGCTTGTGAATGGTACCTTGCTGTGGAATAAGGATTTCCCTATTTTGCAATTGTAGTTTATCACAAATGGCCGCATTTACTCCATTCCAGGCATTATCTAAAGCGGTATGCATGGAAAAAATGGCAATATCATGTTGAATGGCCTTTAACACAGTACGTTCTACATAATTTTTACCAGTGATACTTTTTAGGCCTTTGAAGATAATAGGATGGAAACTAACAATAAGATTGCAATTGTTTTCAATGGCCTCATCTACTACGGTCTCCAGTGTGTCCAATGCCACTAGGATTCCATTTAGCTTTGTTTGAGGTTGTCCCACCAATAATCCCGTATTGTCAAAATCTTTAGCATAGGATAAAGGGGCCAATTCTTCCAGTATTTCGATGACATCTTGTACCGTCATTGTTTTAATTTTATGGTAAAGATAAAAAAGTATACTTTCGTGTTATGTATTTTCGAAAATTCCTTTATCCTTTTTCCATATTGTACGACGGGATTACCCGACTTCGGAACCATGCATATGATAAAGGTTGGAAATCTTCATCGGAATATGAAACTCCCATTATTTCTGTTGGAAATCTTTCAGTAGGGGGAACCGGGAAATCCCCAATGGTGGAATATTTGGTACGGTTTTTAAAAAATGACTACCAGTTGGCTGTATTGAGTAGGGGGTATAAACGAAAGTCAAAAGGATTTCACTTGGTAGAGTCTTTGGCTACCTCAGAACAGGTGGGAGATGAACCACTACAGATCAAGCGTAAATTTCCAGACATTACAGTGGCGGTTTGTGCAGATAGAAGGGAGGGTATCGCAGCTTTGAATAAAGCAGAGTTAATTATTTTGGATGATGCCTTTCAGCATCGAAAAGTAACCCCGGCCTTGAGCATCTTGTTAAGTTCCTTTGACCAGTTGTACCTAGAAGATCATGTTCTTCCTGCTGGGAATTTGCGTGAATCAAGGAAAAGTGCAAAGCGGGCAGATGTCTTAATCGTCACCAAATGTCCTGAGAATGTTTCATATGCCAAGTTGCAGGAGATTCAATTTAGGATGCGGTTATTACCTCATCAACAGGTGTATTTTACGAAGATTGGATATGCAGATTACTTGTTGGGTGATGAAACAAAGCTGCCTCTTTCAACCCTTAAGGACAAAAAATTTACCCTTGTCACTGGAATTGCTAAACCTGCTCCGTTGGTTTCTTTTTTGAAAACAAAAGGATTTGATTTTACACATGAAAAATTTCCAGATCACCATCATTTTAGTGAAAAGGAAATAGCCTCATTACAGAAGGAGCAATTCATTTTGACAACAGAGAAGGATTATCAGCGGTTGGCAGATCGGATTGATGGACCATCTTTGTATTATCTTCCTATTGAAACCCTATTTCTGAATGAAAGTGGAGAAGTGTTTCAGAAGGATGTACTGAAACGCCTGTTAGATTTTCGAATGTCCTAGATGACTAGCTAACCGGTAATTTTTGGTTTTCAAGCGTACGGTAAATTTTCTCGAAAAACTCTTCTGTTTTGAATGGTTTCGGAATTATTTCATTGAATCCAGCTCTGTAGAAATCATCTAGGTTTTCATCAATGGTTACTGCGGTGAGTGCAATGATTGGAAGCTGTTTATTGAAATTTCTAATTTCCTGAGTGGCTTCAATTCCACTAATTCCCGGCATGTGGATATCCATTAAAATAATGTCATAGTCGTGTTCACGAACCAACTTGATAGCATCCATTCCATTATCTGCCACCGTACAATTCATTTTATTCTTTTCCAATATTTTTTTGGTGATCATCTGGTTGATTTTATTGTCTTCAACCACCAATACTTCCCTTCCGTGAAGTTGATCATAGTCAATATCAAAACTTGGATCTTTGGAAGATTTTGTTTCGGTATACTCTTCGGAAACCACAAATTTAATATCAAACCAGAATTTAGAGCCTTTCCCCAACTGACTTTCCAGTTGAATTTTACTACCCATGAGCTGTAGTAAATTTTTAACAATAGCCAGCCCGAGCCCGGTGCCCCCAAATTTTCGGTTGATTTGTAACGATGCTTGAGAGAAGGACTCAAAAATACTTTTTTGTTTCTTTTTCGAAATCCCCACCCCATTATCCTCAATTTCTAGGTGTAGGTGTACTTGGTTGTTCGCTTCCTTGATTTTGCTTACCCGAATCCAAACATCACCATTTTGAGTAAATTTTAAGGAGTTTCCAATGAGATTGATTAATATTTGTGAAAGTTTTAAAGGATCTCCAATGAGTTTGGTAGGAATGCTTTCATCAAATTCAAGGTGCAAATTATTTTTACGGTCATCTGCACTTTTCTTGAGAGCAATGAGTACATCGTTGATTCGCTTTTTAAGATTGAAAGTTGTTTTTTCTATTTCAACCTTATTAGCTTCCAGTTTATTAAGGTCAAGAATATTGTTGATAAGCGACAATAGGTATTCCCCAGAAAATTTTAGGGAATTTAAATGTTCTTTTTGGTCTGGTTTAGGATTTTCCTCTAATAATAAATGGGTAAGCCCCGTAACAGCATAAAGCGGGGTTCTAAGTTCATGTGTGATGGTAGAGAGAAACTGTGCTTTGGCCAAGGAAGCCTTTTCGGCTTTTTCTTTAGCCAACTGCAATTCATTGTTTTTGTCTTGGAGTAGCTCGTTGGCTTTTGCTCTAAGATTATTGTTTTTGTAAAGGGAAAGTGTGAGTAGGGATAGTATCACAATTAGGGCAATACTAAGCCCCGTAGTCATTTTACCAAAGTTAATGGACTTTCTCTGTTTGTCAAGATCATCTTGCTGCTTATCAATGATTTCATTTAGATTCATGATATCATTTTCTGCATCAATTCCGTTTGAAATTGCATTAAGAAAAACTTGCTGTAAGGAATCGTTTCTTTGTTCGTAGGATAAAAGGTATTCCTGTGCCAATACCATGTTGTTTTCTTTCAATGCGATGTAAGAAGCGACTCTTAAACTCTCAATCTCCAATTTAGTGTATTGATATTCTTCAGTGATTATTTGTACTTTGGCTAATGCTTCTTTAGCAAGAGAAAGATTGTTGGGAATCCCATTAGGGCCTATTTTGTATAGCGATTCAGCCTTTAGCAGGTAAGCATACGCTTCCTGATAATAATGCCCACTATTATTAAAAGCGGGAATGGCAGCATCAAAATAATTAATGGCCGCAATAAAATTCTTTTGTTTAAACTCAATAATTCCAAAACCTAAAAGAACATTTGCCCTTTCAATATCATTGTTTTGAGTGCTAAACCATGAGTCAGCATTCTTAAGATGAGACTTTGCATCCTCTAATTTGCCCATTTCGGCATAGATAAGACCCAAGAGTGTTTCGGTTTTGGCAACTTCATGCGGCTTATCTTCTTTTTGATATGCATCTAATATGTGTAAGGTTTCATTAGAGGCTTTTTCATAATTCTGTAAGAAATAATGCAGCTGGGCTATACTAAAATGAATGTTTAGTTTTTCATCCTTTAACTTCTGTGAGGATGCCATTTTAAAAGCTTTGGTAAGTGCTATAATAGCATCGTCATAGTCTTGCTGCGCCACATGCTGTTTACCAAGTGCATGATAATTTTTTACAATTGAAAGGGAGTCTTGCTGGGTTTGGCCAATAGCAAGATTTCCCACCAAAGACAAAATCAAAAGCGGGGCAAAAAAGGTCTTTTTGAGAATTTTGTAAAGCATGCTATTTCACGTACTTCGCCGATAAATATAGTCATTTCCTCGACAATTGTACGATTAAATCTACAATTCTTGAAGAATATCCTGTCTCATTATCATACCAACCAATGATTTTAACCATCGTACCAATTACGGAAGTCATCCCCGCATCAAAAATACAGGAGTGCGTATTGCCATTAATATCAACAGAGACTATGGGGTCTTCGGTATATTGCAAAACTCCTTTTAGTTTTCCGTTGGCAGCATTCTTAAATGCCTGATTTATTTCTTCAATTGAAGTTTCCTTTTTTACGTTAAAAGTAATGTCTGTAAGGGAACCGTTTGGGACGGGAACCCTTATTCCGCAGCCACCAATAACGGTAGCCAAATCAGGAAATATTTTGGTGAGTGCTTTAGCAGCACCCGTAGTTGTTGGAACTATAGATTGCCCTGCAGCACGGGCTCTTCTTAGATCCCTATGTGGTTGGTCATGAAGACTTTGGTCTGTGGTGTAGGAGTGTACCGTGGTAATATATGCTTGTTGAATACCACAAAGTTCGTGAATAACCTGAAGCATTGGTGCAGCATTATTGGTGGTACAGGAAGCATTTGAAATGATCCTGTCATGTGCAGATATGATATGATCATTTACCCCTAAGACAATCGTTTTAATTTCATCTTCCAATGGCGGAACCGAAAGAATCACTTTTTTGGCTCCTGCCTCAAGATGTCCTTCTAGTTCTTGTTTTGATTTAAATTTCCCAGAGGCTTCTACAACAATATCAATTCCTTGCCAATCACAATCTTGGGGATTTCTTTCAGAGGAATACTCAAATTTTCTATCTCCAACAATTAGTTTTCCACCATTTGCAGTAACTGTACCCTCTAAAACTCCGTGTATACTATCATATTTTAATAAATGTGCCATGGTCTCACTTGGAGCAATGTCATTTATTTTTATAACTTCAACTTCAGGATGATTTAGCAATAGGCGGAAAAGTCTTCGGCCTATTCGGCCAAAACCATTAATCCCAACTTTTATGGGCACTGCCATTAGTGAATATGTTTATGTGCTTTATAGGAAGAACGCACCAAGGCACCACTTTCCACATGGCGGAAGCCCATTTCTTTCCCAATAATTTCGTAGTGCTTAAATTGCTCTGGGGTAATAAATTCTTTTACTGAAAGATGTTTTTTGGAAGGCTGCAGGTATTGTCCTATGGTCACCACATCTACTTGAGCATTACGCAGGTCTTCCATTGTTTGTAGTACTTCCTCTTCTTTTTCCCCAAGACCAAGCATAATTCCGCTTTTTGTTCGGTTTACACCTTGTTCCTTAAGGTAGCGCAACACTTCAAGGCTACGCTCATATTTTGCCTGGATTCGTACCTCGCGGGTAAGACGTTTCACGGTTTCCATGTTGTGGGATACCACTTCTGGAGCTACTTCCACGATTCTATCTATGTTTCGGTGTACTCCCTGAAAATCTGGAATGAGGGTTTCAAGGGTTGTGGTGGGGTTCATTCTTCGGATGGCCTTCACAGTTTCCGCCCAAATAATTGAGCCCATATCTTTTAAATCATCCCGATCTACTGAAGTAACCACGGCATGTTTAATATTCATTAGTTTAATGGAGCGCGCAACTTTTTCAGGTTCATCCCAGTCCACAGTTTCGGGCCTACCGGTTTTTACACCACAAAATCCACAGGAGCGGGTGCAAATATTTCCAAGAATCATAAAAGTGGCGGTACCTTCTGTCCAACATTCCCCCATGTTTGGGCAACTTCCTGAGGTACAAATTGTATGAAGGTTATATTTATCAACCAATCCCCTAAGCTCAGTATATTTCTGTCCTGTTGGTAGTTTAACCCTTAGCCATTTTGGCTTGGGAGTATGAGTTTTCGGTGTTGCTGTTTGCGTTTCCATAGCGGTTACAAAGATACAACTTCCATTGAGAAGTTCGAATATTCCGCAAGGTTTACCATAAACTATCTAGATACCAAAAGCTAAAGCCAACAAGAAGTAGCATAGCTATTAAACTGTATATTTTTAATAGTTTGGAAGGTTGAGCTTCTTTAGGAGTGTGTTTTCCGGTAAGGAGTAAATAACTAATTAATGCATAAAAAGGGGCGGTGAGGAAGGATAGTACGGTTGCAATCTGAATTAAAACCCCCATTTCTGAAATAAAGAAAAAGAAAATGGAGAGTGTACCCATGACTAAAAAAATAAGCCAAAACAAATATCCATTTGAAAACTTTTTTTGAAAGATGAGTTCACTGGTTTGGTGCATTACCCTTGGAGAAGCATCCAATGTGGTAAGGGTAGTGCTGAACATGGCCGTTAGAGCGGCAATGCCAATAATGATTTTTGACCAACCTCCCAAACTGTTGGTATACATGGCAATAAGCTGATTTGCGAATTGTGTGCCATTCCCTGAAAATGAATCTCCACTTCCAAACATCACAAGGGCTCCCAAAACAATAAATGCAATGCCCAATAAAATAGTAGAAACATAGCCTACGTTAAAATCAAAAAAATACTGTTTGCGTGTGAGGCTCGGATTCAGTTTTTGCTTTTCAACTGTCCAGATAGACTGCCAAATGGTAATATCCAACGGAGCTGGCATCCATCCCATAAATGCAATTAGAAAGGCAATTCCGGTAGCTTCAGCAGGAAATTCCTGTGAAACGTTTAATGAACCATCAGATGCCCTTAATGCTAGAATAACTGCCCCAATGGTACTAACTGTAAGCACCAATACTATATATTTCATTAGGCTGTCCAGAAATTTATAACGGCCCAGTAGGAGGATAAAAAAGCAAAGTGCTGTTACAATGGTGGTCCAAAGTACGAGACTATCACTTTCAAAAAGAGAGGAAGCTATTCCAGCGGTTACAATAGTTACAGCCGTTTGAATAGTGAACATGGTGGCAAATGTGATGGCAAAGTATGCAATAAGGACCCCTTTGCCCAGTTTTGCATAGCCTTCCAGAAGATTTTTTCCAGTAGCGGATGCAAACCTAGGGCCAAACTGAAAAAAAGGATATTTAATGGCGTGAATCAATAATAACGCCCATATAAGACCCAAACCGTAATCTGCACCCGCACGCGTGCTCTGTACAAGATGGGATACGCCTATGGCAGCGCCTGCAAATAGGAATCCGGGTCCAAATTTTGCAAGAAGCCGTTTCAACGTTTCCTGTTTTGGGTGATAATCTCGGCTAATAATTTCTTAGCCCTCAATAGCCGGACCTTTACATTGCTTAGGGGTTCCTCCAATTCATCTGAAATTTCATTGTAGCTCATTTCTTGGAAATACCGTAGATTGATGACTTCTTGGTAATGCGGTTTCAATTGTTTGATATACCGAAGTAATTCTGCTAGGTTCTGTTCAATGATCAATTGATCTTCTTGGGAGGGCGATTGATCGGGTATTTTTTTGATGTGATCTTCACTTGTATCCGTAGTGTGGGAATGGATAGAGGCGTTTTTCTTTCGGGACTTATCTATTTGAATATTTTTTGAAATAGAGACTAGCCATGTTCCAAACTTATAATCAGGATCATAGGTGTCTATTTTATCAAATGCTTTTGAAAATGTCTCAATGGTGATATCTTCAGCATCGTGTTCATTTTTGATTCGATTCATTTGAAACCCATATACTAAGTTCCAAAAATGATCCAATAAAAAACTAAAGGCGCTTTGCTGACCTTTCTTCGCAAGCTGGATATGGCGCTGAATTTCGGTTTCGGTTATTTCCAACGTGTTGGTTTTGCTACAGAATTGGAAATAAATATAGTTAATTGTGCTAATACCAACAACAACTCCAAAAAAGGAAGCCAAGGTTTTAAATCGGGCTCCTTAAAATGTTTTGCCCCTTTTCCTACAAATAGATAGTGTAGAAAAAACTTAAAAATAACCAAGGCCAAAGGAATTTTCCAATCTATGAATACAAAGCAAAGTATGGCCAATATCCAAAAAAGCAGCGTACTCAGATAATACAATGCCAATAAGGTTTTGTGTTTTACCTTGTAATATTTTGCAGTAGTAATGTGTCTCTTTTTTTGATGCCACCATTCGCTCCAGGTTTTTTTTGGAGCAGAATAAGTAAAGCCATCTGGGTGATGGCAAAGGGCCACATTTTTTTTGGTTGCTGCTTCGTTCACAAAAAGGTCATCATCTCCAGAGCGAATGTTCATATGGGACATAAAACCTCTGTTTTTATAAAACAAATCACTGGTATAGGTAAGATTTCTTCCAACCCCCATGTAGGCACTCCCCATTTTAGCGAAGGAAAAATATTGAATAGCAGTCATCAAAGTCTCGAAGCGAATTAACTTGTTCAACAATCCTTTTGTTTTAGTGTAGCCCCCATATCCTAAAATAAGTTGTTTTTCTTCAGAAAACGATTGCACCATATGTTGTATCCAGTATTTACTTGCCGGCTGGCAATCGGCATCTGTGAATAATAATCTGTTATGTATGGCTCGTTTAATTCCGAGTGTTAGGGAGTATTTTTTGTTGCTCCAAAATGCTTCATTGTTTTGGATGTGTACCGTGTGTACCCTGGCATCCTGTTCTGCAAATTTTTCAATAATATTTGGCGTTTCATCGGTGGAAGCATCGTTCACTAAGATGAGCTCGAAATTGGGATACTCCTGTTCTAAAAGTAATGGAATGTTTTTCTCAAGGTTTTCAGCTTCATTTTTGGCACAAACGATAACCGAAACTGGAAACCCGGAAGATTCCCTTAAAGGCTGGGGAAGGGTATAAATAAATCTTGAAAAGGCAATGTAAAAGCAAGTGTTTACTAAAACCGCTACGATAAATAAGGAAAGTAGTAGCATATGCTACGGCTATTGTTCTTTGGAATTTTCGTTGCAACTACTAAACTGGTCTGGGGTTTTCCCACACATACTACAAGCCTCTCCCTCTTTATTTAAAAACGGACTCTGGCTGGCACAGGTGCCCGCGAACTTTCCATCTTTTTTGGCCCAAATTTTAATAGCAATACCCGCTACTGCAAGTAATAATAGAATAAAAGTGATGATTAAAATTCCCATATTGATAAACTATGATGCAAAAATACAATGTTTCTTGCTCTTATGGCAAGAATTTACTTAATTTTAGCCCTACTTTAAGATTATCAAATTATGAGAAACCTTTTGTTACTTGCTGTTCTATTTGCCCTAACTTTTGGGGTTACTTCCTGTAAGGATAACAATTCTGAAAATGACTCCGTTAGTGCTGAAGCTTCCGAAGAAAAACCGGTAAAAAAAGAACCTTCCGAAGTAGATAAGAAAATCCATCAAAGTGTGGTATCCAAAATAATGGTTACTCCAGAACTAAAAACCTTTTCCAGTGTTTTGGTAAGTGCCGAAATGATTAATTTTTTGGTCACAAAAGAAGGACCTTTTACCGTATTTGCCCCTTCTAACGAGGCATTCGAAACATTAAATGCTACCCAAAAGGAGATTCTAAATAGACCAGAACGAAAAGGTGATTTGGTAACCCTTATTAGATCCCACGTTATTCCACAGCAATTGGATTCTGCGATGTTGGTTCAGGAATTGAAAGGAAAGGAAAGCCTTGAATTAACCACTCTTGCGGGAGAGGTGCTTACGTTGAAAAAGCGTGATTTGGATTTAATCCTCACCGATGCAGATGGTAATGAAACCTTACTCCAAAAAACAGATATCCTTTCTGAAAACGGAGTGGTGCATGTGATTGGTAATGTGTTGAATCTTAAATAATATTTACCTCGGGCTCAAGGTAAATCCCAAACTTTTTTTTGATTTCACGCTGTATCGTGAGTGCCAATTCCCAGATGGCTTCACCGGTACCGTTTCCATAATTTACAAGTACCAAGGCCTGATTTTTGTGTACGCCTACTTCCCCAAAACGTTTTCCCTTAAAACCTGCCTGTTCTATGAGCCAACCAGCTGGAATTTTAAACTCTTTGGGTGAAACTTCATAAAATGGAGCTTCTGGAAACTGAAGCCTAAACGTTTGAAACTGGGTTTTTCCAATCACGGGATTCTTAAAAAAACTACCACTATTTCCAAGTTCCTTGGGGTCGGGAAGCTTAGATTGACGAATAGCAATTACGGCTTTGGAAACTTCTTGAATGGTAGGTTGATCTACCCCTTGTTTTTCTAATTGTTGTTGAATGGCTCCATAGGAGATATGCAATTCATGGTTTCTTTTCGTTAACCTAAATGTAACCGAGGTGATAATGAATTCACCTTTCACCTCATTTTTAAAAATAGAGTTTCGGTATCCAAATTTGCACTCTTCCAGAGTGAAAGTATGACTTTCAAGGGTCTTTCTGTGAATGGCCGTACAGCTTACAAAACAATCCTTAAGTTCAACTCCATAGGCGCCAATATTTTGAATAGGAGCCGTTCCTACATTTCCCGGTATCAAAGAAAGATTTTCCAGTCCGCCATAATTCCTCGCTAAACAATATTCCACAAAAGCATGCCAATTTTCTCCTGCTTGTACCGTAAGTTCTATGTGGTCTTCATCTTCGGAAGTAACGGTAATTCCTTTTAGGTTTAAGTGAAGAACCAACCCTTTCCAGTCATTTCTGAACAATACATTGCTTCCGCCACCCAGTATCAAAAGTTCATCCTTTTGTTCCTCTTGAAGGATGTTTTTGAGCATGGCTTCGGAAGTAACCGAAATATATCTATCTGCTTTGGAATCTATTCCGAAGGTATTGAATTCCTTTAAGGATTTGTTGGTTTCAAAAGTCATTAACCGGGATATTCTTCTAGTGCTTTTTTGAGTATTTCAACTGCCCTCACAAGGCTTTCTTTTTTCAAAACATAGGCAATCCGAATTTGATTTTCCCCCATCCCAGGTGAGGAATAAAAACCGGCTGCAGGAGCAACCATCACCGTTTCACCATTTAAACTGAAGGTTTCCAATAGCCATTGGGCAAAATCATCGCTGTTTTGTACAGGCAATTCTACAATACAGTAAAATGCCCCTTTTGGAATTCCTACTTTCACTCCTGGTATTTGCTGAAGGTGGGACACCAAAAGATCCCTACGTTCTTGGTATTCCTGAATTACTTCATCAAAATAGCTTTGTGGGGTTTCCAAAGCTGCCTCACTGGCAATTTGGGCGAAAGTGGGCGGACTCAATCTTGCTTGAGCAAATTTTAAGGCAGTCTCAATTACTTTTTTGTTCTTGGAAACCAGACAGCCAATTCGGGCACCGCACATGCTGTATCTTTTGGAAACAGAATCTATAATGATGCCATATTGCGCCATGCTGGGTTCTTGTAAAATGGAATAGTGTTCCAAACCATCATAAGCGAACTCGCGATACACTTCATCTGCCACAAGAAATAAATCGTGTTTTTGGACAATGTTTGCCAAAGTTTGAATTTCCTCTTTTGAATACAAATAACCCGTAGGATTACCCGGATTGCAAATAAGGATTGCTTTGGTTTTAGGAGTGATGAGCTCTTCAAATTCTTCTATAGGGGGAAGCGCAAAGTTGTCTTCAATCTTTGAAATTACCGGTACGATCTTCACTCCGGAAGCGGTAGCAAAACCGTTATAGTTTGCATAAAAGGGCTCTGGAATGATGATTTCGTCCCCTTGGTCACAAATGGTCCCCATGGCAAATAGGAGGGCTTCACTTCCACCGGTAGTCACAATGATATCATCTGCTTCTACTTGGATATCATTGTTCTGGTAATAGTTTGCAATTTTTTGTCGGTAGGGTTCGGAACCTTCAGAACGGGTATATGCCAAAATATCCAACGAATGGAGACTTACGGCATCCATTGCAATTTTGGGCGATTTTATATCTGGTTGTCCAATGTTTAAGTGATAGACGGTCTTGTTTTCCTTGTAGGCTTTTTCAGCATAAGGAACCAACTTCCGTATTGGGGAAGCGGGCATATGTTGTCCTTTTAGGGAGATGGTAGGCATATTTTATAAAATTAGACCACAAATTACCGAAATTATTGTCAAATTTTTAAAAAGGAAGCATAAAATCGAACACTTTTTAATACCTTATTACTCATAATATTTTTCCGTTGAAGGAAATCCTTCTATTTATTTTATGTTTGGTTTTTGGTCCTTTCATTCAGGCCCAGGACTTTGAATTGCCTTCCCATAAGAAACGGGATCGTATTCCTTTTGAATTAGTGAATAATCTGGTGGTCATTCCTGTAGATGTGAATGGAAAGGAACTGTCCTTTATTCTGGATACTGGCTCCAGAAAAACCCTATTATTTAGTCTTACAGATATTGATTCACTGGAAATAAATGATGTTACCCCAATTAAAATAATGGGGTTGGGTTCTGAAGGGCTCATTGATGCATTGAGGAGTGAAAACAATACGCTCCGCATTGGGAAAGCTAAAGGAACGAAGCAGGATTTATACATCGTATTTGATAAAAACGTCAACATTTCTCCAAAAATGGGGTATCCCATCCATGGGGTAATTGGCTTTGACTTTCTTCGTGATTTTGTAATTGAAATCAATTACATAAATAAACACCTAACGTTTACAAAAATAAAGGAATATAAGCGTCGGGGCTGCGGTAGATGTGAGCAAATTCCATTACAATTTAGTAATGGGAGACCTTATGTTTCCGCAGAAATAGCTTACGGAAGCAATCGACAAAAACTAGATTTGTTATTGGATATTGGTTCTAGCGATGCCCTTTGGTTATTTAATGAGTCTTGGGGGATTGACACCTTAGAACAAAATTATTTTGAAGATTTTCTTGGCACTGGCATCAGCGGAAGTATCCACGGGAAGAAATCTAAATTACCGCAATTGGAGGTAGGTGTTTTTTCCTTTCAAGACGTAAAAGTATCTTACCCCGATGAAGCTACACTTACAAAAATACGTTCTTTGGAAGATCGAAATGGAAGTATAGGAGGAGAAATTTTTAGACGATTTCACGTTACGTTAAATTATGCGAATCAGGAAATGATTCTCAAAAAGAATAAATATTACAAAGATCCTTTTTATTATAATATGGCGGGAATCACCCTTGAACACGATGGAATGGTTTCTGTTACGGGTTTTGAAAACAATGGATCGGTAAGCTTAAGCCCAAGAAGAAATCAAAATAACGCAGGTGTCATTGATATTTTTATCAATCCCACACTGTCATTTATGATGGCGCCAAGATATGTTGTTTCTGAGCTTCGGAAAGATTCTCCAGCTGCTTTGGCTGGAATTCAAG
Organism: uncultured Alteromonas sp.; assembly: GCA_964495885.1. Lineage (GTDB taxonomy): Bacteria > Bacteroidota > Bacteroidia > Flavobacteriales > Flavobacteriaceae > PALG01. Next base: position 235,268 of record CAZBWO010000001.1, on the reverse strand, counting down.
TGGGGGATGTGGTGATTTCCATTAATGGAAAGGAAAGCTATAAGTATAAAATGTATGAGATTAATTCGCTGTTTTCCAGAAGCAAGGAAGGAAAAAAAATGACCCTATTGATCAATCGGAATGGCTATGAAATAGAGTATTCCTTCAAACTTAAAAAAGTCCTATAAAAAAAGCCACCCAAACAGGGTGGCTTTCAAAATAGAATTATAAATATTAATTTTCAAGAACACTTTTGTCATCCATCACCTCACCTTTAATATGTAAGGCTTTAATGGGTTCTGTGGCGTTGGAATAAACCGTTACGGTTTTTCTAATTTTTCCAACACGCTTGGTGTCATATTTTACCTTGATTTGCCCAGTTTTACCTGGAGCGATAGGATCTTTCGGCTTTTCTGGAACTGTACACCCACAACTAGATTTAACATCGGAAATGACTAAATCTTCACTTCCTGTGTTGGTAAATTCAAATGTTCTTACCCCATCGCTTCCTTTGGCAATATTTCCATAGTCAATGGTTTCCGATTTGAATTTAATTTCTGCTTGTGCTTGAACACTTAAGCTCACTAATGCTATTACTGCTAATAGAATAAATTTTTTCATGGTTATTTTCTTTAACGTTACTAAAGTAGGTAACTTTTGTACAATGCGCAAAATAAGTTATACACTTTTATAATCTTTAACTTATACCTACTTTTGCACATTACTTTCAAAAATTAGACCAAAAATGGCATTAGCGGCAAAATACAGTGCAGAAAATGTTGAGGATAAGTGGTACCGTTACTGGATGGAAAACGGCTATTTCCACAGTGAAATAGATGATAGGGAGCCTTACACCATTGTAATCCCACCACCTAATGTAACCGGAGTGCTTCATATGGGGCACATGCTTAACAATACCATTCAGGATGTCTTGATTAGAAGGGCTAGGCTAAAAGGTTACAATGCCTGCTGGATACCCGGAACAGACCATGCCTCTATTGCCACTGAAGCTAAGGTGGTTGCCAAATTGAAAGAGGAAGGCATTCATAAAAATGACCTTTCGCGTGAGGAGTTTTTAACCCATGCTTGGGACTGGACCCACAAATATGGTGGTGTTATCCTTGAACAGCTTAAAAAACTAGGTTGCTCCTGTGATTGGGAACGAACCAAGTTTACCATGGATGAAGAAATGAGTGCCTCTGTTATCAAGGTATTTGTAGATTTATTTAAAAAGGGATTAATCTATAGGGGATACCGAATGGTGAATTGGGATCCTGAAGCTAAGACAACTCTTTCCGATGAGGAAGTTGAATATGTTGATAAACAAGGGAAGTTATACCATTTGGCCTATAAAATTAAAGGCACTTCCGAAACTGTTACTATTGCAACTACACGTCCCGAAACCATTCTGGGGGATACTGCTATTTGTGTAAACCCCAACGATGAACGTTATACTCATTTAAAGGGAAAAACAGCTATCGTTCCTGTTTGCAACAGGGAAATTCCTATCGTAACCGATGAATACGTAGACATGGAATTTGGAACGGGTTGTTTGAAGATTACTCCAGCGCATGATATAAACGATAAGGAAATTGGAGAGCGTCATAATTTGCAAGTGATTGATATTTTTAATGAAGATGCTACATTGAATAGCTTCGGATTGCATTATGAGGGAAAAGATAGGTTCGAAGTTCGAAAAGCCATCGTAAAGGAGCTGGAAGAATTGGGAAGTCTAACAAAAACCGAAGACTATCAGAATCGGGTAGGGATTTCAGAGCGAACCAAAGCTATTATTGAACCTCGCTTGAGCATACAATGGTTTTTGAAAATGGATACCTTGGTACAACCAGCAATTCAATCAGTATTGAAGGATGGTGATATCAAACTATTCCCAAAAAAGATTGAAAATACGTATCGCCATTGGGTGGAAAATATTCGGGATTGGAACATTTCCAGACAGCTATTATGGGGACAACAAATCCCTGCCTATTATTTTGGCGATGGAGAAGAAGACTATGTCATTGCCGAAACCGCAGAGGAAGCCTTAAAATTGGCCCGTGAAAAGACGGGGAATATGAATTTGCAGTCTGGGGACCTAACCCAGGATCCAGATGTGTTTGATACCTGGTTTTCGTCTTGGCTGTGGCCAATATCGGTATTTGATGGTATCCGAAATCCAGATAATGACGAAATAAATTATTATTACCCTACCAGTGATTTGGTTACTGGGCCAGATATTATCTTCTTTTGGGTAGCCCGTATGATTTTTGCCGGGTATGAGTTCCGAAATGAAAAGCCATTCAGTAATGTATATTTTACTGGGATTGTACGTGATATCCAAGGAAGAAAGATGTCTAAGCAATTGGGGAACTCCCCTGATGCATTAAAACTTATCGAACAATACGGTGCAGATGGGGTTCGTACCGGAATGCTTTTGTTGAGCTCTGGTGCTGGAAACGATTTGCTGTTTGACGAAGATAAATGTCAGCAGGGAAAGGCTTTTGCCAATAAAGTTTGGAATGCCTTCCGATTAATTGATAGCTGGGAGGTGAGTGAAACTGCTGTTCAACCAGAATCTAGTGCAATTGCTTTGAAATGGTTTAACGCTAGATTTCAGCAGAGCTTAGCAGAAATTGAAGATCATTTTGGGAAATACAGACTTTCCGATGCATTAATGTCTACCTATAAATTAATCTGGGATGATTTCTGTTCTTGGTTGCTGGAGGCAATTAAACCTCCTTATGGATCGCCAATGGACGCTGCTACCCATGCTGAAGTTATTTCAATCTTGGAGGATTGTCTTACTATTCTGCATCCGTTTATGCCTTTTGTAACCGAAGAGATTTGGCAGTACCTAAAAGAGAGGAAGCCTTCTGAAGCCCTAATCGTTGGGAAATGGCCAGAGGTTCAATCTTTCGATATGGAAATTATTCAGGATTTTGATAAGGCCTCGGAAGTGATTTCGGGAATCCGTACCATCCGAAAGGAAAAAAATATTGCATTTAAAGAAGAGATATCCCTTTCGGTACTTAATTCTGAAAATTTCTCCCAACAATTTGATTCCCTTATCCAAAAAATGGGAAACATTGATGAAATCACGTATGTTTCTGAAAAATTGGAAGGAGCACTTACTTTTAGGGTAAAGAGTAATGAATACTTTGTACCGGTTGGTGGAGCTATTGATGTTGCTGCCGAAATTGCAAAACTGGAAGAGGAGTTGGCGTATAATGAAGGTTTTTTAAAGAGTGTGCGTGGAAAACTAAATAATGAACGTTTTGTAAACAATGCGCCTGAGAATGTCGTAGCATTGGAACGTCAAAAAGAAGCAGATGCAGTTGCGAAAATTGTAACAATTAAGGCAAGTTTGGAAGGACTGAAATAATTCTTTCTGAAGATTATCCTATTCTTTATGAATAGCGAATAGCTTCAGTAGATTTTTCCTGCCCCTTAATTCTGTTTTACCTAGAGGAATGGTTTCAAACCCCTTGAGCGGGGAAAGTGCTTTTAAAAGGCTTTCGGAAATAATGAAATCTTCATTGCAGGTATTGCAAAGGGATTGTATTCTAGCCGTAGTATTTAATACATCCCCTGTAAATATGATATCTTGTTTGTGTACCCCAATTTCACCCGTTGTTACCAATCCAGCGTGGGCTCCTGCTTTGAAGGAAGGAATCATGCGATAGTTTTCCTGGTACCACTTTGCTTTTTTTTGGAGATCGTGTTTCATAGCAAAAAAGCAATTTAGACATTGCTGATCTTTCAGGGCTTTTTTAAAAGGCCAAGTGATGACGATTTCATCCCCCACGTATTGATAGATTTCTCCTCCATGGTAGATAATGGCATCCGAAAGATCACGGTAATAGGATTTTAATAACTCAAAGTATTTAATGTGTCCCAGTTCTTCGGCGATAGTCGTAGAGGAATTCATGTCCAAGAACATAAACACCCTTTTCTCTTCTACAGGATGATGGTATTTACCCGAAAAGAAATTCCGTAGTACGCCATGCCCAATATTGTCCCTAATTTCTGCATAAAATAATGAAACAATAAGCATCACCGCAAGTTGCATCATAGAACTAATGTTGGTCCAACTCACGATATACCCCTGAAATTTTTCCCATACTTGTGGATCAAAGAAACCTGTTTTCATTTCCATACTAGCTGCAAGTGGATACAGGATGATAGTTATGACAATAAAAAGCAGGGTGTAAAATATAAGTTTAAAGAAGATTTTCTGTAAAAAACTTCGCTTTGACAATCTTGGATTTAAGAAAAATGTTTCCATCATGCCTACTAAAAGTCCAACAATGGTAACTGAAAGCATGGCAAAGAGGAAAACTCCCAGAGTAAGGGAAATTCTTGTTGCGGATCCTTCAGGAATAGCACCTGTCACTCCAATTTCAACAATAAAAAACACCAAAGAGATAAGAAGCCAAATTATGCCGTAGGGGAGAATGCGCTGTATATAGCTTCTTGTTTTTGGATTTAAAATTGCCATAATAAAAGGCGGTTTATTCGCTGCTGTTTACTTCAATCCAGTGTCCATCTGGGTCTCTAACATAGACTTGCCGTATGCCGTCTGCCCTAACCGTAATCTCGTTAGGGGTTTCTGCCCAATTCCAATAGGGAATCTTTTGTGTTTGCAAACGTTCCATAAATCCATCAAAATCTTTTACTGAAAGTGCAAAATGAATCGCTTTATTTACTTGGAATGGTTTTTCCACTGTAGAGATAAGATGTAATTCCTTCCCTTCTCCAAGTCCCATCCATCTGATACCTGGCTTTTCGGTACGGTTGGTTATTTCATCCAGTTGAAAAACTGCTTCATAAAAAGTAACGGAAGCATTCACGTCACTTACCGAAAGTGCAACATGATCAAAAGAAATGGAAGGAGTTTGGGCAGATAGAGTTCCTATGATACTGAAATATAGAATGGAGAAAAGTATTTTTTTCATGATGTTTTGCGGATTATTCAGGTTTTGGTAATTTATCTAGATCCATATAGAGCATACTCCACCGGTGGCCATCTGGATCTTGAAACCCAAATGCATACATCCATCCTTCTGCTTCGGAAGGTTTGGCATAGATGGTTCCTCCAGCAGCTTCTACTTTTTTTGCCATATCATCTACTTCTTTACGGCTTTGAGCATCAATATTCAGTAACATTTCAGATCCCTTATTGGTATTTGAAATTTCGGTGGCTGTAAAGGTTTTAAAGGTTTGTTCCTCAAATAGCATCATTACCACTTTTTGTTCGCCCAGAAAAAAACTGGCCAAATGGGGAGCGTCTTTGTGCATTGGGTTTTGCTCAAACCCCAATGCTGAAAAGAAAGCTTTTGAAGCAGCAATATTTTTAACTGGAAGGTTAATCCAAAATTGTTTCATGATCAATTATTTGCGGTATAAAAAATATTGATTCACCGTTTCGATATACTTTTTTTTAGCTTCTGCCATAGAAAGTCCTTGTGCTTGAAAAAGTGCGTTGGTTTTAAAAGCATTAATCAATGGGTTGCTACTACTTGGCGAACTTTGATCATTGGTTGCACGTTTGTAATAGGCATAAAGTTTCAGTAAAACATCTGCAGGAAAGGGTTCCACATGATTATTGATACTATTGACGGCATTTTTAAAAGCCTTGTCCAAATCCTTATTTCCCATTTGTGGATGCTAATACGGTAATTCCACCTTTTACTTTTTGTTGTAAGGTTACTTGGATATTTGCATCCAGTGGTAGAAATACGTCTACCCTTGATCCAAATTTAATAAATCCACTATCTGAAGCTTGTTGCACTTCTTGTCCTTCTTCAGCATAATTTACAATACGTTTTGCCAAGGCACCAGCTATTTGCCGGTGCATGACTTTTCCGAAGCTTGGATTGTCTACCACAATAGTGGTTCTCTCATTCTCTTCACTGGCCTTTGGGTGCCAGGCTACTAAATACTTTCCAGGGTGATATTTACTAAAAGCTACCTGTCCGCCTACCGGATATCGTGTAACATGAACATTAAGGGGTGACATAAATACTGATACCTGTATTCTTTTGTCATTAAAATATTCTTTCTCAAACACTTCTTCAATTACCACTACTTTCCCATCAACTGGTGACAACGCATCGTAATCATTAAGTATGAAGTTTCTTGTTGGGTTTCTAAAAAATTGAAGGATGAGCGCCAAAAACACAAAGCCAACACCGTATAATGTGTACTGAAGCCATTGAATAGCTATAAACTTATTCGTAATAATAAAAAGTGCTGCCACGATGATAAACGTGATCACAATAATTTTATAGCCTTCCCTATGAAACATATGAAACGATTTCCAAGATTGTATAAATAAACGGACTTACAAAAATGATACTATCCAATCTGTCATATATGCCGCCATGACCTGGCATAAGTGTGCCGCTATCTTTTACACCAGCCTGTCTTTTAAATTTACTTTGTATTAAGTCTCCAAAAGTTCCTAAGATTCCTACTGCTAGTCCCATAGCAACCCACAGGGTGTAGGAAAGCAATTGGCAATATTTAAAGATAATAAAACCTGCAAGAAGACAGGCTATAAGTCCTCCCAAAAACCCTTCTACGGTTTTTTTTGGGGAAATCCGCTCTAAAAGTTTCCGTTTACCGAAGTTTTTCCCAATGAGATAAGCAAATGTATCATTCACCCAAATGAGTACAAATACCCCAACAATTATTTTTGGTTCAAAATGGCCATTTTGGTAGGGGATAAGTCCTATAAAAATAAACCCCGCCATTAGGTAAAAAATAATGGTAATGTATTTCTTTTCAGCAAACATGGGGATTTTATGGCTTACCAAAAGATCACGAATCAAAAATAAATTTACAAAAATCGCCGTGATAGCATATACATAGATAAGGTTGGTTTCTATGACTTGGTAGGACAAAAAGAAAAGTAAAACGGCAAAGAAGAGGTATGAAAAATAGCTTTTGAGCCCTACTAATTTTTGATATTCGTTAATACAAAGCAAGCCAAGAAAAAAGAATAATGCTAAAAACAATTCGCGCGAGGCAAACATGGCGAATATAATGATGGTGATATAAAGCAATCCGGAAATGCCCCGAACGATAAGTTCCTTCATGAATAGGTTTAAAGGTCTTCCAACAACAACAAATATAAGTTTTTCGTGCTACTTCCATAACTCATGAAATCCTTCTCTTTGTCACATTCAAAATCCTGTATGGTAGTAATATTGCTTGGAATGTGATTTTTGCTTCGGTTTTTGATTATTCGAAGTCCTTCGCTAATATTTTCTACTAGCTGACTTGTAGTAGCAAAAATCACAAAATTATAAGGGAGTTCCTGTAGTTTCTTTTCTTTGATTTGATTAGAGCAAAGTAAAATGGAACCATTATCGGCAACCAAAGATTCACATCTTGAGAGAAAAAAAGCGGCTCTCTCCTTCCTGCCGAAGTTCAGGTTGTAGCCATCAAACTTTTTGGAGAGTTCATCATCTATGCAAAAAACCTCTTTTTCATACCAATCATTTTCAATAAGAATATTGTCAAAGGCCTCTGCTACTTCATCCCAATCTTCACAATACAGGAATTTCCCTCCATTTTTATTGAAATTGTACGTAAATCTCTCATCAACAGGCAATTTTTCCTCTGGGAAATACTTACTTCTTTCCTTTTTTTTGGATATGTTTTCTTTAGTTTTTCCTTTTAAAAGTCTTTTAAATAGACTCATTTATAGCACATTTGAGGAGTTCTACAAGGCAATTTCCCAAATATATAAAATCTAGATGTGAAGTTTAAATTTTACGAGGGAATTCTAACCCTTTACAAAGGGGAATTTACTTCTTTATTTGGATTGTCTGAATTATTTCCTTTTTCCTCCTCTTCTTTAGCTACTTCTTCAGTGATAGTTGAATCGTTTGTTTGAATTCCATTGGAAGTAGCACCAAGCGGGACCCGTTCTTCCTTCTGGAAAGGTCTTTTTCCGAAGATCCGTTCTAGACTTTCCTTAAAAATAACCTCTTTTTCAAGTAATTCATTGGCCAATTCTGTAAGTTTATCTTTATTGTCTTCAAGGATTTTAATGGCCCTTTGGTACTGTGCTTCAATGATGTTGGAAATTTCCTTATCAATCATTTCGGCTGTTTTTTCACTGTAGGGCTTGCTGAAATTATAATCTGTTTGCCCTGAAGAGTCATAATAGGTAATATTTCCGATACTATCGTTGAGACCGTAGATGGTAACCATCGCTCTAGCTTGCTTGGTCACTTTTTCCAAATCACTAAGCGCTCCGGTTGAAATTTCATTAAAAATCACTTTTTCTGCTGCACGCCCTCCCATGGCGGCACACATTTCATCCAACATCTGTTCAGGGCGAACAATCAATCGTTCTTCGGGAAGATACCAAGCAGCCCCTAAAGATTGCCCACGCGGTACAATGGTTACTTTTACCAAAGGCGCTGCATGTTCCAGCATCCAACTAACCGTAGCATGTCCTGCTTCGTGGTATGCAATAGCTTTCTTTTCAGTTGGGGTAATGATTTTATTTTTCTTTTCGAGACCCCCTACAATACGGTCAACGGCATCTAAAAAATCTTGTTTTCCAACGGCTTTTCTTTCATTCCTAGCCGCAATTAACGCAGCTTCGTTACAAACATTGGCAATATCTGCCCCAGAAAATCCGGGGGTTTGCTTCGCAAGGAAATCGGTATCTACTGAATCATCTTTTTTAATGGGCCTTAAGTGCACTTCAAAGATTTCTTTACGCTCCCGAACGTCTGGAAGATCAACATAGATTTGTCGGTCAAATCTACCTGCACGCATTAACGCTTTATCCAAAACATCAGCTCTGTTGGTAGCGGCAAGTACAATAACATTGGTGTTTGTCCCAAAACCATCCATTTCGGTTAATAATTGGTTGAGGGTATTTTCGCGTTCATCATTGGAGCCCGAGAAATTATTTTTCCCTCTAGCGCGTCCAATAGCATCAATTTCATCAATAAAGATAATAGCTGGGGATTTTTCCTTTGCTTGTTTAAATAAGTCCCTTACACGTGAGGCACCTACTCCTACAAACATTTCCACAAAGTCTGATCCGGATAATGAAAAGAAAGGTACTTTAGCTTCTCCGGCAACCGCTTTTGCCAATAAGGTTTTTCCAGTTCCTGGGGCACCCACTAAAAGCGCTCCTTTTGGAATTTTACCACCAAGCGAGGTGTATTTATCTGGATTCTTTAGGAAGTCTACAATTTCTTGTACTTCTTCTTTTGCCCCTTCAAGTCCAGCAACATCTTTAAAAGTTGTTTTTACATCGGTCTTTTCATCAAATAGTTTTGCACGGGATTTTCCAATATTGAAAATTTGTCCGCCAGCACCACCCCCGGCTCCAGAGGACATTCTTCGCATGATGTAGATCCAGATACCAATAATCACCGCAAAGAAAATAATTGATGGAAGGAATTCTGCCCAAATGTTAGATTCAGTATTCCAGATCACTTTTGTGGTTAGGCTATTCTCTTCTTTTATTTTATTGATACTGTTTTCAAAATTTTGAAGATCACCAAATTCAAATTGGTAACTGGGTTCGTTGGGTCCCGGCTCTAAAATCTTGCCTTTTAGGTTGTTGAGGTGTATTTGTTTTTGACGGGCGGCTTCGGTAAGATATACCTTTGCCTCCTTTTTATTTATTATTTCTACCTTTTCAATATCACCTTCCGCTAGGTATTTCAAAAATTCAGACTGTGTGGTTTTTGCAGCAGAACTTAAGCTGCTTCCACCAAAAAATTGTAATCCTAAGAAGAGTAATAGGATGGCAATATAAATCCAATAGGCACTGAATTTAGGTTTTCTAGGTTCTGGTTTTTTATATTCTTTCGCCATAGGGCCGTTTCGTTAATTAATAAGAAGTTTGAATGATAACGGATTTCGCATCTCCCCAAAGTCCTTCAATATCGTAAAATTCCCTGATATGCTTCTGAAAGACATGCACAACAACGTGAACGTAATCCATTAGAATCCATTCAGCATTATCACTGCCTTCCACATGCCAGGGTTTTTCCTTGAGTGCTTTACTAACCGTTTTTTGAACAGAATTAACTATGGCGTTAACTTGTGTATTGGAAGTACCATTGCAGATTACGAAATAGTCACAGACCGTATTCTCAATATCCCTAAGATCCAGAATTTGAATATCCTGGCCTTTTACTTCTTCAATTCCTTTTATTATTTGAGCTACTAGTTGATCTTTTCCTGCTTCTTTTTTCTGCATTAAATAGTATTATTTGTGCAAAAATATTATTTTTTTGCTACTTGAAACATTTACTTGCTTGAGATTAACACAAAATTAATTCGATTGAAATATATCAAAATCAATGCCATTGGCTCCACCAATGATTATTTAAAGGAATTATCCAGAAAGGAAACTTTGCCAGATGGAACTGTAGTCATTGCCCAGAACCAAACACACGGGAAGGGACAGTTAGGTGCTCATTGGCATTTTGAAATGGGTAAAAGCCTTGCATTTAGTGTTTTCAAACGATTTGAGTCTCTTCCCAAAACGCACAAATTTGCCGTAAATTTTGCGGTTAGTTTAGGCATTAGGAAGGGGTTGGCACAATTGGGTATTCCCAAACTTTCCATTAAATGGCCAAACGACATATTGTCAGACGGGATGAAAGTATGTGGCATACTAGTGGAAAATCAATTGCGAAACCAAGATGCGTACACCAGCATCATTGGGATTGGGCTGAATGTCAACAATCAACGTTTTTCTGATCTTCCTAAAGCTTCTTCCTTGCTTTTAAACACAGGAATCCATTATTCATTAGATGAAGTTTTTGAAACCGTTTTGGAAGGGATTAATAGGGGTTTTGCATTTTTGGAAAACGAAAATTTTGGAGCGCTAAAAGAAATTTATGAAAGTCATTTGTTCCGCAGGGGAGTGGTTTCTTCGTTTGAAGATGCTGCAGGCAAACCTTTTTCGGCCATCATAGAAGGGGTCACATATGAGGGGCTTTTACAGTTAAGATTGGCGGATGAACAATTGCGGTGTGCAGCCTCTAAGGAAGTGGTCCTTCGGTATTAGAGTTGTTCCAAGTGGTCTACCAAAGTTCCAATAAATTTAGTGATGGGTGCTTTGATCATCATCGCCATCATAGGATTGAAATCACCCGAAAACGTAAGTCCAATTTCCGAAGTATTTTCTGAAACCTCTACTATATCTCCGGCAAGCGTAAAGGGTATTTTATCACTCATAGCTCCCAAGACAAGTTGATTGTTAGGGTGTTCTTCTTTGATTTCGAGTGCGATTTCGGGCATTCCCTTTAGTGCAAATACAAAGGCATCTTCACGAATTACCTCAAATTTGCTAATATTTTCGGGCATGAGTTGTTCAAAATTTTTGACGTCTTTCAGGTATTGAAATAGCGTTTCGGTATCTTTTTGAACAGTAACTTTTCTACTTTTTATCTCCATGTTGTTTTTTTATGGGTACTATGGCAAAGAGTATGCCCTTATGGCCATTCACTTGGGTTTTTACGCCATTGGGACAATGTGGCGGTTTCTTTGGCAGAAATATAACGAGATTTTTCAGCTTGTTCCAATACGTTATGATAGTCACTTAGCGTATGTAAGGATACATTAGCGTTTTGGAAGTTTTCTTCGGAAATGGCAAAACCATAAGTAAAGATGGCCACCATCCCTTTTACGGATGCCCCGGCCTCTCGTAGAGCCTCAACGGCTTTTAGGCTGCTTCCGCCGGTGCTAATAAGATCTTCAACCACGACCACACTTTGCCCTTTTTGCAGCATTCCTTCTATTTGATTTTTACGTCCGTGGGATTTCGCTTCCGGCCGAACATAGCAAAACGGAAGGTTAAGGTAGTCTGCTACCAAGGCTCCCATTCCAATGGCCCCTGTCGCGACCCCAGCAATCATATCTGGCTTTCCGTAGAGCTCTTCAATTTGTTTTGCTAAGTTTTCCCTAATGAAATTTCGTATCACGGGAAAGGATAGCGTGATACGGTTATCACAGTAAATTGGGGATTTCCATCCAGAGGCCCATGTAAAAGGGTTTTGTGGTTGCAATTTTATTGCATTAATTTGCAGCAGTAATTCGGCTGTTTTTTGAGCTGTTTCTTTGTTTAAGACCATACTGCAAATGTATAAAGTTTTTGTAAAAGATATTCCAATTATTTTATCTACGGAAAAGCATATTGGAAAGCAATATACCTCCATTCCACTAAAGATTGCACGATTCAAGAAACTCATCAAAAAAATCAATAATGGCGAGTTGCTTTACATTAATCTTTACCACCGAAATCCCGAAAAACTTGAGAAATTCCTAAAGAAGAAACTGCCCTATGTGGAAGCCGCTGGCGGGCTTGTATATAACCAGAATAAGGAAATTCTTTTTATCTACAGAAACGATCGTTGGGACCTTCCAAAAGGCCATGTAGATAAAGGGGAGTCCCATCAAGATGCAGCCATTCGTGAAGTAGAGGAGGAGACTGGCGTTGAAGGATTGGAGATACGGCGTTTTATAGAGAAAACCTACCATGTTTTTAGGCGCAACGGAAAGTTTAAATTGAAAGCTACCTATTGGTATGAAATGCATACTTCATACACCGGCAATCTAAAACCCCAAAAGAAGGAAGGCATTAAAAAAGCGAAGTGGAAAAACTTCGAAAAGAGCCAAAAAGCGCTTTCCAATAGTTATGAAAACATTAAATTATTGTTCCCTAAGGAGTATTTAATTTTTCACCCTAACGATCGGGTATCGTAAATGTGCTTTTTCATAATACGGGGATTTTTTATGGATCCAGTCCAATTGTGCATACCAATTCTGTGAAAACGCTGGATCGTTTTCCTTTTTTTGTTCAAATTCTTTTTTGATGGCTGGGTTTTTTGCTAAAAACTCCCATGCCAAGTCTTCCCATACATAAGGTGAAAAGCCTTCTTTTTGCTGAAGGATGGCATCAAAATAATTCCATTTGAAAAAGGAGTCCATGGCAGCAGGTTCCAAGGTTTCCAAAATGTACCGAACTCCAGACTGTTGGGTGCTTACCAAAACATCTCCCTTTTTTGCATGAACGGTTTCCTGTGAGGATTTTGTTTTGGTGTTGTAATGAGGATAATGCCCTTCATAGGGATTTGAAAAAGTTTGATAGGATTCAATGGTGTATACTTCAGCGGTGATGGTCGTATCCTTTTTAATTTCGGTGAGGGAAATATCATTTTGCTGAAGTTGTTGGATTACATTCCAATATCCTTTTGGGATTATATAATAGGAAGGAATGGTGATGGTTTCCGAAGGTATAAAATAATTATAGTATGCTATTGTTTTGGTGAAGGGCTGATCCCGATGGTATTTCAGTCTTGGGAATCCGGTGATGTTACTATTTTCCATACTGCCTTCAAAACCTTTAAAAGCTAGGTTGCTCATTTGGCTGCTATCTACTTTCCATTGAATGGGATATTCTTTCCCGGGAGTATATTGAGAAGCAGCCTTTTTTTGCAGCGAAGCTACCTTTTCTGCATCCTTATCGGCAATTGCAATGAAACTTTTCATAAGCTCATAAGTGCCTTCCGCCCTTTGTTTATAGGGTTTCAGCATGTGGGTTTCTACCATCATTCCAACGGTATGGAATAAAGTGGTATACCCTGTGGAATATCTTGGGTGATCCATGAATTGGGAGAATCCTTTTTCTGGAGTTTGGTTGAAAACGTTTACATACGGAGTTATATCCCAATTTTTCTGGGAAAGGGAATCTTCCAACTGCTTTTGAAATGAATTCAAGAGGTAGTCTCCTAATTCACCGCCCAATTTATTGTGCTGCGAAAAGAGGTGGGTTAGGGTATATTGATAATCGGCACCATTGCTTACATGATTATCAATAAACCAATTGGGTTTGATGCGGTGAAAGATTTCGGCAAAAGCGTTTGCATTTTTAGTATCTGCTTTGATGAAATCCCTATTGAGGTCAAAATTTCTTGCGTTTCCACGGAAACCGTATTCTTCAGGTCCATTTTGATTGGTTCGGGAATAGGAATTCCTATTTAGGGCACCTCCAATATTATAAACGGGAATAACTGCTACTACGGTATTTTTTGGAGTCGTAATAGTTCCTTGTGCCAAATCGCGTATGAGCAGCATTGAGGCGTCAATGCCATCGCTTTCCCCGGGATGGATCCCGTTGTTAATTAAGACCACGTTTTTTGTTGCTAATGACTTTAAATCGGTATCAGCTAGTTCCCCTTTAGCATAAATGACAAGATGTAAAGGCTCTCCGCTATCTGTTAGCCCCATACTGTGGATGGAAATTTGGGGATATTCTTTCGACAATGCAGTGTAAAAATTGATTACTTCTTCATAGGTTGATGTTTCACTTCCATTGGATTTCTCAAATGGAATGGTGAAGTCAACTTGGTCAACCGAAGTTGAATTGCAGGCCAACCACATTAGAAGAATTAGCAGATATAAAGGGTTTTTCATAGTTGTCAAGGTAATCTGTTAAAATGAAATAAAACTGAATTTTTTTCGCAATATATCTGCGAATTTAAAAATGCTTTTATATATTTGGAACATTAATCACAATCTAATTTATTGAAATCATGAAAAAAATTACTCTAAGCTTATTTGCATTATTTGCTGGTTTTGCAGTTTCTGCGCAAAGTATAAGTGGTAACCCAGACACTGCTCCTGGTTCTAACGCTGGACAATCTTATGAAAGAGGTCCTGGTATCCTTTTGACTCAATCTGTTAACCCTACTGATGTTACAGACGGTGGAGTTGCTTGTTGGTCTTCTGGTACTGGTGAGTACAGAAACAATAGTTTCTACAGAGCGTATGTATTGGCTGACTTTGGTGTTACTTCAGACTTTGTAATCAACACTGCTGAATGGGGTCAAGGATCTGCTGATGACAACAACGTATTGAACTTGAATATTTACACAGTTGATACTGATGATTTAGCTGCTGCTTCATTTACTTTCATTGGAAGTGTAACGCACAGTTCATCTTCTGCTGATGATTTAACTTTAGTATCTGAGGCTATGGGCGGAATTACAGTTCCTGCTGGTTCTACTATTGCATTTGAAGTAAATTCTCCAGATGGAGGAACTGCAACAGACGTACGTTTCTTCCCAGGTTACAACGGAGATGGTGAGAACGATGATAGCTATTTATTTGCTGCAGACTGCGGTCTAACTGTTCCTACTACTACTACAGACGTTGGTTTTCCAGATAACCAATATGTAATGAACCTTATAGGAGACGAAGTTGCTGGTGTAAATGACAACGACCTTTCTGGTGTTGCTATCTACCCAAATCCAGCTAACGATGTAGTAAACATCAAAGCTCCTGCAGGAGTAACTATTGAGTCTGTATCTATCTTTGACGTTCTTGGAAAAGAAACTCGTGCTAATGTAGTAAATGGTCAAATCAACGTTTCTAACCTTAGCAGAGGAGTATATATCTTGAACATCAACACTAACAGAGGAACACTTACTCAAAAAGTTGTTAAGAGATAATCAAAACTCTAAATAAAATTAAAACCCTGCTAGAAGCAGGGTTTTTTTTGTGCCATAATTCAAAACATAATACTGTTTAGTATATTCTATTGTTAATAGTAAGTTTGGTTTATATTGATAAAAAAAAACCGCGCTATATAGCGCGGTTTTTTGTAAAGTAAGCTTGTTAATTTCTAGTTACCCATTCATGGAAACTAGGAATTCTTCATTACTTCGGGTTTGTTTAATTCTATCGTTGATGAATTCCATAGCTTCAATTGGATTCATGTCTGCTAGGTATTTTCGCATGATCCACATACGTTGAATCACATTATCATCAAGAAGGAGATCGTCCCTGCGGGTACTTGAAGAGGTAAGGTCAATCGCTGGGAATATCCTTCTGTTGGATATTTTTCTATCCAGTTGAAGTTCCATATTACCAGTACCTTTAAACTCTTCAAAAATAACTTCATCCATCTTAGATCCCGTTTCGGTAAGTGCTGTTGCAATAATACTTAAAGATCCACCATGTTCAATATTTCTGGCTGCTCCAAAGAATCGTTTAGGGCGATGAAGCGCATTGGCGTCAACACCGCCACTTAATATTTTTCCACTTGCAGGTTGAACCGTATTGTAAGCCCTAGCCAAACGCGTAATGGAATCCAAAAGAATCACAACATCGTGACCACATTCTACCAATCTTTTCGCTTTTTCAATAACTATATTGGCAACTCGAACATGTTCTGATGCTTCTTTGTCAAAAGTTGAAGCTACAACTTCTCCTTTTACATTACGCTGCATATCGGTTACTTCCTCTGGGCGTTCGTCAATAAGTAAAATAATTTGGTAGACTTCTGGATGATTTGCTGCAATTGCGTTGGCAATATCCTTTAGTAGCATTGTTTTACCTGTTTTTGGCTGAGAAACGATCATTCCCCTTTGTCCTTTACCAATAGGGGCAAAAAGATCAATAATCCTTGTGGAAATAGTACTTTGATTTTCGGCAATATTAAATTTTTCATCAGGGAAAAGAGGGGTAAGGTGTTCAAATGAAACACGATCTCTTACCACGTTAGGGTTGAGTCCGTTAATTTTACTAATCTTGATTAAAGGAAAATACTTTTCTCCTTCTTTTGGGGGTCTAACCTCTCCTAAAACTGTGTCGCCGGTTTTAAGGCCAAATAATCTAATTTGGGATTGCGAAACATAAATATCATCTGGAGATGATAGGTAATTATAATCACTAGACCGCAAGAATCCATACCCATCCTGCATGATGTCTAGCACACCTTCGCTTTCGATGATTCCATCAAATTCAAAATCGGGCTCTTTATACCTATTACGGGTATCTTTATTTCCGTTTTTTTGATGATCGTTTTGATCTTTTTTCTGTCGTTGTGATTGTTGGTTATGATGCTGCTTGCGCTGATCCTGTGATCTTTTTTGATCCTGCTCGGTCTTCTGCGAAGATTTTTGCTGATGTTGTTTTTTGCTTTGGTCTTGATCTTTAGAAGTGTTCCTAGATCTTCTTTCCCTGTTTTGTTGAGGCTTGTTTTGGGAATTATTGTTTTCGGGTTTTGCCTCTTGTTTTACTTCTTGTTTTGCTTCTTGGGTAACAGCTTTCACTGCTTTTGGGTTGGAAGCTTGGTAATCTAGAATTTTGTAGACCAAGTCTAATTTTTTAAGGCTCCTAAATTTCGGAACTCCCAATTCTTTGGCAAGTTCTTGTAATTCCGGAAGCTTTTTAGCTTTTAGTTCAGAAATCTCTAACATTTAAGAATATATAATATGAATTATGAATAATGAGTAGTCTTATTGTAGGTTCAATAAAAAGTAATTATCGAAAATAATTGTTTAGAAGAATTGGTGACTTGTATGAAGTTGTCACGAATTGTTATGCAATAATACAACAATATTTTGAATAAAGCATTTATTTTTTCTGAAAAGAAACATTATTTTTGTGCCGTAAAACATAGCTTTATATGTTACAAAGAATCCAAACTATTTATATGTTGATTGCCATTTTTATGGTGGTTGCTTTATATATATGGTTCCCAAGTATTGAAAATGCCCAAGGGTTGATCATGAAATCCAACGAACCGTTGTTTCTTGGAATCATGATTGGTTCTGTACTACTTGGATTTATAGCTATTTTGAGTTTTAAAAAGCGACAGAGGCAATTTGTGCTTAATCGCTTGAACATCATATTAAACTTTGTATTACTTGGAGTTTTCGTTTATCGATCGCTAACACTATCCGGAGAAACTTTGGTTTCAGAGAAGGGTATTGGGATGCTTTTCCCGGTCATTTCTATCGTTTTTTTTGTATTGGCCAATAAGGCCATCAAAAGGGACGAGGATCTCGTAAAATCAGTAGATCGGTTACGTTAAGACTACCTCTTAGTATCTATTAGTGCAAAAACCCTCAATTTATTGAGGGTTTTTTTATCGTTTAAATTCTACCACTTCAAGATTTTGAATGGTATTACCGTCTATTTCAAATCGTAGAAGTGTCCTAACCTTATGGAATCCATGAATGCCTATCGCTCCCGGATTCATATGTAATAAATCTAATTTTTTATCGGGGATTACTTTCAGAATATGCGAGTGACCACAAATAAATAGTTTTGGTGGATTTTTTTGTATCTCTTCCCGAACCCTTTTGTCATATCTATTGGGATATCCTCCAATATGTGTAATCCACACCTCTATTTTTTCACAAAAAAAACGTTGATGCTCTGGGAAAGTACTCCTAATAGAAGCATTATCAATATTGCCATAGACAGCCTTCAAATGACAAATTTCCTCAATTGCATCGGTAACCGAAAGATCACCAATATCCCCAGCATGCCAGACTTCATCGGCCCACGAAACATGCTTCAGGATTGCATCGTCCATATATCCGTGGGTGTCACTTAATAGCACTATTTTTTTCACCGAAGCATTTTCATGCGAAGATATACTAATCCCTATAATGAAAAAAGTAGGCAAGCCAAGATTCAAATTTGTAATTTTGCAACTCTATTATTTAGAATGCGGTATTTTTTGGAAATAGCATATGACGGAAAAGAATATGCTGGGTGGCAAAGGCAACCCAACGCAATTACTGTGCAGGAGGTTATTGAAGATCGGCTTTCAAAATTATTTGGACAAACGGTCGCCATTACTGGTGCAGGAAGAACAGATGCGGGTGTACATGCCAAACAACTCTTTGCTCATTTTGATGTTGATTTCGTTGAAGATTTAGAAAACTTGAAGTATCGGCTAAATTCTTTTTTACCCACAGACATAGCCATTAATTCTATTATACCTGTTCAGGAAAATGCACATGCCCGTTTTGACGCTACTGAAAGAGAATATGAATATTGGATTACCCAAAAAAAGAATCCTTTTTTGAAAGGGCAGGCCTATGGCATCTATCGAAGTTTGAAAGTTGAATTGATGAATCAAGCGGCTTCAATCCTTTTAGATTATGAAGATTTTAAGTGTTTTTCGCGTTCCAAAACCGATGTAAAGACGTATCATTGTATGATAAAAAAAGCCAGCTGGGAAGAACGGGATGACCTTTTGGTTTTTACCATTACGGCCAATAGGTTTTTACGGAATATGGTTCGGGCAATCGTGGGCACTTTATTATCAATTGGCCAAGAAACGCTAACAATTCAGGAATTTAAAGAAATTATAGAAAGTAGGGATCGTTCCCGTGCAGGCGCTTCAGCTCCCGCACATGGTTTATACTTGACCAAAGTGATCTATCCCAATTCAATAAAAAAAGATAATTAATGGCAGAATCTATCGGTAAGGCATTCGATTTTAAACTCTTCCGAAGACTTTTGAGTTATACAAAACCATACAGAGGTACTTTTATCTTTGTAGGTCTTGCTGCTATTGTATTGTCTGTCTTTGGGGTGCTAGGGCCTATTCTTTTGGAAAAAGCGATAGACGAAAGCATTCTGCCCAAAGATTGGGATAAACTAGTTTTCTACATCATTTTAATGATTGGAGCCCTTATGGGGGAAGTGATTTTTCAGTTTTCCTTTATTTACTATGCCAATTGGCTCGGGCAAACCGTGATTAGGGATATTCGGGTGAAACTTTTCAAACTCATGTTGAGTTTCAGAATGAAATATTTTGATAAGAGTGCGGTTGGAAGATTGACTACACGAGCCGTAAATGATATTGAAACCATTGCCAGTATTTTTAGTCAAGGACTGTTCATGATTGTAAGTGACTTGTTGAAAATGGCAGTTATTTTAGGGGTAATGCTCTATAAAAGTTGGCAGCTTACCTTAATTGCCATTGCCATCATGCCTGTTTTGATCTATGCCACACGGCTTTTCCAACGGGCCATGAAAAAGGCTTTTGAAGATGTTCGTAATCAAGTAGCAAACTTGAATACTTTTGTTCAAGAGCGCATCACGGGAATGAAAATTGTACAGGTCTTTGCAAGGGAGGAGGAAGAATATGCCTCTTTCCATGAAATTAATACCAAACACCGTAAGGCTTGGGTGAAGACAGTGTGGTACAATTCCATTTTCTTTCCTATTGCCGAAATGTCTGGTTCTGTAGCTCTTGGACTTATTGTTTGGTATGGTGGCTTGCATGCCGTTGCAGATGAGGTGGCAGTTCCTGGCGATATCACCTTGGGATTGATTACCGCCTTTATTCAGCTTTCGCAAATGCTGTTTCGCCCACTTCGAATGATTGCTGATAAGTTTAATACGCTTCAAATGGGAATGGTAGCTGCGCATCGGGTCTTCGGAATTTTAGATACGAAGTCCCACATTTCTGATGAAGGTACCTTGGAGCTTACTGAAACGAATGGTGCTATCGAATTCAAAGAAGTGCATTTTGGTTATAATGAAGATGAGGAAGTAATTAAAGGGATTTCTTTTTCCGTTACCCCTGGTGATACTATTGCTTTGGTGGGGGCAACAGGTGCTGGGAAATCTACCATCATTAATTTATTGTCGCGTTTTTATGAAATTCAGAAAGGGGAAATTTTATTGGATGGTATTTCCATAAAGGAGTATACCTTGGAGTCGCTTCGGAAACAAATTGCAGTGGTGCTACAGGATGTTTTCCTTTTTGCAGATTCCATTTTCAATAATATTACCTTAGGAGATGAAACCATTTCTGAAGCCGACGTTATTGCTGCTGCCAAGGAAATTGGTGTACATGAATTTATTTCTTCGCTTCCAGACGGTTATCACTACAATGTAAAGGAACGCGGAACCATGTTGTCTTCTGGGCAGCGCCAACTTATTGCTTTTCTCCGTGCCTATGTAAGTAAACCCAGTGTATTGGTGTTGGATGAAGCTACTTCTTCGGTAGATAGTTATTCTGAAGAACTCATCCAAAATGCCACCGATAAAATCACCAAGGATCGAACTTCCATCGTCATTGCCCACCGACTGGCAACGGTTAAAAAGGCAGATCAGATTTTGGTAATGGAAGCCGGTAAAATCGTGGAGAAGGGCACCCACGTAGAATTATTGAAAAAAGAAAATGGTTTCTACAAAAATCTTTATGAGGTCCAATTCATGAAAGAAGAAGCAATGTAGGAAACACCGCGTTTGGCCTTTTCTGCATCAATTATTTTTTGGAATTCCCCAGACTGTATCATGAAATAGGCTTGTATGAGCCCTTGTATCAAGAGTAAAGTGACAAGGATTCCAAAGAATAAAAAGGTTCTTAAAATAATTCCTTCCCTTGACAGCCTTAATAGCCGTTTATAACTGTAAGCCGTGTAAACAACAAAGAAAAGATTAGCTATTGTCCCAAGAATATAAAAGTTTAGGCCAAGCATGCAAAGTGGTGTAATTATTAAGGAGGTGGTAATTGAAAATTGAGCAGACATATAGGTCATGCTCACAAAATGTTCTGTGAAATTGTATTTTTTTAGTGTATAAAAAACCAAATAGGCCATTAAGGCATAGACTGGCAGATTGATCAACACCAAAAGAGAATAGTAATCATAAATCCAATCAAAATTAGCATATCCTTCTGGAGTATTTTCAGTCATTAGCACAGTAGCATCCATCACTTTCGGGTAAAACTTCCGAAGAATAAAAAGTTGGATACCCGAGAGGGTCACAGCTACTGCGAAATAATTGAACACATTAACGTACCGTTTCCGGAGGCCGTTAATGTACCCTGCAATCACTGCTTCGGGTTTTCTAAATAAATCCAAATAAGTTTTTAATAGGGTATTTTCAATATTGAAAAAACGTTCGGTGAATTCGTGCCATAGATTTTTTAGGGTAAGTCTTTTACGAATCACCTTTGCCCCACAATTATTGCAATATTGATCGTCTTTTTGAAGAACCTTTTTACAGTTTTTACATTCCATGGCTTATTCTGTTAAATCTTTCTCCAATAGTTTTTGCAACTCGTCCATGTCTTCAAACAATACAAAATCCCCTTCCTTGAGGTAGGATATTTGTCCGTTTTCTTCGGAAACCACTAAACAAACCGCATCTGTTTTTTCGGTAATGCCTAAAGCAGCCCTATGCCGTAGCCCGAATCGCTGCGGAATACGTCGGTCATTGGAAACCGGGAGAATGACCCGTGTGGCAGTAATGATGTTGTCCTCAATGATAAGTGCACCATCGTGCAGCGGACTATTTTTATAAAAAATACTTTCCAAGATGGGTTGGTTCACTTCTGCGCTCATAGGATCTCCCGTATTTTTCACAAACTCCAGACTATTATTTCTTTTTATTACAATAATGGCCCCAGTGCGCATTTTCCCCATTTTAGCACAGGCAGCAACAATGGCAGTAATATTGGTTGAAACTTCTACATCATTGAAAAGGTTGAGTTTTTTCAGTAAGCGCTTCCTTGCCGAAAAATTAGTAGTTCCCAGCATTAACAAAAACTTCCTGATTTCCTGTTGAAAGACTACAATCAAAGCAAACATTCCCACCCCTAGGAACCCCCCAAGGATTTTACTTAAAAGTTGCATTTCCAGTAATTCGGTAAGTTTCCAGATGGCATATAGAATGACAATCCCAATAAAAATATTGATGGCTACGGTTCCCTTCACCAATTTATAAAGGTAGTAGAGTAGGAAGGCTACCAGTACAATGTCTACAATATCGATGATCCTGATGTCTAAAAGATCCAAAGGCAAAGGGTTTTTGTAAATGTACTCAAATTTTAAAATTTTCCACGAGTTTTACGCATTCCATGGCTTCTTTTACATCATGAACCCTTAAGATATTGGCCCCTTTCAAAAGCGCAATACTGTGCAGGGCTGTTGTGCCATTAAGCGCTTCTTCTGGTGTAATTTTAAGTGTTTTATAAATCATGGATTTTCTGGAAATCCCAATTAGTATAGGAACTTCCAAATTTTTAAAAAGTTGTAAATGATGGAAAAGCTCAAAATTTTGGGGGATATTTTTTGCAAATCCAAACCCAGGGTCAACCACCAAATCATTGATGCCCAATTTACGGGCTTCCGTTAATTTTTCAGAAAAATAGAAGAGTACCTCTTTCGTAACATTTTTATATTGTGTTTCATGACCCATGGTTTGTGGGGTTCCTTTCATGTGCATCATGATATACGGGACTTGAAGTACTGCCACGGTTTCCATCATCTTCAAGTCTAAATTTCCAGCCGAGATATCATTTACCATAGTAGCGCCAGCTTCAACTGCTGCTTTGGCAACTTTACTTCGGAAGGTATCTACGGAAATAATAGTTTCAGGAAAACTTTTTGTAATCGCATCAATTACTGGAACCACCCGTTTTATTTCTTCACTTTCCGAAACCTCCGAAGCACCAGGTCTGGAACTATAGCCACCAACATCCAAAAATGTAGCACCTTCAGTTAGCATTTTTTCCACTTGCATCAAAATCGCCCTTTCGGAGGTGTAGTGTCCGCCATCATAAAATGAATCTGGCGTCACATTCAAAATACCCATTATCCGCGGAAGGGATAAATCAATTAAGTTTCCATTGCAATTGAGGGTCATCTATTTTTTAAATTGATTTATTTAAGCGAAATTTACGCAAAATCTATAGAATCGAATGGCGCAAACCGCAAAACAATATGATGCCGTAATTGAAATGTGCAGGGATTTATTCATGAAGAAAATGAAGGATTATGGCAGTGCATGGCGAATCTTACGTTTACCTTCCCTTACCGATCAAATTTTTATCAAAGCCCAGCGTATAAGAAGCTTGCAGCAAAACACCCAGCGAAAAGTAGACGAGGGGGAAGTAAGTGAATTTATAGGAATCATCAATTATTCCCTTATGGCATTGATTCAGTTGGAAAAAGGTGTGGTTGAACAACCCGACCTTTCCTTGGAAGAAGCTGTAGAATTATATGATAACCAAGTCGCCATTACCAAGCAATTGATGATGGATAAAAACCATGATTATGGGGAGGCATGGCGTGACATGCGGGTGAGTTCCCTAACCGATTTGATTCTTCAGAAAATACTTCGCATTAAGCAAATTGAGGATAACCAAGGGAAGACTTTGGTGAGTGAAGGAATTGATGCCAATTATCAAGACATGATTAATTATAGTGTATTTGCACTCATACATTTAGAAGCATAAGTATATGAAATACCTCATAGGAATATTAAGAATATTTGTAGGAATCCTTTTTATCATTAGCGGTTTGATTAAGCTTAATGATCCCGTGGGATTTTCTTTCAAATTACAGGACTATTTTGCACCAAGTGTGCTTAATCTGGAATTTTTAGTGCCTTATGCCTTGGTGATTGCGCTCTTTGTGGTCATATTTGAGGTCTTATTGGGCGTGATGCTTATTTTGGGATATGCCAAGAAATTTACCCTTTGGAGTTTGTTGGCCATGATTGTATTCTTTACGTTCCTAACTTTTTATTCGGCGTATTTCAATAAAGTTACCGATTGCGGATGTTTTGGGGATGCACTAAAATTAACCCCTTGGGAGTCCTTCACCAAGGATGTGGTATTGCTGGTGATGATTTTGGTATTGTTCATTGGAAGAAAACATATTCAACCCTTTTTTACTAGAAATATTAGAAGCATTGGCGTATTAGTGGCGATGCTGTTGTGCTTGTGGTTAGGATATCACGTGTTGATGCATTTGCCAGTGGTAGATTTCCGTCCGTATAAAATTGGGGCCAATATTCAAGAAGGAATGACGGTGCCAGAGGATGCACTTCCTCCAATAATTGAATATCAATGGAAATATGAAATTAATGGAAAAGAAACCACTATCACCAATACTACCGGATTAGATCCCAAACCAGAAGGCGGTAAACGATTAGGGGTTGACACAGATTTTATTCGGGCACCCTACGAACCGCCTATTCATGATTTTACCATGGAACGGGAAGGAGAGGATTTTACCGAAACATTACTTTCCGAAGAGAAGCTTCTAATGGTCATTGCATATAATTTGGATAACACAGAGTATGAAGGCTATGTTGGCGTTAAAAAGGTGACGGACGAGGCAATATCTAAAGGGTACAAAGTCATAGGACTTTCTGCCTCCAGTTTGGAAGAAACCGAAAAACTTACGGAAAAACTTCAGCTCAATTTTGAGTTCTATTTTTGCGACATGACCACCCTTAAAACTATTGTACGTAGTAATCCTGGGGTGTTGGAGTTGCACAGTGGAACCATTCGTCAAAAACTGCATTGGAATGATCTATCCGATTTAAAACTGGAATGATTTGCTTCGGTATATACTTCAAAAAATAGGATATGCATTGTTGACCCTTTTTGGAGTTGTCACGGTCATTTTTTTCTTGTTTAGTATTTTACCGGGCGATCCTGCCAGAATGATGCTTGGGCAAAATGAAAGTGAAGCACAAATTGCCGTGGTAAAACAGAAATACGGATTTGACCAACCAGTTTGGAAACAATACCTACTCTATCTTAATGATCTTTCACCATTGTCTTTTCATAGCCAAGCAGCAGAGGACTATTCTTATCTTTCAGAAGGAAAATACCATAGTACTTCCTTGTTTGATATTGGAAATACAACCATAGTACTTAAAGCTCCCTATCTTCGGGAATCTTTTCAGAAAAATGGAAAAAAAGTAAGTAAGGTTATTGCCGAAACCCTGCCTAATACGGCTATTTTGGCAGTATCTGCAATTGTTATAGCCATGTTTTTGGGAGTTTGGCTGGGAATAATTTCGGTGTTGTTTAAGGATGGCTTTGTAGATAAAACCATACAGTTGGTAAGTACTTTTGGGATGAGTGTCCCTTCTTTTTTCAGTGCCATTATTTTTGCCTGGTTATTTGGGTTTGTGCTTCAAGAATACACCCACTTGAATATGACCGGAAGTTTATATGAAGTGGATGATTTTGGGGAAGGAGCCTATATTCAATGGAAAAATTTAATCCTACCGGCTATTGTTTTGGGAATCCGTCCATTGGCAGTAGTCACCCAATTAATGCGCAATTCGTTATTGGAAGTATTGAGTCAGGACTACATTCGCACTGCAAAAGCAAAGGGATTGGCTTTTGGAAAGATCATTAGAAAGCATGCTTTGAAAAACTCTTTAAACCCTGTTGTTACAGCTATTTCGGGGTGGTTTGCTTCTATGCTGGCGGGGGCCGTTTTTGTAGAATATATTTTTGGGTGGAATGGTTTGGGAAAAGAAATTGTAGATGCATTAAATACCTTAGATTTGCCTATCATCATGGGAGCAGTTTTGATTATTGCCACCCTTTTTATTATCATAAATATTTTAGTAGACATCATCTACGGATGGCTGGATCCTAAAATTAGTAGACCATAAATTTTGAAACACGAAATATGAGAACACAAATAGTTGCCGGAAACTGGAAGATGAACCTCAATAGGGATGCTTCCCTTCAATTGATTCAGGAAATTGGAGCCGAAATAGAATCACACAACCTTCCTGGGGCTAGGGTCATGGTATTCCCGCCTTTTGTGAATATTGCTTCTGCCATTGAAATGGAAAACAGGAACCCAAAAATAGAAGTAGGGGCCCAAAACATGCATCAAGTGAATGCTGGGGCATATACTGGGGAGATTTCTGCTTCCATGTTGTTGAACATTGGCGTGAAAACAGTCATCTTGGGGCATAGTGAGCGTAGGGAATATTTTGGTGAAACCGATGAGATTTTAAAGGAAAAAGTAGATCAAGCCATTCATAACAATTTAGAGGTTGTTTTCTGTTTTGGTGAAAAATTAGAAGAACGCCAAAAGGGGAACCATTTTGCAGTAGTTGAACAACAACTTCGGAAAGCATTGTTTCACCTTTCCGAAGGAGATTGGAAACAGATAGTCTTAGCCTATGAACCCGTTTGGGCCATTGGCACGGGGATGACCGCCACACCAGAACAAGCACAGGAAATGCATGCGTTTATTAGAAAAACAATCGCTGATGGGTTTGGTCCTTCACTTGCTGAAAATGTATCTATCCTTTATGGTGGAAGTGTGAAACCAAATAATGCTACCGAAATCTTTGGAAAGAAAGATGTAGATGGCGGATTGATTGGTGGAGCTTCCCTTAAGGCAGCAGATTTTGCAGCCATTATTAAAGCATTGTAAACACAGTGGAATATTTAGAATTTACTTTTGTTGTAAAGCCATTACAGCCTGCTTCTGAAATTCTGATTGCAGAATTGGGAGCCGTTGGTTTTGAAAGTTTTGTGGAAACCGAAGAGGGCATATTAGCATATATTCAAAAAACCGAATGGCGGGAGGGGATGTTGGACGAGGTAACTATTTTGGATTCTCCTGAATTTGATATCGTAACTACACAAAAGGAGATTGCACAAGAGAACTGGAATGAAACATGGGAATCTAATTTCCAGCCCATCACCGTTGGGGAAGAGTGTGCAGTTCGGGCGCCTTTTCACAAACCTTTCGGGGTTCCTTTTGAAATTGTGATAGAGCCTAAAATGTCATTTGGGACAGGGCATCATGAAACGACATTTATGATGCTTCAGTTTTTGTTGGAAGCCCACTGTGAAGGAAAACGGGTGTTGGATATGGGCTGTGGGACAGCCGTTTTGGCCATTTTGGCGGCTATGAAAAAAGCTTCAGAGATTGATGCAATTGATATTGATACCTGGTGTGTGGGAAATTCCGAAGAAAACATTCAGCGGAATGATTGTGGGCATATTAAAGTGCAGCAAGGGGATGCCACAGCGTTACCTTCCAAAGCAACCTATGATATTATTTTGGCGAACATCAATAGAAATATCCTTTTGCAGGATATGAAAACCTATGTGAACGGTTTGAAAAAAGGAGGGGAGTTGTACCTAAGCGGATTTTATAAAGAGGACGTTCCAATCATTAAAAATTGTTGCAATAATTTGGGATTGCAATACGTTTCCCATAAGGAAAAGAATAATTGGATTGCTATAAAATTTGTACATTAGTGCTATGGGTACAAAAGAAAAATTTAAAGAAGATCTGCTTGTTGCCGAGAAGGAAGACAAAGAAAATCAGATTGTACTTTACAATGATGATGTAAATACCTTTGATCATGTTATTGATACCCTAATTTACGCTTGTGATCATACGCCACTTCAGGCAGAACAGTGTGCCGTAATTGTACATTACAAAGGAAAGTGTACGGTTAAATCTGGATCATACAAAGATTTACGTCCGCGTTGCAGTAAATTGCTTGATGCAGGTTTGAGTGCTGAAATCCTATAATCTTCAAAATAAGTATTAAGGTGAGCTTAATGCTACTGGAGCAATAATTATTCTTTTGAAAGGCGCGGTTAATTCCATGACATGTGGAA
This sequence comes from uncultured Alteromonas sp., assembly GCA_964495885.1. Lineage (GTDB taxonomy): Bacteria > Bacteroidota > Bacteroidia > Flavobacteriales > Flavobacteriaceae > PALG01. The sequence goes on along the minus strand of CAZBWO010000001.1, from coordinate 207,067 downwards.
TTCCATCCAATTTGCAAAGAACCCCAATAGCTTCAGATAACCCATTAAAAAGTAGTTCCCGATCCTCTGGGTTGAATACCTTTTTTGTTTGATGGAAAAGCGGTACCTGATACCCACAGCCTTTCAGGAAAGTACGTTCAATTTGCAACAATTCTGAAGGGAGATACCCTTCAAATCGTCTTCCTAATAATTCATGTACACTCCCAATATAATTCAGTTTTATGCTTCCGTGCTGGTCACTTAGATATTTCCATGAATCACTTCCATTTAAAATATTGCCTACTGCACAACGGCACGCATCCTCTGGGTGAAGGGTTCCTTGTTGATACGCAACATATAATTTGGAAAGTGCAGGATCTAGTCGTTTGGGCAATATCATAGCAGGCAATTGTGATTTGTTTTAAAAATACACATTACAGACTGATAATAAAATTTTACCAAGTGGTTTTTAGTTAAATAGGTGATAAAAAAGTAGTTGAATTTCAGTATATGAAAGATTTATATATACATTTGCCGCCATTTTTAAAAATTGGATAGACACAACAAATCATGAAAAACATACACCTTAAGGTTATTACGTTTTCATTACTCCTTTTTTACGCCTTTGGTTTTGCGCAGGCAAATGATAGTATGCAGGAAAAGCAACTATTACAGGATATTCTGGCAATTGAACGACAGCAAGTACTTGATTCTATAAAAAAGTCACAACTTCAGGAGAAATTGAACAGCCTCAACAATGCTGAAGGACTTCAACAAAACGGGTTGAAGAATAATCTTGCGAGCCAAAATTCAAAACTGGATTCCCTTCGCAACACAACACAAGGTTTTCCAGTAATTAGAGCGGGAAAGGACACACTGTTCTTAGTATACACCAAAAATGGTGCATTAATGGCTTCAGAAAGGGCATTGGCTGTTTCTCAAAAAATTGATGAGATTTCAAAGGATGATTCTTTTCAAACGAGTTCCTTGCAAGTTGCTTTTTCTGAAGGATCTTATGATATTATGTACGGTGATACCATTCTAATGAATGTTTCTCAATATGATACTTTATGGTATCAGAAAACACACGAAGAACTTGCTCAATATTTTAAAACGTCTATTGAGGATGCTATATTGAAAAACAGGAGCGGTGGTACCTTGAGCAAAATATTAATGCGAGTTGGGCTGGCAATCATGGTGATAGGAATTGCTTGGTTTTTAATTTGGTTAATTGGGAAAGGGTACCGCAAACTATTACTCACTATCCATAAGTCTAAGGAAAAATGGTTGCGAAACCTATCATATAAGGATTATACCTTTCTTTCGGCAGAACAGGAATTGCATGTAGTGCTTTTTTTCCTGAAAATACTGCGGTGGGTCGTTTTGATTATTTTGGGCTATATAACGCTTCCTATCATTTTCAGTATTTTCCCGATTTCCAGAAACTGGGCCGATAGGTTATTTAATCTCGTATGGTCGCCCTTTAAGGGAGTGCTTGTTTCCATCTGGGAATATTTGCCCAACCTCTTCAGTATTTTAGTGATTTACTTCGTAATGAAGTATGTGATTAAGTTTGTGCGGTATATTTTTAGGGAGATTGAGTTAGAGAAGTTAAAGATTTCAGGCTTTCATTCAGATTGGGCAAAGCCTACTTTCAGCATCGTTAAGTTTTTGCTGTATGCTTTTATGTTTGTCTTAATCTTTCCTTTTTTACCGGGTTCAGATTCAGATATTTTTAAAGGAGTTTCCGTATTTGTAGGGATTCTATTTTCTTTAGGATCTTCTACCGCCATTGCGAATATGGTTGCCGGATTGGTAATCACCTATATGAGGCCATTTAAGATTGGTGACCGAATTAAAATTGGCGAAGTTTCAGGCGATGTAGTGGAGAAAACTCTTTTGGTGACACGTGTAAAAACCATCAAGAATGAAATCATCACGATTCCAAATTCTTCGGTACTCTCTGGGAATACCACCAATTATACCAGTGAAACAGCCGAAAAGGGATTAATTCTTCACACTACGGTGACTATTGGATATGATATTCCGTGGAAAGAAATGCACCAAGCGTTAATTGATGCGGCTTTAAAAACCGAAATGATTTTAAAGGATCCTATACCTTTTGTACTACAAACCAGTTTGGACGATTTCTATGTTTCGTATCAGATAAATGCCTATACAAAGGAAGCTTCCAAGCAAGCGTTGATCTATTCCCAGCTCAATCAGAACATTCAGGATATTTGTAATGAACGAGGGATTGAAATTTTATCTCCGCATTACCGTGCTGCAAGGGATGGAAATATGTCAACCATTCCAAAAGAATATTTACCAAAGGATTATCAATCGCCTAGTTTTTCGGTGAATGTGCAAAAAGGATCGTAATAGGTTCTTGCAGCAAACTTAGGAGTTTTGCAAAGATTACTTCTCATTCCCGTAAAGCTCTGCTATTGAAGTCACAGGATTGCTTCGCATCCTGACAAAGCTCCGCTTTTGAAGTCTCAGGATTGCTTCGCATCCTGACAAAGCTCCGCTATTGAAGTCACAGGATTGCTTCGCATCCTGACAAAGCTCCGCTATGAAGTCACAGGATTGCTTCACATCCTGACAAAGCTCCGCTATGAAGTCACAGAATTGCTTCGCATCCTACAAAGCTCCGCTTTGAAAATAGTTCCAACAAAAAAACGCTCAAGCAAGCTTGGCGTTTTTTTTTATGTAACTATTTATTCGTGACCTCGGCAGGATTCAAACCTGCAACCTTCTGAGCCGTAATCAGATGCGCTATTCAGTTGCGCCACGAGGCCTTAATTCAGTCTACAAAAATAGACTTTTTGGTTTTGGGGTGCAAATATATTTGTTTTCAGGAACCTTGCAAAGTCAATTGCACATATTTACTTAGATATTTAACAAATATTTTGTTTAATGATTTAGTTTAAAAATTAAACATACTGTATTTTTGTGGTAAACTGAACGTTATGGGTACTACAACTGCAAAAAAGTCGAAGAAAAAACAAAACTTGGATATACTAACATTTTACATGGAACATCTCCTTGAACACGGGGAGACTCCTAAAAGTATTTATAAGTTTTGCAAGCTTTATAATTTAACCGAAGCAGAATTTTACGAGCAATTTGGAAGTTTTGAAGCTCTTGAACAACACATTTGGGTATCTTTCCACGATCATACCATTTCGCTACTGGAAAAACAGGGCAGGGAAGAAATGACGGCCAAGGAACAGTTGCTAACCTACTATTTTACACTCTTCGAAATGCTAACGGCCAATAGGAGTTATTGTTTGATGGTTTTGGATTTCAATCAAAAGCTTCCCAAAAATTTGTATCAATTAAACGGCCTTCGGAAAAAAATGAAATCATTTTCTAAAACGCTCATAAAGGAAGGCAATGATGAAAAGAGTACGAAATTCATCAAACATCCAGAGTCTATTTTTTCAGAAGCAATTTGGGTGCAATTCCTTTTTCTGCTTCGTTTTTGGATAAAAGATAATTCCAAAGGATTTGAAAAAACAGATATCGCCATTGAAAAATCGGTGCAAACGGCTTTTGAGGTTTTTGAGACTAAACCGTTGGAATCCCTCATAGATTTTGGGAAATTTCTTTGGAACGAATACAAGTCGTAATATGAAAACCATTGATAAAATTCCAACTTCCAAGATTGAGCGTACTGGAACATTGCTCAAAACCGGTGTCAAGCTTGGAGGCAATTACATAAAATATTACGGTAAGAAGGCTCTGGGAACCCCAGTTGACAAAACAGCACTTGACGAAGCCAATGCAGCCGATATTTACGACGGACTTAAAGACATGAAAGGGAGTGCCCTCAAAGTGGCACAAATGCTTAGTATGGATAAAACCATTCTTCCGCAGGCCTATGTAGAACGATTTTCCTTAGCTCAATTCAGTGTGCCTCCTTTGTCTTACCCTTTGGTTAGAAAGACTTTTAAAAAATATGCAGACCAATACCCAGAAGAGCTTTTCAAAAATTTTTCGAAGAACGCACGATATGCTGCAACTATTGGGCAGGTGCACAGTGCAAATCTTCCAAATGGTACTGCTGTAGCTATTAAAATTCAATATCCTGGGGTAGCAAATGCTATCTCTTCAGATTTGGCTTTGGTGAAACCTGTAGCCATGCGAATGTTCAATATTAAAAGTAAGGATGCCGAAAAATATTTCAAGGAGGTTGAACAGAAATTATTGGAAGAAACAGATTACAATCTAGAACTTAAGAGAAGTATTGAAGTTACCGAAGCTTGTGCCCACATTCCAAACATGACATTTCCTAAGTATTATCCAGCATATTCAAATGAGCGTGTATTGGTGATGGATTGGATTGAAGGAAAACACCTTTCTGAATTTGTGAAGGAACAACACCCAAAGGAAATCACGAATATGTTAGGGCAAGCTCTTTGGGATTTTTATATGCATCAAATGCACCAACTAAGGCAAGTACATGCAGATCCGCATCCAGGAAATTTCCTGGTCACAAAAGATTTTAAGTTGGCGGCCATAGATTTTGGATGTATCAAGGAAATTCCGGAAGACTTTTATGAACCTTACTTTCAATTGGCGCAAAAGGATAGTTTTGAAAATCCAACACAATTAAAAGAACGAATGCTTCAGTTGGAATTGCTCAAGCCTTCCGATTCTGAAAAAGAAGAAAAATTTTTTATGGATTTATTCCATGAAATGCTTTCCCTCTTTAGTGAGCCTTTTCAGCAAGAAACTTTTGATTTTGGAAATCCAGAATTTTGGGAACGTATTACTTCCTTGAGTGAAAAATATGCCTCAGATAAAACCCTAAGGAAAATGGATGGAAATCGCGGAAGCAAACATTTCCTATATGTGAATAGAACTTTTTTTGGGCTTTATAATTTATTACATGATTTAAAGGCAGAGGTGGAAATTGATCGATTGGGTGTGTTAAAGCGGTAAATTGCCGAAAGGTAGTTTTTGCCATCCTGAATTTTATCGCTAATTTTCCACATGCTTGACATAGAAGATTACATTCGCATTATCCCAGATTTTCCAAAGCCCGGTGTTGTTTTTAAGGATATCACCCCATTGTTGGCTTCTCCCGAAGCCACCACGGCCTGCGTTCAGCAACTCATGGAGTTAATTAAAGGACTTTCCATAGATAAAGTAGTAGGTGTGGAATCTAGGGGATTCTTTTTTGGAACGTTGTTGGCCCAGAAATTGGGAGTGGGTTTTGTACCTGTTCGTAAACCCGGAAAACTTCCATTTGACACTATCAAGGAGCCTTATGAACTGGAATATGGCTGGGATGCCCTCGAAATTCATGAGGATGCTATCTCAAAAGGGGAGAAGGTAGTAATTCATGATGATGTACTTGCTACTGGAGGAACGGCAAGGGCTGTCTGTAAACTGGTGGAACATTTGGGAGGCGAAGTTGTGCAGTGTAATTTTATAATGCAATTGGATTTCCTAAAAGGGAGACAAAAATTGCAAGGCTATGATGTAGCTTCCGTACTTCACTATTAGTTAGTCCAATGCGTTTTTAGTCACCCACAGTTTATAAGCAAATAAAGCCATTTGCCATTTCTTGGCATTTGCGAGATCCCATCCTTTCTTGGTGAAGCTTGGAAGGACCCATTTGTTCAGTTTTGCCAAGGTTTTGAAGATAAATTTTTTCACTTTCAAAAGGTACAAATAAAAAAGCCTCTCTTTTGGATATAGAGAGGCTCAACATAGAATATTTAGCGTTTAGTAGTGGATGATAATTTGATCAATGGCATCCCCGTCATCACTTTTAAGGTCTGTTATAGATACCGATCCTTTCCCATCATCTACGGTGATTTTCAGTGCAGTAATTTCCCCAAGCTCATTTCTTTTCACTCTCTTGTAATTAAAGGTGACTCCTTTTGAGGCAAGATTGGATTTCATTGCTGCTAAATCTTCATCACTGGTATCTTTATCTATGGAAATTATTTGATCACTTTTATCAGATAAAACCATGACATTTCCTGTGCGCCCATTTCGACTTACAGTATTTGCCACTAAAATATTTTCCCGCATTTCGGCTCTTTTCTTACGTAGTTCCTCTCTTTTTTGAGCCATTTCAGCTCTTTTAACTTTCATCTCCTCACGTTGTTCCTTAACTCTATTTTGTAGACGAATCTCCCTTGCTGAATTTCGCGCTTCATCTCTTTCCATCCTAAGTTCTTCACGAACTTTTCTACGTTCTTCATTTTCTTCGGAATAAAAACCACTTTTACCATCATCTCCTATATAAAAATAGAAATCATTGATCCCATCCTTATCGGTTTCTTGAAAACTTCCATTTCCTTCCTTCCCAGAATAGTTGATAGACAAAGCGGTTAATTCATTTGCAGAATTTCTAACAGCCGCATAGTTGAAGTCGATGTCCATAGCTTCTTTTAATTCGGCTTTAATTTCATTCAACTCAGCATCAGTTGTATGTTTGGTGATTTTATATTTAATTTCTTTAGAGGTTTGAATACTCGAACTAGCTTTTTCAGTGTTTGCAACAAAAGTGGTTTCCCCTTGCAAGTTAAGAACGCCATCCTTTCCTTTATCTCCATATTTAGTTGCTCCTTCTTCCTTATCCAGCACTTCTATTTTTCCACTTACCTTAAGTGTTTTGTCTTTCGGAAGATTGCTTTGCTTGACTTCTTTCCCATTAATAATGTAGAGTGGATTCTCCCCTAGAAAGTCTTCTTTTATTGGTGATTTTTTTTCAGGCTGATTTATTTGCGGGGTTCCAGGGAAGGGGTTTCCGTTAGGGGTAATTATCTGCAATTCCTCCCTGCTTATCTTTAATTGTACACCATCTTCACCACTTTCCGAAACCAATAGCATTCCATTTCCTAAGGGCTCAATAAAATACATGGTTTCAAAAGGAGCTTCTGTGGTCCTGTCAAAACGGGTGGCGTACGTCTCATCCCCTAAAAATTTGACTTGAAAGCTGAAGTTTAGTAATTTTCCATCGTTGCTCCGTTTTCTGTTATTGATTTTCACCAAGCTTTCCGGATGGTTGTTTTTGAAATAACGCTCAATGGCATTCAATTGGTCGTTGGTGCTTTCCGCAGAGAAATACAATTGACTTTTGTCATTATTAGTAATGGTACTGGTTTCCTCAGAATTTTCTGGCGTTTTGTACTTAATAACTTCTTTGGTGTTGAAACTCCAAAGAAAAAGTGCAATGGCAGGTAAGACCAATAATAGATTTAATTGGTGGTACTTTTTTGAATGACTTTTGTTTAACATAATGATTCGTTTTTTGATAAATGATTGATAAAAATTATTGGTAAGGGCTGGTACGGGTAAGGATGATGAGGCCTTTAATAATGCCAGTTGGTATTCTTTTTTGGAACCTACGGAAACCGCGGTTTGATAGTCTGCTATGTATTCTAGATTGGCGGCAACACTTTTTCTGTAGAACCAAGAAATAGGATTTACCCATTGTAAAGCACGAACCAGGGTTGATAGTAATAAATCTATGCTATGCCATTGAACTGCATGTACCTTTTCGTGTTGTAGGATCATTTCCAAATCTGCTTGTTCGTGTGAATCTGGATTAAAGACAATACAGTTGAAAAAAGAAAAGGGAGCTACTGTGTCTTGGGTTTTAATAAAACGAAATCCGTTTTTTAAGGTATGCGGATATTTTAAAAGCAATTTTATTAAACTGCTTAATTGGATGACAAAGCGCATACCCATTATAAATAGACCAGTTAGATACGTCCATAAGAACAATTCCCAGATTGTAATAGTATGTTCTACAGGTTGAAACGCTGTTGTCTTTGTTGGAATGATTTCGCTAAAACTCGCATTGGCCACGATAGGTTGAGCCTCTATAAAGGTTACTTTGGCGATGGTTACCAAAGGAAGTAGTAAAGCACATATTAATCCTGAAAGTAGAAAAACCCTGTTGGTGGTAAAAAAAGTGTCTTTTTTAAGTGCAAAAATGTATACCGTATAAAAGAGGGTGAGGATACAAGCAGATTTTGTAATATAAAATAGGAAGTCCATAGAATTATTCCTTTTTTTCGATAAGGTTTAAAATCTCCCGAAGTTCTTCTGCACTAATCTTTTCTTCTTTCGCAAAAAATGAAACCATGCTTTTATAACTATTGTCAAAAAAACGTTGAGTAGCTGCGTTCATAAACTTTTTGGTGTAGCTTTCCTTGGTTACCAATGGAAAGTACTGATGTGTTTTTCCGAAGGCTTGGTGACTTACATATCCTTTTTCTTCCAGATTGCGTACCATCGTTGAAATAGTATTATAATGCTGTTTTCCTGGAAGTAGTGCAAGCAGCTCTTTCACGAAAGCCTTTTCAAGCTTCCAAAGGGCTTGCATGATTTCTTCTTCTTTGTGGGTTAATCGTTCCATGAGCCAAACATATAACTATTTTTTTAGTTATACAACTAATATTGTAGTTTTATAACGTAATTTGTAGTTTTTTGTTGTCTTCTGAAAAAAAATTTATTCCTTATGGAGTAGAAGCGGGAATGTGTATCTTCGCAATAATAAGTGGCTAATATGAGCATTCTCTACATTTTATTGGGTCTTACGCTTTTGGTGGTAGGAGGGGAATATTTGGTGCGTTCTTCAGTTGCTTTATCATTTAGGCTGAAACTTTCCAGAATGGTGATAGGCCTTACAGTAGTTTCTTTTGCTACCTCTGCACCAGAACTACTAGTGAGTGTGAATGCTGCTTTAGATGGTTTTAGCGATATATCTCTTGGGAATGTAATAGGAAGCAATATAGCGAACATAGGATTGGTTCTTGGTATTACAGCTGTGATAGGCCCGTTGGCAATAGATAAGGATTTTTATAAGCTCAATTGGCCGGTGATGATGATCCTATCTATTCTATTGTACTTTTTACTGAAAAGTAATCAAATGCTGGTAAGATGGGAAGGATTGGGATTACTTATATTTTTAGGGACATACTTATGGCTTTTAATTTATAGTGCCCGAAAAAAATCCAAAAAGAATCTTAACCTAGAAGAGGTAGATGACACTTTGTCGCAGGTTTCCAGTGTTAAGATTATTATATGGCTCACCATAGGGGGCATTGCCCTTTGGGGGGGCAGTAAATTATTGGTAGGTGGAGCGGTAAGTTTGGCAACAGCATTGGGAGTGAGTGAACGTGTAATTGCGGTAACAATGATTGCCATAGGGACTAGTGTTCCAGAGTTGGCAGCTTCGGTAATTGCAGCGCTAAAAAAGGAGAAGGCAATATCATTGGGTAACCTTATAGGGTCTAATATATTCAATATTGCATGTGTTTTGGGTGCCACTTCACTTATACAGCCTATTGCTGTTAAAAGTAAGGAGGTGCTTAGTACAGATATTTTTTGGATGCTTGGTTTTGCAGCAATATTAATTCCTTTGGCATTTCTGCCTAAAAGTTTTCAGATTGGTCGCTATAAGGGTATTCTTATCGTTATTGCCTATGCAATTTTCATTAGCCTTACTATAAAAACACAGTAATTTTACAATCCAATAATTTATATGGGGTTATTAACACAAAATGTTAAGCTATTAATAACTTACCCCTAATATTTAGGGGGTATATCTAAAATAAATGTATTTTTGTGCTTTAAAGTTTACATTTTAACAATTTAAAGCATACTTACATGTCTACTTTACGTTTCAAAGCGGTTAGCGAAACCTTTGGCAGAAAGCCAATCCCTATTACAGAACCAAAAGAACGTCGTTCAGAACTTTTTGGAAACAATGTTTTCAATGAATCTGCAATGCGTCAGTACCTTACCAAGGAATCCTATACAAGCGTAATGGATGCCGTTGAAAAAGGTACTAAAATAGACCGTTCTATGGCCGATCAGATTTCTACGGGTATGAAAGAATGGGCTATTAGTAAAGGTGTTACGCATTATACGCACTGGTTTCAACCACTTACGGGCTCTACTGCCGAAAAACACGATGCATTCTTTGAGCCTGTTGAAGGCGGGAAGGCAATCGAAAAATTTGGAGGCGGACAGTTGGTTCAACAAGAACCAGATGCTTCCAGTTTCCCTAATGGCGGAATTCGTAATACATTTGAAGCAAGAGGATATACCGCATGGGATCCTACTTCACCGGCATTTATCTTTGGAACCACCCTTTGTATCCCTACGGTTTTTGTAGCCTACACCGGAGAAGCATTGGATAATAAAACACCATTGCTTCGTTCATTGCAAACTGTAGATCAAGCAGCAACTGCTGTAGCAAAATATTTCGATAAAAATGTGACGAAGGTAATTGCTACCTTGGGATGGGAACAGGAATATTTTCTAATAGATAAATCTTTGGCAGACTCCAGACCTGATCTGAAATTGGCGGGTAGAACACTACTTGGCCATGCTTCCGCAAAGGGACAGCAATTAGATGATCATTACTTTGGTTCCATTCCAACACGGGTTTTGAATTATATGCGTGATTTGGAGAATGAATGTATGTTGTTGGGAATTCCTGTAAAAACCAGACACAACGAAGTAGCTCCAAACCAATTTGAGCTAGCACCTATCTTTGAAGAAGCGAACTTGGCGGTAGATCACAACTCATTGATTATGGATGTGATGGATAAAGTGGCAGATCGCCATAATTTTAAAGTATTATTTCACGAGAAACCATTTGCTGGAATCAACGGAAGTGGAAAACACAATAACTGGTCTTTGGCTACCAACACAGGTGTAAACTTGTTAAGTCCGGGTAGCACCCCAATGAAAAACCTTCAATTCTTGACATTTTTCATTAATACAATCAAGGCGGTTAACGAATATGAAGAATTGATTCGCGCCTCTATCGCAAGTGCTAGTAATGACCATAGACTTGGTGCCAATGAAGCACCTCCAGCAATCATTTCTGTGTTTATTGGTTCCCAGCTAACATCCGTATTGGATGAATTGGAAAAAGTGACCGATGGAAAACTTTCCCCACAAGAAAAAACAGATCTTAAATTGAATGTTGTTGGGAAAATTCCGGAAATCCTGTTAGACAATACAGATCGAAACAGGACATCTCCTTTTGCATTTACAGGAAATAAATTCGAATTGCGTGCGGTAGGTTCGCAAGCTAACTGTGCTGTTCCTATGACCGTTCTTAATGCTATTGTGGCTAAACAACTTCAGGAGTTTAAAGAAGCGGTAGATAAGCTCATCAAAGACAAAAAGATGAAAAAGGACGATGCTATTTTCAATGTCTTGAGGGAATACATCAAAGATTCCAAGCGAATTCGTTTTGAAGGTGATGGTTATGGAGAAGCTTGGGAAAAAGAAGCTAAAAAGCGTGGGTTAAGCAACAATAAAACTACGCCTAGTGCACTTAAAGCCAAGGTTTCCAAAAAAGGAATTGCTTTATTCGAAGAGTTAAACATCATGAATAAAGTAGAAATGGAAGCCCGTCATGAGATTGAAATTGAGGAATATGCCATGCGAATCCAGATAGAAGGAAGAGTACTAGGTGATATTGCAAGAAATCATGTAATCCCAACGGCTGTCCGTTACCAAAATTTACTTATTGAAAATGTTCGTGGATTGAAGGAAATCTACGGAACTAGTTTCAAGAAAGTAGCTGGAGAGCAGATGCATCTTATTGAAAGTATTAGTGAGCACATTGAAAAGATCAATAAAGGTATCACAGAGATGATTAATGAACGTAAGAAAGCCAATAACATGGATGATGCAGAAAAGAGAGCTTTTGCTTATTGTGATAAGGTAAAGCCATATTTTGAAGAGATCCGTTATCATTGTGATAAACTGGAAATGTTGGTGGATGACGAGCTTTGGCCATTGACCAAGTACAGGGAATTATTATTCACAAAATAATCACCATTGCATAATTGTAAAAGAGGTTCAGAAATTACTGTTTTTGAACCTCTTTATTTTTTATTTTTGTCCCATGAGTAAGGAAATTTCCAAACGATACGCCCAACGTGGGGTCTCTGCAGCCAAGGAAGAAGTGCATAACGCCATCAAAAATGTAGATAAGGGCTTGTTCCCAAAGGCCTTTTGTAAAATTGTACCAGATTATTTAACTGGAAGTGAAGACCATTGTTTGGTCATGCATGCAGATGGGGCTGGTACAAAATCCTCATTAGCTTATATGTATTGGAAGGAAACTGGAGATCTTTCAGTTTGGAAAGGCATTGCACAAGATGCCCTCATCATGAATATTGATGACCTGCTATGTGTTGGTGCAATAGACAACATCCTGCTTTCTTCTACCATTGGCCGAAACAAAAATAGAATTCCTGGTGAAGTCATCTCAGCTTTAATTAATGGTACTGAAGAATTACTTTCAGAATTAAAGGAATTTGGAGTACATATCCATTCCACTGGAGGTGAAACTGCAGATGTTGGGGATTTAGTGCGTACAATCATCGTAGATTCTACTGTTACCGCGCGTATGAAAAGAGACGATGTTATTGATAATGGAAATATTCAAGCAGGAGATGTTATTGTGGGATTGGCCTCCTTCGGAAAGGCTAGTTATGAAAAAGAATATAATGGAGGCATGGGGAGTAACGGGCTTACTTCTGCGAGGCACGATGTCTTCTTTAAGGGTTTAGCTGAAAAGTTCCCTGAAAGTTTTGATCCTACCGTTCCCAAAGATTTAGTGTATTCCGGTTCCAAAAAACTAACAGATCCAATAGCCGAAACCCCTTTGGATGCAGGGAAATTAGTACTTTCCCCAACTAGGACTTATGCGCCTATTATTCAGAAAATATTTTCAACCATCCCTAGAAAAGAGATTCACGGCATGGTCCATTGCAGTGGGGGAGCACAAACGAAGATCCTTCATTTTATTGATGACCTACATATTGTAAAAGATCAATTATTTCCTATTCCACCTCTGTTTCAACTTATTCAAAAGGAGAGCAAAACAGACTGGAAGGAAATGTACCAAGTATTTAATATGGGGCATCGAATGGAACTTTATGTGTCCCCAAAGATTGCTTCGCAAATTATTGACATCTCAAATTCCTTTAATGTAGCGGCACAGATTATTGGTAGGGTGGAAAAAAAATCTGAAAAAAAATCACTAGTTATTAAATCCGAGGTTGGCGAATTTTCGTACAGTTAGTTATACATGTATAACTAACTAAAACCAACTTATGCAATTTATTCTTCGGTACCAGTGGAAACGACTGGCCTATCTTACAGCCTTCCTTATTGTTCTAAATATTTCGGTAATCTATTTTTTTAGTATAGAAGTAAGTAGAATCATTAGATGGTTTTCCTTGCTTTTGCTTATCCTTTTTCTGTTTCATCATCGGGGGCATTCAGAAATGCCAGTTTTTTTTATCTTACTATTACTACTCATTCGTGACGGTTGTATTATTCAATATGAAGTTCCCTTCTTTAAGACGCTTAGTTTTTCATTGACTTGCATTGCCTATGGCTGGATGATTCATTTAATCCGTAGAAAGTTGAAATTGTCTATAGCAAATCCTGTTTTATTGGTTTTTGCGATAGTTATGATTGGACTTAATGCTTTTAATCTGTATTATCTTTCAGATGCCATCTGGAACGGACTGGATAATAATTTACAGTTTGGATTGTTCTTTATGCAAGGGGTTATGTTAATTTTACTAGGCCTGGCAGCCTTTGTGTATAATGATCGGTATACAGGTGCTTCCCCATTGCTTTTTTTATATTTTTCTTTCTCTCTAATTTTATGTGATTTAGCGGGATTAGCTGCTTATTTTTTTAAGTGGGAGATAGCCTATTTTCCAGAGCGCATTTTTTATATTTTATCCATTGCACTTTTGGTGAACTACGCCATTGGGATTCAAAAGTCTGAAAGGGAATCGGTGTTTTTTGCAACTTAAATAGTTTCTTTTAGGTGCTTTCCAAAAATGGGTGTTGCTATTTTTCGTAACTTTGCCCGATCTTGAAAGAAGGAAAGATATATGTTGGAAAAACTTCAAATTATTAAGCAACGTTTTGATGAGGTTAGCGATTTAATCATTCAACCAGATGTGATAAGTGACCAGAAACGTTATGTGCAGCTAAATAAAGAATACAAAGACCTACGGGTGTTGATGGATAAGCGGGAGCAATATGTTACGCTTACCAATAGAATTTCTGAAGCAGAAGAGATTATTGCGGACGGAAGTGATGCTGAAATGGTGGAAATGGCTCAGGAAGAACTGGAAACAGCAAAAGAAGAACTTCCTGGTTTGGAGGAAGAAATAAAGTATTTACTTATTCCTAAAGATCCAGAAGATGCTAAAAATGCAGTGGTGGAAATTCGTGCAGGTACTGGTGGTGATGAGGCAAGTATTTTTGCTGGAGACCTTTACCGTATGTATACAAAGTTTTGTGAGGGAAAGGGTTGGAGCGTAAGTGTAGTAGATTACAACGAAGGTACTAGTGGCGGATATAAGGAAATCATTTTCGAAGTCTCTGGTGAAGATGTATACGGTACCCTTAAATATGAAGCCGGGGTACATAGGGTGCAACGGGTTCCACAAACCGAAACCCAAGGAAGGGTGCATACAAGTGCGGCTACTGTAATGATTTTGCCGGAGGCGGAAGAATTTGATGTAGAACTGGATATGAGTGAAGTACGAATAGAACGTACCACTTCTACTGGACCAGGGGGACAATCGGTAAATACTACTTATTCGGCAATTAAACTACATCATGAACCTACCGGAATGATTGTTAGTTGCCAAGATGAAAAGTCTTCACATAAAAACCTTGAAAAAGCACTGAAGGTACTACGTTCAAGACTTTATGAAATAGAACTTGCCAAGAAAATGGAGGCAGATTCAGAACTGCGAAAAAGCCAGGTGTCTTCTGGAGACCGTAGTGCAAAAATTAGAACGTATAATTATCCTCAAGGGCGTGTTACAGATCATCGTATCAACCTAACCTTATATGATTTGAGTAATATCATGGATGGTGATATCGATAAAATCATTGAAGAATTACAATTGGTTCGAAATACCGAAAAGCTTAAAGAAGCCGGAGAAACTTTTTAATGAAGACCCAATCACTCATAGCAGAGATTCACAAAAAACAATCCTTTCTTTGTATCGGTTTGGATGTGGATATGGAAAAAATCCCACCACACCTTTTAAAGGAGCAAGACCCTATTTTTGCATTCAATAAAGCAATTATTGATGCGACTCATCATTTAGCAGTTGCTTATAAACCAAATATTGCATTTTATGAGGCCTATGGAATCAAAGGGTGGGCTTCTTTGAAAAAGACTATTGATTATTTGAATTCCAATTATCCTGAAGTATTTACCATTGCCGATGCAAAGCGGGGAGACATTGGAAATACCTCAAAAATGTATGCCAAAGCTTTTTTTGAGGACATGGGCTTTGATTCCATCACGGTAGCACCTTACATGGGAAAGGATTCTGTAGAACCCTTTCTGGCTTTTAAGGATAAACATACCATTCTATTGGCGCTTACCTCCAATGAAGGTGCTTTTGATTTTCAAACAAAGTCGATGCAAAATGGAAACACCTTATTTGAAAACGTTATTGCTACTTCTACCACTTGGGAAAATTCGCAGAATTTAATGTACGTTATTGGTGCCACAAAAACTTCCTATCTTGCCGAAATAAGAAAATTAATTCCTGATAGCTTTTTACTTATACCAGGAGTAGGTGCACAAGGTGGTAGCCTTGAAGAAGTTTGTAAATACGGAATAAGTAAAAATATAGGATTATTGGTTAATTCCTCAAGAGGGATTATCTACGCATCCAATAGTACCGAGTTTGCTCAAGCAGCTGCCAATGCTGCCCAAGTGTTACAGCAACAAATGGAAACTGTTTTGAAAGCCTTCTAATCCTGAAGCGCAAAAACCTGTTTCAATAAATTTGTAGTTCTGGAAGAAACCTTATTTCGGATATTTTTTTCTTCTACTGAAATCATAGTATAAACGCCTTTCAGTGCTTCATTGGTAACATAATCAGTGAGGTCTGGATTCACATCATTTACCAGTGGAAGTGCATTATATTTAGTGATGATATTATTCCAAATTTGGTCTGCCCCAACTTTGGAAAAAGAATTTTGAATAACAGGGTTGAATTTGTTGTAAAGTGCAGTTTGGGTCCTCCCTTTCAAATAATTGGTAGCTGCATTGTCTGGTCCCAGAAGGATATTCTTGGCATCATTGAATGTAATTCCCTTTACAGCATCTACAAATATAGGTGTTGCTTCACTTACAGCGTCTTCGGCTGCCCTGTTCAAAACTTTTAGTCCTTCATCGGCAAGATTTCCTAACCCTATATCACGAAGGGTTTGATCTACTTTTTGAAGCTCCTCGGGTAATAAAATTTTAACCAAAGAATTTTTGTAGAAACCGTCCTTCTTGGTAAGCTTACTTACCTGTTTTTGAATTCCAAAATCAAGGGCTTGTCGAAGCCCATTTCCAATCATGGCTTCGTTTATGCCACCAGACTCATTTCCAGGTAGACTATTTACGACATCCTGTAATTCTGCACAGGAAAAGCTTGTAAGAATAAGTAGGGATAGGAGTATTTTTTTCATAATAGCTAATGTACTAAAAAAAGAAAGGCCCAAAAAAGGGCCTTTCAAAAATTATGGATAAGTAATTTTAATTACTTGATAACTTTTACTGTGTTAGCAGTACCATTGATAGCAACTCTTACAAAGTAAGCACCAGAAGTAAGAGCAGACATATCTACAGTTGGAGAAACAGCATTAGGAGCTACTTCCATAACCAATTTACCAAGTACGTCATATACTTGAACAGTGTCTACAACTTCAGTAGAACTAATGTTCAAGATGTCTTGTACTGGGTTTGGATATACTGCGAAATTATCACCAGCGATATCATTAACACTAGCAGTAGTGATGTCACCGTTGTATTGTACAACATCATCAATGTGATAGAAAGTATCAGCACCCAAAGCGTAGAAGTCAATAGCACCAAGCTCTACGAAAGGATCGTTGAATACAAATTCTTGGTCATCAAATTGTAGCAATCCATCTACATACATTGCCCAAGTTTCAGCATCAATATTGTAAACTAGGGTTAATGTAAACCACTGATCGTGTGGGAAAGCAAAAGATTGACCTGGAGTACCGTCAACAGTACCTTGTCCAGGGCTTCCGTTTGCTTCGTTGAAATATACGTTACCACCATTCAAGTGTTGTACCCAAGCGGTTCCGTCAGGGGTAGCTTCACCTTGCATGTTGAAATAACCTTCTCTTCCAGCAGGGATATACATTTCCCATTGAAGTGAATAAACCCCACTTGTAGGAGCAGCTTGTACATACATGATTTGGTCGATACCAGCAGGAGCACCAATTTCGTTAATCTGCAATGCATTAGGAGCAGAGTTAACAACATCAGTTACAACCTGTGCATCTTCACCACCACCAGAAGTACCAGACCAGGTTCTCCAGTTTGGGTGTTGTGGAGAAACATCCCCAGGAATCATAAGATCGAAGTCTTCTTCATAATCGATTTGCGCTTGAGATGTGGCTACAAATCCAATGGCTAAAGCAGCCAAAATGTAAATTTTTTTCATAATCAATAAATAGTTTAAAGTTTAATTCAGCATGCAATATAACAATTTTTATATAAAAGTTTTCTTAAATAAGGATTTTTTATCTTAAAATTTGAAAGTGGTTAACCTATGTGTTTACTGGGTTTATTTTAATAAATTTGCAAATAATTCACTTGAATTTGAGAAAAATGCAAAAGATACCTCCATATAAACCAAATAATAAAATTAGAATTGTAACCGCAGCGTCATTATTTGATGGTCATGACGCGGCCATTAATATCATGCGTAGAATTATTCAAGCAACGGGTGTGGAAGTGATTCATTTGGGCCATGATAGAAGTGTGGAAGAGGTTGTAAATACTGCAATCCAGGAAGATGCTCATGCAATTGCAATGACATCGTATCAAGGAGGCCATAACGAATATTTTAAATACATGCATGATTTGCTCCATGAAAAAGGAGCGGGGCATATCAAAATTTTTGGAGGCGGTGGCGGTGTCATTCTGCCCGAAGAGATTGAAGATTTGATGAAGTATGGAATTACAAGAATCTATTCTCCAGATGATGGACGGGAAATGGGGCTTCAGGGAATGATTAATGATCTGGTTGAACAATCAGATTACGCCATTGGTGAAACCCTTAACGGAGAGTTGGACCAGCTGAATGAAAAAAATCCTATGGCCATTGCACGTATTATTTCTTCCGCAGAAAACTTTCCGGAAGTGGCCAAAGATACATTGGATAAAATTCATCAAAAAAATAAGTCTTCCCGCACACCCGTATTGGGAATTACAGGGACCGGTGGTTCTGGAAAGTCCTCTTTGGTAGATGAATTGGTTAGAAGGTTTCTCATCGATTTTCCGAAGAAAAACATCGGGATTATTTCGGTGGATCCTTCCAAGAGAAAAACCGGCGGTGCCCTTTTGGGAGATCGCATCAGGATGAACGCGATCAACAGCCCAAGGGTATACATGCGAAGCTTAGCAACTAGGCAAAGCAATTTGGCCCTTTCCAAATATGTTTCCGAAGCCATTGAAGTACTTAAGGCTGCACAATACGACCTCATTATTTTGGAAACTTCTGGGATTGGACAAAGCGATACCGAAATCTTGGAACACAGTGATGTGAGCCTCTATGTAATGACCCCAGAATTTGGTGCCGCTACCCAGTTGGAAAAAATTGATATGTTGGATTTTGCAGACTTGGTCGCCATCAACAAATTTGATAAGCGTGGCGCAAAGGATGCACTTCGGGACGTGAAAAAACAATACATGCGGAATCATGAGCTTTGGGATACCCCGTCTAGTGATTTACCTATTTTTGGCACCATTGCTTCCCAGTTCAATGACCCTGGAACCAACCAATTGTATAAAGCCATCATGGACGAATTGGTGAGAAAAACCGAAGCTCCACTGGAAAGTACCTTTGAGGTGACGGATGAAATGAGCGAAAAAGTATTTGTAATTCCTCCGAAACGTACACGATACCTCTCAGAAATTGCTGAAAATAACAGATCCTATGATGCGCAGGTGGTCAACCAGGTTATGGTAGCTCAAAAACTCTACGGAATTTACACCACCATCAACACGGTTGCCAATATCGCTATTCCATTAACTTCTTCCGGGATAGATGAAACGGAACTGGGAGCATCCGAAAATAAGGAAAATAAAGAGTTGTTACACTTGCTGAAAAAAGAATTTGATCGTGTAAAAATGAATCTTGATCCGTATCATTGGGAAACTATCATTAATTGGAAGGAAACAGTTCACAGATACAAAGCTTCTATTTACAGTTTTAAGGTTCGGGACAAGGAAATTAAAATTGAAACCCATACAGAATCACTTTCGCATACCCAAATCCCAAAAGTAGCCCTCCCTAAATATAAAGCATGGGGCGATATTCTTCAATGGTGTTTACAGGAAAATGTACCAGGGGAATTTCCTTATACAGCAGGGCTCTATCCTTTTAAAAGAACTGGTGAAGATCCAACACGTATGTTTGCGGGTGAAGGAGGACCAGAACGCACCAATCGCAGATTTCATTACGTGAGTTTGGGTATGCCGGCTAAGCGTCTTTCTACTGCTTTTGATAGTGTGACACTTTACGGAAATGATCCTGGGCATAGACCGGACATCTACGGAAAAATCGGGAATGCCGGGGTCTCCATCTGCTGTTTGGATGATGCCAAAAAATTGTATTCTGGCTTCGATTTAAGTGACCCCATGACTTCGGTGAGTATGACCATTAACGGTCCGGCTCCTATGTTATTGGGCTTTTTTATGAATGCAGCAATTGATCAAAATTGTGAAAAATACATTAAAGAGCATGGACTGGAGCAGGAAGTTGAAAAGAAAATCAAAGCCATCTACAAGGACAGGGGAACCGAAAGACCTATCTACCACGGGGAACTTCCCGAAGGAAATAACGGATTGGGATTGATGCTTTTGGGTGTAACCGGTGATCAAGTTTTGCCCGCAGAAGTATATCAGGAAATAAAGGCGGCTACCTTAAAGCAAGTTCGGGGTACGGTTCAGGCAGATATCCTAAAGGAAGATCAGGCCCAAAATACCTGTATTTTCAGCACAGAGTTTGCCCTACGATTGATGGGGGATGTGCAGGAATATTTCATAGATAAAAAGGTTCGAAATTTCTATTCGGTGTCCATCTCTGGGTATCATATCGCAGAGGCTGGTGCTAATCCTATTACCCAGTTGGCATTTACCTTGGCGAACGGATTTACCTATGTAGAATATTATTTAAGTAGGGGCATGGACATTAATAAATTTGGTCCCAACCTTTCCTTCTTTTTTAGTAACGGGATTGATCCAGAATATGCCGTAATTGGTAGGGTTGCCCGTCGTCTTTGGGCAAAAGCCTTAAAGTATAAATACGGAGCTAATGCGCGTGCTCAAATGTTGAAGTACCATATTCAAACTTCCGGAAGAAGCTTACATGCCCAGGAAATAGATTTCAACGATATACGAACTACACTTCAGGCTCTGTATGCCATTTATGATAATTGTAATTCCCTGCATACCAATGCCTATGATGAGGCAATCACAACCCCAACCGAAGAAAGCGTACGAAGGGCGATGGCCATTCAGTTGATCATCAATAAGGAATTGGGATTGGCGAAGAATGAAAATCCTATTCAAGGCGCGTTTATTATTGAGGAATTAACCGATTTGGTAGAAGAGGCAGTGCTTCAGGAGTTTGATCGTATTACCGAGCGGGGAGGGGTATTGGGAGCCATGGAAACCATGTACCAGCGTAGTAAGATTCAGGAAGAAAGCTTGTATTACGAAACCATAAAACATACCGGTGAATTTCCAATAATTGGCGTAAATACATTTTTGAGCAGTAAAGGTTCGCCTACGGTATTGCCCGCGGAAGTTATTCGTGCAACGGAAGAAGAAAAGAAAGCGCAGATCCATACTTTGAATAATTTACATGCTACTTATAAAACCAAGGCATCAGAAGCATTGAAGTCAGTACAGGAAGCGGCCATTCAAAATAAAAATATGTTTGCGGAATTGATGGAAGCCACCAAGGTATGTTCGTTAGGGCAAATTACAGAAGCATTATTTGAAGTAGGGGGGCAGTACCGAAGGAATATGTAAGGCTACAGTGTCAACATCCAAGTTCGCTGCAGTCTTCTAAAAACTTTCAACTCCTTCCGAAGGATACGTAAAAAATCCTTTCCGTTAGAATGGGAACGCTCCAAGCGCTCGCAATTTTGATATAATTGATTGGTCAATCGATTGACAGACGCGGCGTACCGGTGTTTGTCTTCGGTAAAGGTTTGTTGTTCTGCTTTCAAAATCTCTGGTGCCAAGGAATTGGATTGCTGTACAATATCCCCAGAAAAGTAGATATGCGGGTCTTCTTGTCCGTTAGGTTGTAAGTATGCTAAGTCATCCACAAAATAGTGGGAGATACTTCTGGAAATTTTGAAGATATCTAATGCCTTTTCATACAAAGGCGAGTAATTCAAATTTTTGGGAACTGTAGGATACATAGCAATTTTATAAGGGCTTCCAAAGAATTCACTCAAATTTACCAACAAAAAAGTAGATTAATATTTCGATTTTAAAGTGAATAATTGATTTATCTTTAAAAAAATACTATTTTTAGAATATATTCTTTAGATATGAAAATAGATGCCCTTAACCGAAAAATACTCAAGCACTTACAGCAAAATGCAAGGCTTTCCAATGCAGAAATTGGCAGGAAGATAGGGCTAAGCTCTCCTGCAGTAAACGAACGAATCAAGAAAATGGAAGATGCCGGAATCATTACCGCCTACCACACAGAGGTCTCACCTTTTGAATGTGGATATCAACTAAAAGCCATTATTACCCTTCGGGCATTTATGGGGAAATTAAAGCCTTTTCTGCAAACTGTAAAACAATATGATGAGGTATTGAATTGCTACCGGATAACAGGGAATGAAAATATAGTTATGGAGGTGGTTTTAAAAAACCATAACCATTTGGAATCTTTTATTGACCAGTTGATTTCCTATGGGGAAACCAAAACGCAAATTGTACTTTCCCAAGTGGTGGAAAACAATGAGGTGATACCTATTTGAAAATAATCTATCGGTCTTTTACGCAACGGCAGGAATAGCCCCATTCCTTTGCGACGATATCTGTAAAGATATAGGCAATATCATTAAAAATAGATTTAGAAAACACAGAATCATTTCTTACAGATTTAGAAGCAAAATGGGTTCTGTTTCCTAGACCATTAAAAAATCCATCTCCAGTCCTAAGTCCAGCGGGAACAGCACTGAAGCCGCTACTGTTATTTCCAGGGAAAGCTGAAGCAGCCCAAAACTCACTAGTTCGTAAATTGGGCCCAGCATGATCTCCACCAGAATAGTTGACTACAGCCTGCAATTCATCAATAGTTGGGACATGCCATCCTTCAGGACATAATTTAGTGTTGGTGAGAGCATATCCATTATATATTTTTCCGTATGGCGTGTCATTATCTGGGTTATTTTCATAATATGACCAAGCTCCGGCAGTACTAGAGGGCCAACTTCCCTTATCTTGAACCTCTGGGATAGGAGTTCCATCATTATAGTGGGTAGTTCTTAGGTTTTCTTTCATCCAGCAAAGAGGACCAATATTAATAACCTCATACACATTTCCATCAAAGTCACTAACTGTGCTAGGACAATTTGCCATGGCATTGGGAATTACCGGAATTCTACAACCGGGCATATCCGTAAGGGAGTTAATGTTATCATTCAATAAATTATAAATCCCAGCATCATAGCCTTGGAGTTGTTCACGATCGCCTATTTCATTTCTGTTACCATCCCCTCCTTCTGGGCCAATCCAATTTACTCCATACCAAATGGTAAACGCTTCTGCAAAATATTCTTGTTTATTGGTACTAGCATAGGTATTATCCCAAAGTCCGTTTGATCTTGCAGAAGTATATAAGCTGGAAAGTTCATTTTCAAATCCACCATTTAATCTTCTAAATCCGCCAATATCTATCATATGTCCAAGCTCATGAACCAAGGTATGTCCATAACCTACATTGGGATTGCAAAGCAAACTGGCAACATCACTCGCGAGTGCCTTAAAATTTTGGTTCCAGCTATAGGCTCCACTGGCATTTCCTCCAACTGGAAAATCTTCTGGTAAATTATTGAGTGATTCACCTTCAGGATATAAGACGATATAATTTCCATCCTTGATTAATTGATTTTTAACTACTCCTAAATTAGTAAGTAGAAAATCTGTTGTTTCAGAAGCAATCTGAAAAGCTTCATCAGGTACACTGGCATTGCCAATAACAGGGATTCCGTTACAATTGTAGTATTTTTTATAATAGCTACTAAGTCCTACTTCCGAAGGCGGTGGAATAATAGTACAGCTAATAAAATTGGTGAATCTGCCTTCAAGTTCAGAAGGGTCTACATTTTCCTCGTCTTCAGGAGTTGTACTAGTATCATCTTTTTCACAGGAGGTGATAACTAAAAAGCAACATAGGCCAAGTAAATAAACCCAAGACCTCCAGGTTGGAACAAATTTTATCATTTTGAAGTTAGTTAGTTGTAATGGGAATATACTCAAAAAACCTTATTACCTTTGACTTATATTCCTTTTTTATGAAAAAATTCCTTCTTCTTTTAATTGCGATTGGAACAGCTTTTAGTCTAGCGTCACAGTCTTCTCAAGCTATCCTTGAGCAAGCGCAAGCCTATCAAGATTCAATTAGTGAGCGTTTCCAGAATCCTGAAACTACTATTTTGGATGCCAAAACATTTCGGAAGTTTAAGGCATTGGAGTACTATCCGGTTGATTTAAAATATAGGGTGACTGCAGATTTTGTTCGAACGCCCAATGAAAAACCTTTTTTAATGCCCACGACCACAGAAAGGCTACCCGAATATGTAAAATACGCTGAAGCTCATTTTAAAATAGATGGGAAGCCCTTAAAATTGATGCTTTATAAGAGTACCGATTCCTGGGGAGACCCTGAAAAATATGGCAATCATTTGTTTTTGCCTTTTACGGATTGGACCAGTGGGGATGGTTCCTATGGTGGAGGACGTTTTATTGATTTGACCATCCCTGAAGGGGACACTATTATCATCGATTTCAATAAATCTTATAATCCGTATTGTGCCTACAGTCCAAAGTATTCATGTCCTATCCCGCCACGGGAAAATGATTTACCTATTAGAATTGAAGCGGGAGTAAAGGATTTCCAAAAACATTAAATCCATTTTACAATCCAAATCCCTAGGAAAACTGCCAAAAAGCCTACCACAAAACTAATGATGGTGTAAAGCGCAAAAAGTCCGAAATTTCCATCCCTTAAAAAAACATGATTTTCATAGGCAAAGGTAGAGAAGGTAGTGAAACCGCCACAAAATCCAGTAGCCACCAAGAGTAATGTGTTTTCTGAAATTGATTGGTTTTTTGCGGCCCATCCTAAAATGAGGCCTATTAAAAGACTCCCTAAAATGTTTGCAGCGAAGGTGCCTAAAGGAATACCAGTTTGGGAATTATTCCATAGTTTACCCACCATAAACCGAAGGACACTTCCCGCTCCACCGCCTAAAAAAACCAATAAGAATTGCTTCATAAGTTATTGGTTATTTCCACTTATAATAGGATGGTTACTGGTGAGGTCTTTGAAAACAGGATAGTATATTTCAGTAATCCATTCAGCAGGATTTGGTACTTCCCCAGGATCGTTCGCATATACTTCAAACGGTGGGTTTGAAGGATCTATCAATAGGTTGTTTCCTTGAATGTATTCCATGGCTTTTTGATGGGCTTCCCCTAAGTTATCATAGTTTCCTTTTAAAATAGTTTTCACGGCAGAAAGCGGTTCCATATAGCCACAAAGCACATCACCTTGGGTAACGATGATTTTTTCCTTTACGGGAATGGCCGTAGAAAAGATAGTGGTTCCATTGGTATCATCCCACTCATTGTATAGGGTAAAAGGCATGCCACTAGCTGGAATATTATTCTGTTGCATAAAGATGCTGACTTTACCAAGCATTGGGCCCATTTTTGCGCCTAATTCACTTATTTTACTAGCAGCCGTAGTAAACATGTAATATCCTCCTCCATATTCCTTTATTCCTTCAACCGTAATGTCATATTGGCTCATAGCGTCCTTTACTTGTTCATCTATGTTTTCCAAACCTTTGTCAAACATACTTCTCAACATGGTATCAAAATCGTCCTCTTGAAAAGACATGAATACCTTTTCTAGAAAAGACTGTTCCCCTTTCATTCCCCAAGTGACCTCGGTAGCACCTTGATCTGTAGATTCTAAATACCAATACACATCACTACTACTATCTCCAATAGGGGTGTTGAAGGTGATGTTTTGTAAGACAGTATCCATCCGTATCACTTTCACGGTTTCCATTGCGCCGTCTCCCTCAGTTTCACTTTTCCAAGAATAGGAGGCTCCTTCTCCAACTGTTTTTTCGCCATAATTTATTTGCATGGCGGTGTCCTGTTCCTTCCAAGGACCCCAAGCCTCCCAGTTTTTGAAATCGTTTATTTGTTCAAGGACTAGACTTTTGGGAGCTTCTATTGTACGCTTGCTGGAAATATCAAAAGATCCATCCTTGGTGCCAAAATATACAGCACCACCTATGATAACAATGAGTAATAAAAACAGAAGGTATTTTAGAATTTTCATCTTGCATAAAATTGGTTGGTATGCTAAGATAGGCAATTTTGTTTCAGGTTTTTAAACCACCTGTGAACTGCTGCATATTATTTGTTACATTTGTACAAAATCAAACTATTACAATACTATGAAATACACCTATTTTTGGGCCTTGGCCCTGGGAGGATTAATGCTTTTTTCTTGTAAGGAAAAGCAAGGTCCAGATCCCGTTGTGGAAGAAACCACAGAAGTTGCCGCTAGTGATTTTGATTATGTGGTAGACCAATTTGCAGACCTACGGGTACTTCGCTACCAGATTCCTGGTTTTGAAAATCTTACGCTTAAAGAACAAAAGTTAGTTTACTATCTAACACAAGCAGGTCTTGAAGGTAGGGACATTATGTGGAATCAAAACTACCGTCATAACCTTGCCGTTCGTGATGCACTGGAAAATGTTTACACTATTTATGAAGGGGACAAGACTACCGAAGACTGGAAAAACTTTGAAATTTACTTAAAAAGGGTTTGGTTTTCCAACGGAATTCACCACCATTACAGTACAGATAAAATCAAACCAGATTTCACTAAAGAATACCTGCAAAGTTTACTTTCCGAAACCAATACTACCTTGGAAGGGGAAGCCCTTGATGTAATTTTCAATGAGAAGGATACCAAAAAAGTAAACCTTAGCAAGGATGCGGATATTGTTTTGGAAAGTGCCATTAACTTTTATGGACCAGATGTGACAACCGCAGATGTTGAATCCTACTATGGCGCCATGGAAGTAGATCCAAACGAACCTATTGAAATTGGTTTGAATACGCAATTGGTGAAAGAAAACGGACAACTAAAAGAGAATGTCTACAAAAGTGGCGGAATGTACGGAGCTGCCATCGATAAAATGATCTTTTGGTTGGAAAAGGCCAAAGGAGTGGCCGAAAATGAAAACCAAGCAAAAGCGTTGGGCTTATTGATTGAATACTACAAAACAGGTGATTTACACACTTGGGATGACTATGCAGTGGCTTGGGTTAATTCTACGGAAGGAAACATAGACTGGATCAATGGTTTTATTGAAGTATACAACGACCCTAAGGGATACAAGGGAAGTTTTGAAACCATTGTGGAAATCAAGGATTTTGATATGTCTAAAAAGATGGCTGTACTTTCTAAGGAAGCGCAGTGGTTTGAGGATAATTCTCCTTTGATGCCAGAACATAAAAAAGAAAAGGTGACAGGAGTCTCATACAAAACCGTAATCGTTGCGGGAGAAGCTGGGGATGCCTCTCCAAGCACACCAATTGGGGTAAACTTACCTAACAACAATTGGATTCGTCAAAAGCATGGAAGTAAGTCTGTTTCCCTTGGGAATATCATCAACGCTTATGGAAGTGCAGGTGGAAGTGGACGTTTGAAGGAATTTGCCAATGATGAAGAGGAAATTCGTTTGGAAGAAAAATACGGAAAGTTAGCAGATAAACTTCACACTGCCCTTCATGAGGTAGTTGGTCACGCTTCGGGACAAATTAATCCTGGCGTTGGAACACCCAAGGAAACATTGAAGAGTTATAAGTCTACCATTGAAGAAGGACGGGCAGATTTGTTCGGGTTGTATTATTTGATGGATCCTAAATTACAAGAGTTAGGCTTAACAGATAACTGGGAAGAAACCGGAAAGGCAGCTTATGATGGATACATTAGAAATGGTTTGCTTACGCAGCTAATCCGTTTGGAATTAGGAAATGATGTGGAGGAAGCACACATGAGAAACCGTCAGTGGGTAAGTGCATGGGTGTTTGAAAAGGGACAGGAAGAAAACGTGATTGACAAGATTAACCGTGATGGAAAAACCTTCTATAATATAAACGACTATCAAAAACTACGTGAACTTTTTGGACAATTGCTGAAGGAAACCCAACGTATTACCAGTGAAGGTGACTACGAAGCTGCTAAAAATTTGGTGGAAGATTATGGTGTAAAAGTAGACCCAGTTGTCCACAAAGAAATACTGGATAGAAACAGTAAGTTTGAGAGTGCGCCCTATAGCGGATTTGTAAACCCTGTAATTGTGCCTACGGAAGATGAAAATGGAGAGATCACAGGATTCACAATTGAGCAGCCTGCTAGCTTTGAAGAGCAGATGCTAAACTACAGCAAAAACTATTCTAACCTATAAACCATTTAGGTTTACCATATTAAAAAAGGGGGCGATTTCGCCCCCTTTTTTAATTGAAATTAATTTGGTTATTTATTTTACACGTGCCTGAAATTCAGGAATCATGTTGGAATAAGACCGTAGAACACGATCCCACTCCTTAAAAAGCTCATCACTTTTTACACTTACCATAGGGATTCCAGCAGACTCACTTACCAATTTCACTTTGAAAACCAATGGGTCTACAGAAGATTCCTTAACGATAATTCTAGTACGAACCGTATTTTGCTTAAAGGTTTTAAGTGACCACGCAGTTCGTAGATATCCAGTTTCCTTATCGGTCATTTCAATCACATCGATATAGGTTAATACAATTTGGTTGATCAACTTCCAAGCTTGATCCTTATCCATGCTTCCAACCTGTAATTCAATGTCTACGTTTGCAATATCTGTCTGTACCGAAGCATCATAGGCATCGTCACGCTTCATTTCAATATAATGCGTTTTCGGTGGCTTGGTCATTTTCTTCTTGTTGCAGAACTCAATTTTTTCGGTAAGAAAACCAATCTTCTTGGCAATGACGGTTACACAATCATCAGAGGGTACAGTAATTACCGCAGATCCTTTTCCAATAAGCTTTCCGTTTACATAAATTTCGGCATCTCCTTCCGAAGTTCCAAGTTCAACTTTCTTTTTCCCCACTAATGCTTCTGGCATGCTTTCAGAATTCGCAAGCATGGCAACGGGGGATAATAATACAATTAGGGATAAAAATAATAGTCTTTTTTTCATAATGATGGATTAAATGGTTCTGTTTGTTGATGATAAAGATAGGATATCTACTACTGAACTTAAAATTTTTAAGGTATTCCTCTCTTTTCTAAATCGAATAACGTGATCTATTTTTAAAATTTATATGTTGATAGCCAAACACTTGTGTTTGAATACTTTTTTGAATATTTTTTTCAAATTAAGTTTTTTCAAAAAGTGTTGAAATACCGAAAACTAGGTATTTGAACTTTAGGGCGGAAACTATGTTTTAGCAGTTTCCGCCCTTAAAGTCTTGGCTAACTCTTTACATAAGTAAAAGAAGCAGAATTTGTTCCAGCCTCAGTTACGCTTCCAGATTCTGTACGAATATCCTGTAGATTATCGCGAACCAGAATATTGAAATTCACTGTTCCTGATCCGCTAAAGTAATTCACGTAAAATGTATAAGTTCCTGAAGGACCTCCTTGGGGCCAGGTAATATTTTCTGAATTCCCACCTGTACAATTTCCAGTACAATCTACATCCAACATCCCACCTGAAGCAGCACTTGGGTTCTGATAAGAAATGGTTTCACCGTTAGGATCTGTAACATACAAGTCTAAATCTGAAGCGCCAGACCAGGTTAGATTAAATCTAGGGCTTCCATCTTCACCAGTAACACCGCTGCATGCTGATGGCTCCAATAGGTCCAAACATGAGGGTTCCTCACATGCTCCGCAAATTAGCGCAATATCTTGAAGATCTGCTTGGGATATTTGTCCAGCATCGGTGTACGCAAATTCATAACACTTAATATCATGACATATCTGGGCAATATCTTCGCATACACTTAAATCAATTAAAAATGGCAAAATAGCTAGTCCGTTATCTAATTCTTCCTGTGTTACAGGAACAAAGGTGATAGGTCCTGAGTTTCCAAATCGCATTCCCACTGCATTGATGGTACTACCACCATTGTTTTGAAAGAAAATTTGGTTGTCCATTGCATCTCCCGGCCTAATTGGAGCAGTGCCATTACCACCTGCTGTTACAATAATGGAATTATCAATTTCCACATCATCTGGGTTAATCTCAAAAGTACCGGGTCTATTTACGGTAAAATTAGCGTTGAGTATTTCGGCTGCAGTAACTTCCGAGGGATCATTGTTTTCCCCATCTTCGCCGCCATCATCCTTATTACAGGATAGCAATGTGAAGAGCAAGCAAACTGCGGTAAAGAAGGCATATTTTTTTAATAAAATCATAGTGGTAATATTATAAGGTTAATTGAAATTGCAAACATTGGTTGGACGTAACGGTAAAGCTTCCCTGCCAATTCAATCCATTGCAACTCGCAGTATAGGAATATGTACCAGGGCTTAAGTTATTGAAGTTTCCTCCTGCTGCGGTATTCTCACAACTAGGTGCCGTAGGGAAATAACCTGTGATGACAGATGATCCAGCGCCCGAAACATTTACGGTAATATTTCCGCAGTTAAAGTCCTGGTTGATCCAAAATTTCACATCGCCAGTTCCACCGCCGCCGCCACCGCCGCCACCGCCTCCTCCTCCACCATTGGGAAGTAACAGTTGGGTAGAACAGGTATTAGCTGAAACGGTTGTTGTACCAGACCAATTTAATCCCTGACAAGAAGCGGTAAAGGAATAAGTTCCTGGGCTAAGATTTGTAAAATTAGCTCCCCCAGAAGCACCGCAATCTGGCGTAGTGCTGTAGTAGCCATTGATGGTTGCAGAACCTACCCCAGAGAGATTCACGCTTACGGGTCCGCAGCCATAATCTGCATTGATCCAAAAAATCAAATCTCCGGTGCTGTTTCCGCCACCGCCACCGCCACTACCATCTACTAGCGGTAGATTTTCCAGCAGGACTACTTTACAATCCTGGGGGTCAAGAAAAACGGTTCCTTCCCTAATTTCAGTAGCACCATTTCCTACTGCCCTAATGGTATGAGAACCAGAGGGAAGGATTCTTCCAACCGCATCGGGATCTCCACAGCTTAGCCCATTGGGCCAATAATGCCGAAGCCTTCCAATAAATTCCCCATCAAAATAGACATCATATTCATTATCATTATCTATTTCAGAGCCAAGATCCAATTGCCCCATGTCCCTTCCGCCATAATAATACGCACAGCTACCGTCATCGGTATCTGCATTTTCGTCATAAAGATAACTTAGTGGGTCTGTACATCCAGAGGTTTCTTCGGGCTCACAGGATGCCAATAATACAATTCCTAAAAATAAGGAGAGGAGAAAGGTTGTTTTTTTCATGATTTCAGTTGTTGATTATTTGAAATCAAAACTAGTGACCAACCTTTCGCGATTCCATACCCGGTAGAGGGTATATTTAATAAAAGCCTCCTATTTGGAGGCTTTTTAAGGTACTTTAAATCGCATTATTTCATCGTTACTTGGGTACCGTTTTTATACTTTGTTCCAAGGATGATAGGCTTCAGTTGAATGGTTTTGTCTGAAAATTTCGAAATCATGATTCCGGTATTCTTCAAAATTTGTTGTACAGAGGCTCGATCTATAGACGAGTTAATATTGAATAGACCAAAAATATTATCAGAACTGAACCCTTTTGCAGAAACCGAAATACTTCCCTTCAGTTTTTTCTTTTCAGCATTTATGGCCACGCCAAGAAGATCTGAAAGGTTCAGTTTGGTCTTTCGGGTTTTGACGTCCACTCTAATCTCAATAGCAGCTCCCAACCTAAAGTATTGGTTATTGGCATCGTATACTTCCAAATAGATTTCGAATAAGTAAAAAAGTCGGTAGTTGTCTTTTTCGGCAGTAACTCCAAATCCGCCAATATTCCCTTGGTCATCCAATAGAACCACAGAAGTTTGAATATGGTTGAAATCGGTTACTTGCAATGCATCCAAATCAATGGTATCTCCTTTGTAATCGCGGAAAGGCAAGGTTGCTTCCATAGGTTGTACAACTTGTGGCACGTAGCCAGTATAGGTGTCTATGCTTTGTAGCTTTTGCCCAAAAATCATTCCTGAAGCCAAAAAGCTAAATAGGTAGATAAACTTTTTCATAATGAAAGGTATTTAAGATGGTTAAAAATCATATTTGCGTTCCAGGGCATACCGAAGCAATTCTCCTTTACCGGAAAGCCCTAGTTTAAAAATCATATTTTTTCGGTGCTTTTCCACCGTGGAAACTGCTGTAAATCGAAGTGCCGCAATTTCACTCGTTGATTTCCCTTCTCCGATTAGTTGCAGGATTTCCCGTTCACTTTTGGTAAGCAATGGTGCTTTTTTGGAATTGTCCTTATTGGTAATTCCATCCAAATCTATAGAAGCATCAAAATAAGTCCCGCCTTTAGACACGTTTTCTATTGCGGTCAAGACTTCCTCCAAAGGGGAATTCTTCAGCAGATATCCAGAGGCACCAGCATCAATCATTTGCGAAATAGCTTCAGGTTGGTCAAACATTGAAAACGCAATGACTTTAATGTGGGGAAACTGTTTTTTGATAAGCTTGGTCACCACGATACCGTCCATTTTCGGCATTTTAATATCGGTAATGACCAATTTTGGCTGTTTTCGTTGTACGATTTCCCAAAGGGCTTCCCCGTCATTCGCGGTACCTACAATTTCAATGGCTTCTTCATATTTCAAAAGAAGATCAATCCCATCTACGAGGGCTTGGTGATCTTCGGCAAGTGCTACGGTTATCATAAGGGTATATCTATTAAAATACTGGTCCCTTTTAAGGGTTGACTGTCTACTTCCAGGGTGCCCTCCAAATGTTCCACCCTTGTTTCCACACTGCTAAGACCCATTCCATTTTTTTCCACCATCTTATTTGCAGGAAACCCTATGCCGTTATCTTCTACAATAATGCTCAAGACATCTTCACGTTGGGTAAGTGAAATGGAAGCTTCGGACGCTTTGGCGTGTTTGATAATATTGGTCACCAATTCTTGAATAATCCTAAACAGGGTAATTTCCAAAGTGCTATCCAATCTACCCTCTAGTCCAAAATGGGAAACTTCAATATGCAATTCTTTAGAGCTGGCATTGGTGGCTAATTTTTCAACGGCAGGCAACAAACCATTTTTGGCAATCACCCCACTGTTTTTAAGATGGGCCATAGACCGCACTTCTTGGTAGGCATCTTCCAGTAATTTTTTTGTTTTCTGAAAGATTTCATCGTTGGGGTTTGCTTCAGAAATAGTTTTAGATAGATGATCAAACTGAAGCTTTGCCGCAGATAGGGTTGCCCCCACACTATCATGTAAATCACTGGCCAACCGAAGCCGTTCTTTTTCCTGTCCCTCTACCATGGCATTGATGGTATGCAATTCCTGCTCTTTGAGTATTTTTTCTTTTTGTTGAATTTCCAATAAACGT
Organism: uncultured Alteromonas sp.; assembly: GCA_964495885.1. Lineage (GTDB taxonomy): Bacteria > Bacteroidota > Bacteroidia > Flavobacteriales > Flavobacteriaceae > PALG01. The sequence continues at coordinate 174,125 of CAZBWO010000001.1, read as the reverse complement.
TCCTGCTCTGCAATACGCTGTTTGCGTTTGGTGTTTTTATAGACCAAAAACCCTATAAACCCTATGAGCACTGCTATACCTCCCAATGCGTAGGCGATATTCCGGTTTTGCTTTTTCTGTTGCTGCTCTATGAGAAGCTGATTTTCCTTCTCGGAAGCCTGAAACCTGGTGAGATTCACATTTTGGGCAGCAACGTTCACACTATCCCTGTAGCTTAGGATACGTTTGGAATAAATCAATGCTTTGTCAAAAGCCCCCAGTTGTTCATAGGCGTCAACTAATTGGGTGTACAGAATGATTTTATTGTTTTTTCGGTACAGGTCATGCGGAATGGAATCTGCCTTGAGCAACAAATCAATGGCTTGGGGGATATTTCCCTTTTTTTTGGCTACGTTCGCCTTATTGATGAGATTGTAAAGGCTTCGGTAGTTCACTTTCTTTTGAGCGAGTAAGGAGCTTTCCAAGTCAAAATAATATGCGGCAGAATCTAATTCTTGGGTAATCTCTGCATGATAGAGCCCATTGATGGCAGCAACCCTTGATATAAGTAATGGGTCCTTGGTTTCATTGGCATTTTCCCAGGCACCTTTAAAGTAATATTGTACAGAATCTTTTCTGTTTAAATGCTGAAGTACCATTTCCATATAACCGGTAGCCAGCTGGTCTGCATACCCATTTGCCTTTGCATGTGCAATGAATCGCACAAGGTAGGTTTGTTTGGGGTATTCGTATTGTTTTTGGGAATTGATTGTAGAATAGAATTCATAATTTAGTTGGTTCGCTTCTTTATCGGCTCCTGCTTTTTCAAAAAGTTGTTGGGCCTTTTGGTACAATGGAAATGCCAAGTCTTCTTCGTTGGCAGATTCTTTTAGCTGTCCTTCGTAAAAATAGTACTGTGCTCTTTGGAAGGTAGCTAGGGAAAGAGTGTCTATTTGATAAAAATAATGATAAGCAGAATCTAATTCCTTTTTTTCAGCAAACAATCTAAACAACTGCAAGTACTGATTATTTTGGGAGTTTTCTTGTTGAAGGATATACGCTTTGGCATTGGCAAACTCATAGTTTTTCAGTAGGGAATCCAAAATAGGCGTTTGGGCCTGAAGCAATAACCCGCTTAGGCCCAAAAAACACCACAACATCCAACCGAAAACTGTTTTCATTACCTAGGTGGGATAACGCCTCCTCCTAAGGTTGCGGGCTTTGTAATACCTAGACTATCCTTTTTTCTTGTAAATTCTAGGAGACAATCTTGAGTCCCTAATTCTTGACATTCCTTAAAAATTTCGATTAAAGCTGCTTTTAGTTCCGCAATTTCTTCATCGGTGTAGGAATCGAAATCTTCATCGTGCATGGAAGCTACATATATCTTTGTTGGAACAGAAGGATCTATAGGTGGGGTTAAACTACCAAGATTTCCAGTTTGAGTCTCAGTAATAAAGGGATAGTTGCTTAAGTCGGAATCATCATTTTTATTATGTTTTAATACTTCAAAAATGGCATAGACCCCATCCTTGGAAATATTTTCCCTAGAAATAATAGCGGGACGAAGGACTACCCGTTGGCCCTGAATTTGTTTTTCTCCCACAGGTATATACATTTTCTTGTCAAAATCTCCTGTGGTGGTAGAAAAACCGGCATCAAAAGAGTCAAAGGCGCTGTAAGTTAAATTTCTTGTGGTATGGTCTATTAAATCTTCACAGATTTTATCGTTAGGACTGTTAAGCATTAAGGAATCACTGGAAGCAGTAATTTTAGCTTCAGCAGAGGATTCATTTCCTTTTTTATCTTCTCCACAGGATACCAATAAAAGGAGTGGAAAACAAAGTGCGATAGTGTAAAGTAGCGTTTTCATAAGAGTGAGTTATTTAGTTGTAAAATTGAAAAATTGACAGTTATAAAGGAATACCCCTTACTGGGTATTTTAGGGAATAGTAAAGGAAGGTGGTTAGTCATTAGCCCGAAGCTAGCTAATTCCTTTTAGTTTTACAACTTGTGAAAATTGAAATATTTTCGTAACCGTCAGTGTTTTAGGTAATATTTGATGCCCACCAACAACAATACAAATACAATAAAACCCACCAAAATCCATAGACTACCCTTAAAATGGGTTCTGTGTAGTTTTTTATCTTTTCGGTAGCTAAAAACCATCAAGGCCACAAAGGCAACTACAAAACAAATCGCGAAGATCAATTGGCCGGTAGAAAACATAAAATGTTGTAGTTTTATCCTCACAAATATATTATAAACTACGCATTCATGAAAGATAAAATTGCAGCGGTACACGAGTTCCATACAGCATTCAAACTTGGCATTAAAGAAACACCAACCGCACACCTCGGGGAAGATAAAAACTTACTGCGCTATAAATTGATGCGTGAAGAAAACGAGGAATACCTAGAAGCGGCCAATAATAACGACCTCGTGGAAGTAGCCGATGCCTTGGGGGATATGCTTTATATCCTTTGTGGAACTATTCTGGAACACGGCATGCAATATAAAATAGAAGAGGTCTTTGCCGAAATCCAACGCAGTAACATGAGCAAGCTAGGTGCAGATGGCAAGCCTATCTATAGGGAAGATGGGAAGGTACTCAAGGGACCTAATTATTTCAAGCCCAACATTCAAGGCATTCTGGAAAAATAAGAAGATATACGAAATCCTTCTTTCCTAACGTTATTTCCCTATGAACAAATGGTTTCTTTTGGTTTTTCTAATCACTTCATTGGGTTTTGTTTCCGAAGAGGAAAAAATTGTATGGCAGGAAGGACGGAAACTCACTTGGGCCGACTTCAAGGGCACTCCTAACCGTGGGAATGATTTTGTGGCAAGTACCAATTCTGGTGTGTTGTTTTCTTTTTCGTATGGGGAACGCAACGGGGTACCAGATCTTTCCTATTCCATTTCGGCTAATTTTTATCCAGATCTTTCCTGGTACAAGGTAGATAGGGTATCGCCCTATATCCTTGCACATGAACAAGCACATTTTGATATCACTGAACTTCATGCACGTAAACTACGGAAGGCGCTTTCCCAATTACCCCATAATAGGGAGTTTAAGGACAAGGCATCTACCATTTACAATGACATGGAAGCAGCCCGTAGGGAAATGCAAAAGCAATATGATGCAGATAGTGACCATTCCAACATTAAGGAGGCAGAATACCAATGGCGTGCATTTATTCAACAAGAATTGGAAGCACTAAGTGCATGGAAATAGATAAGCAACACCTTATTACCTTGGCGAATTACAAAATGCCCTTCGGAAAGTACCAAGGGAAATACCTCGTGAATATTCCAGAATACTATTATACTTGGTTTCGGCAAAAAGGATGGCCCCAAGGGAAACTCGGGAAACTGATGCAGGAAATGCACGAGATTAAAATCAATGGTATGGAAGGAATCCTTCGGCCATTGATACAGAAACCGTCCTAGTAGTTCACATAGATATCCCCTATAAAAGGTTCAGGGAAATCTGGATCGTTCAACACTAGCACATAATAATACACTCCCGTAGGCACTACCTTATCCTGCCGTAGGATCCCCCTATTAGGAATACCGTCCCATAAGCCTTGGAAATTACCCCCTTCGTAAATAAGGTTTCCTTCCCTGCTGTAAATCTTCAATTCAAAATCTGGATAGACATCCACGATGTAATCTATATTGAATACATCATTTTTTCCATCTCCGTTGGGGGATAACCCTTCATAAATAGTAGGGGGGCACTTCTCCACAATCAAATTGAATGAGGCAGTAGTGAAACAGATTTGATTCTCTAATCGAACATAAATGGTCTGCGGATTAGTAATGTTTTCATACGAATCCGGATTGGTAATTGGATTGACATTCAATATAGCATCGGTTTCAGTAAGGAAGAATTGTACATCACCAGTAGAATTTTGAGTGATGATATCCAATAATCCTATTTCGGGGTCTGTAAAATCAAAGGTAGCTTGATCCAGTCCCATGTCACATTCAGTGAGATTGGGCAATTCCGGAATAGGGGGAAGTTCCCCAAATTCCACATTCAGTATAAATTCATTATTGAATTCATTCAGCTCTTGTACACTTCCCAGTCCGGTCCCATCATCATCTGCCACTGCTTTTAAATTGAAAACATTTGGAGTGGTTTCGGGTAGCATTACATCAAAAGCCCCAAGTTCACTACCTCCAATGGGGATTTCATTCAACGTTGCTGCTTGAGCTAATAAGTTGTCATCTATGTAGAAGGCAATCAAGGTTCCGGCAGGTAGGGGAGCAGTTCCTTCTTCATTGTAAACGGTATACTCAACAAGTAAATCCCGTTGTCTACAGGCATAAATGTCATTGTCTATGGAAACGGTCGCATCCGGTAACGGACAAATAATAATTTCTACTGTAAAGCTGTCTACCACAAAACAATCTGGGTTGGATACCCTAATCCAGATGGTTTCGGGATTTTCGGTATTCTGATAGGCTTCCGGATTGGGAATGGGGTTTTCATCATTGTTGGCATCTACTTCCGAAAGGTGATAGCTAATGGTATTCACGGGGTCTATTTGTGAAGTGGCTTCGGTAAGGTCAAAAAACTCTTCCCCCACTACGTCACATAATTCTAAGTTGGTAAGTCCAACGATTTCGGGAAAAACCTGTAAATGTACTTCCAAAGTGTCCTCGTTATTCTCTTCATTGGTTTCATTTACTACTTGGGTGTGGTCTACAAAGGCCCGAAACGTAAAATCAACAGGGATATTTGTGGGAACAGTCAAGGTAATGGCTCCACTTTCAGAAGCACCTATAGGGAGTACGACGGTAGTTTCGGCCGTTCCCAACAAAGTGTTGTTAGCAAAAAAACCTATGGGTGTGTTGGCGGGTAATTCAGCAGTACTGTCAAAATTTGAAACGGTATAAGCCACCTCCAATTCAAGATCTCCACATTCTGTAGAACCCTCAAAATCATCAATCACAATCGTGGCATCGGGCAGTTCAGTGTTTAATACGGTGATGATGTTATTGATCATTACCAAATCTTGGCTGGATGTTGCGCGTATGGTTGCAGAGGTATCCCCTGGCTGAATATTGTTTTCAATGTCATAGACATCCAAATCCATATTGTACAACTCAACAGAATTGGTGAAGGTATTGGTGCCATTAAACTGGTTGTTAACGGGATTTATATCATTGCTTAAAAGGTTGCCATTAATGGAAAGTGTTTCATTATTGGCAATCCCCGAGTCGCCCTCCCATGCCAAAAAGCCTATCTTGGCACCGGTATTGTCCAATACGTTGAGGTTCTCCAATTCAATAATAACTTCCGGTTCATTGATGGAAACCGATTGAAACCCATCAAAAACGCTCACTTGGTTCAGCGGTAGAGTCAAATCTTCATAGACAATGATAATGGACCACCCCCCAAAATTGGTCGAGTTCCCACCATTAATTGCACAAAAAGGAAGGATATCTTCGGTGAGGTCTAATTCAGAAAGGGTGTAGGTGCCATTGCCAGTGGTAGTAACCAAATTAGATATTTCCACATAGGCCCCAAAATAGGTATTCAAAACTCCAGCAGCCGTTGTAAATTCATAGGAAAACGTTCTGGAAGCGGTAAAAGGGGTGCCATTCAATTCCACATCAAAATCACCTTCACCAGAGCCTGCCCAATACAGGTAGGCAGCTATAGGTGTTTGCCCTACTTGAAGGGTTAAATCAGCACTGCTTTCCGTAAGGATAATACACTCTGATGTAGATCCATTTTCTTCTAAATTAAGGGTATTTCCGATGGCAGTATAATCAAACCGTCCGTTAAATTGCTGAAAGAGCTCAATATCCTGAGCCTGAAGGGTTCCCAAAAAATTACACAGGAAAACGCCAAGAAGGAGTAATTGTTTTGGCATAGCTTGGTTTTTATGCTCAATATACAATTATTTTTCCGTAAGCTAACGTGGTTTGTAAAGCAAGCAATCCTGTTTTATAAATCACGCTTTTTCAGGATGGCATAAGACCAGTACACAAAAAGCCCCGTCCAGATCAATACGATCCCAATATCCAATAACTGTACATCATAGTTTTTGCTAAGTTGCTCGCCTAGTTGATTAGCGGCACTTTGTATGGCCCCTAATTTGGTAAAAGGCTCTTTGATAAGATTGCCCATGGCTGTCAGCGGAAAGAACTGCGATACGTTTTCAGCAATATCCGTTCCTTTAAAAAACTGCCATTTCATGAGTCCGTAGAGAATACTTTCCACAATCCACCAAATCACTAAAAATCCAATGGCAAAGGCAGATCGCTTTACCCAAACCCCCAAGAAAAGACAGAAGGAGAAAAAGCCTACCAATTTCACAAAATAGGCGAGAAGGTATTCCAAATCACTGAAAATAATCCCTATCTCTGTATAATCTGAAAATATAAGTCCCAAAATCATGGAAATCATAAATACAAAGACAGTTGAAACAGCAGCGTATCCTATGACTGTGAGGAATTTAGAAAGCACGAACTCTTTTTTGCTCAAGCCGTCTATCAGGTTTTGTTTCAACGTACGGTAGCTGTATTCGTTACTCATCATCGAAACAATCACAATGGCCAAAAATATTTTTAGGATGGCCGCCATAAAGGTGTTGAAATGCCAAATAAAGGGGAAATTAAAAATCCCCTGGTCTGCCACCCGAAACTTTACCCCACCAAAATTGAACTCAATAGAAACAATCAAGGCAATAAAACAGATAAGGATAAAGTACGTCAAGGAAATAATCCGTGCCGAACGGTTCAGTTTTAGTTTATGGTATTCTATATTAAGCAGTCGAAGCATGGCGGTTAGTTGTTGTTGGTAAGTTGTAAGAATTGTTCCTCAAGGCTTTCCTTGCGTTTTTCCAAACGGGAAAGGGCAATGCCCTTTTCAAAAAGGGATTTGTTCAAGCTTGCCGCATCCATGGGTTCGTTGAGGTAGGCAATAAGCGTTTCACCTTCTTTTTTAATGTTGCTGAAGGCATTCATTTGCTGAAGGACCTGTAGCAATTGTTCGTTATCTGCACTCTGAAGGATCACAAAACCATGACTAGCATTCATGCCATCTACACTTCCGGTATATAAACTTTTCCCCTTCCGAAGAATCACCACATGGCTACATACTTTTTCTACTTCATCCAACAAGTGGGAAGCCAATAGAATGGTGGTGCCGTCCTTGGCAATTTTCTTGATGATTTCCCTAATCTGGTGAATCCCTTGTGGGTCCAACCCATTGGTGGGTTCATCCAAAATAAGGATTTCCGGGTCATTCAACAATGCCGAAGCAATCGCCAGACGTTGTTTCATCCCAAGGGAAAAGGTATTGAATTTACTGTGCTTCCGCTCCGAAAGACCTACTACTTCCAGTTTTTCTTCTACTTTGTCAAAAGGAACGCCTTTTATCTTACAGACCAGTTGCAAATTCTGCACGGCGGTCATGTATGGATAAAAATTGGGACGTTCTATAATGGCCCCTACTTTCTTAAGGGCTTGGTGGGTAGATTCACTCCCGTCAAACCAGTGGAAGTCGCCTTGGGTTCTGTTTACAACGTTCAGGACAATGCCAAGGGTGGTAGATTTCCCACTGCCGTTGGGACCCAAAATACCGTAGACATTTCCTTTTTCAATAGTAAAGGAAACATCGTCTACAGCCGTAATTGGGCCAAATTTCTTGGTAAGATGATTGATTGTTAAGATTGGTTCCAAAATGGAAAGTGTTTTTGGTGGTTGTTATGGATATGACGAATATACCCCAATTATGTTACATGGAAAATAGGGCACCTTGAAATTCAAGGATATATAAAAAAGGCTGCAAGAGTCTTACAGCCTTATTAATCAAACCTGCCATTCAAAAAAACAAGTTACTTTTCCTGGCATTATTGTTTGTCCGTTACCAAAGGTACAGGGGTATGGCTATCGGCAAAGGTTTTTACAAAATGGGCAACTGCCTTCCAATCGGTGTATTCATGGTCTTTGGAAGTATCAATGGCGCCTCCTTGTTTTTTGGCGATCATCCGCATGATAAGCCGTTTGAAGTAATCGTACTGGGTGTATTTCAAGGCACCAGCAATATGAAATATTTCCTCGGCTTCCCAATGGGTATCATGTAAGAACTTTTTGGCAATGGCGTGGGCTTCTTCATGCTCTTCGGGAAGGTCTGAAGCAACGGCCATACAAACAGAGAAAAAGGCAGTGGGAAGGTTGTTGAGCATTCCAGCATAGTTCTTGGCATAATGGAAGATAGCCTTGTGGTATTTATGCATGTGAATAGAACTACCCACCATAACTAGGTCATATCCTTCGGGGGAAGGAGGTTCTTCAGTGGCATCTGCAATGACCACTTGATGTTGGTCTTCCTGGAGTTCCTGCTCCATGAAACGGGCAATTTTCCTGGTTTGCCCTTCACCGGTTCCGTAGACAATTAGGATTTTCATCGCTCAGGGAATAATAGGTTAAACATAAAACCTTGAAAGCTAATATGTTTCAGTCTAAATTACTATGACAGAAGTCATTGTTGAGTCAATGTAAGACCCCAAAAAATAGGTGTCATCTTTTTGATTCTCAAGGGGGGAGGGGGGAGATAAATTTATGAAGTTTAAAAAGCTTTATCTATGTATTCAATGGCCTCTTTTTGGGTATAATGTGAAAACTTTGCATACCGTTGGTGTACATCAACAATTTCATCCAGGGCCTTATCAACAACTTCCTTGTTTTCCCACGATTTTAGATGGGAAACTACTTTCTCCAAACATCCTTTTTTATAGGCTATTTGTCCCAGCACATGAATCAATGTGTTTTTTACCCTAGCGGTTTCATCATGTTGCAATGCTTTCAATAAGGGGAGGATATCTTCAGGATGGGTACGTCCCCTTAGCTCTATGCCATGGCAAATTTCACGTCGTATTTCCTTGTCCTGGTGATGAAGATATTTCTTTGCCCACGTTAGGGTAGGAGTTGGGTTTTTCTGACTCATTTTCTTGATAGAGCCTATCACCGCATTCCTTACGGAATGATGCTCGTCAAATAAGGCGGTATCAAAAATAGATTGAACCACGCCAAATTGTTCCATGCCAATTTCCCCTGCTGCGTTTACAGTAGTTTGGCGCACCTTTTCATTTGGTGATATTAAAAGCCTATTCAAGGAAGCAATGATTGCAGTTTGTGCTAGGTTATGGGCTAGATAGATGCGTCCAATGGCTTGATAGGCGGCTTTTCGCACATACGTATCTTCATCTTCAAAATAGGCGAGGAATATCCCGTCATCCTTTTTGCGCAACCCTTCCAGGATGGCTTCGTGAATGGTGCCAATTAATTGGGAACGTTCTTCTTTGCTTAGATCGTAAAAAGCCATAAATATCTTTATTATGAATCATATAATATGATACATACGAAAACCCTAAATTATAAAGTTTTATAAGAATCCACACTATTGTATTAAAAATAAGAAAGCTTGATAATGCTAATACAAAACACTAGAAATATAGGTAAACGTAGCTGAAAGGAATAAGTAAAAGCAACCGCACTTCCTAATCTTATAAAATGGATTGTAGCATTTTAAAAAGAGTAATTTCAAACCATTCTCATAGCGACTCCATAGTGACTCCATAGCGACTTCATGCCGACTCTATAGCGACTCCATACTGAGTCAACTTGCATATAGATCCATATATAATCCGCATACAACCCTTGTCAACAGTACAGTTTAGGCACACCAAACCCATAACAAACCCATAGCATCTGGATGGGTACACCCTACTTTACTTTAAATCTCTGCTACTTTGGGTCTTTGGCTCTTTGAATCTTTGCTACTTTGAACCTTTGCAACATAGCAACGCTATCTAGCTTGCTCTTTATTAAAATACACTAGATAGTAGTACATCTGCCGCTCTTCGTCCCAACCTTTTTCCACAAAGCGTTCGGCGCTCTCGGGATTAATGAAGTCCATTTTAATCTGGATATTCGTATCCAAATTAATCACATTCTTGATTTTCTTTCGGGCCGCACTCACCGCCGTGTTGGCAATAGGGAATTCGCTTACATCCTCAATACTGTACTTTGGGGCGCGTTCGGTTTTGTAGTGCTTAAACTCTGGGATTAATTCAGGATTGGAAAACACCTCGTTCATAAAGTTGGACTCCTCAAACTTATCGTTGGAAGCAAAGTGATTCACCGCACGGTTCATAAACATCACTTCTTCTTTTTTGTCTTCGGCAGGAAGGACAACGTCCTTTGCAAAATCCTGACAAAACTTTAGATAGCGCTTGGTAAAGAAGTTTTCGTCTTCAAAAGCATCTACCCCCAAGAAACTTTCCAACCAATAACGGGCGTCATAGCGATTGCTATCTACAGACAATATTTTATATCCTTCGTCCCGTTTCGCGTTAAAAATAAGGGCCCCCTTATCTAATTTATTGAGGTTCACCCCCTGTTGCAACACGGCATCCAAGTTGGCACCACTTTCCTCAAACTGAAGGAAGTCCTGTTTGAGCTCACTTTTAAAGATTCCAATGGCATCAACCTTTTCATTGTCCAGCTGTAGGTTTTCCAAATAGGCAACATATACCTCACCGCTTTTAATATGGGGATGCATAGATTGATCAAACAAGTGCTGCGCAATCTTTTTACTAAGGTCGTGTACTTGCCCGGGATTGTCAAAAATAGCATTCACCAAGTTGTACAACGTATGAAACTCCAAATCGGCCTCATGCTCAAACTGAAAGTAATTCTCTTCCTTGTCCCTAAATGGTTTCAGAAAGAATTCCTTTAGCAAGGGCGTAATTTCATCGTTTAGTTCATACGGACTTTCAGAAAGAAAAATCCCTTCATTTCTACTTTTGTTCCCCACCCGGTGAATAGATAGGGAGTTGATTAGGGTGCTGTATAAATTAATCATGTGTTAGTTCCAGTTTTCGTCAAAGTCAAAAGAATCATAGTCTTCTGCATCCAATCCGTAATCTTCCTCAAAATCATCCTCTCCTTCTTCGGCTACAAATTCCTTGTCTGGGGCTTCCTCCGGAAGATGTCCGTGCGCAAACATTAAGTTGGGGTAGACGCGTCCTTCTTTGGGTTCTGCCACTTCAGCAAGCTCTACCAAGAAAGTCCATAGATTGAAATAATCATATACATAAATGAGTTTGGTCTGCTCTTCGTGCACTACATCTTCCACTGGGATGTCACGCATTACTGTACGTCCTTCATCCTCTTCGCTCATGTCAAATAAAGGGATTTCATCGCCCTGTTCCCAATCGTCATTACTAAGGTAAAACGAAGCCATTTCCTGTCCTCCAAACCCGAAGGCTTGAATGATGGCATTGTGAAAATCCTCCAAGGTCGTTTCGGCTTGTATTTCAATATCCCGGAATACATCTTCCTGGGCATCCAAAATCACTCGAAATCGATAAATCATAACGGTATCTATTTAGGTGGGCAAAGGTACATATTCTTGAGGGGAAGCCCTGCGGAAATTACTTCCTATTTTTCAACAATTATAGTGAGCCTACTTACTGAAACGATGTAAGGTAAAGGTCATGCTTGCTAGAAGGAAAAAAGCAACTACTTGATGCAGGATACCTAATGCCACGGGAACCTGAAGCAGTAGCGTAAATACCCCCAATAAAAACTGAAGGACCACTAAACCCACCATCCACTGTACCCCCCGAAGTTGAGGTAGGGTAAGGGATTGTTTCCGACTTTTCCATCCAATGAGGAAGATGAAGAATACGACGACGTAGGCCAAGGTACGGTGTACAAATTGCACCCCGCTTTTGCCTTCCACAAAGTTTTTCCAAATAGGGGATTGTTCGCTCCATACAGTTTCGTGCATGAATGTACCCTCGCTCATCATAGGCCAGTGGTTGTGGATCCATCCTGCATCCAATCCAGCGACAAAGGCTCCCCAGATAATTTGTATAAGCAATACAACATATCCTACCCGAATCAAATTCCGAAAGGAAACCTGAGTGGGTTTTTTGGTAGGATAGATAAGGTCCAAGGCCACCCAAAGGGTATAAGCAAAAGTGATAAAGGCAGTGGTCAAGTGCATCGCTAGCCTAAAATGGGACACATCTGGGCGGTCTACGAGTCCGCTTTTAACCATATACCATCCCAGGAATCCTTGAAAGCCTCCCAATGCCAATAGAATGACAGATTTTCGTATGGTGGGTTTGCTCAATTGCTTCCGAAGCAAAAAGTACAGAAAAGGAATGATGAAAACCAAACCTATAAGTCTGCCAATCACTCGGTGGATCCATTCCCAAAAATAGATGTCCTTGAATTCTTCCAAGGTCATACGGTAATTGATTTTTTGGTATTCGGGGTATTGTTTGTACAGTTCAAAAGCAGCCTCCCACTCTGCAGTGTTCATGGGCGGAAGCGTTCCTGTAATGAGTTTGTAGTTGGAAATGGAAAGTCCAGAGTGCGTTAAACGGGTAATACCACCTACGACTACCATCACAAAGATGAGGAAGCATCCCGTAAGTAGCCAATAAATCACTTTTTTGTTATCCTTCATAATCGGTTCTAGCTAAATGGTACCAGTTAATAAGCGGACCCTCTTCTCCGGGGTAATGGTCCAGCTTCCAAAATTGAAATCCTACTTTCTTTAATACATTAATGGACGGAAAGTTATCGGTATAGGTGAATCCTGCCATTTTTTCCAATGGCAAGGTTTCAAAGGCATACTTCAAAACGGCCTTAGATGATTCAGTGGCGAGTCCCTTTCCCCAATACTTCGGAAGCAAACGGTATCCGAAGTCGGGCAGATTAATTTCGGGAATGTACTTCAAGCCATTAAAGCCAATGATGTTTCCGTCTTCTTTATGAATCACGGCATAGCGGGCGTAGCCGTATTCGCTATATTCCCAGAGCCATACTTTTTGTATCATCTCCCGAACTTCTTCCAAGGTGGTCAACAAATTCCCCCCTGTGGTTTTAATAATTTCCTTATTGGAAGCAAAGACCAACACTTCTTCGGCATCTTCCATGCGAAAAGGCCTAATGATTAAACGCTCTGTTTCCAGTCTAAAATCTTTCATGCGCTAGGTGTAAGTCCGAGTTCATTTCCCTTTTTCAGCATAAAGGCTTTAGCGGCTTCGTATTCATTAGGGATTTCTCCCTCTAAAATGGCTTCCTTAATGGCTTCCTTGATGATGCCAATCTCCCGTGAGGGTTTTAGGTTGAAGGTCTGCATGATTTCCTCTCCCGAAACCGGAGGCTGGAAGTTTCGTATTTGGTCCCGTTCCTCTACTTCCACAATCTTCTCCCGAACCCTCTTGAAATTGTTGTGATACTTTTGATATCGTTTAGGATTTTTGGTGGTAATATCTGCCTCACACAACGTCATCAAATCTTCCACAAAATCCCCTGCATCAAATACCAATCTACGTACGGCACTATCAGTAACATCACCGGCCAATACAATAGGGCGTGAGCTCATCAATACCATTTTCTGTACGAACTTCATCTTTTCATTGAGCGGCATGCGCAAGCGTTTGAATAATTTGTAGACCATTTTAGAGCCTACAAATTCATGCCCATGAAAGGTCCAACCCACTTTTTTATCGAAACGCTTGGTAGGGGCTTTTCCAATATCATGCAAAAGCGCGGCCCAACGCAGCCAAAGGTCATCGGTAGTTTCGGCAATATTGTCTACCACTTCCAAGGTGTGCCAAAAGTTATCCTTGTGCAGTTGTCCCTCCTTTTCTTCAATGCCCTGTAAAGCAACCAACTCTGGAAAGATATACGGAAGCAATTTTGTTTTGTGCAAAAGGGCAAACCCAATGGAAGGTTTTGGGGTCATCAATATTTTATGGATTTCCTCTACAATACGTTCATTCGAAATAATGGTGATACGCTCTGCATTCCGCTGAATGGCCTGTAGGGATTCGGTTTCAATCTGAAAATGCAGCTGGGTGGCAAACCGTATCGCCCGAAGCATCCGCAAGGGGTCATCACTATAGGTAATGTCTGGATCTAATGGCGTGCGAATGATTTTATCTTGTAAATCCTGCAGCCCATTAAAAGGATCTAATAGCCTTCCGAAGTCGTTTTTATTCAAACTAATGGCCAGTGCATTAATGGTAAAATCCCTTCGGTTTTGGTCATCCTCCAAACTACCATTTTCAACAGCTGGGTTTCTACTATCTTCTTGATAGGATTCCTTTCTAGCGCCCACAAACTCCAGCTCTAGGGATTGTGTTTTCAGCATGGCGGTTCCGTAGTTCTTAAAAACAGCAACTTTTGGATTTCCAGGAAGTAATTCGGAAACTGCCTTTGCCAATGCAATACCGCTTCCCACTGCCACAAAATCTAAGTCCTTGGCATTGCAGCGTTTCAGTAAATAATCCCGTACGTAGCCTCCTATCACATAGGTTTCCAACCTAAGTGCTTCCGCAGCTTCCGCAACCGTCCTAAAGACAGGATGCTCCAGGGCATTTTTGTAATAAGGTGCTTGTGACATGTTACGACCGGATTACCGAAACCGTTCCGTCATTGGATAACTTTATAATGGTAGACGGACTGCTGGTTTTTTTATTGCGGTGCAAATTTACAACATAGTCTACGCCTTCCAAAATCAACTTACTTATTTCTGCGTAGCTTTTTGGGGTAGGTTCCCCGCTCACGTTGGCCGAAGTTGAAACCAATGGTCGCTTTAGTCTTTGGATGAGCTGTTTGCAAAACGGATCCCTCACCACCCTAATGGCAAGTGATTGGTCTTCTGCTACTAAATTTTCTGCAATTCTGATAGGGCGATCGTAAATGATTGTGGTGGGTTTTTGGGCGTACTTCAAAATATCGTAGGCAACTTCCGGAACTTCATCTACAAACTGGTTAAGCATTTTGAAATCGGAAACCAAACAAATAAGGGCCTTGCTTTCATGGCGCTGTTTTAATTCATATATTTTTTCCACGGCTTCCACGTGGGTAGCGTCGCAACCAATTCCCCAAACGGTATCGGTAGGGTAGCAAATGGTGCCACCTTTTTTCAGTACGTCAAAGCATTTGTTTACTTCCTCTTTCATTTCATGACCTGTTTATAGACGTCTATGTATTGTTTGGCGGCCGTATTCCAATTGAATTTAGCGGCTTGTTTTTTCAGCTCTTTTTCATACAATGGCTTGTTTTCCTGAAAGGTTTTCATGCCCTGCTGAAAAACTTGAACCATATCATTGGGCTCAAAATTGTCAAAATAGAACGCGTAGTCCCCTCCAATTTCAGGGAGGGAAGTGGTATTGGCCAAGAAGACTGGTTTCCCAAAGACCATTGCTTCAATAGGTGGTAGACCAAACCCTTCCCGAAGAGATGGGAACAATAATGCTTCGCAATGCTGCAAATAGAACTGCTTCCCAATATCATCTACCCGTCCTGCAAAAATAACTTGGTCTTCAACGTCAAATTTCTTGACGGCCTCCCGAACTACTTTAGCGTAGTCGCGGGTATCGTTTCCCGCAATGACCAACTGGTACTCTTTTAGGTGGGGCATCATTTCAACCAATAAGTGAAAATTCTTTCGCTCGCGGAAATCACCAATCGTAAAAAGGAATTTTTTCTGCAAGGAAGCGGGTGCTTCAAAATTAGAAGTGTCTAGAATGGTATCAATGGGGTTTCCATTGTAAATTACGAATTCCGGCACGTTCGGTATGTCAAAAAACTCATGGGTAGATTGCTTGGCAAATTCAGAAATGTAGGTGATGGCATTTGCCCGTTGAAGCTTTTGAAGAAACAATAAGTTTCTGGGATGATTGATATCGTTGGAAATCTCATCCACAAAATTAATGTCGTGGATGGTCAATACATAAGGCATGTCCTTTCGGGGTTCTATTTTGGTGTTTTGATTCAGGGAATGCCAACAATCGTATTCCTTTCTAATCTGTGCAAACTCATATCGTCGTAATCCCAAATAGTGTTTGTATTTGAAAAAGTTTCCGAAGATCTTCTTTAGGAATCGCTTTTTGGGGGTGTGTACAATGAATTGAAGTTCGGGGTCTTTCCAATGATGAAAACCCTTCAGTAAGTGCAGGTTGAACTGTCCGAAACCCGTATACGGATTGTTAATATTGTGGGATTCCAGGAATATTTGCTTCATGGGATTAATTCAATTTTCGGTACAATAACCACAAATTAATATAACGTTTCCACACCGAAAAGGCATTGATGTAGGCCAAAATAAACCCTTCCTTTCCATCTAAAATACCCAAACGAAGCAGGTATTGGTGCCAAAACCGGTACAAAGGTCTAAAAACAAAATGGAACCAACGGGGCTTCTTTCCTTTTTCATACAGCATACGGGCCTGTAAGGAACTGTAACGGTGGAGTTTTGCGGTATAGTCATCAAAGCTTTTGTAGGTATGATGTGGTACACGGGTTTTTAGTTTTCCGGTGGTGCCGGTAACATGTAAAGTTTCATGAACCAAGTTGCCATCATACTTTCCGTGGTTTTTATGGAAGAGTCGTACCACCCAATCTGTTTGAAAGCCACTGTACTTGATTTTCTTACCCATAAAATACAGCTGCCTTCTTATGAAATAAGCGTCTGCTTTTGGATTTTGTAGGGTCTGGAGGATTTCTTTTTTTACGTCGGAAGTAATTTCTTCATCGGGATCAAAAAACAGGATCCAATCATTGGATGCTTTCGAAATAGCATAGTTTTTCTGTTCACTGAAGTTATCAAACTTTCGTTGATGTACCGTTACCTTTTCAAACTGTTGGGCTAGCGTTACGGTCTCATCTGTGCTGAAAGAATCCACAATGATGATTTCGTCCACAAAATCCAAACTTTCAATAAAAGATTGGATATTTTCGGCTTCGTTTAGGGTGATGGCCAAGGCCGAAATGTTGGGAATCTTGCTCAAGCGTGTGAAATTTCAGTAAAAGTAATAATTTTACAAAGATTAATTAGTAGCAATTTCCATGGCAAAGCTTCCTGTTTTGATGTATCACGATGTTTCTTCCTCAAAAAGTGACGGACTTACCATAAGTGTTTCAAACTTGGAAGATCAATTGCGTTGGTTGTCACAAAATGGGTATCGTTCATATCATTGTTCAGAATTAAGCAAACTTCAGAAATTACCTTCCCGAAAATCGGTGCTCATTACATTTGATGATGCCTATGTAAATCAGTTTGAGCTTGCCTATCCCTTGCTTCAGAAATACCAATTAAAAGCTACCATCTTTGTGCCATTACAATTTATTGGCAATACAGATCAATGGAATGAGGGGAAGTATCCTATCATGAATGCAGCGCAGCTAAAATCATTAAATGCCGATGTGATTGAGTTGGCTCATCATTCCTATGGCCATATCAATTATGCTACGGAAACTTTGGAAACTGTTGCAAATGATCTTGAAAAATCCTTTCAGGAAATAGAAAGGCTTTCCTTGCCCATTCAGCCTTATTTAGCCTATGCCTACGGAAAGTTTCCTCGGGATCCTACGCACAAAACTGCTTTTTTTGAACTTTTGGAGCAATACGGATTTCAATATGCATTCCGCATAGGAAATAAAGTGAGTACATTTCCTTTTAAGCAAAGGTTTGAAATTAAAAGACTGGATATTAAAGGGGAGTTTTCCTTGTCGCGTTTCCGAAGGAAATTACGCTTCGGACAACTATTCTAGCGCATTCCTTTTTGCAAAAGCCGCAATTTTACATACCTGGAGAATACGCCATAAGCATTAATCGTAGAAATTGCCAATCCGGGAATCCCGTCCTTAAATCCGCCCTTGATTACATACGAACTCAAAAACCGAAGCAAGGGTTTGGCCATGAGGTGAAAGTAGGTTGCTTTTTTTCCCTTATCCTGTAATTGTTCAGCTTGAAACCAAGCATAGCTTTCCCTCTTTTCAATGTAATGTTCCAGGCCTTTATAGGTAAAATGCTGTACAGGGTTTTTGAGTAAGCCAATGGAACCTTCGCAATGCAGTTTCTCGTGCACCGAACCCGTAAAATGAACCCCTTGCTTTTTTACCAAGCGTAGTACCCTGCTTCGGTGATGGTAGAGAAAACGGTTCATAAAAAAATGGGGGAAGCTTACTTTATAGCCACCATGTTTGCCATTTGCCATGGCTACCTTAATTTCCATTTGTAACGGGTAACCAATACGTTCATCGGCATCCAGAAATAAGATCCAATCTCCCGTTGCATACTGAAGCGCATGGTTTTTTTGGTTGGAAAAATTATCGAATTCCCGCTGAAGGAAAAGATCTGCAAACTTTTTGGCAATTTCGGGGGTGCGATCTGTACTGAAGGAATCAATGACAATAACTTCATCTGCAAAGCGAACCGAACGAAGCGCCGCCTCTACGTAGGCTTCTTCATTAAAAGTAGGCATGATGACCGTTAGGGTAGGCATAACACAAAGATAGGCTGTTTTTCGGCATTCCAAAAAAGTGCCGTAAATTTGCAGAAATTTGAATCGCGTGAATCAATTGGGTATTTCGGTCATCGTTAGTACGTACAACAATGAAGCTTGGCTTGAAAAGGTGCTGGAAGGGTATCAATACCAGACCTATGGTAATTTTGAAGTCATTGTAGCCGATGATGGTTCGCGTGCTGCTACCAAGGAACTTATTGAACGGTTTCAGAAAGAATATCCTGTTCCATTGCGACATGTTTGGCATGAAGATGATGGCTACAGACGGCAGCGTATTTTGAATATTGCCATCACGGAAGCGGCCATGCCGTATATTTTGTTTACGGATGGTGACTGTATTCCCAGGAAGGATTTTGTGGAAGTACACGCCAAATATGCCGAAGAAGGGTATTTCCTTTCCGGTGGCTATTGCAAACTTCCCATGAAAACAAGTGAAGCCATAGATGAGGACGATATTCGTACCGAACGTTGTTTTGATGTGGCATGGCTGAAAAAACAGGATAACTTGAAGGGCACTCAATCATTGAAATTGAATAGCGGCCCAGTGATGGCATCTATTTTGGATTTCCTTACGCCTACCAACGCCAGTTTCAATAATTGTAATTCTTCTGCTTGGAAGGAAGACCTGTTGGCAATCAATGGATACGATGAGCGTATGCAGTATGGTGGGCCAGACCGGGAACTGGGGGAGCGTTTGGAGAATTTCGGGTTGAAATCGAAGCAAATTAGGCATAAGGCGATTGTGTTGCATTTAGATCATGCTAGGGGCTATAAAACCAAAGAATCTTTAGAGCGTAATCTGGCAATTCGAAAAGAGGTAAAGGATCAAAAAAAGACGTGGACAGAACACGGAATAGAAAAACGACCTCAGGATAATTCGTAAACCCCAATTTTCCAATAAGTGCTTTCCTTTTTAGTTTGAACTGTAGTAAAATTTAGTTCCTTCAACTGGTCGTTTTCTTTGAAAAACTCCCAGCATCCAATCCCTTCCCGAAAAATAGAAGTGATAATGATTCCGCCAGCATTCAAATGGGCAAACATACGGTTCATTACATCAACCTTTTCCGAATCTGGGATATAGTAGAATACCTCATTGAAAATAATGATGTCAAAATTTTTGGAAGGTTGAAAATGAATAATATCCGCGCATTCAAATTCGGCTTTGGGTAATTGTTTTGCTTTTGCTTTTTCTATGGAGACACTCGAAAAATCAATGCCTTTAAAGTAGGTATAGTCTGTTTCTTGCATACGCCATGTCAACACTCCATCTCCACAGCCTAAATCCAATATAGTAGGTTGCTTTGGCCCATATTGTTCCATAAATTGGATAATTTGTTCATAGCGATGTTTTTCCAAATCACTTTTCAGACTTTCCCAACGTCCTTTCCGGTATTGTTTGTTCCAGCGTCTGCGTCGGCGCCAATGATGAAATTTATCAAAGAGGTTCATACTTTATGCGTTGTTAAGTGATGCTCAAGATACGGTTTCAGTTTTTGTAAGATCATTTCTGGCGTAAGTTTTTGGTACAATTCCTCTGGTGCTTTTTCAATTTCTTTTTTCTGTTCCCGCGGAAGGCGTTCAAAATAATCTGGATTGTCATCAAACAAATGAACAGAAGCATGGGTGGTACCATCCTCAAAACTATTCCAATGGCTTTTGGTGATGAATGGCGAATAAATGGTGAAGGTAGGTTTTTTCAATGCCTTGGCAATATGAACACTTCCTCCTTCATTGGAAATAAGCAGGTCACATTGATTCATAAAAATGCAATAACCTCTTATGGAATCTGCATATATATCCCAATGTATTTTTTCTTTGTGCTTACAAAGTTCAAATATTTTTTTGGCTTCTTCTTTTTGGTAGGGTGCATAATTGAAAAGTACGGACACCGAATACGCTTCGGTTAAAAAGTCAATGAGTTGGGCCGTATATCCGTAGGGTAAGGATTTACTGGGGGTACTCCCCAACACCCCCATCATGACAATGGGTTTGGAAAGATGTTGCAGGGAGGTGTCCTTTTTTTCCGCTTCTGTTAGGAATACTTTGTAATGGGGGTCTGGGTCTTTCATTCCGAAGGCCTTTTCCAACAAATTCAGCCGGTCTGCCAAGGCTTTTCCGCAGGGGAGGGGAGACTGGTCCAAAAAAGTGATCTCATGGGTGTAAAACTTCAACTTCAGTTTTTTGCCTTGCCTTTTGAATCCTACACGCTGGGGTGCCCCCGAAAAATAACACATCATTCTGCTTTGGAATTTAGCATAGGGATCAACAATAATGTCATATCGTTCTTTCCGTACTTTCCGAAGTACTTTCCAGAAAAATGGTAGCTTTTTTAATTCCTTGTCCTTAACTGTAATGATACGGTCTATATTCGGATTGTTTTCCAATACGCCCGCCGTGTAATCGTAGACAAAATAGGTGATGTGGCTATGGGGGATCTGTTGTTTTAGATTGTTGGCCAATACCGAGGCAATAAGCACATCGCCAATTCTTTTGTTCTGAATGACCAAAATTTTTTTCATATCCATTACCTTCGCAAAGTATTTCTTTTTTTGCACCTGATAAAATTAAAATGAAGGAAAACTGGGTCGTTCATCCTACCTATACAGCACATGCAGAAGTGTTGCGGGAGGTTATTAGCCAATTTTCTTCCAAGGGGGAATACGTGGTGGAAGGCGACCGAAATACCATTAAAAAGGTAGCTTTGGATGGAACGGTCTTCAATATCAAGAAGTTTAAAACCCCCAATATTTTTCAGTCTTTGGTGTATCAATTTCTTCGGAAAAGTAAAGCAAAACGTTCTTTTGAATATGCTTCAAAACTGTTGGAGGCAGACATACACACCCCTTTTCCCGTGGCCTATTTGGAACGTTTCTCTTTTGGATTGAAGGAAAGTTTTTATGTAAGCAAACATTTGGACTACGATTTCGATTTCAGGGTGTTGAATCACAATCCGAAATGGCCAAATAGGGCAGAAATCCTTCGTCAAATGACTCAATTTACTTTTCAACTGCATGAACACGGAATTGAATTTTTGGATCATTCCCCGGGAAATACCTTGATTGTGAATAAAGGGAATCAACAATACGATTTTTATCTCATCGATTTAAACCGAATGCGTTTTGGACAATTGGATTTCAAACAACGCATGAAAAATTTTAGACGATTGTGGCTATCCAAGACCATGATCAATATTATGGCGCCAGTCTATGCCAATCTCTATGGTACTTCAGAAGCGGAAACCCACGATCTCATGACTTTTTACAGTCGAAAATTCCAACGGAAAATAAACTTAAAAAAGCTACGGCGTAGAAAAAGAAATTAACGCTACACCGCTACATCATACTCCCTAAGGGCATCATTCAGCGAGGTTTTTTTATTGGTACTTTCTTTACGTTCGCCAATAATCAAAGCACAGGGAACCTGGTAGTCACCAGCTGGGAAAGATTTGGTATAGCTTCCGGGAATCACCACCGAACGTGCAGGTACAACCCCTTTCATTTCTTTGGGTTCCTTACCAGTCACATCAATTATTTTGGTGGAAGCAGTGAGCACAACGTTTGCACCCAATACAGCTTCCTTTTCAACTCTAACCCCTTCTACCACGATACAACGGGAGCCAATAAAGGCATTGTCTTCAATGATAACCGGGGCTGCTTGTAAGGGTTCCAGTACCCCTCCAATGCCCACGCCCCCACTTAAGTGTACGTTTTTTCCAATCTGGGCACAACTTCCTACTGTTGCCCAAGTGTCTACCATAGTGCCTTCATCAACATAGGCACCAATGTTTACATAACTGGGCATCATGATAACCCCTTTTGAAATATAGGCGCCATGACGGGCAACCGCATGGGGAACGACCCTTATTCCTTTTGCTTCGTACCCTGTTTTCAATGGAATTTTATCATGGTATTCAAAAATGCCTACTTCCAAAGTTTCCATTTTTTGAATTGGAAAGTACAACACCACGGCCTTTTTAACCCATTCATTTACCTGCCATCCATTGCTTGTGGGTTCTGCACAACGAAGAAGTCCGTCATCACAGGCTTGCACAACTTCACGTATGGCTGTAATAGTTTCGGGATTTTGTAAAAGGGAGCGATTATCCCAGGCTTTTTCTATAATGGGTTGGAGGTGGTTCATGAAAATTGATTTTCCACAAAGATAAAATGCTCTATTGAAATGGGGGTGCAATTTGGGTTACTATTTTTTATTGCCTTATTTTTGCAAACGCTATGGGTAGGATAATGGCATTGGATTTTGGAACAAAACGAACCGGCATCGCCGTAACAGATGAGTTACAGTTGATTGCTTCGGGTTTGACCACTGTGGAAACAAAGGAAATATGGCCATATTTGGAAACATATTTTTATACCGAAAAGGTAGCTGAAGTGGTGATTGGCGAACCTAAACAAAAAGATGGCACCCCTTCTGATGTAGAACAAGAAATTCAAAAGTTTTTAAAAACCTTTTCCCAAAAGTTTCCGAAACTACCAATCCATAGGGTAGACGAGCGTTTTACGAGTAAATTGGCTTTTCAGACGATGATTGATAGCGGATTGAAAAAAAAGCAACGTCAAAACAAAGCACTGTTGGATGAAATTAGTGCGACCATAATATTACAGGACTATTTGAATACAAAAATATGATTTACCCCATTGTTGCTTACGGTGATCCCGTTTTGCGAAAAGAGACTCAGGAAATTACTCCAGACTATCCAAACTTCAGCACTCTTGTTGAGGATATGTTTGAAACCATGTACGCATCGTATGGTATTGGGCTGGCAGCTCCACAAATTGCCTTACCAATCCGGTTGTTTATTGTGGATGCTACTCCGTTTGGGGATGACGAAGATCTTTCCGAAGAAGAGCGCAATTTCCTTTCCAATTATAAAAGGGTATTCATCAATGCCAAAATATTGGAGGAAACTGGTAATGAATGGGCCTTTAACGAGGGATGTTTGAGTATCCCAGATGTGCGGGAAGATGTGTTTAGGCAGGAAACCATTACCATTGAATATTTAGATGAAAACTTTAATAAACAACAAGAAACGGTAAGCGGGATTGCCGCTAGGATCATTCAGCATGAATATGACCATATTGAAGGTATTTTGTTTACCGATAAGTTATCGCCCCTCAAGAAAAAAATCATCAAAAAAAAGTTGGATAAAATTTCTAAGGGTCAAATTAAGGTAGATTACAAGATGCGGTTTCCTTTTGCCAAAAAGAAACGTTAATCCTTTGGATATTTAGTGACAAGCTTCGATATTTGACCCCTCAAAAAAAAGTGCATGAATCTAGAGAAAATTTTATCTATTTCAGGAAAGCCTGGTTTATATGAATTGAAAACCCAAACCAGATCTGGAATTATTGCCGAATCCCTTCAGGATGGGAAGAAAATAAACGTGAACGTTCAGCAAAATGTAAGTTTACTTTCTGAAATTGCCATTTATACCCTTCATGAAGAGATGCCCTTACGGGAAGTGTTTCAGAAAATTTCCAATAAGGAAAATGGTGGGCCTGCCATAAATCATAAAGTACCAAAAATTGAATTGGAAGAATACTTTTTTGAAGTCCTACCAGATTATGATGAAGAACGGGTATATGCCAGTGATATCAAGAAAGTCATTCAGTGGTATAATTTGCTGCAAAAGAAAGGAATGACACAGTTTGCAGAAGATTTGGCTTCCGAAGAAGAATAAGTGCATAACTTTTCAATAAAAATCTTTGAAAAATCCTCATGCTCGTGGGGATTTTTTTAGTTTTAGTCTTATGAATTCCAGAGAAGAAAATCTACAGGCTTTTGGGCGATTGTTAACCATTATGGACGAACTTAGGGAGCAGTGCCCTTGGGACCGAAAGCAAACCCTTCAAAGTCTTCGGCATTTAACCATTGAGGAAACTTACGAATTGGGGGATGCTATTTTGGACAACGACCTTGAAGAAGTAAAAAAGGAGCTGGGTGATTTGCTGTTACATATTGTATTTTATGCGAAAATAGGAAGTGAAACCAGTGATTTTGACATTGGTGATGTAGCCAATGAAATTTGTGAAAAATTGATTGCCCGTCACCCCCATATTTATGGAGATGTGAATGTAGCTGATGAGGAAGAAGTAAAGCGAAACTGGGAAAACCTAAAACTGAAGGAAGGCAAGAAGAGTGTGTTGGAGGGAGTTCCCAATTCACTTCCGGCATTGGTGAAAGCCAATAGAATTCAAGATAAAGTAGCAGGGGTAGGCTTTGATTGGGAAGAACCCCATCAAGTTTTTGAAAAACTGAAAGAGGAACTGGAAGAGCTACAGCATGAAATCAAGGAAGGAAACCAAGAGCACATGGAAAGTGAATTTGGGGATGTCCTATTTTCCATGATCAATTATGCCCGTTTCCTGAAAATCAATCCTGAAAATGCCCTTGAGAAGACCAATAAAAAGTTCATCAAGAGGTTTCAGTATTTAGAATCAAAAGCAAAGGAATTAGGCAAAGACCTTAAAGATATGAGCCTTTCTGAAATGGACGTATTTTGGGAGGAAGCTAAAAAGCAATAATTTTTTTTAAAATTACAACGATTTAAGCTTTTTCATTTTAGCCTTCCAGACCTCCAGTTCTTCTTTGTGTCGGGCAATGTTCTTATACACTTCCTTTACCAACGGATTGTCCTTTTCAACGTGTTGGAAAAATCCTAGGTTGTTTTCCAGTTGCCTGATTTCCGACTTTACTTCCTGAATTTTCTTGGAGATGAAATATTGCTCATTTTGCAATTTTCGTTCATCTTCCTGTGAAACCAAAGCGTTTAGTTTATTTTCAAACCGTATAAGTTCTGCTTCTTTTTGACTAAGCTTCAGTTTTTTGAAGTGTTCATCCAAGACCTTGTTGAATTTTTGATCTATGCGTTTTTTTCGAAAGGGTACCCTTCCAATTTTTTTCCACTCGGAAATTTTTTCCTTGAGTAGGGCAAGGTCTTTTTCTTTTTCACCGCTGAGTTCCATTTCAGAAACTTCTTTCAATAAAGCTTCTTTAGCTTCAAGATGGGCAACCTCCTCCTTATTGGCTTCATTTCGTTCTGCGTGAAGTCTGTCAAAGTAATGATTGCAGGCCTTTTTAAATTGCTTCCAGATTTTATCACTATCTTTTCTTGGCACATGGCCAATACTTTTCCAATCCTGTTGGATTTTTTTCATTAATGGGGTTACCGTTTCAAAATCTTCACTATCCTTATTTTCTTCAGCAATTTTTACCAATTCCCTTTTTTGCTCAAGATTGGTATACTGCTTCTTTTTCTGTTCTTTGTAGAATTTGTTTTTTGTTCGGTTGAAGGTACGGGTAGCCTCTTTAAATGCTTCCCATATTTCCTTATTTTTCGTACGGGGAACTTTTCCAGCTTCAAAATACTGGTCTCTTAACTCCTGTACTTTTTTAATGGCATTTTGCCAGGCATTGTGATTAGACTTAGTATTTTGGGTAACTTCCTTGATACTGTTCACAAGGTCCATCTTTGCCTTATAATTCTCCTCAAAAATTTCATCCTGCTTTTCAAGATATTCTTGTCGCTTTTCGTGAATTACTTTGGTCGCTTCACTAAACTTTTCCCAAACTTCTTCCCTGTATTCTTTTGCGACTGGGCCTACATCTTCTTTCCAAAGTTTATGAAGCATTTGAAGCTCCCGAAAGGCTTTTGAAATATCCTTTTCCTGTGCAAGCTCTTCGGCACGACCGATAAGCTTTAGCTTTTCATCTAAATTGTGCTTGAAGTCAAGATCCCTGAATTCCCTATTTAAATGAAGGAAATCATAAAAGTTTTCCACGTGATGCCTGTAGGTATTCCAAACCAGGTTGTATTTGTCCCTTGGAATAGCTCCTGCCGTATGCCAGCGGTCCTGAATATCCTTAAAGTGCTTGTAGGTGGTATTGATGTTTTCTTCTACCGTGAGGAGTCCTTTTAGCTCTTCAATGAGTTCCAAGCGTTTTTCCAAATTGGATTGAAGGTCGCGCTTGAGATTCCGATAGTATTGATTTCTTTTTTCCCGATATTCAAATAATAGGGAGCTAAATTCTTTTTTAAGGGGAGTGGTGTAGTGAAAATCAATAATATTTCCACCACCCTCTAAAAAAGCTTCTTTTTGTTGTTCCTCTTCTTCGGAAAACTTGGCCTGAAATTCCGTACGTATTTCCTCAACCGCTTTCTTAATACTTTGAATGGGCTGTTCCTTGAGAATTTTCTTAAAAGCTGAAATGAGTTCTTTTTTGGAAAGATCGTGATAGTTCACCTCTTCGTGCTCTTCATCGTCTTCCTCATCATCTGAAGAAGCAACTTCATCTTCCTCATGTTCTTCGTCCTCATCTGTTTGGGCAACCTCCTCTTTGGGTGTGTCGCTTTCTTCAGAAACGGAAAGTTCTACTGTCTCGGTTGAGGTTTCTACAGGAGCTTCGGGTGTTTCCTCCTTTTTTTCCGCAGTGGGTTGCTTTTCTTGAGTGCTTTCCTTTTCATCTGTGGATTGGGCAACCTCTTCCTTAATTTCTTTTTCTTCTTTTTTGGGCAATTTTTCTTCAGACATATATTTCAATGTTAAGGTTCTTAATCTATGGGAGTGAAAGATACTAACAACTGCCCACAATGCAAAGGAAATAAGGGTTTTTGCCTAATTTTTACGCGTTCCAAATACGCCAAGCTTTATTTGCTTGATGCACTAGCATTTTATAACCATTGCTTATTTGTGCACCTTGTGCAAAACCTCTTTTAAGGAATTCTGTGGTTGTGGGGTTATAAATTAGATCAAAAAGTAGATGATCTTTGTGTAGGTTTAAATAGGGAATGGAAGGACAATCCAATATGTTTGGATAGGTACCCAAGGGAGTGCAATTAATGATGAGCAAATGATCTTTTATAATTGCAGGAGTTAAATCTTTATAGGTAAGTACATCTTCAGCAGGATTCCTGGAAACAATTTTATAGTCAAAGCCCATGACATCCAACACATATCTAATAGCTTTTGAAGCACCACCGGTGCCTAGAACGAGTGCTGTTTTATTTGTTAAGGGAAGAAAGGGCTCTAGTGCTTTTGCAAAACCATAGTGATCTGTATTGTATCCTATGAGCTTACCATTTGATTTTATTTTGATGGTATTTACCGCACCAATGTTTGCTGCTTCTTCGTCTACATCATCTAAAAGAGGAATAATACTTTCCTTGTAAGGAATAGTAACATTAAGTCCTTTTAATTTTGGCGTATTGGAAAGAATTTCAGATAAGGCGTCAAGATGTTCAATATCAAAGTTTTGATAGGAGTGTTTCTTTTTTTCATTTTGGAATTTTTCGGTAAAGTACTGCTTGGAGAAGGAGTAGTCGATATTTCTTCCAATTAATCCGTAGACCGCCATATTATACTTTCTTTTTTAGGTTTCCGTAACGTTCCAAACCAACTACAATAATAATGCCTGTCAAAATAAAAACAATGGCCAAGGCTGTTTCGGTAGTAAAACCTGAAGGAAAATACCTGTTGAAATCCTTAATTACCTCCCTTCCTTCAGCATCCAATAGAATCGATCCGTTAGCGGTATATTCATAGACCTTGTTTTTCCAAGGCCAGACCACTCCCAGCGAACCGGTGATAAATCCAATAATCACTGCATAGGTTGCCTTTTTAAAGTGTTTCAAAACATACCCCAAAAGGTGGGAAAGAGATACTAGACCCGTAAGCGATCCCAACGTAAAAACCGCTAGGATTTTCAAAAGTTCCACTCGATCTGCTTGCTGGATAAAGCTGAAATCCCATTGAAAGATATCTGCAATGGTATCATAAAGAGCGTTGACAGAATCTACTAAAAGCAATACGTAATTTCCTATGAGGATCAAGATAAAGGATCCCGAAAGCCCAGGAAGGGTCATACCTGAGACACTAATAATCCCGCAGAAAAAAACGAACCATAAATTGCTGTTCTCCTTGGCGGGTTCCAAAAAACTGATACTGATTCCGGCGATGACCCCTAGCAGAAGGTAGCCAAGGTATTTTCGGTTCCATTCACCAAAATCTTTTGAAATATAATAGATAGAGCCAATAATCATTCCGAAGAAAGCACTCCAAACATAGAGTTCAAAATGTTCGATGAGGTAATCCAATATTTTGGAAACACTGAAATAGCTAATAACCATTCCTAATAATAACAATCCCAAAAAACGGCCATTGATATATTGAAAAAAGCTTTTGAACCTTCCGTTGAACAGTAGGGCAAAAGCCTTACGGTTCACTTTTTGTAGCGAATAAATAAACTCTTCATAAAATCCTGCAACAAAGGCTACAACCCCTCCGGAAACACCAGGAACCTTATTGGCCGCACCCATGCTTAATCCCTTTAGGACTAACCATAATTTATCTCCAAGGGTTCTAGGATGGTTCATATTTTTTTCTCCTTGTTCACCGCTAATTTTTCCAAAAGGAAAATAGTTAAAAAACCAATGATGGCTAGGATAATCACCCACAGAACCTTTGGGTCTCCATCAAAATTCATGGGAAGAATGCTTTTTTCCAAAAAAGGAACTTCTTCGCCATGACTGTTGGTCCTGAATGACAGTGTTTCTTTCCAAGGCCAGATTTTATTTAGTGCACCAACCATGAAACCAGTTAACACCGCTAAAGTGCTATTTTTTTTGTGGTGAAATAACCAGTTGAGGAATTTACTGAATAACTTCAGCCCTACGATCGCACCCAAAACAAATACGGAGAATCGTAGCAAAGGATCTGAAATAACCTCCCAGCTAAATTGCTTGACCCCTTCGCGTAATCCGTTGAGGACATTCATAATGGCAGAATAGGCGCCTAAGAGTAATAAAATAAAAGCTCCGGAAACACCGGGTAATATCATAGCGATGACCGCAATAGATCCTACAAAAAATAGAAACCAAATCTTATCTGGCGTACCAATAGGTTCTGCAATTGTTATGAAATAAGAGACTATCGCGGCAATAACCAAGAACAGTACTGTTTTAAAATTCCATTGGGTTATTTGTTTCCCTACAAAAAAAATACTGGCAACTACGAGCCCGAAAAAAAAACTCCAAATTAATAGTGGATACGTAGAAAGAAGGTAAGTGATAATTTTTGCAAACGACAACACGCTTATCAATACCCCGCTAAAAAGTGCTAAAAGAAACGAAAGGTTATATTGACGCCAAGCAGTTTTAAATCCCTGCTTTTTGAGTGTTTTGAAAAAGCCAAAATCTAGCTTGTGAATTGTTTCAATAAGTTCTTCGTAAATACCAGAAATAAAAGCAATGGTTCCCCCGGAAACGCCAGGCACGACATCTGCTGCTCCCATAGCAATACCTTTAAGGGAAATGATTACATAGTTTAGAAAATTTCGGGATGGGTTCACGGCCATTAATTTCAGTGGCTCACAAAAATACAGAAATTATGCTGAAGGATTTTGATGATTCGTAATTAATTGGCGTACACTTTTCCTGTTGTAGACCATAGGGAAAAGTTCTTCAATAATCAACGAAAAATCTTCATCCATATCCAAGGCATTCTTTAGATGGAATGTGCCTTTGGTATTTTCCAAAAGGGTAAAATATAATCCTGCTAATCTATATTCAATTTCCACATTTTCAGGATAGAATTCCTGGGCCTGTAATAAATTGTTTACCGCTGCATCAAATTCTCCCAATTGCAGAAGAATATCACAGCGGGAGAGCCAAGTTTCCATTTCAAAATTCCCCAATTCAATGGTTCTTCGGTAGCCATGTTCTGCTTCTTCAAATAACTGAAGCCTTTTATTGATTTTTGCGTAGCGCTTCCAATAGCGTACATTTTCACTATCTATATTGATTGCCTTTTCAATATAATAAAGGGCTTTTTGAAAGTTTTTCTTTCGGAAATAATAGTCGGTAATAGCAATCCACGCTTTATCCAGAAGTCCGTCTTCTTCCACACATTTATTGTAAAACTGAAGCGCCATTTCATCATTCCCCATTTTTTCGTGGCACTTTCCTATGCGCAATAAAGCAAAGGATGTTGGGTCGTCTAAGCTAAGGGTGATACTATAGCTTTCAATAGCCAAAGCATACTTTTTTAGCTTTTCAAGAACTTTCCCTTTTTCCAAATATGCCCCTATGAAGCGATCGTCGCTAATAATTGCAAAATCATAGGCAGCCAATGCTTTTTTGTATTCCTTTAGTTCATAGAATTGTTTCCCCAATTGGTGCCATGCTACTTCGCAATACGGATTTGTATTGAGGTAGAGGTTCAGGTATTCAATAGCAGACTCATGTTGTTGTAGGTAGTCAAAACAATAAATAATATTATATAAGGCAGAATAGTCTTCCTCATCCTGTTCCAAACAACGCATAAAGTACAGCTTGGCGTTTTCATAGTCTTCATTGAACAAATATTCCATTCCTAGCAGGGATAGTACATCCGATTGGTTTTCGGAGACTTCCAGTGCTTTTTCTAAAAGAGAGATGGCTTTATCATGTTCATCTTTCCTTGAATGAATATTTGCTTTTTGAATATATACCTCTTCATTGTATGGCTCTAAGTGATAGATTTCGTCTAGGAGTTGCTCTGCAATTTCCAGTTTACTTTCAAAAATGAACATTTCTACCTGAAACAATTTCAGATTGGTAGAAGTAGGGTGTTGTTCCAAGCCAAGTTTTGTTGCCTTTTTGGCAAGCGCCATTTTCCCGTTTTCCAGATAATAATGAATGATTTCCTCAAATTCTTCAGAGTCAAAGAAATACACGTCATTTGTTTTCAGCATGGATTCAAAGCGGGAAAGAGAGAAGTTGTTATGCTCGTTAGGGCTCAATTGCATAGGCTGAGGTTAACTTTCGTCTAATTAAAGATAGTAATGATTGTAGGAAATCAATTGTTGTGCCCTTTTTGTTTTTAACAAGCTTATTAACACGTGAAATAACAGATAACCCTTTGTTTAATAATGGTTTGAGGCTTGAAATTAGGAAGATAAATTAGTAAGGACATCCGTCAGAATGGCACATCCCTCCTTAATCTCAGCTTCGGAAATGGTTAATGGAGGGGTAATACGAATGGCCTTTTTCTCAAAAAGTAACCAAAAAAGGATGAGTCCGTGTTTGTGACATTCCAAAATGACTTCGGTGGCGAAAGTTTCAGATTCTACAATTGCAGCAAGCATGAGACCTTTTCCCCTAATTTCAAGGATGGCAGGATGTTGTAAAAGACTTCGGAATAGCTTTTCCTTTTCCAAGGCTTCTTCCATGAGGTTGGATTGGGTAATTTCCGTAAGGGTAGCCAATGCAGCGGAAGCTATGACAGGATGTCCTCCAAAAGTGGTAATGTGTCCTAGTTTTGGTTGATCTTTCAGTTGGGCCATGAGTTCATAAGAGCAGGTGAGGGCCCCTATGGGCATTCCTCCCCCCATTCCTTTTCCCATTACTAAAATATCTGGAATAATTCCGAAGTGTTGAAACCCAAATAACTTTCCGGTACGTCCAAAACCCGGCTGAATTTCATCTAGAATAAGTAAAGCGCCAACCGCTTCACATCGTTTTTTTACTTCTTTTAAGTAGTCCTTTTCTGGAAGGATGAATCCTGCACCTCCCTGTATGGTTTCTAGGATTACGGCTGCTGTTTTATTGGTAATTTTTTTTAAGTCGGAGAGGTTGTTGAAGCGTATTGGGTGGCAATCTGGAATTAAGGGTTCGAAGGGTTTTTTGCGCTCTTCATAATCCATGACACTCATAGAGCCCATGGTGTTTCCGTGATACGCATTATGTGCAAAAACAATTTCAGTTCGCCCCGTTGCTTTTCTAGCTAGCTTTAAGGAAGCTTCTATGGCCTCAGTGCCACTATTCACTAAATATGTGGTTTCCAAAGACGGTGGAAGCAACGCAGCTAATTGTTTGGATAGTTTCACTGCGGGGGCCTGTGCATATTCTCCATAGACCATCACGTGTGCATATTTTTCCAACTGCTGCTGAATGGCTTCGGTAACCTTAGGGTGGCAATGACCCAAGGAACAAGCAGATACCCCAGCCACAAAATCTAAATACTTTTTTTGATGGATATCATAGATATAGCTCCCTTTGGCATGGGAAACTTCCATTCCCAAAGGGTGAGGTGAAGTTTGTGCTTGGTATTTTAAAAAATCTTCCAACATGTTTAGTAGGGAGGATTTTCTTTTTTAGGGGGTAATGAATCTGTTTTTTGGGATCTAAATTTAGGATCATCTTCCCTGTTTTGTAAATCTTCGGGTTTCAGTTTGGAATATTCAGGTAATTCCAATTCTTCCCCTTCAGGTATTTCCTCAAAAAACTCCCCTTCATCTTTTGGTAATGGTATCCCTTTAATTTTTGGTAAAATAGGAGCGGGCTTATCTTTAAATAAATCGGCTTTTTTCAGTAACCGTTCTTCCCCACGCCAAATAAACCCTTTAAGTAATCTAGTGTTTTCAGGGAATTTGGAAGGCGGATAGACCTTTCCCTTTGCTTTTTTTAGAAACCGAATCCCTTGAATTTGCTGCTCTTCCAAATACATTTGAATAGAACTGGAAACCGTATTGTTGATTCCAATAAGCTCTTTATTGTCATTTCGGGAGTAATAAATGACTTCTGTGTTTTTAATCATGTTGATGGTGTCTAGCTCATTGTTGGTAAACAATCCAATAAGTCGTTCTCCTTTTACCTGATTGAAGGCATTGGTTTCCAGGGTGTCTTTTTGTACTAAAAAGGCATTATTAAAAACTTTTAGGGTATCCAGTTCATCTGTTTCCTTGTTGTTGAGGATATGTATCGTATCTCCTGTCATTTGGTTATCACCACTCCATAAAATAGGATTTCGGAGTAATTTGGTAATCCCCAGTTTTTCATTGATATAGATAGAATCACACTTTCCACTGGTAGGCTGCTCGCCATTTAAACCTTGTTTAAACATTCGGGCACGGTAAAAACCTTTGATGATACGGTTTTCCGGTTTTCCTGTTACCTGAAGGGTGTCTGCATGTACATACACCGAGTCGTTTTCCTGTAACGTAACAGCTACGGCGCGTTTGGTAATAAAAACCGAATCCTTATCACGGAAAACTTCAGCATAATGCCCTCTAATAATGCTTTTGTTCAGAGTGTCCAATACCTTAATATTGTTGGTGGCAGAGGCAAAACCGGTATTGCGGTCAAAGTAAATACTATCGCCATAGAGAATTCTGTTGTTATAATCTACGCGGGAGTTTTTTACAAAATGTCCTGTATTATTTCGGGTATTATAAAAACCACGATCACAATACACGGTGCTAGTTTCACTCACAATCTTTGAAGACCCGTACAGGTAGGCGAGTCCAGATTCCGAATAAAAATCCAATTGAGGGGAATAGACGGTATATTTTGGGTTTTCAATGACTACGTTGGAAAGGAACTGGTATTTTTTGGTTTCCGCGAAATACCGTCCAATTCTGCTGGTGAGTACACTTGCCGTATCCCTAACAGTGCCTCCTGTTCTATAATACGCCTGTTGTTTTTTTCTATCGAAGTATAACGTATCTGTCTCCAGTGTGGTTTTGGGTTCGGTAAGGATAACATCCCCTGCGGCAAAAGCAAAGGAAGTATTTCCGTTGTATTCCCCATATTTACTTCGCATACTCACGGTATCACCTTGTGTAATGCGTACATTACCGTAGGCCTTTACAAAATTATCCTTGAAATAAACGAAGGCTTGGTTGCACCACATTTCCACGCCTTCATGCACGATATATACTTGACCACTATTGTCGCGGGTATAAATAACCGCTTCGGGGAATTCTGGGCGTTTTTCGAAATAGCCAGATTTCACGGTGACTTTGGTTGTTTGTACCGTGTCAATCACTTTTACTTGCGACCGAAGATTTTTTGAACAAAACATCAGTCCCACAAAAGCTAAGATATACGTGGCCTTATTCAATCCGTAAGTTGTTGGTTTTTCCTATGCTCTACAACGCAATTTATTAAAAAAACTTATCTATGAATTGTTTGTTTTCTGTCTGGTCCTACTGAAACGATTTTGATAGGAATTTCCAGTTCTTTTTCCAAAAAGGCAATATAGGCATTTAAAGAGGCTGGAAATTCTGAAGTATCTGTCATTTGAGTGAGATCCTCTTTCCATCCTTCCATTTCGCTGTAGATGGGGGTTACATTTTCAGCTTCAATATTGTAGGGGAGGTGACTAATTGTTTCTCCTTTGTATTTGTAAGCGGTACAAACTTTAATTTTTTCAAAACCGCTTAACACATCCCCCTTCATCATCATCAATTGAGTAACTCCGTTTACTTCGCAGGTATATTTTAATGCAACTAAATCAAGCCACCCACAACGCCTTGGTCTTCCGGTGACGGCACCAAATTCATTTCCAACCTTGGCCATGGTTTGGCCCGCTTCGTCAAAAAGTTCTGTGGGGAACGGCCCAGAACCAACCCTTGTGGTATAAGCCTTAAATATACCATACACCTCTTTGATTTTAGTAGGGGCAATTCCTAAGCCGGTACAGGCGCCAGCTGCTGTAGTGTTTGAGGAAGTAACAAAGGGGTACGTTCCAAAATCAATATCTAAAAGGGACCCTTGTGCACCTTCCGCCAAAATGGTTTTTCCCTGCTTTAGGGCTTGGTGTAGGTATTCTTCGCTATCAATAAAAGGAAGGGTTTTTAAAACTTCAATTGCTTCAAAAAACTCTGCTTCCATTTCAGCGAGATCATATTGTATATCCACATCATAAAAGGCAATCATGCCTTCGTGTTTATTGGCTAATGCCCGGTATTTTTTCTTCCACCCTTTCAGTTCAATATCTCCAACACGAATACCGTTTCTACCGGTTTTATCCATATAGGTAGGGCCTATGCCTTTCAGCGTAGAACCTATCTTGGCTTTTCCTTTGGAAGCTTCACTAGCTGCATCCAATAGCCTATGGGTAGGGAGGATGAGGTGAGCTTTTCGGGAGATAAGCATTTTAGCTTTGTAGTCAATTGAAAACTGGTCCAATCCTTCTAATTCCTTTGCAAAAACAACAGGGTCTATCACCACACCGTTTCCAATAAGATTGATGGTTTGATCGTGAAAGATTCCAGAGGGAATGGTTCGCAATACGTGTTTTATGCCATCAAATTCTAAGGTGTGACCCGCATTGGGTCCCCCTTGAAAACGGGCAACGATATCATAGTTTTTTGTAAGTACATCTACAATTTTTCCTTTGCCTTCGTCTCCCCATTGGAGTCCCAAAAGTAAATCTACTGCCATAATTGAATTGGTTTAATTGGAGTTGTTTCTTTTTCCGTAGAAATAAAGTGAATGTTTGGTGATTTCTATATCAAATACTTCTTCTATAGTTTTTTTGATGGATTGAATTCGCGGGTCGCAAAATTCAATGACTTCCCCATTGGAAAGAATGACATGATCATGTTGCTTGTCGAAATATGACTTTTCATAATGAGCTTGATTCTGTCCAAACTGGTGTTTCCGCACCAAGCCGCATTCCAATAAAAGTTCAATGGTATTGTACAAGGTTGCTCTACTTACCCGGTAATTTTTATTTTTCATATTGATGTAGAGCGACTCAATATCAAAGTGATCTTGTTGTTCATAAATCTCCTGAAGGATGGCATAGCGTTCGGGTGTTTTTCGGTGTCCTTTTTCCTCCAGGTAATCTGTGAAGACCTGCTTTACAATAGCTTGGTTATTTTTTTCCGTAGGGGTATTCATTCCAAAAAGGCAAAGGTACTTAAATTATGCGCGTATCACTTTATGGATACCGTTTATTTTTTTAAGGTTTTTTACAATGTTATCAAGAATGGATTTGTTTTTAACGACCACTACAATCGTACCTGTAAAGGTGCCATCATCGCTATCAAAATGTACACTCTTCATATCAATATGATGGTGATTGGAAACGACTTTGGTCACATTGCTTACCAGCCCCATGGCGTCTATACCGGAAATTTTTAACGTAGCCTTGAAATCCTGTTGTGAAGAGTCAATCCATTTGGCTTGGATGATTCTGTAATTGTAATTGCTCTGAAGCTGAATGGCATTGGGACAATTTTTTTTATGCACTTTAATTCCATCATTAACCGTAATAAAACCAAAAACATCATCACCGGGAATAGGGTTGCAACATACCGAAAGTTTATAATCCAGCTTTTCTTCATCTTTCCCAAAAACCAATTGGTCATATTTAATGGTAAGCTCCTCTTTCTCTATGTCCTCCTTTTTACTAGGTTTACGCACCCTTCCCTTCCAAAGCTTCATAAAGGCATTGCTACGGCTGGCTGCAAAGTCCTTCAGCATTTGGTTATCAATAATTCCTGCACCCACTCTATAAAATAGATCAAGGCTTGTTTTTAATTTAAAGAAAACCACCAATTCGTTTACTACTTTCTCGTCAAGGGTAATTTTAAGGGAACGTAATTTTCGGGTGAGTACCACTTTTCCTTCGTTGGCTATTTCCTTTTGATCTTCCTTGAGCGATGATTTAATTTTTGAAATGGCTCTTCCGGTTTTAACATAATTTAGCCAGTTGGAGGAAGGTTTGGTTTTTTCCGAAGTAATGATTTCAACTTGGTCCCCGCTCTTTAATTCATGGCTTAACGGAACCAATTTACCATTTACCTTGGCGCCACGTGTGTGGGAGCCTACTTCGGTATGTACATGGAAGGCAAAATCTAAAGCGGTGGCCCCTTTGGCCAAAGAGTAAAGATCTCCTTTAGGGGAGAATACAAAAATTTCTTTGGCGTATAGGTTTAATTTAAATTCCTCTACGAAATCCACGGCACTAATCTGATTGTTCTCTAAGGTATCCTGAAGCTTATTGAGCCAATCATCCAAACCACCATCGTCCTTTTCCTTGTTTTTATATTTGTAATGGGCAGCGTAGCCTTTCTCGGCGATCTCATTCATACGTTCACTTCGAATCTGCACTTCCACCCAGCGTCCTTTGGGTCCCATTACCGTAATATGCAATGCCTCATAACCAGTAGATTTTGGTGAGGAAATCCAATCTCGTAAACGTGTTGGGTTGGGTCTAAAATGATCTGTAACAATGGAATAAATTTTCCAAGCAAGGAACTTTTCATTATTGGGGTCACTTTTATAGATAATTCGAATGGCAAACTTATCATAGACTTCGTCAAAAGTGATATTCTGTGCCAGCATTTTTCTTCGGATGGAAAAAATGGACTTAGGCCGGCCCTTGATTTCATAGTTTAGTTTTTCGGCATCCAACGAATCCCGAATTACGGTGGAAAATGCTTCAATGTATGCATCCTGTTGTTCCTTACTTTCCTTGATTTTCCCCAAAATATCTTGGTAGACTTCCGGTTCGGTATATTTCAGCCCAAGGTCTTCCAATTCGGTTTTAATATTGTAAAGCCCAATTCTATGGGCCATTGGTGCATAGATGTATAGGGTTTCCGAAGCAATTTTTACTTGCTTGTGCGCTGGCATGGAATCCATGGTCTGCATGTTATGCAACCGGTCTGCAATTTTAATGATGATCACCCGGATATCCTCATTCAGGGTGAGTAGCATTTTACGGAAGTTTTCTGCCTGAAGCGAAACATCGCTTTGGTATTCCAAAGCCGAAATTTTAGTGAGCCCATCTACAATCCTTGCAACGGTTTCCCCGAACATTTGTTCTAAATCGGCTAAATTGTAGGCAGTATCCTCAACTACATCATGCAGCAAGGCAGCCGCAATGGAAGTGGCGTCCAGTCCAATTTCCGATGCGACTATTTTTGCCACGGCAATGGGATGAAAAATATACGCTTCCCCGCTTTTCCTGCGTTGTTCCTTATGGGCATCTACGGCTACATCAAATGCAGAACGTATCAACTTTTTATCGTCAGCGGAAAGCGTGCGGTAACTTACCTTCAACAGCTCTTTATACTGTTTGGCAATCTCCTTCTTTTCTTCTTCTATGAAGGCTTCTGTCATAGATTAAAAATACGACTTTGTAGGAAATTGAACAACAAATGTTTCGCCAATTCTAATTTTGCATTTTTTGGATACGTTGTAATAGGGTAGGGTGGGAATAGTGCATGAAAACGTAAGCAGGATGAGGTGTTAGATTGCTCAAGCTATTTTTGGAAAGCTTTTTTAGGGCCGAAATTAAAGGTGGGGCAGCATAGGTTTCTTTAGCATAGGCATCTGCTTGGTACTCGAAAGTACGTGAAAGGTAATTCATGATGAGTCCTATAATTTCCGAAATAGGGGTGTAGAGTATTCCAAAAACGATAAGTCCAACGTGGAATGACGCATTGCTAACCCCTAAAGCTTCCGAAAAAATTGGAAGGCCTACAAAAAGGGATAATAACCAAAGCATAAATCCAGTGGTGAACGTAGTTACAAATAAATTGAAAAGGATGTGCCTTTTTTTATAATGACCAACTTCATGGGCTAAGACCGCCACAATTTCCTCTTCCTCTAGGTCATTGATTAACGTATCATAAAGCGTCACCCTCTTTTCTGGGCCAAACCCCGAAAAATAGGCGTTTGCTTTTGTACTTCTTTTAGAGCCATCAATCACAAAAATTTTTTGGAGTTCAAAGCCTACTTTTTGGGCATAAGCTTCAATTTGTTGCCTAAGCAGACTCTCTTTTAAAGGGGTTTGTTTATTAAAAAGTGGAACGATAAGTCTTGCATAGAACATATTCATTCCTACTGAAAAGACCGTTACTAACCCCCAAGCATAGAGCCAAAAATTACGTCCTGAAACTTCATAAAACCACATGATTGCGGTAAGGATTCCACCCCCTACAATTGCTGACATCAACCAACCTTTGATTTTATCCATAAGGAAGGTTCTCTTGGTAGTCTTATTGAATCCATATTTTTCTTCAATGACAAAGGTGTGGTAATAAGCAAATGGGGTGCCCAACAGATCACTGGCAAATAAGATGATTCCAAAAAAGAGAAGGGCAATGATTATTTCATGATTGGAAATGGAACGTGCCAATTGATCCACAAATTCAAATCCGCCCAAAAAGAAGAATAGTAGTGTTGCCACAAAAGATATCATTGAAGTAACTACCCCAAATCTGTATTTTTCTTTTTTGTACTGCTGTGATTTTTGGTACTCTTCCTCGTTGTAGACATCTTTCAAGGGTTCGGGAATTGGATCTCCAAAGTGTTTTGCGTTCAGTAAATCCAGAATTTTGTCAATAATAAAATTTAGGATTAAAATCCCAATGATAATGTAAAAAAGCGTTGTTGGGCTCATTGAAAATTGCGCTGTCTTTTGGCTTCAAAGATAAGGATTCCCGCTGCTACAGAAACATTCATACTGTCTATTTTTCCCTGCATGGGAATCAAGATATTTTGGGTGCTTTCCTGTAGCCATGTTTCGGAAAGACCTTCTGCTTCGGTACCAACGACTATGGCAGTAGCCTGTTGAAAGTTGCATTGCGCATAGGGAATGGAAGCTTGCAAGGCTGCACTAAAAATAGCGATCTTTTTAGCTTTCAGGAATTCAATGATCTCTGAAGTAGTTCCTGTTGCCAAAGAATTGGTAAACACACAGCCCACACTACTTCTAATGATGTTGGGGTTGTAGACATCTGTTTTAGGATTTGCAATGATTACAGCATCCAGGTTAGCTGCATCTGCGGTTCGAAGCAATGCACCAATATTCCCAGGTTTTTCCGGCGCTTCTGCTACGAGAATCAACGGATTTTCACCTTGAAAAACTAGGTTTTGTAATTGGTGTTCCTTGGTTTTGAAAAGGGCGATGATTCCTTCCGTAGAGCTTCTGTAGGCAAATTTTTGGTACACCTCTTGCGTCACTGTAATGATTTCTCCGGAAGGTGAAAAAGATTCCAGCATACCAGAAATGCTTTCCGAAGAGACAATTTCAGGACAATACAGCATTTGGATCAAGGAATATCCTCCTTGCAGTGCTAGTGAAATTTCCCGTTTGCCTTCTACGATAAAAAGCCCTTGTTTTCTGCGCTCCCTAGACTTATCCTGAAGTGCCGTTATTTGTTTTACCAAAGGGTTTTGAAGGCTGGAAAGGTGTTTTTGCATAAAATCAAAGGTATATAAAAGTCATATGAATTTGCAAAAGCGGTGAAATAATGTTGTTTCTTGTGTAGAATTAATAACTTGCAAAAAAAAACATTGAAAAAAACACTACTTCTCCTAAGTTTTATATTCTGTGCAATATCTGTAAATGCACAGGATGTGTCTTTGTTTGCGCAATTTAATGGACATAATGATTATACGGCCATTGGGAATACCATGAATGTGTCTGAAAATCCGTGTGCTCTTTTAACTAGTTCCAGCGCAACGTTAAATTTATCGGCAGACCAAACGGTATTGGCGGCCTTATTGTATTGGTCGGGTCCTTGGCCCACAACTGGGGGAGGTGATTTTAACGTAAACCTTAATGGAACGCCCATAACTGCTTCCAGGACTTTTAATCTAACATCTGGTAGTGGAACTGAGTTTTTTTCCGGATATGCAGATGTAACCAGTATTGTTCAAAGTGAAGGGAATGGCATCTATACCTTTTCGGGTTTGGATATTGATTTGGCTGCAACCGGAACATGTGCCAATCAAACAGATTATGCAGGATGGTCTATCATGGTTATTTATGAAGATCCCAGTTTATTGCTCAACCAAGTAAATGTGTTTGACGGGTTTGTTTTTGTTTCAGCCAATAATCCATCCTTAAGTATTACCCTGGAAAATATTAGTGCGGTAAGTGATACGGCTTCCAAAATTGGGTTTCTTGCCTGGGAAGGTGATGCCCAAATTGCCAATGGTGAATCCCTTTTTATTAATGGGGTTTTAATAGATAACCCTCCATTAAACCCGGGTAACAATGCCTTTAATGGTACGAATAGTTATACCAATTCCAATACGTTGTATAACATGGACATGGATTTTTACGACTTAAGTGGAATAGTAGTACCCGGAGATACCTCTCTTCCAATTGAACTTACTTCATTGCAGGATTTGATTATTGTAAACAATATTATTACCGTTGTTAATTCAGAGTTGCCAGATGGTACCGTACAAATAGACAATGTCATTGCGTTTCCGCAGCAAGATGAGGTTCAGGTAACCTACACGGTGAGTAATGTGAATAGTACTAATGTTCTCCCTGCTGGAACAGCTTTGTCATTTTTTGCCAACGGAATATTCGCAGGTTCAGATACTACCAATCAGAATATTCCAATTGGTGGAACGTTAACCCAATCTGTAATGGTGGAAATCCCTTCTGGAGTGTCAACCAATTTTATACTTTCCGCAGTGGTAGACCCTAGCGGAACCATCCCAGAAACCAATGAAAGCAACAATGAAAATGAAATTCCGGTTACGATTACGCCTATTACTCTAAATCTGAACCCATCTCCATTGGAAGTCTGTGATGACAATGCCGATGGCTTCGCAGAGTTCACTTTGACTGACGCAGATAATGATATTACATTGGGGAATTCAAGTTTGATAGTTTCTTATCACCCAACCGTTCAAAATGCTGAGTTTGATATAAATCCGCTTCCTTCCAACTATACCAATACAACGCCCTTTAACGATGAGGTATTTGCACGGGTAATGAATGCTTCGGAAACTTCTGCGGCAGTAGTTTCGTTGGATTTGATTGTAAATGAAAAGCCGCCTATTGTGGCGCCTGAAGAACTGTTTATAGATGAAGGAGATAATGATGCCATGGCTATTTTTGATCTCACCGTTAAAATTCCCGAAATATTAGACGGACTGGATCCTACCTTTCATGACGTATCATTTTACGAAACCGCGGCTAATGCACAAAGCAATACTAATCCTATTTCGAACCCGGAGGCGTACGCCAATCTAACGAATCCGCAAACAATTTTTGTCAGGGTAGATAATAACCAAACTACTTGTTTTGATACCGTTTCGTTTCAAATTGTAACGGATGGCCCATTAGGATTGGATGACCAATTTTTGAATGATTTTGTTGTGTATCCTAACCCAGTCTCAGATTTTATTACCTTGGAAGCTTCCCAAATGATTGCTGAAACCCAAATTGCTATTTTTGATGTGGTCGGAAAAATAATTTTTACCGAAACTCAAGTTCCTCAAAAAGGAACACTGGTAGTCAATCTATCTCATTTGAAGAGTGGCATGTATTTTTTGAAAGTTTCTTCCGAAGGAAATTCCATTACCAAAAAGCTCATTATTCAATAAAAGCTATTCAGAAAAAATTGTAGTAAGCGCTTCGGAAACATTGCGTTGCCAACAGTTCCAATCGTGTCCTCCGTTGGTGATACGAAGTTCATTGGGGATGCTGTCCCTAATCATACGCTGCTGAAGCGTTGTCACTACTGGAACAATATTAAATACATCGTCATCTCCCACCGAAAGGTAATAAGTAGGTTTGTTGGATGCATTTTTTAAGTTTTCCCATCTATGGGTATACGAAAAAGCATTCCAAATAGAGTCGTTAAATATTCCATCTTTGGCAAAAGCATCAATTTTTCGGGAGGAAGAAATAGCTGGCGGAAGTGGTTCATAGGACGCCGGACTTAACAGAATGACATTGTTGAATAAACTAGGTTTCAGTAGTGAAAACCTTAACGCTCCGTAGCCTCCGGCAGAATCCCCAGCCGCTATTCTGCCTAAGGAAGCATCTACACGATAGGTTTGTTCAATAAATGGAATAAATTCATCTAAATAAAAGGTTTCCATGGGTTTGGGTCGGTCTACATACCAAGAATTACCCGCATTTAGGGTTACGGCAATGACTGGCGGAATAAGCTCATGATTGATTAAAGAGTCTAAAATCACACCCATGTTGCCTTCCTCTGCTTGAAACCAATCTTCTTCATTTCCGCCATGCCCATGCAGTAAATATAGAATAGGATATACTATTTCATTGCTTTCATAATTGTTGGGAAGATAGATTTGATATCGCACGGAATCCTTCAATGTGTTTGCATACAATTGTTCTTTTTGGACGGTACCTTTTAGTGGTACAGATTGTTCATTACAACCCGTTGCTAATATCGCGATACTCACTAGTATAAAACCTAATTTATTCATAGGAAAGAACAATTTCTTCGGAAGGGCTTTGTACAATAACTTCATAATATTCTGGATTGCTGGATACTTCGGAAGTACCTTTTGTGGTTGGCAGTTTGGATGTTTCGGTTTTAGGGAGTTGCACCTTAAGCGTCCAACCGGGTTGGGTTTGTTGTACATTCACGGAAAGCTTTTCCGAAGTTTTATCATAAAAAATAGAAATTTCATTTGCACCCACTTTTACATGTTCCAAGGAAGCCTTATCCCATTCTGAAGGCATTTGAGGGCGAATAACGATGGTTTTTTCGGCGGCATTGGGTTGTATCCCAAAAAATTGTTCCACCACCGGAATGGCAAAAGCATAGATGTTCCATGCTTGCGTCATCATACCATAATCTGGCGATACTTCATACATGCTTCCTGGAAGGGCATAACTAAAAGAGCGGGTCATTCTTTGTAGGTAGTCCAATGCATTGTTGGGTCTTCCATAGTTGTTTTCAGCAATCGCTTGCACACCAGTGGGAAGGGTCATCACGGCACCCGTATAGGAAAAAACTTTACTTCCTTCAAATGAACTTGCATCACTTCCAGCGGTATCATCTCTATCTATCCCAGTGACAAAAACACCAAAGGGGTTGGTAAATCTTTCGGTAGTGGTAAGTGCTTTAAGTGCTTTTTCCTTAGGGGCGATGCCCATTTCCATAGGTGTATTCACAACCCAATTGTGATGCAGCACGAATGGTCTTGGTTGCGATGATGGGTTTTTTATAATAAAATCCTTGGTTTGCTTTAATTCTGTAACTGCCCAAGGTTTTTGAAGGGTATCTGCCCTAACAATGGCATCCTCAATGAGCTTAAGGGCTTGTTCATCACTGCCAATGAAGTCTGCATAGCTCTTAAATTCTTCATTCCAGAAAAGACTATTGATTTTGTTTTTCAGGGCATGGGCTTTTTCAAGGTACTGTGCATTATTAGCACCTTTCAAAACAAAATGTATTTTGTTTAAATCCTCTAATGCTTTTTGGGTGTATACAGCCACATCTATCATTTCGCTGTCCATCCCATGAATTTCCATCATTCCAAATCCGTCTGGAAAGAGATTACCATTTTCGTCTTTTTCAGTGAGAAGCCAATCCATTCCTTTGGTAAGGGTTGGGTAGTATTTTTCTAAAAATTCCT
Source organism: uncultured Alteromonas sp. (assembly GCA_964495885.1). Lineage (GTDB taxonomy): Bacteria > Bacteroidota > Bacteroidia > Flavobacteriales > Flavobacteriaceae > PALG01. The sequence goes on along the minus strand of CAZBWO010000001.1, from coordinate 129,620 downwards.
TATCGCCAGTCCACTGATACATTTTCCAAATGAGCGATACAAACTGAGGGGTTTCATTGATATTTCCCAAATTAAAAACGGCCCCATTGGTAGACATTTCATGAATGATGCGTCCGTTGCCATTCACCGCATTGGAAACACTATCCAATAGTTGCACCGTTTCAAAAGCAGGATCCCACTGCCCAATACCCATGTAGCCTTGCAGGGCATATTCGCTGTCTACTACAAACCACCAAGGGTAATCCGGAATTCCAGCACCAATGCCAGTACCTATTTCAGGTACGGAGCGTACCAGCCAATCACTATTGTATTTGAGCCATTCAAAGGTTTGATTGAAAAGCGAATCTGGGGTCGTAAGTTTGGTTTGATCTGCTAAATTTTGATAGCGTTCTTTTTTTTGTGTGAGGTAAGTGGGCCAGTTTCTTTGAAGATCATGATAGGTATTCCACACTTCATCTTCAGAAGTATAGGAGCCAGCAATTACGAATGTGAGAAGGTTTTCGCCGGGTTGCAACTCCAAATGATAGGCTAGGGAATTTACCGTTCGTTGATCTACTTGTTTATCAAAATGATTAATAGGCTCTTTAGTGGATCCAAAAACCGTATACCATTTATTAAGGCTATCTTTTACAATGAATGCTTTCTTTTCAGTATGCCATTCTGAAAAATCTTTTCCATCTATCATTTGGGTACGTTCCCCCAGCCATGTTGGGCGTAGGTCTGAATGCCCCGTAAAGCTTACAGATATTGATTTTGCAACTCCTTGATTGTGAATATTGAGTTGTATAATTATTCCTTCTTGATCATCTGGAACAAATTGCCAACGTTCAATCTTTAATTGTTTTTCGGTCCAATTAAAAGTATGCTTATTGGCAAATGGGAAGTTGGTAAACTGGTTGGCTTGGTTCAGTATAAATTGATCATTTTCAGAAGAAAGTTCAATGTCAAACCCATCCATTAATTTAATAGGATGGTTCCAAATGCCTCCCATTTCTCCTTTAATATGCCATCCCAACTCGGGAAACGAACCATTTTGGTGGCCTACCATGTAAACTCTGTTACCTGCTGTAACCATAGGGGAGTTGAGGTAGGAATTCTTTCCATTTATATGGGGAGCGTCCTTTAAAACGCTGGAGATGGAGATTGGTGTATCTTTTTGTTGACACCCTATCAATAAAAGGACTGAAAAAAAAATCCAGCAATATTTCATATGCTTTAGTTTACGGAACACATAAAATTGCAAAATATATACGAGGTTGAAAAACTATTTTCAGCTTTTAGCCTTTTCAATAGACTTTTTAAACTGTTGAGGGGTCATCAATTCCAATTTTTTGAACTGACGATTAAAATAGCTGGTATTATTAAAACCAGATTTGAACGCAATTTCAGACATCTGGAATCCTTTGGACTCTTTGATGAGTTTTTTGGAGAATTTTATTTTTTCGGCATTGATATAATCAATTGGGGAGATTCCAAGGGTGTTTTTAAATTTCTTATGGAAATGTGAGGTACTCATGCAAGCTTTCTGGGCAAGCTGTTCTACTGTGATGTCTTTATTAGTGAGATTATCCTTAATGAATTTAATGACAGTACCAATTCTGGTATCATTAAGCACATCCTGATACTGAGAGAGAATATGATTTTTAGCTTTGGTCTGTAACAATCGCACTATAAGTTCCTGAATCATTAAATCCAACAGTAAATCTTTCGAGGTATTATTATTGGTGAAAGTGTACACCAATCGGTTAATTAGCTGATTTACATCGGTATTATTGATAAGATGGGATGCGTTGTTGTTAAGTTTCCAATTATTGTTTTCGTTTTCAATCGCAACCCGGTCATTGAAGTGGTCCACTACTTCGTTAATTTTATGACTATCAATTCCCAATGCTAAACATTGGGTGGGATCCCCTTTTTTCGCTAAAGGGAAATCAATAACCATTTCTTTGTTTGTAGGCATTACAACAGACTCCCCTGGGAAAAAATCGAAGGAGGGAATTCCATCTAGGTGCATGATTTTTTTTCCGGTAAGCATACTGGCTATTACAGGGAAGTCGAACGTAAGGGAAACCTTTTCTGCCTTTTCATGGGTTTCAAAGATGTTCAATTCGGCATAATCTGCACTGTAGGTAGTCCTATTTTCTACCAAGGTGGTAAGTTTCCTATTCTTTTGATGGGTATGTAATAATCTGCTCATCTATTCAATAGTACGAAAAAAAGATGAGATTTTGCTTTCGTGATAGAATTGTGCAATTAATTGATAATCTTGTTCAATTTATTCTTGATTTCGTAAAATAACTTTATAAAAATTAATTATTAAGCAATTTACTCCCCTTGATTTTGTCAAATTAATAATGGTGGGTTGAAAAATTGCAGACCAAAAGTAATATTCAAAACAAGATTTTATGAGTTATTCAAAACCTTCATTTAAAGAAAAGTATGGAAATTTCATCAATGGAAAATTCGTTGCCCCAATAGGAGGGGAGTACTTTGACAATCGTTCACCAGTTGATAATTCCCTTATCGCCAAATATCCTAGATCCCAAAAAGAAGACATAGAGAAGGCTTTGGACGCTGCAAATGCCGCAAAGGACAGCTGGGGGAATACCGCAGCAACAGAGCGGGCGGCGTTGTTGAATAAAGTTGCCGATATCATCGAAGAAAACTTGGAAGAGTTTGCAATTGTGGAAACATGTGACAATGGAAAACCCATTCGGGAAACACTAAATGCAGATATTCCATTGGCAGTAGACCATTGGCGCTATTTTGCTGCCTGTATCCGTGCAGAGGAAGGAACCGCTACCGAATTGGATGCCAATACCCTTTCCATGAATATTAAGGAACCATTAGGGGTGGTTGGTCAAATCATTCCGTGGAATTTCCCTCTCTTAATGCTATCATGGAAGCTGCCTCCAGCCTTAGCAACTGGTAATTGCGTGGTACTTAAACCTGCTGAACAAACTCCTTCCACAGCTACCTTATTGATGGAAAAAATTGCCGATGTTTTTCCTCCCGGCGTCATTAATGTAGTGCATGGTTTTGGGCCAGAAGCAGGAAAACCTTTGGCTTCCAATTCTAGGGTAGATAAGGTTGCTTTCACCGGGGAAACAACTACAGGACAACTGATTATGCAATATGCCTCTAAAAACTTAAACCCAGTAACCATGGAATTAGGAGGAAAGTCCCCCAATATTTTCTTTAGTAGTGTGATGGACCATGACGATGCCTATTTGGACAAAGCGGTGGAAGGGGCTGTACTTTTCGCCTTCAATCAAGGGGAAGTGTGTACCTGTCCGTCCAGAATTTTGGTGCAGGAAGATATATATGATCAATTTATGGAACGGGTTATTGCCAGAACCAATGCAATTGTACAAGGGAACCCATACGATGTAAATACCATGGTGGGCGCCCAAGCTTCTAATGACCAATATGAAAAGATTCAGTCCTACATTAATATTGGAAAAGAAGAAGGAGCCAAGGTACTTACAGGTGGAGGAGCTTGTAAATTGGATGGTGATTTCTCTGATGGGTTTTACATTCAACCTACCATCTTGGAAGGACATAATAAAATGAGGGTGTTCCAAGAAGAGATTTTTGGTCCTGTGGTGTGCGTGACCAAATTCAAGGATGAAGCGGAAGCACTTGAAATTGCCAATGACACTCTATACGGATTGGGGGCCGGTGTGTGGACGCGTGATGCACATCAATTATATCAAATCCCAAGGGCCATTAAGGCAGGCCGCGTATGGGTTAACTGCTATCATGCCTACCCAGCGCATGCTCCTTTTGGCGGGTATAAAAAATCCGGATTTGGCCGCGAAACCCACGTGATGATGATGGATCATTACCGACAAACCAAGAACATGCTTATCTCTTACGATAAGAATAAACTTGGTTTCTTTTAATAGTTAGTTTAAGCTGAAGGCTGGGTTTTAATCCAGCCTTTTTTTATGTATTTTGAACTTATGGAAAGATTAGCAATTACGGAAGAGGCCACTAAGATAGTTGAACAGCTAAAGGAAAAGCATGGGCCATTAATTTTTCATCAAAGTGGTGGCTGCTGTGACGGTTCTTCTCCTATGATTTTTGAAAAGGATGAAATGTATCTCGATGAAAGTGATATTCTACTTGGAACCATTGCTGAAGTAAATTTTTACATGAATCAAGACCAATTTGAATATTGGAAACATACTTTTCTAACTATCGATATTACTGAAGGAAGAGGGTCCAGTTTTTCGTTGGAGATTCCTTTGGGCGTTCGCTTTATTATTCATTCCAGATTATTGACCGAAGCCGAAGACGCGTACTTCAATAAAAAAACGAACCCATAAGGATTCGTTTTTTGAATAGAATGTACAAAGATTTTAGACTATCTATTTTTCGGTTTTTTGTCCATATTTTTCAGCATATCTTTTCCAAAGCTCTGTTTGATGGGTTTCCAAGGAAACTTCCCTTCCATCTATAAAAGCATGGGTTATAACATTCCCCCGCATATCCAATGCATCTCCTTCACTAACAAAAAGGGTAGCACTTTTTCCAATATCCAAAGTCCCATAAGTGTCATCAATGCCCAATATTTTAGCCGTATTACTGGTAACTAACTGCAAAGCAACCTCTTTATCAAGTCCTTGTCCCGCTACTTGCCCTGCATAAAAAGGGAGGTTTCGGGTATTCATACGTTCCATTTGCCCACGTGCATTAAGCGCTACCAAAAGACCTCCATCAACCAATAATTTGGGTAATTTATATGGAAGGTCATAATCATCATCATCTGCATTAGGAGTACTATGAACCCTATCTACAATTACTGGAATTTGATGCTGTTTCAAAAACGGAATCACCTTATATGCTTCGTAACCACCAACCAGGACAATAGACTGAACACCCAATTCTTTTAATGCGGTTATTCCATCTATAATTTCACGTTCTCCTTGTGCGTAGAGGTAACACTTTTTGGTGCCGTCAAAGAGCCCTTGCATGGCTTTAAAACCCTCATTCGTGCTTGTTTGATTTCCCTTTCCATAGGCTTTTGCATTGTTGAGGTAGCTATTAAATTTGGCAATATCTTTATCATAGTCATTATTTGGCTTCCAACCACGTTCCTCACCTCTCCACCATCTACCTTGCCGCATACTACTGGGCCAATGCAGATGGATACCATCGTCTGTTTTAACAGCAGCATCCTCCCAATTCCAAGCGTCCAATTGAACAATAGACGATGTTCCTGAAATATCTCCACCTTGGGGAGTAATTTGAGCTACAAGGACTCCATTTGGACGCATACTTTCTACAACTTTACTTTCGGCATTGTATGCGATGATACTTCTAATATTCGGAATGAAATCCCCAATTTCATCATAGTCCTGTGTTGGACGGATCGCATCAATTTCCCCCAATCCTAAAGTGGAAACCGGTGCAATGATTCCTGGATAAATATGTTTTCCGGAAACGTCTATAACCTTTCCTGTTTTTTCAGGACCGGAAGGCCCGCTTATCAAGGAAATCTTTCCATTTTCCAATACAATAATGCTATTGGGAATACTATTTCCGTTCCCTAAGTGTGCTGTTCCACCTTTAAGTATAATGGTTTCAGTTTGTTCTGGGGCTGGGGTTTGTTGTGCCCAAACCTGAAGCCCAATACAAATAATACTTGCGAGTAATATATTTTTTAGAATTCTCATATCAGGCTTAATTAATGGTTTCACATTCAAATTTTATTCTGTCTTTTTTCATAGGAGGTCGACCTTTGCCGCCACCAGATTTTTCATTTGCCATCATATTGATAAGCATGCTTCGTTCTTTTTGGATGGCATTACGTTGGGCTTTGTCTTTATCCAAATCAAAATAAACCGCTCCTTCAATAAGTGTTTTTTCGGCTTTGGCATAAATAGAAAGAGGGTTATCACTCCATAAGACCAAATCGGCATCCTTTCCTTCCTTAATACTACCAACACGATTATCTAAGTGCAGTAGTTTTGCAGGGTTTATGGTTACCATCTTCCAAGCCTCTTCTTCACTCATTCCCCCATATTTAATTGTTTTGGCTGCTTCTTGATTTAATCTTCTGGACATTTCCCTGTCATCACTGTTGATGGCGGTGACTACTCCTTCCCTTGCCATAATAGCTGCATTGTAAGGAATAGCGTCGTTCACTTCGTATTTATAAGCCCACCAATCACTGAAAGTCGAACCTCCAACTCCGTGTTCGGCCATTTTATCCGCTACTTTATATCCTTCCAATATGTGGGTGAAGGTATTTACTTTAAAGTTGAATTTTTCAGCAACTTTCATTAGCATATTGATTTCACTTTGTACGTAGCTATGACAAGAGATATATCGTTCTCCATTCAATATTTCTACCAAAACCTCCATTTCTTCATCATAGCGGTATGGTTTTCCACTTTTCTTTTTGGCTTCGTATTCTTTCGCACGGTTGAAATAATTTACATACACCTGCTCAACACCCATACGGGTTTGTGGGAAACGGCTAAAACTTTGCCAGTTACTTTGCTTCACATTTTCTCCCAAGGCAAACTTGATAAATTTAGGACTATTGTCATATAATAATCCTTCAGCATCTTCTCCCCATTTCAATTTAATAAGGGCAGAGCGTCCCCCAATAGGATTGGCAGAACCATGAAGTATCTGAATACTGGTGACCCCACCAGCCAGGTTTCGGTAGATGTTAATATCAGACGGATTTACCACATCTTCTATGGTCACTTCCGCAGAAGAATTTTGTCCCGCTTCATTCACCGCTAAAGTACCTAAGTGGGAGTGTTCGTCAATAATTCCGGCCGTAAGGTGTTTTCCGGTGGCATCAATTACCATTGCTCCACTTGCAGAGAGATTGGTGCCAATTTTTTCAATTTTTCCGTTTTTCACCAACACATCCGTATTTTGTAGTACCCCAGCTGCTTCACTGGTCCAAACGGTGGCATTCTTGAAAAGTATGTTTTGTGAAATTGGCTTTGTTTGGTAGCCATATCCTACATTGGGATAGGTTAGTGGAACTATGGTAGGTGGATCTTGCTCCTTACCTTCTTCTTTTTTGTCCTCGGAAGCATCCCCTTGCCGAAGCGCCATGAAGGTACTTTCCAAACCATTGGGAAGTACTAGTCTTCCAGAGAAATTACTTTTTTCTGAAACAATCCTAGCAGTTCCACGGTAGGTTTCCTCTTTTTCTTTATCGGTAAAGGAAAAAGTGACCCAGTCATTTTTATAGGATAGGGTGGAGAGTAATTCTGTTTCCCCCATTTTCACTTCCATTTTAGGATTGTTGGGAGTTCCAGAGAGGGTCATCTCATAATTTTTTCCACCTGCGGAAAGTTGATAGCTTCCAGAAATATCTTTGGTGTCCCTAGTGTTGATAAGGTGTTTTTTTCCTTGAACCCAGTTTTCATATAGCGTGGTTTCTTTTTCAAAAATATCTCCCGAAGTAATGAGGAAATTTGCCCATTTTCCTTTTTCCAAGGTACCCAATGAACTACTTTGTCCCAGTAGGGCCGCAGGAATAGTTGTTAGACTTTCCAGTGCTTTGGTTTTATCAAAACCATACTCAAAAGCTTTTTGAAGTTTTTCCGAAAAGTCTGACACCTTTTTTAAGGAATGGGTGGTTAATGCAAATTGAATGTTATTGTCTGCCAAAACCTTCGGATTTTGAGGGGCTTGGTTCCAAGCACGTAAGTCTTCCAATGACAATAATTTTGTATAGTAAGGATTGCTCACGTCATATGCTTCGGGGAAATTAATGGGGATGATATAAGAAGCATTGGTTTTTTTAATTCCTGCAATTGATTCGTATTCATTACCGCCGCCAACAATCACGTAATTAATGCTGAATTGATCCCCAATCTTGTCGGCTCTTATATCATTGCCCGCATTACCAGCTTCAAAAAAGGAAACCCGATTCTTATTTTCAATAAGCGCTTCTAGAGAGCGGTCTTTCGTATCACTATTTCCATTTTCATACCATTTCATATCATGGTACATTTGTCGAAGTAGAGCCATTGCTCCCATTAGTGAAGTGGGGTAAGATTGTCCACTCGTCACACTTTTATTGAAGGAATAAAATTGTCCAGATTGGTCTTCAATAATACGGGAAGCATCTCCTACTTGGTCATTGAGAGCCACCAAAACACCTGTTCCACGGGCAATACCATCCATACGGTGGGTATTTACTACTCCGAAACCAAGATTGCGAAGTGCTTCGGCTTCTTTTTGGGCATACTTAAAATTGGTGATTCCATTATATTCCGGCATGATGTGATCATTCCAATAAAAACCTTCCCTTGAAGGCCCGTACTGGGGTGACCTACCGCCGCCACCTTCACGTTTTGGTTTTTCAATACCAAAGCCAGAATAGCTTTCAATAAAAGAAGGATAGATGTAACTTCCTTTTAAATCTAGGGTGACTGCATTTTGGGGAATGGAAACATTTTTCCCTACGGAAACTACTTTTCCATTTTGAATGACCAAAGTCCCATTTTCTACTTTTTGGGTTGGAGAAACGTAAATAGTAGCATTTATAAAAGCAGTGTAGTTGTTGTTTTCTTCTTTGACCCCATCATTCTTTGGGAAGTAATCTTGGGCAAAGACCATTTGGACCACAAATAGGAGTCCAAAAAGGAGTTTGAGTTTTTTCATGAAAAGCGTGTTGGTTATTTTTTAAATATACATAGACCCGTTCAGATTAAGGAGCAAATAACCAGAATTTAACAACTTGTTAAGAGAATTCCTTACATAGGTTGGTCTTCAAAATAATTGACCACCAAAGCTACCATATAACTATAGCTCATGATACCTTTGGATTGATTGTTTGCTTTAAGGAATTGATCCCAAAAAGCTTTGGAAAGTGATTCAAATGGGTTGTTGTAGGAGTTCCAAAAATCACGCATCTCACGATAGCTTTCCAATATGCCAAAATTTACTGTAGGGAGCACTGTTTCATACAATGTCATGTCCCTTCGTGCCAATTCATTTAAACAATACCGAAGGGCGAAAACATAACCTGTATATTGAATGTAAGGGTCTTCATTATGCAAAGCGGCAAGTGTTGCAATAAAATTAGCTTCATTTTCTGCTGCATAGCCAATTTGATGCGCTTGCTCATGACAACTAACTACGGGGAATTTGTAGCTTTTGATTAAGTTATTTACTTGCGCTTCCCCAGTAAACGGATTGTAATATCCACTATAACCCATATACGTAAGTCCCAGGCTCCATCCACTTTTCTTTAAGCTTTTTGGCGAATATTTGAGGCTTGGGAATTTTTCTCCTAAGCGATGGTACCCTTGATAAGATTTTTCAAATATTTCTTTTTGGCTGTAAGGAAGATCAATTTTGGCACTGTCTGCATAGCCTAATTTACGATGCATTTCATTAGATTTTTCAATGAGCCTATTGGTAGTTTCAAAAAGTTGTTCTGTGGTATAATCCCTTTCCAAACCCAAAGTTTGATGCAGCGGAGGTCTTAAATAATTTAAACCCCATAACATGTTGAAAGTAAAGTATGCAATAGATAGGGTAGCAGCAATGTCTATAAAAAAACGTACTGGTTCCAACCACAGTCTTTTAAAATTCTTATACAGCCACCAAATAGCCATTAAGGAAAGGACCGTATAAAAAATATCACCCATAGAAAATGGAATCCAACCAAATACATACCGCAAAAGCTTTGAAATGAAAGGGTATACTCCTTGGCTGTAAAAGGTTTCAATAAACTGCGGAAAATTTCTAAGAATCAATAATGCAACGTACTGCACGGGCAGCATTAGGGCAAGGATAAGACGGGTTCGCTTTCGCATGTTTCAAACATACAAAGAAATCTTCAACTAATTATTTTAGGATGGAAAGAGAAAAAGGTAATTTTGGAAAAAATAAAATAGTCATTATGAATGAAGCGATAAGAAACCTTGAACCTAAAGAAGTTTGGAACTTTTTTGCCGATTTAAACGCAGTTCCCCGTGCTTCCAAAAAAGAAGAAAAAGTCATTGACTTTATGAAAAATTTTGGGCAACAACTAGGTTTGGAAACCGTAGAAGATGAAGTAGGGAATGTAATCATAAGAAAGCCTGCCACCAAAGGAATGGAAGATCGTAAAGCCATTGTAATGCAGTCCCATTTGGATATGGTACACCAAAAAAATAACGATACCAATTTTAATTTTGACACACAGGGAATCGAAATGTATGTCGATGGCGATTGGGTGAAGGCAAAAGGGACTACCCTAGGAGCAGATAACGGACTGGGTGTAGCAACCATCATGGCCATTTTGGCAAGTGATACCATTGCACATCCCAACTTGGAAGCACTTTTTACAATTGACGAGGAAACTGGAATGACTGGAGCAATGGGACTTAAAGGCGGATTGTTAAATGGTGAAATCTTATTGAATTTAGATACTGAAGAAGACGATGAAATTGGTGTAGGTTGTGCCGGAGGTGTAGATGTTACTGCAACTGCTACCTATGCTGAAACTACTCCTAAAACAAATTCCGAAGGAATTGAAATAACCTTAAAAGGATTGCAAGGAGGACATAGTGGAATGGATATTCACAAGGGATTGGGTAATGCCAATAAATTGATGAATAGAATTTTATGGGCCTGTCAAGATGAAATCCAGATTGCTTCGATTAAAGGAGGAAGCCTTCGAAATGCAATACCTCGTGAAAGCAAAGTTTTAGTGACAGTTGCTCCTGATGCTATTGCTAACTTCAAGGAAAAGTTTGTGTCTATGGTATCTTCTATTCAAGAAGAATACAAAATTTTAGAGCCTGAACTTTCCATTAGCTATTCAACAATGTCCACTCCCGAAAAAGTAATGGAAGCCAAAGCACAAAATGCGTTGATTTACGCCTTGCAGGGAGCCCATAATGGGGTCTTTAGAATGAGTCCTGCTATTGAAGACCTCGTGGAAACTTCAAATAACGTCGCCAAAGTGATAGTAGGGGGAGGTAGATTGGCAATTGATTGCCTTACAAGGTCTTCAGTTGCATCTTCCAAGGAGCATTTAGCACAAAGTCTACAAGGTGTTTTTGAGTTGGCTGGATATACCGTAAAGTTTTCTGGAGCATATCCAGGTTGGGCACCAAATATGGAGAGTCCGATCTTAAAAGTAATGGAAAAATTATATATTGATTTGCACGATGAAAAGCCCCATGTAGCTGCTTGTCATGCAGGTTTAGAATGTGGAATTCTTGGGCAGAACTATCCTGAGATGGATATGATTTCTTTTGGTCCAAATATCAAAGGTGCACACTCCCCAGATGAGCGAGCTAGTATTTCTTCCATGCAAAAGTTTTGGAACTATGTTTTGGAAATCCTTCAGCAGATTCCAACAAAGTAATACAAAAAAAAGCCGCTAAGAAGCGGCTTTTTTTTATTTGAAATTAAGATGATTTAGTTCGCAGGACCAAGAAGCTCCAACTCAAATACAACATCTGCACTTGGAGGAATGACATTTCCGGCACCTTGCTCTCCCCAACCTAAGTGGGAAGGAATAAAGATAGTTGCCTTATCACCAACGCTCATTTTTAAAAGTGCTTCTCTAAATCCGGGAACTAAATTTGCCTCAGGGCTATAAGGACTTTGAATAGGTTGATATTGATTGGCAGCCAATCGCTGCGGGTTTACCACATCATATTCTTCGGCTACTTCCAATTTACTGGTATCAAAAAGCATTCCGTCGCTTAGATAACCTGCATAGTCAATGTTTACCATTGTTCCTTCTTCTGGAATCATTCCTTTTCCTTTGTGGTCCCAGTAGATTTTAAGTCCGGAAGGAAATTCTTCCGCTTCTTTTTCTTTTTGATTGAATACCTCTAAAGTTCCAGCGGCAACTTTTAGTAATTGTTCCTCTCTTTCTTTTCGGGCTTTTTCAATTTTCTCCATTTCCGCAGTAAATGAAGGAACAGTTGCATCTTTATTGATGATATTCACTTCTTGGATTACTACAGGCTCTACCGGTTTATCGCCAGGCTTTGAAGTTTCAACAGCGCCAATAGAATCTACGATTTCCTGTCCCATTACGATTTCTCCAAAAACGGTGTGTTTTCCGTTCAGCCAAGGTGTTTCCTTTAATGTAATAAAAAACTGACTTCCATTGGTGTTGGGTCCTGAGTTGGCCATGGAAAGAATTCCTTTACGGTCATGCACAAGGCTATCTACAATTTCATCGGGGAAGGTATATCCTGGATTTCCAGATCCAGTACCCAAGGGATCACCCCCTTGAATCATAAAATCCTTAATAACCCTATGAAAAGTAAGCCCGTTGAAATACGGTTTTCCTTTATAAGCAGAGTCGACCATTTCGTGTTTTCCTTCGGCAAGTTCCACAAAATTGGCTACCGTTAGCGGGGTGGCCTTTTCATAGAATTTAGCAACAAAAGTTCCTTTATTGGTTACGAATTCTGCATATAAACCTTCGCTTAAATTAGGGTACTTAGACTTACAGGAAGCCAATGATAGTACGGTAACCAATAATAAAAATAAAGTGGTTTTTTTCATGGGTATTAATTATTTTCAGATGAATGAATTGTTTTTAAAGTTATGGTGCTTTGTACTGGAACGTTTGTTCCAATTTTTTCTTCTAATCCGTAGTAACCGAATGCCTTGTGGGAAGGAAATAAGAAGGTGACGGTTTCTCCTTCCTTCATTAACTTGATACCATCCCTAATACCTGAAATGAGTTCCTGGTTACTTTGGTCTACGATGTAATTCTGAAGTCCGTTTTCGTTTTCCGAAAGTATGGTAGTTCCATTCAGGTTTTTAATATCATAGGTAAAGGTTACCCGGTCTCCAAACACAGGCAACTTATTTGAAGTAGAATCCTTTACTTGATAGTAATACCAAAAACCACTTTCTGAAGCGATATATTCATTTAAGGTATCCTTATCCATAATGGAAGCGATAACGGCTTCCTGCTGTGCGATTAATTTTTTGTTGCGTTCCACAGATTCCTTAATGAAGCTCCCCGAAGTTCTTTTAACGGGTCTACGCGCATCTGGGCTTTTACAGGAAAAGCATACTGCCAATACAAGGAATGTGACGTATAAATTACGAATCATGATTCAGGGCATTTTTGTAGGAAGGCAATATACTAATAAATTCCTTTACGGTCTCCTCCAGAGGTTTATCGGCTTTTCCACCGGCTGCGTTTCGGTGCCCCCCACCATTAAAATGTTCCCTGGCAAACTCATTTACCGAAAAAGAACCTTTACTCCTTAAAGAAATTTTGGTGATGTTTTCTGCTTTGTTTTCAATGAAAATTACCGAAAATATAATCCCTTTTATGGAAAGTGGATAATTTACAAAGCCTTCAGTATCTCCTTTTTTAAACTGATGCGCGTCCAATTCTTTTTGAGAAATGGTAATATAGGCGGTGTTGAAATCTTCAAGAACCACCATATTAGACAACGCAACCCCCAAAAGCTCCAATCTTTGCGGGCTATTGCTATCAAACACTTTTTGGTGGATCTCACTATTTTCAGCACCTGCGGAAATAAGTTCGGCAATGACTCTATGGGTGGTTGCTGTGGTAGAGGGAAACCGAAACGAACCCGTATCTGTCATGATTCCCGTGTATAGATTTGTGGCAATACTTGGGGTTAGGTACGGTGTAGTTTCTACGGCATCTATAAAATGGTATACCATTTCGCTTGTTGAGCTCATAGCCACGTCACTATAGGTTATCAACGCATAATCATCGGGTTGTTGGTGATGATCAATCATTACAAAGGTTGCCGTTGCTTTTTCAAGTGCTTCTGTCATTTCCCCCGTTCTGTTAAGCGCATTAAAGTCTAAGGTACAGATGATTTTGGCGTTTTCTATGAGCTCGGTTGCTTTGTCAGTTTCTTTTTCATAAATAGTGATAGACTCGTTGTGGGGCATCCATTTTAGAAAATCTGGAAAATCATTCGGCATAATCACCGCTACATTGTGTCCCTTCCATTGAAGATATTCAGCTAACCCCAAACAGGAGCCAATGGCATCCCCATCTGGGTTTTTATGTCCTACTACAACAATATTAGTGGGTGTTTGTAGCAGCTCTTTGGCTTTTTGCAAAGCATGTTCATTCATAGCTTGCGAAGTTACGATTTCTTAACAGTAAATTGGAAGGGTTTGCATAATTTTAAGGGAATAAACATTCTGAATGCGATATTGGTTTTTCTCGTTGATGTAATCTTAATATTTGATTGCTAAAAACGAATAGTAATTACCCAGAAAGTATTTTATAATTCACGGGAGAGAGAGCAATTTTGTTTTTGATGAATTTTCGCAACAATATCCTAATACACAATAGGGTTGTTTTTTAATAGGAAAGGACTATTTTTGCACCAAATTTTGAAACATTCATGAGAACAGACAGAACTTTTACCATGTTGAAGCCCGATAGTGTTGAAAAAGGAAACATTGGGCCTATTTTAGAGAAAATTACCGCTGCGGGATTTAGAATCGTTGCGATGAAGTTAACGCAAATGACCGTAGCAGACGCACAGGAATTTTATGCAATTCACAAGGAACGTCCGTTTTTTGGAGAGTTGGTTGAGTACATGACCCGCGGTCCTATTGTCGCTGCCGTTTTGGAGAAAAGCAATGCAGTTGAGGATTTTAGAACCTTAATTGGAGCTACCAATCCAGAGGAAGCAGCAGAAGGAACCATTAGAAAACTGTATGCCGCATCTATCGGAGAAAATGCAATCCACGGAAGTGACAGCGATGAGAATGCAGAAATTGAAAGTCAGTTTCATTTCGCTGGAAGGGAAATGTTCTAAAAAAACATATATAAATTATAGAAAAGCCGCTATTCAGCGGCTTTTTTTATTGGAGAATGATTTTTTTAATCAGGTCTTGTTGGAGGTGTTCATTTAGATTTTTAATAATCTTATCTTTTCCGTAGCTCAATTCTTCCCGCAAAACAGAGGAACTTAACCGAACCAATAACGTCTCCCGTTCCAGGATTATTTGCTGGGTATATCTTGAAATGGCCGGTCCCATGACTTGATGCCATGCTTCTTCCGCAGATACTTTATTAAGGCCGTTTTCTAATTTATGGGAGCTAATAAATTGCTTCAAGGCATCTCCCAAAGAGTGTTCTTCGCGTTCCCGTTTACTCATCTTCAAAGAGGTTAATGGGTTCATGCCTAGTATATTTATAGGCCCTATTGCCTTTATTTTTTAGCACCAACGTTTCTGCGTTTGCTTCAATCACAACTTCGGTCCAATTTGCATAGGGTGTTTTGTAATGAAGGTAAAGGCTATCATCCTTTGTTTCCAAGAAAAACTGTTCACTTCCCACAAATTTTCGGTAGGTTCCATCAAGTTTCGGCATTAATTTTTTCCGAATACCGCTATCTCCTGTAATCTCTACAAAATCAATGGAGGTAGTGGGTCCGAATTTTTTCGTGCTTCCATCGGGCATGGTAACACTTTCAATGACCCAATAGCCTGATAAAAATTCCTGCTGCTCTGAAACTTTTTTGGAGTTGCAGGAAACCATCAGAAAGGTAATTATTACAAGTAGATATATAGTGTGCTTTTTCACAAAGGGAACATTTTATAGGATTGGTGTACTTTTTTTACGACCTCTTCCGTTCGATGGGCATGGGTGTCACTTATAAATAATTGCCCAAAATTTTCACGGTCTACTAAGGTAATGATTTGCGCTACACGATGCTCATCCAGTTTGTCAAAAATATCGTCTAGCAATAAAATGGGGCTTACTTTGCTATGGGTCTTAATAAAGTCGAATTGTGCCAACTTCAGTGCAATGAGAAAGGTCTTTTGCTGTCCTTGAGAACCAAATTTTTTAATGGGATGACCATCTATTTCAAATACTAAATCGTCTTTGTGAATCCCT
This sequence comes from uncultured Alteromonas sp., assembly GCA_964495885.1. Classification (GTDB taxonomy): domain Bacteria; phylum Bacteroidota; class Bacteroidia; order Flavobacteriales; family Flavobacteriaceae; genus PALG01. The sequence continues at coordinate 113,761 of CAZBWO010000001.1, read as the reverse complement.
ACTGTAGAGTATTGAGCCATACGGTCTTTAGAAATGTTTTCCTCCAATAAATCTTTTAAAGGAGCTTCGATTAACTGACTGCGGTAATCAAGGGACACCTCTTCCCGGCCTTGGCTTATGGATTGATGCCGCTTCATAAAAATAGGCTGAAATTCCTCCACAAAGGCTTTTCTTTTTTCAAAGATTTCCGTGCCAAAACCATGCAACTGTTCATTGTAAATAGCAATGGTATCTTCGTCATAGGTGTGGTTGGCCGCAAAATATTTCAATAGTGAATTCCGCTGGGTAAGTACCTTATTGTATTTTATAAGTGCTTGAAGATAATGTGCGTCTCCCTGTGAAATGACGCCGTCCAAAAATTTCCTGCGTGTATCACTTCCTTCAATGATAAGGTCCCTATCACTTGGTGAAATTATAACCAATGGTAAAAAGCCTATGTGATCACTAAATTTTTCGTAGGCTTTCCCATTGCGTTTGATGATTTTTTTTTGCCCTTTTTTCGCACTAACTACAATCTTTTCGGGGACTTCGTTTTTTTGATACTGTCCTTCTACCACAAAAAATTCTTCTCCGTGTTTTATATTCTGAAGGGTAATTGGATTAAAATAACTTTTTCCAAAGGAAAGGTGATAAATGGCATCGATTACATTAGTTTTGCCAACCCCATTTCTTCCAACCAGACAATTTATTTTCGTGTCAAAGTCGAAGGTAACCGATTCGAAATTTTTGTAATTGAGTAACGATAATTTTTGTAAAATCATCAATATGAATAAATTAGTTCCTGTGGAATGGTGTCTAGCCAAGCAGGCGAAATTCCTTTTTGCGAAGGTGCAAAATATTGATTTTTCCCTTTTTAATTGTAAGAAATATTATATTTTTGCCCCGCAATAAAAATGAATTATGGCAACCTACAAAAAACGTGGCTATAAGCCAAAAACAAAAGCAGAGAAAGAAGTTGAATTGGAAGACGGAAGCACAACCGCTGAAGTATTCAAATCATTAGACGAAGGTGCTTCCAGAACAGAAGCATGGGTAGAGAAAAACCAAAAAATAATTTTTGGGGTTGTAGGCGTGATTGCTGTGGCCGTTCTTGGATATATTTTATATCAAAAATTTGTGCAAGAGCCCAACCAAGTAGAAGCCAGTAATGAAATCGTACAAGCAAACTCCTATTATGAGCAGGCATTGAATGCTCCTTCAACGGCTAAGGATTCTTTGTTCAATTTAGCTTTGAATGGAAATGGTGGGAAATACGGACTTATTGATATCGCAGATAAGTATAGCGGAACTCCAACAGGTAATGTTGCCAAATATCAAGCAGGTATGGCTTATTTGCAAACCAGAAAATACCAGGAAGCCATTACATATTTAGATCAGTTTAAGAGTGATGATGTATTGTTGGGCGCTTTAGCAAAAGGAGCAATTGGAGATGCTTTCATGGAATTGGATCAGCCAGATGAAGCTTACAAATACTACAAACAGGCGGTTACCATGAACGCGAATGATGTGACCACACCTCGTTTCTTACTGAAAGCTGGAACTACCGCTTTGCAATTAGGGAATGCTTCGGAAGCGTATGATTATTTCAACCGTATTACGGAAGAATACAAAACTGCTCCGGAAGCTGCAAAAGCCAAGACATATAAAGGCCAAGCTGAAGCCATGCAATAATGGCCACCAATCAAAAAAATCTTTCAAGTTACGACAAGGCAACCCTGCCTAACGCGAAAAACTTTAAATTCGGGATTGTTGTTTCAGAATGGAATGAGCAAATAACCGAAGCCATGTTTCAAGGGGCTTTTGATGCTATTCTTGATTGTGGAGGAATGAAGGAAAATATCGTGCGTTGGAATGTACCCGGTAGCTTTGAATTGGTCTACGGCTGTAAAAAAATTGCCGAAAGTTTTGAAATGTTGGATGCCATAATTGCCATTGGTAGTGTTATTCAGGGAGAGACTAAACACTTCGATTTTGTCTGCGATGCGGTTGCCCAAGGTATTAAGGATCTAAATATTCAAGGGGATATTCCTGTTATATTTTGTGTGCTTACAGACAATACACTTCAGCAAGCAATAGACCGGAGTGGGGGTGTGCATGGCAACAAAGGCACCGAAGCGGCCATTGCTGCGATAAAAATGGCGCAACTTAAAAAAGACGCCAAGTTTTAATTTCCCTTTCCCTGTTTGTTAACAATTTTTAGGAACTCCGCCTCGGCATTGTTTTTGATTTTACCTAACTTTGAAAACATTGCTGTTATGATCAAATTCACATTAATTAAAAAGCTGAAGGGCAACAAGCGCTTCAATTACACACCGCGTTATTACCAAGGAAAAGACGACGCCAATGCCAAGGAATACAAAACCAAAATGGATATGTATTACGAGGAGTTCAACAAAAATGATTTTGGTAACCGTTGGAGGGAAGCGAGGGCACAACAACGAACACGAAGCAACGTAGAATTCAATCGTACGATTTGGATTATTGTTGCAGTATTGGTACTGTTATGTCTTTGGGTAATCGATTTTGACTTCAGTATTTTTGCATAAGTCCGTTCATGGCCGATATCATTCAATTATTACCAGATCATGTAGCCAATCAGATTGCCGCTGGGGAAGTAGTCCAACGGCCCGCTTCCGTAGTAAAGGAATTATTGGAAAACGCCATTGATGCAGGAGCGTCACAGATTACTTTAGTGCTGAAAGATGCTGGTAAAACATTGGTGCAGGTAATTGATGACGGTGTTGGGATGAGCCCAACAGATGCGCGACGTTGCTTTGAGCGTCATGCTACGTCCAAAATCAAAACTGCAGAGGATCTTTTCAATTTACACACCAAGGGCTTTCGTGGAGAGGCGTTGGCCTCAATTGCAGCTATCGCACACGTAGAGCTTAAAACCAATACTGAAAATTCTGAAGTAGGTACTAAAATTACCATTGAAGGTAGCGAAGTGACTCATCAAGAGGCAGCAGTGGTTCCGAAAGGGACGACCATTTCTGTAAAGAATCTTTTTTATAATATTCCTGCCAGAAGAAACTTTCTAAAGAGTAATCCTGTAGAAACACGGCATATCATTGATGAATTTCATAGAGTAGCACTGGCGCATCCTTCGGTTGCTTTTTCCATGATGCACAATGGTAGTGATGTGTTTCGGCTTCCAGAGAGTAATCTAAGGCAGCGAATCGTGAATATTTTCGGCAATAAAACCAATGAAAAATTGGTTCCGGTTGAAGAAACGACAGACATTGTGAAGGTACACGGGTTTGTGCAAAAACCTGAGTTTGCAAAAAAAAGCAGGGGAGAACAGTTCTTTTTTGTGAACGACCGATTTATAAAAAGCCCCTATTTACACCATGCAGTTTCATCTGCGTTTGAAGGTCTTATCAAGCAGGATGTGCATCCTGGTTATTTTTTGTATCTGGAAGTAGATCCGCATGCCATAGATATCAATATCCACCCTACCAAAACTGAAGTCAAGTTTGAGGAAGAACATGCTATTTATGCCATGCTTCGGGCAACTATCAAACACGGGCTGGGACAATTTAGCGTAGCGCCCGTTTTGGACTTTGATAAAGAGACCTCCTTTGATACGCCCTATGCTTACAGCAAAAAAACACCTACCATTCCCAATGTTGAAGTTGATCGCAATTTTAATCCGTTTGCCTCTTCCACTAAGGTAAAGTCGGTTGGGTTTTCTTCCAAAAAGTCTAAAAACGCAGAATGGGAATCGTTGTATGTAGGATTGGACGAAGTCCCAACTTCCAATTTGCAAGGCTTTGAACTAGAGAGTGAAGAAGTAACCGGACGGCTTTTTGAGCAAGAAACCGAGGTTACTTCCAAAGTAACCTTTCAAGTGCAAGGCAAGTATATTGTTTCTTCCATTAAAAGTGGCTTAATGGTGATTCATCAGCATTTGGCACATCAACGTATTTTATATGAAGAATTACTAAAAAGCATTACAGTTAAAGAAGCGGTAAGTCAGCAATTGTTGTTCCCCATCGTGCTTGAATTTTCAAAGCCCAAGATGGAATTGCTAAAATCCCTAACCGAACAATTAGAGCATACCGGTTTTGTGTTTTCAAAGCTTACTTCGGAAAGTATTGAGATAAGTGGCATTCCACCTGGAGTAGTAGAAAGCAACGTAGCGGTCATTTTGGAAGGATTGCTGCATGATTTTGAAACTGAAGTACCCGATGCAGGGTTCAGTCAGAATGATGTTTTGGCAAAATCCTTGGCACGGCAGATGGCCATTAAAACTGGTGCCATTCTTCAACCTGAGGAACAAGAACAACTCATTCACCAATTATTTGCTTGCAAGGAACCCAGTGTTTCCCCAGACAATAGACCAGTGTTGTTGACGTTGGATAGTAATGAATTTGATAAAAAGTTTGGTATATGATGCGTATCACCGAAACGGTTAAAGTTTTGATCATCTGTAATGTCCTCTTTTTTGTGGGGACCTTGATTTCGGGGGATATTGTCTATCGTCTCTTCTCGTTGTTTTATTTTGAAAACCCCAATTTTCAAGTTTGGCAACCTGTTACCCATATGTTTATGCATGGTGGGTTTATGCACATTTTGTTCAATATGTATGCGCTGTGGGCTTTTGGATCTCCATTGGAGATGCGTTGGGGCAGAAACCGCTTTTTGTTTTTCTATTTTTCAGCTGGATTGGGGGCAGCCTTAATCCATAGTTTGGTAGCCTATTACGAAGTACACAGTGTTATGGATAGTTTATTGGCAGGCGGATGGAGCGAAACCGATATCCAAAATTACCTTTTAAATGGTAAAGGAGGAAGTGAAGCAATTTTAGAAACCGTAAGCAGGGCTTCAATTGATAATATGTATCTTGCTTTCAATACTCCTGCTGTTGGTGCTTCAGGCGCCATTTATGGCGTGCTGGTTGCTTTTGGGATGATGTTTCCAAATGTGGAGCTCATGCTCATATTTCTTCCAGTACCCATAAAGGCAAAGTATTTTATTCCTGGACTTATTTTATTGGATTTGTTTAGTGGGCTTACGGGTGTTTCCGTATTTGGACAAAACATTGCCAATTGGGCACATATTGGGGGAGCGCTGTTTGGCTTCTTAATGGCCTATTATTGGAAAAGGAACAGTTTTGACTCACATCGTTGGAATTAATATGGCACAGGGAGGGCTTACATATCAATTTAAAACTGCCGATGTACTAACCAAGGTGATTGTCATTAATGGACTGGTTTTTCTTGGAGTGACTATTTTTTCGGCTTTGTTTCAAATTCCTTCAGAGAATCTTATTCAATGGTTTGTTTTACCAGAAGAACTTGGAAGGTTTATCACTCAGCCTTGGTCTATCATTACCTATAATTTCTTGCATACTGGTTTTTTCCATGTGTTATTCAATATGCTCTGGTTGTATTTCTTCGGAAGGTATGTGCTGAATCTTTTTTCGGGGAAACGGTTTTTAACCTTATATCTTTTGGGGGGGATTTCCGGAGGGATACTTTATATGATTTCCTACAATTTTTTTCCGGCATTTGTCAATGCCAATGGGACATTGTTAGGTGCCTCTGCTTCTGTGATGGCTATCATGGCTTTTGCGGCTACTTATTCCCCCAATGCCGAAGTACGCATTTTTACCATTCGGTTAAAGCTGTGGTATATAGCGGTTTTTATGATTATTTGGAATTTGTTACAGTTGCGCACTCTCCAAAACCCAGGTGGAATACTTGCCCATTTGGGAGGCGCTCTTTTTGGATATGTCTATGCCCGTCAGTTGATAAAAGGAACCGATATTGGTGCTTGGTTTGACAAATGGATGGATGCTTTTGTCAACTTTTTCAAACCTCAAAAAAAGCCTTTTAAAAAAGTCCATAGAAATGAAAAAGCTGCCTCACAACGTCGCCATACTGTTTCCAAAGAACCCAAAGATGCTAAGCAACAAAAGATTGATGCTATTTTGGATAAGATTGGAAAAAGTGGGTATGATAGTTTAACCAAGGCGGAAAAGGATTTTTTGTTTAGGGCAGGGAAGGATAACTAAAGAAACATGTTGAAAAGATTTCAATTTTTGGGGAAATTGGTGTACATCATCAATGTGGTGGCTGCTCTTTTATTATTGATTTCTTTTGTTTTGCCGTATTTGGCTCCTTCGGTTTTTCCAACGTTGTCAATTCTCAATATTGCGGTTTCCCCCTTATTATTACTTAATATTATATTCGGCGTATACTGGTTGTTACATTTTCGAAAGCGGTTCTGGATTTCCTTTATCGTTTTACTCATTGCTTATTTGCACTTTGATGCTTTTTTTGCCTTTTCTTCTGGAGAAAAAGTAGAAGATTCTGCCCATTCCATAAAAGTATTATCCTATAATGTTCGACTTTTTAATGCCTACGAAAAAGAACGTGATTCCCTTCAGGTAAAACAACTCTTTGAAGAATTAATGGCTTCAGAAAATCCAGATATTATTTTCCTTCAGGAATACTACGCCAATACACTCATTGATTTTTCAGCCTATCCTTATCAGTTTATTCATTATAAAAATGAAAAGCATAAGCTGGGGCATGCCATCTTTTCTAAATATCCACTTTTGGAGCGAGGTGCATTCGACTTCGAGGATACCTACAATAACTCGCTTTATGCCAATGTGAATGTGAATGGCGATACACTTCGGTTATATAATATACATCTACAATCTATGGGTATTTTGCCATCTGTAAAATTTCTTCAGCAGCGTGGTACCGAAAAAATTAAGGCTCGATTGTCACAGAGTTTTGTGAAACAGGAGCAACAAGTAGCCACTATTTTAAAAGATAAAGCGGCAAGTAACTATCCAGTAATTATTTCTGGCGATTTTAACAATACAGTTTTTTCCTATGTTTACAGGCAGTTAAAAGGAGGTATGGAAGATGCTTTTCAGGAGCGGGGGAATGGTTTGGGAACAACGTATTTTTTCAATGGATACCCCATGCGTATAGATTACACCTTAGTGTCCCCACCTTTGAAAGTGATTGATTTTAAAACGGCAGGCGAAACTTTTTCAGATCATTTTCCAATTATCAGCACGCTTGAAATCCCGTAAGTTTAGAAGTCAATTTTCTGATGTTCCAGATAGTAAAGCGCATTCGGACCTTCATTGAATAATAAGTCCAACACCGAAAGGTTGGAAAGAAATCCGTGATGCGATTGAAGTACCTGCGTGTAGGGTTCCAAAGGGAAAACAGCCTCATTTTTGCAGACTGCTAAATAACGTAGATCTTTAATCTTAGGATCTTTTTCGTAGGTTTGACTAAGGGAGTAATTCAAGTTGGTGTCTAAAAGTCCTTCCACAACCTTTAGAATACTGAAATGATGATCTATTAACCCATCTACTTTTTCTGAAAATAAAGGCAATAATTCATCTTCGTAGTATTCAAAAAAAGGAGAGGTTCTATAGGCGGTCTGAAGGGATTTCCAGTGTTGCTCTTGCCACGGAAAGTTATTTTCTACCAATACCTCCTTGGTTTTTTGCCGAGTGCCATCTTTGCTATGTTTGATAGGAACATTAAGCGCTAGTTTTCCATTGGCGTGGGCAATGTATGCACGGGTACGATAGGTTTGTTTTTGGTAATTGTCTTCCACTTCAAAGCAGGCATCCTCATGTTGCACCATTGCTACCATTTGGGCAATGCTGGGAAAATACGTAGGATGAAGCAAAACCATGGGTTCCTTACTTTTTGGCGCCTTTTTTCTTTTTCCTGAAATAACTAAAAACAAACCATGCGCCTACAAGTATGAGGAAATATTTGAAATACGAAACAGGTTCCCCGCTTCCCCCAACTGTGGTAAACATTCGGTCCCAACGAATATTATTTGGGAATTTTTTGTGTTGATCTGAACTAAACCAGATAAAGACCGGCTTTCCTACCACATGGTTAAAAGGTACATATCCCCATGCCCTCGCGTCTTGAGAATTATCACGGTTATCACCCATCATCCAGTAATAATCCATTTTAAAGGTATATTCTGTGAGGGGTGCTCCATTAAGTAATACTTCTGTTCCAGATTGGGTAACGGTGTTTTCAATACCCATCTCGGTTCCTTCATACACTTCAATGATGCGTTTGTAAAAAGGAATGGACTCTGGGGTAATGGCTACCGTAGCTCCGGCTTTAGGAATGTATATCGGTCCAAAATAGGTATTGTTCCACGGATAATCCTGGTGATATGGAAAAATATTTTGATCCCATTGACCTTGTGATAATTTAGACCGAACTATAGTATCCAGTGTTGGATAATTTTGGAATTTTTCGAAGGCTTCATCTGAAAGGTGCGCTTGAAAAGCCGTATAGTCTTTATTTAGAGGGTAAATATCAGTAATGTCATAACGTTCTATGGCATATTTAGGATTGAGCGGTTGGGAGGTAACAAACTGATAACCAAACTGTATTTTAGCCCGATCTGGCAATTGGTTTTGCTTTCCGTTGATGTAGACATATCCATTCCTAACTTCCAAGGAGTCGCCAGGTAAGCCTACACATCTTTTTACATAATTCGATTTTTTATCAATTGGTTTCTGAACACTTCCACGCATGAAGCCAGGTCTAATATCTATTAGGGTGTCTACTGGCCAGCTAAAAACCACAATGTCATTTCTTTCAATATCCTGAAACCCTGGTAACCTGAAATAGGGTAATTGAGGTTTGCTTAGATAAGATTTGGTATGTACCACAGGGATGGTATCATGCACCATCGGGAAGGCCACTGTGGTCATAGGTGTCCTTGCCCCGTAGTGAAATTTACTTACAAAAAGGTAATCCCCAACTAAAAGTGATTTTTCCAAGGAAGAAGAAGGAATAGTATAGGGCTGCATAAAATAGGTGTGCACAATGGTAGCAGCTACTACTGCAAACAAAATAGAGCTCACCCATTCCCCAGTAGCAGTACGTGGTTTTAAGCTACGATCTGGGATGTGCTCCAGTTTTTGTGTATAATTAATATAAAAGATATATAGCCCTAGGGTAATAATTACCAGAAAGGTGTCTTTAGAATTATTGAATCCAAAGCTTCTAATGGTTTCTACCCAAACTACGGGAAACATCATCAAATTTACGATCGGAACAAACAAAAGAATGACCCACCACCACGGACGGTTGATGATTTTCATGAGAATCACCCCATTGTAAATAGGCACAGCAGCTTCCCAAGCTTGTCTTCCAGCTGCCACATATAATTTCCAGGTGCCTAAAAAATGGACGATTTGAATAATGATGAAAAATATCAACCAACCCAATACTGTCATAACTTTTTTACTTTAAGATGGACAAATTTGCATAAAATTATCCAGTTACTTTACATTTAAGACTTCTTTCATCGTATAAACCCCTTTCTTCCCTTGTAGCCATTCTGCTGCTAAAATAGCTCCTAGAGCAAATCCATCACGCGAATGGGCTTCGTGCTTAATGCTTAGGCTATCAATCTCAGCGTTGTAAGATACAATGTGCGTTCCTTTAACATCACCCTCACGAACCGCTTTAATTGGTAACTCCATCTGATTTTGAGCGTCAAGGGACCATTTGGTTTTTTCACTAAAGGATAAGACGTCTTCTGCAAGGGAAATAGCTGTTCCGCTTGGTGCATCTTTTTTCTGTGTATGGTGTATTTCCGTAATGGAAGGCACATAGTCTTTCCAGGGCTGCATTAATTTCGCAAAATAGCGGTTTAACTCAAAAAAAAGGTTTACGCCAACACTGAAATTGGACGCATAGATAAAGCTTCCGTTACTGCTTTCACATTGTTTTATGATTTCAGCATATTGCCCTAACCACCCCGTGGTTCCGCAAACAACAGGAATTCCTTTTTCAAAACAGAGGGAAATATTGGCTACGGCCGCTTCGGGAGAGGAAAATTCTATTGCAACTTCTGCTATTTTCAAAGTGCCTTCCTGCCAATCTTTAGTAGATTTGAACACTACTTCATGCCCTTTTTCCACAGCAAGTTTTTCAATGGTTTTACCCATTTTTCCATAACCTAGCAACGCAATTTTCATCGGAGAGAAAATTTAAGGGAAAGTCCGTAGTTTAATCGTGCCTCATGACTATTCAGTTCAACATTGGGTTGCAGTGTAAGGTCTTCACTAATATTGTATTGCCTTAAATGGGCGTCTACGTTGGCGTCAATGATGTTCAGCATGTAGAATCCTATGGCTACAATGATGCTAATGTCCCTACTTCTTCCCGCATCCTTTTGGGCATCAATGAGGCGGTCATCTGAAATTCCTTGAAATTCATCATCCTCAAATCCCGCAAGTCTACGTTTATATGCATCCCGAAACCTGTTGTATTCATCTTTATTACGTAGATAGAAGTAAACTCCTGTGCCAATCCCAGCGTATACGATAGGGATTTTCCAATATTTTTTGTTGTAGGCTTGCCCTAGTCCCGGGACCACAGCCGAATAGAATGCAGCTCTGGAAGGGGCGAGCGGGTCATATGCTTCCTTTGGAGCAATGGTATCTTTTATGATAATCGCTTGCTCTTCCTTTACGGAAAGCGTATCACCTGTTTGTGCGGAAAGTGTATACATTCCGAGGAAAAAAAAGATATAGAAGACCTTACTTTTCACTTTTAATAAGGTTCAAAATTCTTTCAAAATCTTGCTTGTCTTTAAAAGACACCAAGAGTTGTCCCTTTCCTTTGCTATTGGATTTCACTTTTACTTCAGTATTCAGTATTTCGGAAAGTTCCTTGCCTCCTTTTTTGGCAAAGCTAGGAAGACTTTTCTTGGCTCCGCTTGTTGTTGAAGCATCTGGATTTTTGTAATTACGCACTAATGCTTCGGTTTCCCTAACGGAAAGAGATTGCCCTAAAATTTTTTCGTAGATGCTTAATTGTGTTTCGGTGTCTTCTACATTAATGAGAGCCCTTCCGTGGCCCATGGAAATAAATCCATCCCGCATTCCTGTTTGGATAATAGGGTCTAATTTTAGCAACCGAAGGTAATTGGTAACGGTAGAGCGGTTTTTCCCCACACGGTCACTTAGCTCTTCCTGGGTTACCTTAATTTCATCAATTAATCGCTGATAGGAAAGTGCAATCTCAATAGGGTCAAGATCCTGTCGTTGGATGTTTTCTACCAAGGCCATTTCCAGTGATTCCTGGTCATTGGCAATACGAATGTAGGCAGGAATGGTCTCTAAACCAATCATTTTAGACGCCCTAAAACGGCGTTCCCCACTTACCAATTGGTATTTGTTGAAGTCGGTTTTTCGAACGGTAATAGGCTGTATCACCCCTAATTCCTTGATGGAAGAGGCCAGTTCCCTAAGTGTTTCTTCGTTGAAGCTGGTTCGGGGCTGAAAAGGATTTACTTCAATGGAATCAAGTTCCAATTCTACAATATTTCCAACAACCTTATCGGCATTTTTATCCTCAACAGATTTGATATCATTATCTGGATCCTTCAGCAGTGCTGAAAGTCCACGCCCTAACGCTTGCTTTTTCGTTGCTTTCGCCATATATCCTACGCTTTTTTCTCAATGAGTTCCTGTGCCAAACTTAAGTAATTATTGGCACCTTTGCTACTCGCGTCGTAACTAATAATACTTTCCCCGTAACTAGGCGCTTCACTTAATCGTACATTTCGTTGAATAATGGTTTCAAAAACCATCTCGTCAAAGTGTTTTTTTACTTCTTCCACTACTTGGTTGGACAACCTAAGTCTTGAGTCGTACATGGTAAGTAGTAATCCTTCAATATCTAGATTGGGATTGTGGATTTTTTGCACACTCTTTATGGTGTTCAATAGTTTACCCAATCCTTCCAAGGCAAAGTATTCGCATTGAATAGGAATCATCACGGAATCTGCAGCGGTTAAGGCGTTCAGTGTTAAAAGGCCTAAAGAAGGAGCGCAATCTATAAGGATATAATCATATTCTTGTTTTAAATCTCGAATGGCCTTCCGAAGCATATATTCCCGCTGGTCTTGGTCTACCAATTCAATTTCAATCGCAACAAGATCTATATGTGCAGGAATTACGTCCAAATTAGGAGTGGAAGTGCTTATGATTGCTTCTTTTGCAGCTGCCGTATGTTCCAGGATTTGGTAGGTGCCCAATTCAACACTTTCCACATCAATTCCCAAACCTGAAGTAGCATTTGCTTGTGGATCTGCATCAATAAGCAATACTTTTTTTTCAAGAACTCCTAAGGAAGCAGCAAGGTTAACAGAAGTGGTCGTCTTCCCTACACCACCTTTTTGATTGGCAATAGCAATAATTTTACCCATTCAGTGTGCACTAATTTTTGAAGCATAAAAATACGATTAATTATGGGCTTTGAAAATGAATTTTGTTAACAGAAAGTGAACAATTCCTTTTAAAAAGAACCTTTTATTTGTTCTTTTTACTTCGTATCATGGCTTCCAGCATATCCCACATTTCTTCTGGGATAGCTTCCAAAAGATTAAACTGTCCAGCACCTTTTAACCATTCACCACCGTCAATGGTAATTACTTCGCCGTTAATGTATGCCGAAAAATCCGAAACTAAATAAGCCGCAAGGTTTGCCAATTCTTGGTGGTCACCCACCCGTTTCAGCGGTACCTTTTTTGCGAGGTCAAATTTTTCTTTTAGTTCCCCTGGAAGTAGTCTATCCCAAGCTCCTTTGGTTGGAAAAGGGCCTGGTGCAATGGCGTTAAATCGCATGCCATATTTGGCCCATTCAACCGCTAAAGATCGTGTCATGGCTAAAACGCCTGCTTTAGCCGTGGAACTTGGCACGACATAGGCAGAGCCGGTCCATGCGTAAGTAGTGACAATATTGAGCACCACTTTATTTGTTTCTTTTTGATCAATCCAATGTTTTCCAAAAGCCAGCGTGCAGTTTTTGGTTCCTTTTAAGACAATATCAATAATGGTGTCAAAGGCATTTGCCGAGAGTCTTTCCGTAGGGGAAATAAAATTTCCAGCAGCATTATTCAACAGTACATCTACGCTTCCAAATTTAGCAACAGAATCATTCACCATTGCCTCAACTTGTTCATAGTCTCTTACATCACATTGTACGGGTAATACTTTTCCGCCGGTACTACCTTCCATTTCTTGGGCAACAGTTTGTAGTTTTTCCAAATTTCTGGAAGTGATGACAATGTTGGCGCCTAATTCCAAAAAATAGGTAGCCATCGCTTTTCCAAGTCCACTACCACCACCGGTCACAACAATTGTTTTTCCTTTTAGGGCATCTTCTTTGAGCATTTTTGCAGAGTAGTTCATATGTGTAATTTAATCTTCGGAAGCAGCTTCCATTAAAATCTCTAAAATCTCAATAGCTGCCTCACTTATTTTGGTTCCAGGACCGTATACTGCAACGGCCCCCGCTTCGAATAAAAATTCATAATCCTGAACAGGAATCACCCCTCCCACAATCACCATAATGTCTTCCCGTCCATAATTTTTTAAGGCTTCAATCACTTGTGGCACCAAGGTCTTATGCCCAGCTGCCAAGGAAGAGACGCCCAAAACATGTACATCATTTTCCACTGCTTGCTTTGCTGCTTCGGCTGGAGTTTGAAACAAAGGTCCAATATCTACATCAAATCCCACATCTGCATAGCCGGTGGCTACTACTTTCGCTCCACGGTCATGGCCATCCTGTCCCATTTTGGCAATCATGATGCGTGGCCTGCGACCTTCTAATTTAGCAAAGGCGTCAGCCATTTCACGGGCTTTTTCAAAATCTGGGTCTTTTTTCACTTCCTTACTGTATACCCCGCTAAAGGATTTTATTTGGGCTTTGTATCTTCCGAAGACTTTCTCCAAAGCATCACTGATTTCACCTAATGTTGCACGTTCCTTAGCGGCATCAATGGCTAAAGCTAGTAAATTTCCATTACCCGTTTCGGCACAACTTGTTAATTTTTCCAAGGCCTGCTGTACTTTTTGGGTGTTTCTCTCCGACTTGATTTTTTGTAAACGTTCAATTTGCCCCAGACGAACCTTTTGGTTGTCCACATCTAAAATTTGAAGAGGATCCTCTTTTTTAAGTCGGTATTTGTTTACCCCAATGATAATATCTTGACCACTATCTATACGGGCTTGTTTTCTAGCAGCGGCTTCTTCAATACGCAATTTAGGAATCCCGGCTTCAATAGCTTTGGTCATTCCGCCAAGTTCTTCCACTTCTTGAATGAGTGCCCAAGCCTTTTCGGCAATTTCATGAGTAAGGGATTCTACATAGTAACTCCCTGCCCAAGGATCTACGGTTTTGGTAATCTGCGTTTCATTTTGCAGGTAAAGCTGAGTGTTTCTGGCAATCCTTGCTGAAAAATCGGTGGGAAGCGCAATTGCTTCATCCAATGCATTGGTGTGAAGTGATTGTGTGCCGCCAAATGCGGCTGCGGAAGCTTCAATACAGGTTCGGGCCACATTATTGAAGGGATCCTGCTCTGTAAGGCTCCATCCACTAGTTTGACAATGGGTGCGTAGCATCAAGGATTTTTGGTTTTTGGGATTGAATTGCTTTACAATTTTAGCCCAAAGCATTCTGGCTGCCCGCATTTTGGCAATTTCCATGAAATGGTTCATCCCAATGGCCCAGAAAAAGGAAAGCCTTGGTGCGAAACTATCAATGTCCATGCCGGCGGCTAATCCTGTTCTAATATATTCAAGTCCGTCTGCTAACGTATAGGCCAATTCTATATCACAAGTAGCGCCTGCCTCCTGCATATGGTAACCAGAGATGGAAATAGAATTGAATTTGGGCATATACTTACTGGTATAGCTAAAGATGTCACTAATGATTTTCATGGAAGGAGTAGGAGGGTAGATGTAGGTATTCCGTACCATGAATTCTTTAAGGATGTCATTTTGAATGGTTCCAGCTAGGGCTTCCGGAGAAACCCCTTGTTCTTCTGCAGCAACAATATAAAAAGCCATGATGGGAAGTACCGCTCCGTTCATGGTCATGGAAACGCTCATTTTATCCAACGGAATCTGGTCAAACAAGATTTTCATATCTTCCACACTATCAATGGCGACCCCTGCTTTTCCCACATCACCTACCACGCGTTCATGATCACTATCATATCCTCGGTGGGTAGCCAAATCAAAAGCTACGGAAAGTCCTTTTTGTCCAGCCGCTAAATTTCTGCGATAGAACGCATTACTGTCTTCTGCCGTAGAAAAACCTGCATATTGCCTTATCGTCCAAGGGCGTCTTACATACATCGTACTATAAGGCCCTCTAAGAAAGGGGGAAATCCCTGCGGCAAAGTCTATGTGGTCATAAGCGGCAGTATCCTTTGCTTTGTAGGTAGATTTAACGGTAATCCCTTCTGCGGTTTCAGAGGTTTCGGTGGTGGTTGAAACCATTGGAAAGGATCTAAGTTCCAGTTTTTGTAGGTCTTTTCTATTCATGGTTTAAACGATCTTGTTCAAGGGTTTCGGCAAGTCTTTTTTCAACAATGGGTTCCAACAAGGTCTTTCTGGGTTTCGTTTTTACAAATGGGTACAACTCTAATTCATCTTTCATACGGTCTTCTGTGTTGGGATACTTGTTGGTTCCTACCAAGACCAGTTTACCCTCATCAAACCATTGCTGTTCCTTTTGGGAGCTTTCCTTTATTTTTTTCTGAAGGGTTCCATGTTTTAGCATCTTCATGAAACCTCCTTGTTCTTCGATTTCCTTAAAAAGTTCCAATGCTTTGTTGGCAAGTTCCTTAGTGAGTTGCGAAATGTAATAACTACCTTCTGCTGGATTGGAAACCACATCAAAATAGCTCTCTGATTTTAGGATCAACAACTGATTTCTGGATATACGCTCTCCAAATTCATTGCTTTTATGGTAGAGCACGTCATAGGGAAGATTGCAGACTGCATTGGCTCCACCAAGTACTGCACTCATACATTCTGTGGTGGTACGCAACATATTTACATTGTAATCATACAGCGTTTTGTTTCGCTTACTTGGAATGGCAAGAATGGTACATTCAGGAGGCATTCCATATTCAGTGGCGAGGGAAGCATATAGCCAACGCAGCGCCCTGATTTTTGCAATTTCGAAAAAGTAATTGCTTCCTACCGAAACAATAAATGTCAACTTCAGTTGTTTTTGCTGTGCAAAATGGTTGAGGTATTCATTGGCGTGGGCTAACCCGTAGGCCAATTGCTGAATACTATTGGCTCCTGCATTTTGGTATAAGTGGGTGTGCACGCCAAGCATAGCTTCGGAAGGGTTTTGGGAAACCAATGCATCCAATACCTCATGATCTTTTTCAAGGTTTTGAAACCAGTTTCCATCCTTCGCAAGTTGATGTAATGGATCTACATTTACATGAAATGGCACTCCTTTTTTCTTTAAAAATCGAGTCAATTTTTCAAGGAACTCTTGGTCTAGAAATCCGAAGTTCCCAAAGATCGTTATACTTTCAAGTTGTATTTTATGGAAAAGTTGCTCACAATCAAAAGGCTTTTCAGCAGAAAGATAGAGGGCTTCGGCACCGTTCGAAATAGCTTTGGCAATAAGTTGTTTGGTAATTGCGATATCATCTACAAAAATATGCTGGGTCACTTGCCATTGAGCAGGTTGCCCTGGAATATTTATGGGGTCTTCCGGAAGGTCCTCACGATTATAAAAAGGTTTTACATGAATCCCTTCCAAACTTTGCCAAATAAGGGTGTCATTGTAATCGGCACCTTTGAGATCCATTTGTATTTGTTGTTTCCATTCCTTTGCGGAAACTCCTTGAAATTCTTCGAATAATGCTTTACTCATTTTTATTTGTTTCTTCCTGGAGGCTATCTTCGTGTTGAATGATATAGATATCTTCATTTTCTTTTTTCAGATAGTATTTTTCCCTCGCGTAGCGTTCCATTTCGTTACTATCTTTCATTTTTTCAATGAAGGATTTATCTTTTTTAATTTCCTCTTCATAATATTCCTTGCTTTTTTCAAGGGAGTTGATATCCTCATTTAGTTCCTTGTGAATAAAGAACGAATTGGTATCAAAAAAAGCCATCCATACCAAAAAGAAAATAAGGATCAAGACATATTTATTGCCAAAAAAACGAAACCACTTATTTTCTTTCCAACGTGAAAACTTCATACCCTAAAGTTACAATAATCTTTGATGAATAATATTCCTGATGAGCTCAACCGCTACGGTATTATACCTGTTGGTAGGAATGATGATGTCTGCAAACTCCTTTGTGGGTTCTATAAATTGTTGGTGCATGGGTTTTAAAGTGGTTTGGTATCTGTGCAGCACTTCATCCAAATCCCTACCACGTTCTGCAATATCCCTTCGTAATCTTCTAATAAGTCGTTCGTCACTATCTGCATGTACAAAGACTTTTACATCAAAAAGTTCCCTAATATCCCTGTGCGTCAAGATGAGGATTCCTTCTACAATGATGACTTTTTTTGGAGCTGTTGTAACGGTTTCCCCGGTTCGGTTGTGGTCTACAAACGAGTAAACAGGTTGCTCAATGGTATGCCCTTTCCTAAGTTCTTTAAGGTGTGCCACCAACAATTCAAAATCTATTGCCTGTGGGTGGTCAAAATTAATTTTAACACGCTCTTCGTAAGTAAGATCACTTGTATCCTTATAGTAGGAGTCTTGTGAGATAATGCAGACTTCATCTTTGGGTAATTCGGAAACAATTTGGTCTACCACGGTGGTTTTTCCGCTTCCAGTTCCTCCAGCAATCCCAATAATTAGCATGTGAAAAGATTTCCCACAAAGGTACTAATTCTTGTTTTGCTTAAGAAAGTCATTGGCTTTATTTTTTGACAGCTTCCACTTCTTTTGGAGTGACCATGGTATCCTGAGTATTCCCCCAGGAATTCATGATATAATTTAGGACATCGGCAATTTCTTCATCACTAAGTCCGGCTGGCGGCATGAGTCCGTTGTAATCTTTTCCATTTACCGAAATAGGTCCTTTTAATCCAAATTTTACCGCTTGAATACTTTCCTTTCTTTTTTCTGAAAACCAATTAGAGGGTGCCAAAGGCGGAAAAGTACCTGGGACACCCTTACCATTGTCTAAATGACACTGCATGCAGAAATCTGTGTAGATAACAGCCCCTTTTGCCATGCTTTCCTGAAGTCTATCCTGTTCAATTGGAACATGTTGTTTGTTCAAGGAATATATACTGGAAAGTAGGATAATAAACAGTACAATTATTTTCACGGCCTTTTTTTTAAATGTACAAAATCCCTTTAATCTAGAAATTTGATGGGGTTAATTTTTAATATGATGAAAGTCATAAATTATCAAGTTTACACCCCATAGCTTTGTACTGTCAACCACAAAAATAACCAATATGAAACGTGTTTGGGTCACTTTAATGCTCATTTGCTTTGTAAGTGGGTTTGGCCAATCCTCCGAGGGGCTATCAGAAACTACAGCTGTTAGGTCTTATCAATTAGATGACAATCAGTCTCATTTTATCATAAAGGGTACTTCTTCTCTACATGATTGGGAAATGATTTCCAATGATTTTGAAGGAGTAATTACATATGAACTACTTTCTGATATCATAAATGTAGAAAAGGTACATGTAAATGTAGGGGTTACCACTTTGGAAAGTGGCAAAAAAATCATGAATAAAAAATGTTATGATGCCTTAAAAAGCGATGACCACCCTACAATTAAATACCGTTTTGGGCAATTAAAAAACTTAACAAATACCAGTAATAATACTTTTTCTGGAGTCTTTTCGGGAACGCTGGATATTGCTGGTGTGAAAAAAAACGTCAATATAGATGTGGTGATTACCCTTACATCCAACAGTATTACCATTAAAGGAGAAAAACCACTTAAAATGACCGACTTTGGAGTTGAACCTCCAACAGCATTGCTTGGAACTTTAAAAACAGGCGATGATATAATTATTGATTTTAACCTTAATTACCACTAATCATGAAAAAATTAATGAACACTTTAACCGTGATTGGCTTCTTGTTGTTGGTTACAGCAAGTTTTGGCCAAACCAAAAGAAGTTTAAACAACTTTAGAGAACCTAGTAAATTAGGGCTCAATGTTTTTGAAGCTCCAAAAGATACTGCTACCACAGAATTTCAAGGAGTAAAAGTACGAGTTGGGGGATCTTCGGCCCTACAATTTCAAATGATTGACCATGAAAATGGTTGGACAGAAACCGCAGCTGCCAACCCAGAAAGCCC
Source organism: uncultured Alteromonas sp. (assembly GCA_964495885.1). Lineage (GTDB taxonomy): Bacteria > Bacteroidota > Bacteroidia > Flavobacteriales > Flavobacteriaceae > PALG01. The sequence goes on along the minus strand of CAZBWO010000001.1, from coordinate 94,621 downwards.
TTGGTATGAAACACTTCCGTTAAAAGAGATTGGCGATAATTTCAATTTAGCTACCGCTAACCTTGATTTGGATGTTCAATTACATGACGGTTTGCGTATGCACTTGAGAACCTATCTTTCTTCACGTCACCACCCAGAACCTTATGTAAAGGGAGGATATATTCAAGTAGATAATTTGAATTTCATTCAAGAAGGACTGCTTGCAGACCTTATGAAACATGTCACCGTGAAAATTGGGCACATGGAAAATAACTATGGAGATATGCATTTCCGTCGTTCAGATAACGCCCAGGCAATATTCAATCCGTTTGTAGGAAACGCCATCATGGATGCCTTTACTACGGAAGTAGGTGGGGAAGTGTACTATCAAAACAATGGTTGGATAGCTATGGTAGGCCTTTCCAATGGTAAATTGAACCAAGCCGTAGACAACCCTGAAACTACCTCTCCATCCCTATTGGCTAAATTAGGATGGGATAAGCAAATAGACGACAACCTTAGAGTTCGTTTAACAGGATCATTGTACAATACGGCCCAAGCTGCCAGAGTATATTTATATTCTGCCGATAGAGCTGGTTCAAGATACTATTTAGTATTGGAAGATGCTGAAGCTAGTGCTACCAGTAATTTCCGTTCTGGTCGTTTTGACCCTGGTTTCAGAAATGAAGTGACCGCTATCATGATCAACCCGTTTGTGAAGTACGGAGGTTTTGAATTCTTCGGAATGTATGAAACTTCAACAGGACGTGCTGCTACAGAGTTTGACACCAATGGTGAACCTATGGATAGAAACTTTACGCAGATTTTAGCTGAAGTATTATATCGCTTCGGAAATAATGAAAACTTCTATGTAGCTGGACGCTATAACAATGTAAGCGGAGAATTAGCTGGCGGAACAGATGTTTCCATAGATCGGATTAATTTTGGAATTGGCGCTTTCCTAACCAAGAATGCCTTGGCCAAACTAGAATATGTTTCTCAAACGTATAACGATTTTGCCCCTGGTGATATCCGTAATGAAGGAAAATTCAATGGATTGGTATTTGAAGCAGTCATTAGCTTCTAACCCTCATACAATTGATCTTAAAAAGGCTGCATTTTGCAGCCTTTTTTTATGTGTTTGGTTTAATCCTAAAGATACCTTGACCTTCCAAAGCAAGGTAAATAAAACCGTCTGGCCCCATTTTTACATTTCGGACCCTACCGGAGTCTTCGGCAATTTTTTCACGATCCATAACCGTATTGCCATTCAATCGTACCAACTCTACATAATTATATTTTAAGGATCCAACGAGTAAATGCCCTTTCCAGTCTGGATATTTATTTCCTGTTACGAAGTCCATTCCGCAGGGAGCAATGGAAGGAACCCAATAATGAATAGGTTGTTCCATTCCCTGTCGTTCAGTTTCATCGGTAATGGGTGTGCCGCTATAATTTATACCATAAGTAATAACCGGCCATCCATAATTTTTCCCTCTTTCAATGATATTGATTTCATCACCACCCCTTGGACCGTGCTCATGTTCCCAAATTTCACCTGTTTCAGGATGTTTTGCAAGCCCTTGGGGATTTCTATGACCATAAGAGTAGATTGCCTTTTTTGCGTTGTCTTCGGTTACAAACGGATTGTCTTTTGGGATCCTTCCATCATCATGTAGGCGGTATATTTTTCCGCAGTCACGGGTAATATCTTGGGGGTTTACATCCCGGTTTCCACGGTCCCCCACTGAAAAATAAACAAACCCGTCATTGTCAAAAACAATACGGGAACCAAAATGTTGTCCGCGGGTTGAATTGGGCGCTGCTTTGTAAAGATCTTGAATTTCAATTAATTGATTGTTTTCCAGCTTCGCCCGAATTAATTTTGTGTTGCCACCCTCTCCTTCACCTTCCGTACTACTGAACGTTATGTAGATCCAACCATTTTCACCATAATTTGGATGTAATGCAATATCCAGTAACCCACCTTGGCCACGATTGTAGACTTCGGGGACATTGCCAACCCGCGTTTTAGTTCCATTTTGGAAATGAATAATTTCCCCACTTTTTTCCGTGATAAGCATGCTTCCATCGGGTAGCCAAGTCATCCCCCAAGGATTCTGAAGATCATTCACGACCATCTCTAGTTCATAGGGTGGTTTTTCCACTTTAGAGAGGGCCACAGGACTCTTGTGGGGGTTTCTGCATGCATTGGTAATTACTATGCAGAAAAGCAATAGGAATGCCTTTTTCATGAAGTTTTACTTTCAGTAAAAGATAGGTAAAATTGTTTGTAAAAAAAATAAAAGGGATATATTTGCAAGCCTAATTCGGGATGTGGCGCAGTCTGGTAGCGTACACGCATGGGGTGCGTGGGGTCGCAGGTTCAAATCCTGTCATCCCGACCAAGAAAGTCAGCAATAAAATTGCTGACTTTTTTTATTCAGAAACGTGAAAAGCTTTGCTTTTCACGTGTATGAATAAAAAAGGGCTGGGCGCTTTTGGCGCACTGACTTTCTTGCGCAACAAATGCGATGTAATTGGATTCTGCAAATCCTTCTTTTTCGAAGTGGATGAATAAAAAAAGCCATCCAAGCGGATGGCCTTTTACAACTTAATTTGTAACTCCCTATTCTTTACTTTCTTTATCCCCAAAGGAATAGCTGGCTCCTACCATGACCATTGAGGTGGTCATTTTATAGGAAACTTCACTACCGGGGATAGCACCATAAGGAGGGAAATTTTGAATAAACATAGGATTCAATAATGGTCCAGAAGTACTTCCGTTGCTGGTTCCATAGTGGAATAAGCCGTCTAGTTGAAATTTATCTGAAACTTCATAGCTTAAACCAAATTGGAACGCATTTTCAATAATGGCCGTAGCAGGAACATTAAAGAAAGCTACCTCTTCTTCAATAGGGTTTGAACTATAGGTAAATCCGGCCCGTAATGGCAATTTATTAACTCCTTTATATTGAATACCGGCAGAAACTACTTGAATACTTTTCCACCCAAATCCAGCTACGGAAGCAGTTTGGGTCCATCCAGTTTCAGCAAACCCATCGGTATTTTCGTAGTCTACATATCTAAAGTCTAAGGCTACATCAAAATCATTCACGCTGTACCCAAAACCAATGGAATAAACAGCAGGATAATTTAATGTAAGTTTATTAGTGCCAGTTTGACCGTCTAAGTAAGTATTATCAAATTCGAAATCCTGAAATTGTTGTTCGGTTTTATAGGATAACCCTACACTAAGGCCCAAATTGGTTTGATAAAAAAGTCCTATTTGTCCACCATAGCCAATACTACTGGCTTTATTGGTAGAGGGATACCCAGCGTTTGTTGGGTTTGCGGTAGGATTAGGCATTAATTCAAGGGAGGCCCAGTTAATATTGGGCTGGATACCTACGGAAAATCCATCGGTTATTTCATAAGCCCAAGTAAGACCGAATTGCATTATACTATAATCAGATTCTATCCTTCCAAAACCTCCATTAGCTTGTGAGGCATTAATTGGGTTCATGTTATTTTCTGGGAAGGTAACCCCAAACCCACTAATTCCGAAGGCAGAGACCCCAAAGGTATGGGCACTTTCAGGTTTTCCCCAAACAAAAGCAAGAGCTGGCATGGGAGAGAGTCCGCGGTCATCTTCAGTAGTACCACTAAAAAACTGTCCGGTAGGTTGTCCCAATTCATCAAAAACTGGAACGGTAGAACTTAATTCTGGAGAAGAAAAGAATAATCCAACGTCTGCTTTCAGCAGGCTGCCGTCAAAATTTGAAATTCCAGCGGGATTCCAATGCAGTGCTCCAGAAATATCCAAGGGTTGTCCCGTAGCGGCACCTCCCATAGACATATTAATTGCCCCAACACCTTGCATGATGTGTCCGGCTTGTGAAAACATAGCAAAGGAAGAGAGCAACATGAGTAATTGAAAGATTTTTTTCATGGCTGTGGATTTTTTGCCAAAACGCAATGAAGAATAATTGCATTAAGGCATGATTACTAACCCCAAAACTAGTGTAACAACACCTCTCAGAATATGACTTTAGTCATTGGAGTGGTACTATTGGAAAGAGGTCATCCTTATGATTTTAATCATATATTTTGATAAAGAGCCTATGTACCTTTGAAATGTTGATTGAAAGAATATATATATCAATCATTAAAAAAAGTAACCATGAAAAATCTCGTTATTTTAGGCGCCGGAACTGCTGGAACTATGATGGCCAATCACTTAATCAAAAAGATGCCTAAGGATTGGAAAATTACCATTATAGATCAAAATAAAGTACACTATTACCAACCTGGATTCCTTTTTTTGCCGTTTGATATTTATACCCCAGAAATGGTTCAGAAAGATGGAACTAAGTTTCTTCCAAAAGAAGCTTCCTATGTGCAAAAGAAAATAGAACTCATTAAGCCAGAAGAACAACAGGTGATTTTGGAAGGAGATGAAGTTGTAGACTACGATTTATTAATAATTGCTACCGGCTCACAAATAGCCCCAGAAGAAGTAGAAGGAATGTTAAGTCCAAATTGGCATAAAAATGTCTTCGATTTTTATTCCTATGAAGGATCATTGGCTCTTCGGAATAAATTAAGGGAATGGGAAGGAGGTAAACTAGTGGTGCACCTTACCGAAATGCCCATTAAATGTCCTGTAGCTCCGTTGGAATTTGCTTTTTTGGCTAACTCCTATTTCGAAAATAAAGGCATGCGTGACAAAGTAGACATTACCTATGTAACTCCTTTGGGAGGTGCTTTTACAAAGCCAAGAGCTACAGAAGCCCTGCATTATTTATTGGAAGAAAAAAACATCAAGGAAGTCACCGATTTCAATATAGAAAGAGTAGATTGGGAAAACAATAAGATCATTGATTATGCTGATACAGAAGTAGAATATGATCTGTTGGTTACCGTTCCTACAAATATGGGCGATCCTGTTATTGAACGTTCTGGCCTTGGGGATGACCTCAATTTTATTCCTACACACAAAGGAACACTTCAATCACTTGCCCATGAAAACATATTTGTCATAGGAGATGCTACCAACTTACCCGCTTCAAAAGCTGGTTCGGTAGCTCACTTTGAAGCCGAAATCCTCACAGATAACATCTTGAATTACATTCACGGAAAACCACTGGAAGACACTTTTGATGGGCATGCCAATTGCTTTATTGAAACTGGAAACGGAAAAGCCCTTCTCATAGATTTCAATTACAATCATGAACCGGTTGAAGGAACCTTCCCAATTCCTGGTGTTGGTCCTTTGAAATTGCTGAAGGAAAGTAAATTTAATCACTGGGGAAAACTTGCTTTTCGTTGGGTGTATTGGAACATGTTACTGAAAGGAAAACCCATTCCTTTTGTTTCTGCTACGATGAACGAAAAAGGTAAAAAATTTGAAACTGTTAACTCATAAAATAATACGTCATGATTAAGAATATTGCCAATAAAGAAGTAAATGTCAATGAAGAAGGTTATTTAACCGACTTCAGTCAATGGAACAAAGAAGTAGCCAAAAGCCTTGCCGAAGAACACAATATTACACTTTCAGATAAACACTGGGAAGTGTTGAAGTACCTTCAGGAAAAGTATAAAAATGAAGAGGCTTTATCCATTCGTGGAATCAAAAAAAGTGGGGTCGTAAATATCAAGGATTTTTATGCCTTATTCCCCGGGGGACCTTTGAAGGTTTCTACATTGATTGCCGGAATACCTAAACCTAAAAGTTGTATCTAACCCTTGTAAAAACCTAAGCCATGAGCAATACACAAGTGAAAAAAATGCTCTTTATCCTTTCAAAGGGAACCATAGAAAATGCCTATGCTGCTTTTGTAATGGCCAACGGTGCCCGTATGGAAGGTATTGAAGCCGAAATATTCTTCACCTTTTTCGGATTGGAAGCTATTCAGAAAAAGAAACTGGAACATCTTAAGGTCGCTACCGTTGGAAACCCAGCTATGCATATCCCAACCATGTTGGGCGGATTGCCAGGGGTAGAATCTTTCGCTACCAATATGATGAAAAAGGAAATGGAAAAACTGGACATGCCACCTGTAGGGGAGTTCCTGGAAATCCTTAGTGATTCTGGATGTAAACTTTGGGCCTGCAAATTGGCTGTAGATATGTTCCATCTTGAAAAAGAAGATCTCATCGATGAAATAGATGGCATCCTCACCATTGGCGACTTTTATAGTAGAGCCAATGAAGAAGGTACCCATTTATTGTTCATCTAGGATGATAGGTGTGATGAAAAGGGCCAAGAATCATTCTTGGCCCTTTTTTATTTGCCACTTCTTGAAAGGCTATTATTTTTACTGACTTCCATCATTTTTTTAATTCAAAAAGCGTTGTAGTTTTACAGTATACTAAAACAACTATTCCTATGACCACAGAAATTCAATTCGTAAAGATGCCCACGAGTGAGGCTCTTACACAATACACCACTGAAAAGCTTCAAAAGCTAGCTGAAAAGTATGACTGGGTAATTCACACCGATGTGTTTTTTAAACTTGAAAATAACGCTACCCAGGATAAGATTTGTGAAATGGAATTGAGCCTTCCGGGCCCAAAGATATTTGCTTCTTCCAAAGAGAAAAATTTCGAAATGGCAGTAAAGCATACCATTTCCGATCTTCAAAAACAACTAAAAAAGCGAAAAGAAGTAACTTTCCGCTCCAATCACTAACCCTTAATTTGTTATCATGAAAAAAATTCTCGTACCTATAGATTTTTCAGAACATTCTGAATACGCCCTTGAGGTAGCTTCACAATTAGCCCACCAGAACAGTGCCGAGATTGTGGCCCTGCATATGATGGGACTTTCCGAGGCTGTCATCAATAAAAAGGAATCACAGGATATGATGGAGGCCATGTTCTATATGAAACTGGCCGAAAAACGTTTCAATGAATTTCTTGACAAAGAATACTTAGACGGAATTAAAGTACATACAACCGTGCAAAATTATAAGCATTTTAATGAAATAGATAGTGTAGCCGAAGAATTTGGTTGCGATCTTATTGTGATGGGGTCCCACGGAAGTAGCGGACTTAAAGAAGTGTTTGTAGGTTCCAATACGGAAAAGGTTGTTCGTAATTCTGAAATCCCGGTGTTGGTTGTTAAACACCGCTCCAAAAAGTTTAAAATTGAAAAACTAGTATTTGCTTCCAACTTTGAAAATGAAGCTGTGCCAGTATTCCAGAAAGCTCACTCCCTTGTGAATACCCTTGGTGCAAAAATGCATTTGGTCTATATCAATACGCCTGGTGATGGTTTCAACAGTACACAGGAAATGCATGACCGTATCTTGCAATTTTTATTGACTGCCAAGGCTGATGAACAATATAAATTAACTGAAGTAGATACCGTAAACGCTTACACGGTAGAAGAAGGAGTGTTCACCTATTCCAACCAAGTGGCTGCTGATGCTATTGTCATGCCAACCCATGGAAGAAAAGGTTTAGCTCATTTCTTCTCTGGAAGTATAAGTGAAGATTTGGTAAATCACAGTGAATTGCCAGTAATTACTATTAAAATGTAACAGTAATTCCTAACATTTTAAAAAGGCCGGGATCATTATTGATTTCGGCTTTTTTTTAATTACAGGAGTGTGTTTAAAGCAATATCCACCATCTTTGTAAAGGTGGTTTCCCGCTCCTTCGAAGTAGTCTTTGCTCTAGTGACCAATGAATCTGAAATGGTTAAAATTGTCAATGCCCTAACGTTGAATTTTGCGGCAATAGTGTAAAGGCCGGCAGCTTCCATTTCTACACATAACACCCCAAATTCTGCCCACTTTTTATAAGACTCATATTCATCTTCGTAAAATTCATCAGCAGAGAGCACATTTCCAGCTTTGATAGGAATGCTGTTTGCCTTTGCATAATTAGCAGCCTTTAGCAGCAATTCGAAATTGGCAGTAGGGGAATAATCTGCATTAATAAACCTTGAATTATTGATACCTGAAGTAGAGGAAGCAGCCATGGCAATCACAATATCATATAACTCAACATCTGGCTGATAAGAACCCGCAGAACCCACCCTAATAAGATTTTTTACATGGTATTCGTTTATGAGTTCGTGGCAATAAATAAGTGCAGAGGGAATTCCCATACCGGTTCCTTGAACAGAAATACGCTTTCCCTTAAAGGTACCTGTATAGCCCAACATGCCGCGAACCTCGTTATAACAAACGGCATCTTCCAAAAAGGTCTCAGCAATCCATTTCGCCCGCATGGGGTCTCCAGGGAGTAATACAGATTCTGCTATATCACCCGGTTGGGCATTGATGTGTGTGCTCATCTATTGGGTATTGATTAAATGAATTCCGTTGGAAGTTCCAATTCTTGACGCCCCTGCTGCAATGAATAGAAGTGCTTCTTTTCCAGTTGTAATACCTCCAGAGGCTTTTATTTTCATATGGGGACCTAGTGTCTTCCGCATGAGTGCAACGTCTTCCAATGTGGCACCCCCAGTTCCAAAACCGGTAGAAGTTTTTACGAAGTCGGCTCCTGCTTTCTCACAGATTTCACAAGCTTGTATTTTTTCTTCTTCGGAAAGATAACAGGTTTCAATAATTACTTTTAGCACATGATTTCCAATGGCTTCTTTTACTGCCGAAATCTCTTCACGCACACTTTTTACAAGACCAGCTTTTAGGAAACCAATATTGATGACCATGTCAATTTCATCTGCTCCTTTTTCAATACACTCTTTCGCTTCAGCTACTTTGGCTTCTGCACACATTGCCCCTAAGGGGAAACCCACCACCGAAGCCACCAAGACCCGTTCAAACTTTAATTGGGTAGTGACCAAGTGGGTATAACAGCTATTTACACATACCGCATAAAATTGATGTTCTATGGCTTCTTTGCACAGTGTTTCAATGTCTTCCGGGGTAGCCGTAGCTTTTAATAAGGTATGATCTATAAATTGCCGAAGTTCCATTAGGCTTGATAATTTTTCAGCAGGGAAACCAATTCATTTTTTTGAAGGATCCCAGATTGTCGCCATACCTGTGTTCCCCCTTGGAAGAGGATAAGTGTTGGGACACCCATGACCTTGTATTGGGAGGCAAGGGCAGGATTTTTATCTACGTCTATTTTTACAATTTTAGCAGCATCCCCCATTTCCTCTTTTACTTGTTTTAGAATGGGGCCTAGCATCTTGCAAGGTCCGCACCATTCGGCAGAAAAATCGATAAGTACCAGAGGATGTGATGCAATGATTTCTTGAAAACTACTCATGATTGTAAAGATAGGTTAAATCTAAAAAGCTAGAAAATAATGGAGGTTATGTAATTTCGTTTTCTGGAAAGAATAACAATTGTATTTTTCCCAATAAAGTGAGTTCACTTTTGTTTTTTCCAGAGAAGGAAGCGGCAATTTTATGAGCGGTTTTGAGGATAAGCTGTTTTCTCTTTTCTGAAAAAAGCGAAGGATGGTTATGATAAAAATCCTTAAAGTCATCAAAGCAGTCTTCGGCATCCAAGCTTTCATAGTCTAGCCAATCAAATACAATTTCCATTTGGTAAGCGGCATCTTCCCCAAATTCATCTTCATAGTGTTCCATGGGCCGCCAAAGTGTATTCACGACCTCTTTTAGAGTGTCAAATTCCTGGGTTCTTACAATTTTATCTGCTGCGGCTACTGCATAGAACAATTCCCCGGTTTTTTGGTAAAAGGAGAGTTCTGCTTTAGATATTGTATTCATGGCTTAGGCGATTAATGGTATAAAAATACAGATAGTGGCCTGTTTGATTTATGATATTAATCAGTTGTGGAATGTATTTGAAATTATTTACCTTTGGATAATGGATTTTAAAGAAAAGGAAAAAGATATATTTAATCTTTTAACGGAAGCAATCTCAGAGGGGATTGTTATAGTAAATCCACTGCAACAAATCATTGCGTTAAATGATACCCTTGCAGAACTTTTTGGCTACCAAAAAGAAGAGCTTATAGAGCAACCTCTCGATACCCTTATTCCTAAGAAACATCACTCTGTACACAAGGGATATGTTCAAAACTTTATGAAGCAATCCGAGAAACGGATTATGGGGCAAGGGCGTGAATTGTTTGGAGTACGAAAGGATGGTTCTAAATTTCCAGTTGAGGTAGGGCTAAAACCCTTTGAAGCTAATGGCCAACAATGTGTGATGGCGATGGTAATTGACATTACCGTTCGCAAACAATACGAAGAGCGATTGGAAGAACTCAACCAAGAACTAGAGCGTAAGGTTCATAATAGGACCAAGGCACTTACCCAAACTATTAAGCAATTAGAGACTGAAATTGAACGACGGAAGGATGCCGAGAATAGAATGAAGGAGTCGCTTCAGAAAGAACGGGAACTTAACGATTTGAAAACCAAATTCCTTTCTTTGGTTTCCCATGAATTCAAAACCCCACTCAGCGGCATCCTTACTTCTTCAAGTTTGATTGGGAAATATACCACAGAAGCACAACAGGAAAAAAGGGAAAAACACCTTAAAACCATTACGGGAAAGGTGAAATACCTCAATAATATTTTAGATGATTTTCTTTCCGTAGAACGTTTGGAAACAGGCAAGGTAAACTATAAACTAACTTTGTTTCCTATTAGCAAAGTAATTAATGAAGTGGTTTATAATGCGAATATGTTGTTGAAAGAAGGACAGGTTATTCACTACCCGGAAGGTATTGATGATATTGAAATAAACTTCGATGAAAAAGTATTGGAACTAGTTCTTACGAATTTGGTAAATAACGCCATCAAATACTCCCCAGAGCATACCTCCATCTCCATTGAAGTAGCCGAAAAGGGAACATTGCTTATGATAAAGGTAGTAGATGAAGGTATGGGAATTCCAGAAAAGGAACAGAAATATATCTTTAACCGGTATTTCCGTGCGGAAAATGCATTGTTGAATCAGGGGACAGGTATAGGGCTTAATATTGCCAAAAGTCATTTGCAAAACCTAGGCGGAGATATTACTTTTGAAAGCAAAGAGGATCACGGAAGTACATTTACGGCAACGCTTCCATTAGAAATGTAATTATGAAACACATTCTTTTAATAGAAGACGATACGGCACTTCGGGAAAACACCGCAGAGCTGTTGGAGCTTGCTGGTTATGAAGTGGCAATCGCATCTAACGGCAGGATTGGTATTGAAAAAGCCAAAGCCCTACTCCCGCAACTGGTTATTTGCGACATTATGATGCCTGAAGTAGATGGTTACGGGGTTTTGCAAGCGTTGTCTGAAGATGAAACTACCCGTTTTATTCCTTTTATCTTCCTGTCTGCGAAGGCAGAGCACAAGGAAATCCGAAAAGGAATGGATATGGGTGCAGATGACTACCTAACCAAACCTTTTGAAGAGGAAGAACTTATGAGTGCTGTTGAAAGCAGGTTGGCTAAGGGACAATTGCTTTCACAAATACATGCTCCAGATGCTTCCATAGAAGATGAAGAGCATTTGCATAACCTAAATGAGCTTAAAAACTTTTTTGATGACAATGGAATGACCATGGAATTCAAAAAAGGAGAGTGCATTTATGAAGAAGGCAACCATTCCAATGATGTGTTTCTAATTCTGAAGGGGATTGTGAAAACCCACAAGATGGAAGAAAGCGGAAAGGAACTCATCACCGCTCTATACAAACCAGATGATTTTTTAGGCTTCACTTCTTTTGAGGACCATATTCCGTATCAAGAATCTGCCACTGCTGTTGAAGATGTTGCCCTAGCGGCTATTTCCAAAAAGAAGCTTCGGGATGTCCTTGGTAAAAGTCAGGAAGTAACCCTTCAACTGGTAAATGTACTTACCGAAAATCTTTCCGAAGTAAAACAACAATTACTTCAAATGGCGTATAGTTCTGTGCGTAAGAAAACAGCACAGACCATCTTGCAATTCGCCGAAATCATGAATAAAAAACCAGAAGATAGTCTGCGAATTTCCCGCTATGATTTGGCAAACGTAGCTGGCATTGCTACCGAAAGTCTCATTAGAACCCTTTCTGGTTTTAAAAAGGAAGGCCTTGTTGAAATTGAAGGAAGAAATATTAGAATCCTTGATTTAAAGGCACTTCAACATATGGAATAATTTCAAAACTGATATTTATCATTCTTTCTCTTTTTAAGGCCTAGTATTTTTGACCTTGAAATTAGAAGGTATGCAACGTATATTATTTCCTACGGATTTCTCTGAAAATTCGTGGAATGCCATAGTATATGCCCTTTCCTTTTTTAAGGGCCAAGCCATGGAACTCCATTTATTACATTTGGGGTTAAGTGGTAGTGTGGATAGTAGTGCCGACCTTCATGTTCAAGGAATTTCAGTTTCATTTTCAGATTCCAGTGTCCAACAACGTTTAATGAATTTTGAGTCACGAATTGATACAAATTTTCCAGGGCATCAACATCGTATTTTTTTACATTTTGAAACTTGTCTTTTTGTGGAAGGCATTCGGAAGTTTGTGAGGAAACATGATATAGATTTGATCGTCATGGGAACCAAAGGAGCTTCCGGAATAAAGGAAGTAACTTTGGGAAGTCATGCTGGGGCAGTAATTACAAGAGTAAAGTGCTCTACATTGGTTATTCCGGAAAAGGCGCACTACATCGTTCCAGAAAATATTGCCTTTCCTACAGATTTCAACATTGTTTATAAAAGCAAGGTGCTCCAGACCCTTACAGGATTTGCATCCTTTCACCATTCTTCCATCAAAGTCTTGAGAGTGGCCAGAAAAAGAAGTGGGTTAGGTCCAGAACAGGTAAAGAATCGTGATTTTTTAAGTGATACCCTGCAAGGAATTCCCCATAGTTTTCATTGGATCCAAAGTCCTGAATTAGAGCAGGGCCTACAGGAATTTATTGATTCTATGAAGATTGATGTGGTTGCCATGGTTGGAAAGAACCTCAATTTTTTCCAGCGACTATTGTTTAAACCTACTATCGCAAAAATAGGATACCACACAGAAATACCTTTCCTGGTGCTACATGAATAAAACTACTCCTGCCTTCCAATAGGATAATCTTCGTAAAAGTCGGCAAAGGTTTTGTCGGTTTCATAGTCATCCCTAAGTACCTTATACACGGCGAACACCAATAATACCTGTCCGAATACGGTTAGGAAAAAGACCCATGGATACGGAAAGTCCAGACTTGAAAAAATCACCAGCGTTATAAGCACCAAAGTAGTGGCAATAAGGGAAGGAATACCTAAATTTTTCATTTTTATTTTAAAGGTACAATTCAAAGAATGAAATTTTCTTAATATAATTTTAATTCTGAAAGTGCTGATAATTATCATACTGGAATTGGTTAATGCATTGTATCTTTCGATAAAACTGGAATCATGAAAAGTATATTGGCCCCTACTGATTTTTCAAAAAATTCTGAAAATGCGATTCTTTATGCATCAAAACTTTTGGCAAGTAGGAACGCTACCATCATCATTGTCTATTCTTTTGAAGATTCTATGAGTGGACTCACGAGTAGGGTAGACATTGGAAAATCTGAACAAATTGCAGACCAACTTTATGCGGAAGCAGATGAAGAAGGGGAACGCTTTATCAATTCCCTGAAACAACGATTAGGTTCTACGGAAGTAAACTTCAAATTTATTGCTACCGGTATGCAACTATTTAGGGCTGTAAATAAAATCATTCAGCAAGAGGCTATCCATTTAACCATCATGGGAACCAAGGGACGCACTGCAGATGAAAACATTTTGGTAGGGAGTACCACCCAAAAAATGATGCACAAAATTAAAGGTTGTCCTTTGTTGGTCATCTCAGACCATAATGCTTTCCAGATGCCTACAAAAATAGGGCTCGCAACAGATTTTAAGGAATTGTTTGTGGAAGATCAAAAAACAGCAATTTTTGAAATCGCCGAGCAATCCAATGCTTCACTCCACATACTACACGTGGGTGAGGAGACCTCCCTAACAGGGAAACAACTTACTATTAAAAGTAAATTTGAAACACTTTTTGCAGCGCTAAAACCATCATTCCATTATATTCCTGAAGCTGTTCAGGTTTCAGAAATACTGCATCAATATGTTGAAAAGGAGCAAATAGATTTTTTGGTATTGCTTTATAGAAATCACAATGCTATTGTTAGCCTATTTCGGGAACCCGTCGTTCAGAAAATGGCGCAGAGTGATACCATTCCCATATTATTATTGCAAACCACCTAATACTATGAAACGTAAAATCCTCATTCCAACAGATTTTTCCAGAAATGCCTGGGATGCTATCGCCTATGCGGTAGATTTATACAAACCGTACGTTTGCGAATTTTATTTATTGCACGCCTACAACCTTGCAAATTATGCTACGGACAATTTGATGACAACCGCCATGGATCAAGGGCTATTTGAAACTCTTAAGGATAATTCAGATAAGGGATTGAAAAAAATATTGCAACGTCTTTCCTTTAGGGATGAATCTGAAACCCATACATTCATCACCCTTTCCCAACAGAATGATTTGTTAGATGCAATTTCGAAAGTAGTTGAGATGAAAGATATAGATTTGATTGTCATGGGAACAAAAGGAGATACCAATGCCATTAATACTAGTTTTGGCAGTAACACCATGCGGGTAATGGAATACGTTAGGAATTGCCCTGTACTTGCCATTCCACCAGAAACGGTATACCACCCCCCTAAGGAAATTGTCTTTCCCACAAGTTTCAAGACACATTTTAAAAAAAGGGAATTACAATTTTTAGTCGAAATGGCCACTATTACCAAAGCTCCTATTCGGGTTTTACATGTTCAAGAGGAAGACCAGCTTTCCGAAGAGCAACAGAATTTTAAAGGAATTTTGGAAGATATTTTGGAAGAGGTACCTTACAGTTTCCACTTTTTGGAAAATGATTCTGTAAATGATGCCGTAGATTTGTTTGTACAGAGTAGGGGAAGCGGAATGGTAGTTTTTGTAAATAAGAAACATACACTTTTTTCTAAGTTATTTTCAAACCCTATGGTAAAAGAATTAGGCTTACATACCAAAGTACCCATCATGGCATTACATGATTTAAGAAATTGATGAAACCCCAAGACCTTCATATTGTTAAATCTAGCGGGGAAAAAGTTCGCTTTTCGGTTGAAAAGTTGCGTAACTCCTTAAAGAAAAGTGGAGCAGATTCGCAAACCATTCAAGAGATTGTGGATATTGTTCGGGATGAATTGTATCTAGGAATTTCCACCAAGGAAATCTACAATCGGGCTTTTGCTTTACTGAAAAAACGTAAATCAGTTTTTGCCTCCCGATATAAATTAAAAAAAGCCCTTTATGAACTAGGTCCAACAGGATTTCCATTTGAACGTTTTATCGCTGCTTTATTGGATTATTCAGGTTTCGAAACCCAAGTAGGGGTCATACTTCAGGGAAAATGTGTATCACATGAGGTAGATGTACTTGCAAAGACCAATGGAAAAATCAAGATCGTGGAATGTAAGTTTCATAGTGACCCCAGTAGAAAATGTGATGTGAAGGTGCCACTCTATATTCATTCCAGATATCAAGATATTCTTCACCATAGGGGTGAACCTTCAAAACACGAAGGATGGGTAGTTACCAACACCCAATTTACCCACGATGCGATGCGCTATGGGAAATGTATGGGGCTCTATCTTCTTAGTTGGGACATGCCAAAAGGGGATAGCTTAAAAGATCGAATTGATCGTTTGGGGTTATACCCAATTACCGTTTCTACATTACTAACCCAAAGGGAAAAACAATTCCTGCTTTCCCGAAATACGGTGTTGTGCAGACAATTGGTAAATGATAAATTTTATCTGGATCATCTTGGTATTTCAGAAAATAGAAAGAAACGTATTTTGGAGGAAATGCGATTTCTGTGTGAATGTGACAAGCCATGAATAAAGCAAAGATTCATTTTTTGGGCGCTGCCGGAACTGTTACAGGTTCAAAGTACCTTATAGAAACCCCAGAGGCTACTATAATGGTTGATTGTGGAGTGTTTCAAGGGCTAAAGGAGCTTCGGCTGCAAAACTGGGAGCCTTTTCCTTTTGAAGCATCCAGTATAGATTATGTGTTGCTTACCCACGGACATTTAGATCATGTTGGTTATTTACCTAGATTGGTTTCGCAAGGCTTCCACGGAAAAATTCTAGCCACTGCCCCTACTTTGGAAGTAGCAGAAACCATCTTAAGGGATAGCGCTAAAATACATGAAGAAGAAGCTGAAAAAGCCAATACTGAAGGCTATAGCAAGCATCATCCAGCATTGCCTTTTTTTGATACTGATCAAGTTTTGAAAACCCTTGACTATTTTCAATCGGTTGCACGGGAAATGGAAATTCCGCTCTCCAAAAATAATTCCTGTACGTTTAGATATAATGGGCATATCATTGGATCTACTTTTTTGGAGCTACAACTATTCAACAAGTTATTTGTTTTTTCTGGCGATGTGGGACGGCAAGATGATGTACTCCTATTCCCTCCAGAAAGGCCTCAATGGGCAGACTATCTTTTTTTGGAAAGTACCTACGGAAACAAAAACCATCCGGTGGAATCTGTGGAAGACACTTTAAGTAGTCTCATCAAGGAAACCATTCAGCAACGCGGGGTTTTGATCATTCCTTCTTTTGCAGTAGAACGGCTTCAGGTACTGATGTATGTGCTCTGGAAATTATACCAAAAAAACCGCATTCCAAATATTCCTATTTTTGTGGATAGTCCCATGGGGCAAAATGTCACCCAAATCTTTGAACGTTATCCAGACTGGCACAAATTGAATCTTTCAGAAATTAAAGCCATTCAAAATAGGATGGAAATAATACAATCCTACCGTGAAACTTGGGAAACCATAGATGATCCACGTCCCAAAGTAGTCATTGCCGGTAGTGGGATGATAACTGGCGGAAGGGTGCTTACCTACGTCAAACAATTGGCAAAATTGCCATCCACAACCATTTTATTGGTTGGATTTCAATCTGAAGGGACCAGGGGCCGAAAATTATTGGAAGGGGCGTCCACACTTAAAATGTTTGGAAAATCGGTGCCGGTAAAAGCAAAGGTACATCATTTGGATAGTCTCTCGGCGCATGCAGATCAAGAAGATCTAATGCATTGGATTAGCGATATAAAAAATATTCCTGAGACGGTATTCCTTATACACGGCGAGGAAGAAGCGCGGAAAGCCCTTCGGCAAAAGATCCAAGAAAAAAACGGATGGAATGTGCAACTCCCCATCTTATTTCAAACCAATGAAATACTAGTATAGTCACTGATAATTATCATAGTTATTACGATATTTTTGATGTAGTATTATTCAGTAAATAACATCCATCCTTCTTTTGAAAGATGGCTTAAATTATAGGGCTATGAGAAATCTATTTATTGTTTTTGCAAGCTTATGGTTGGTTGGTTGTTCAAGTACAAGATTAGTGAACGAATGGCAAAACCCTGAAACCAAAATCTATGAAGCCAACAAAGTGTTGGTAATTGGTCTTTCGGCAGATGATGCTATTAGGCGGGATTATGAAACTGCATTGGTGGCGGCATTGGAAGATGAAGATGTCATCGCGGTTCGCAGTATTGATTTTTTTGAAAAATCATTTCAGGATGAGCGAAAGAGTGAAGAGGAGATGGATGATATTGAAAACACCTTGTTGGATGCAGGTTTTGATACTGTCATGTATTCCAAAATCACTTCTTCCGAAGATAAAGTATCCTTTGTAAAATCGCTCTGGGAAATGGAAGGGGAGTTTGCCAATTTCAAAAATTACTATATCCATTCGCAAGACGATATTTACAAAAGTGGTGAACGGGAAGTCTATAAAATCTACCATACCGAAACCTCACTATTTTGTATTTGCCCAGGAAAGGAACGCGAATTGTTATGGCAGGGAAATATAGACATTACTGCTCCAAGAGCTCCTGAAAAAAACATCAAGGAGTATGTGAAGGTGTTGATGAAGACGTTCCGAAAAAACCAATTGGTGTTTTTGAAATAGCTACTTCAGCACTAATAGGGGAACTTTACTTTTGTAGCTAATTTTGGCGACTTCATTTCCAGAGAAAATCCGTTCAAAAAAAGACTTTGGCTTTACAAAAGCGGCGTGCATATCCACGGGTAGTAATTGCTCGTAACTGCTTACGGCCTCTGGGGTATTTAATCCTTCTACCTTATGGTATTGAATTTCAGAAAACAATTCTAATATATCGCTTTTTGGTAGCTGCATATCATGGTCAACACATAATACATGTAATGACACAGAGCGTCCATATATAAGTCTGGTTAGAGGCTCCAGCACATCTGGATGGTATTCTTCCTGTACTTGGGTAGTATACAAAACCGAAGCAAACCTTTCAAAAGTATAACCTTCCGGGATTGCTAAAATTGGACAATTTACATTCCGAATGGCATGTAAGGTGTTACTTCCAAAAAGTACTTCTGCAGCATTGGTAGCTCCATTGGTTCCCATGATAATGAGGTCAATATTGTGAGTGGTTACCGCTTGTTGAAGGGCGTCTGTAAACACATCAAAATCAAATAGACTTTCAAATGAAAAGGGGGCATCATTGTATTGCTCTTCGTAGGTTTTCTGTAAATCTGAAAGTGCTTTTTTATTGTCCCGGGAAACAGATTCATAAATAGTGCTTTCGGTTGGGGAAGCGGTATAGATCTCCCCAGTTACATAGTCTGAAGGCTTTTGCACGTTCAAAAAATAGAAATCGGTAGGGATATCCTTAAAAAATGCCATGGCATAGTTAATGGCATTCATGGAGTTTTCTGAAAAATCTGTGGGCAATAAAATGCGGTTCATCTTCTAAAAATATACCATAAAGATAACGTACAGATTTGTGTATTGGCATGTTTTTGACTAATTTTTCCGAAGCTAAACAACCAATAACTGATATTTCTCATAGTGGGATCCTTTTCCGGGAACCATCTTTGCTGAAATTTCAATGCTACTATGGCGAAATGTTTTCATTGTGGTGATTCCTGTGAGAGCCATGCCATTGATTACAAGGGGAAAACCTTTTGTTGTCAAGGCTGTGTCACGGTTTTCGATATCCTGAACGAGAATGATTTAAGTTATTACTATGACTTAGAAAGTGCTCCTGGCATTTCTCCAGAGAATGTCGCGGGTAAATTCGACTTCCTTGATCATACAGATATTGTAGAAAAGTTGTTGGAATTCAACGATGGTACCACCCAGATTGTCTCTTTTTTAATTCCGTCTATTCATTGTAGTTCCTGTATTTGGGTATTGGAAAACTTGCAGAAATTAAATGCAGGGGTTCGGGTTTCCCAAGTAGATTTTCCAAAGAAAACCATACGGGTAACCTTTGCCCCAAACGAAATTTCTCTTAAGGAATTGGTCTTACTTTTGGCCAAGTTGGGCTATGAACCCCATATTTCGCTAGAGCATTCCAATCCGAAACAAAAAAAAGTAAACCGCACTTTAATTTACCAATTGGGTATTGCAGGTTTCGCTTTCGGGAATGTTATGTTTTTGTCTTTTCCAGAATATTTTCAGGTAGAAGAGTTTTGGTTGGAACGTTTTAAACACGTATTTCGATGGTTGATGTTTGCCTATGCTGTACCAGTGGTTGTCTATTCTGCCAAAGATTATTTTATCTCGGCCTACAAAGGGCTTCGGTCTAAAATTTTAAACATAGATGTTCCCATTGCCTTGGGAATTTCGGTACTTTTTATTCGAAGTAC
The DNA here is from genome assembly GCA_964495885.1 of uncultured Alteromonas sp. Lineage (GTDB taxonomy): Bacteria > Bacteroidota > Bacteroidia > Flavobacteriales > Flavobacteriaceae > PALG01. Next base: position 74,938 of record CAZBWO010000001.1, on the reverse strand, counting down.
CCTAGAAATTGTCATGGACTGGGGGACGGGCTTTTTTGATAGTCTTACCGGTTTGGTGTTTTTCCTTTTAGTGGGGAAATTCTTTCAGCAAAAAACGTATGCCTACCTTTCTTTTGACCGTGATTACAAATCCTATTTTCCTATTGCTGTTACGCGTTTAAAAAACAATACGAAAGAAGAACAAGTGCCGGTATATGAGATCCAACCTGGAGACCGACTGCTTATTAGAAACAAGGAATTACTTCCCGTAGACGCCATGTTGGTAAAAGGGGAAGCATTAATAGATTATAGTTTTGTTACCGGTGAGTCTGTTCCCGTACACAAAAATATTGGGGAAAAAGTCTTTGCCGGTGGAAGACAGGAGGGAGGCGTTATGGAAGTGCAGGCCTTGAAAGAAGTAGCGCAAAGTTACTTAACCCAACTTTGGAGCAATGAGGTATTTGCTTCTAACAAGCAGCATTTATTCCAATCCCTGACGGATAAAATCAGCAAGCATTTTACCATAGCGGTCCTTTCCATTGCTTTCTTGGCGGGACTGTTTTGGGTGTTGTATGATCCTTCCAAGATTTTCCAAGTGGTAACTGCCGTACTTATTGTAGCGTGTCCTTGTGCCATTGCCTTAGCGTCCCCCTTTACATTGGGAAATTTGTTGCGAATCTTCGGAAGGCACAAACTGTATTTAAAAGAATCCTATATCATTGAACAAATGGCAAGGGTAGATGCTGTTGTTTTTGACAAAACTGGAACCTTGACCACCAATCAGAAGAATCAAATTGTATATGAAGGAATTCCACTTTCCGAAGAAGAAACCATCCTCCTTACCAGTTCGTTGCGTGCCTCTAATCATCCATTAAGTAGGGCGTTGTATGATATATTGAATAAAAACAACATTAGCACCCTGGATACTTTTGAAGAAGTCACCGGAAAAGGAATTAAAGCGCAACAGGACGGAAAGCAAATGAAAATTGGATCTGCATCCTTTGTGGCGCAAGAGGTACCTTCCTCTGAGGTAAATCAGACTTCGGTACATATTAGCAGTGATGATCACTACAAAGGCCGATTTGTTTTTCAGAATACTTACAGGGAGGGATTGTTGGAAGTCTTTCAGGAGTTGGGGAAAGAAAACCAATTGTTTATACTTTCTGGGGATAATGACGGGGAAAGAAGCAGGTTGGAAATGATTCTGCCTAAAGATGCCGAAATGTATTTTGATCAAAGACCTGAAGACAAATTACACTTCATTAAGACTTTACAGCAACAAGGGAAGAAAGTCATGATGCTTGGGGATGGATTAAATGATGCAGGTGCTTTGGCCCAGAGTGATGTAGGTATTGCAATTTCGGAAAATGTAAATGTATTTACCCCAGCTTGTGATGGGATTTTGGATGCTTCCAAGTTTCGGGAAATACCGCATGTTTTTCAGTTATCCAAAAAAGGAATGCAGGTCATTAAATGGAGTTTTATCCTATCCCTAATTTACAATATGATTGGGTTGGGATTCGCAGTTTCTGGGAATCTTTCTCCGGTGGTTGCTGCCATTTTGATGCCGCTAAGTTCTATAAGTATTGTGATTTTCACGACACTGGCAACGTACTTTTTAGGCAAACGCTTTGTCAACAAATAAAATAAAGAAACTGATATATGTCATATTTTCGGAAATCGACACCCTCTAATTTTACAGCATTAAATTTTTAAGGAATGACCATCATTTACATGCTTCTTGCCATTAGTGTCATTGTAGCCGTTTTATTTTTCATAGTGTTTATCATTTCTGTACGGAATGGTCAATACGATGATACCTATACGCCATCTGTGCGCATGTTGTTTGAAGATGAATTGGTACAGGACGTTCCTACAGAAGAAACTAAACCAAAAACCAAAATTGATAACCAATAATTATGGAAGTAGAAAAGTTCTATTACGACAATCAGATCGTTAAAAAATTCCTCTATGCAACCCTTCTTTGGGGAATCGTAGGGATGAGCGTGGGCCTTTTGCTGGCCTTCCTGTTTTTGTTTCCCAACCTTACCGAAGGGATTTCCTGGTTAAGCTTCGGGCGTTTGCGTCCGCTTCACACCAATGCGGTGATCTTCGCATTTGTTGGAAATGCCATTTTTGCAGGGGTGTACTACTCTTTGCAAAGACTCTTAAAGGCAAGAATGTGGAGCAATTTTTTAAGTAATTTTAATTTTTGGGGCTGGCAGCTTATTATTGTAGCAGCCGCAATTACCCTTCCGTTGGGATTCTCTACTTCCAAGGAATATGCCGAGTTGGAGTGGCCTATAGATATTGCCATTGCTTTAGTGTGGGTCGCCTTTGGGGCCAACATGATTGGTACCATTTTAAAGCGTAGACAACGTCACCTTTATGTGGCCATTTGGTTCTACTTAGCTACGTTTGTAACCGTAGCGGTGCTTCATATTGTAAATAGTATGGAATTGCCTGTGAGTGCCTTGAAAAGTTACTCCATGTATGCGGGAGTACAAGATGCATTGGTACAATGGTGGTATGGTCACAATGCGGTGGCATTCTTCCTTACTACTCCATTTCTTGGGTTGATGTACTACTTCGTCCCTAAAGCGGCCAATAGACCTGTTTATTCCTATAAGTTATCTATTGTTCACTTTTGGTCTTTGATTTTTATCTACATCTGGGCAGGTCCGCACCACTTGTTGTATTCAGCTTTGCCAGATTGGGCTCAAAGTTTAGGGGTTACCTTTTCTGTGATGTTGATTGCTCCTTCTTGGGGAGGTATGATTAACGGATTGTTGACACTTCGTGGAGCTTGGGATAAAGTTAGAACCAGTCCAGTACTGAAGTTTATGGTGGTAGCTATTACAGGATATGGTATGGCAACGTTTGAAGGGCCTATGCTTTCCTTAAAAAACGTAAATGCTATTGCTCACTTTACAGATTGGATTATCGCTCACGTACACGTGGGAGCCTTAGCTTGGAATGGTTTCTTAACCTTTGGTATGGTATATTGGTTGGTTCCTAAATTATTCAAAACACGATTGTTCTCTACAAAAATGGCAAATGCCCATTTCTGGATTGGAACTTTGGGGATTATTATGTATGCCCTACCTATGTATGTGGCCGGATTTGTGCAAGCCTTCATGTGGAAGCAGTTCAACCCAGATGGAACTTTAACTTATGGTAACTTCTTGGAGACCGTTACTGAAATCATGCCTATGTACTGGATGCGGGCCATTGGTGGTTCCCTTTATCTAGTAGGGGTAGTGATGATGATCTATAATGTGGTTGTGACCATTAGGCAGGGAAGCAAAGTTACCGATGAGCTGGCTGAAGCTGCTCCACTTCAAAGGGTAACCAAAAAACGAACTGCCAAGGAAGGATACCATACTTGGTTAGAGCGTCGTCCTGTAAAATTAACGATTTATGCTACTGTAGCCATCTTGATTGGTGGTATGGTACAGATCATTCCATCCTTGATGGTAGATGACTATGTGCCAAAAATTACCAGTGTAAAACCATATACCCCATTAGAGTTGGAAGGTAGGGACATATATATACGGGAAAGTTGTAATGCATGTCACTCCCAGATGATCCGTCCTTTCAGAAGTGAAGTGGAACGCTACGGTGAATATTCCAAATCTGGGGAATATGTATATGATCACCCATTCCTTTGGGGTAGTAAACGTACGGGTCCAGATTTGTTCCGTGTAGGTGGAAAGTATAATGACAATTGGCATTTCAACCACTTCTATGATCCACAAACTACATCACCTGGTTCTATTATGCCTAGGTATACTTGGATCATTAAAAATGAACTGGATAAAACCATGACCGAAAAGAAAATGGAAGCTATGGTAACTTTGGGAGTTCCTTATACAGAAGAGGACATCACAAGAGCTCAAGCATGGATGGATGAGCAAGGTACCCAAATAGAACAGAACTTATTAGGCGATCCAGACTTTGCCAAAACCTATGATGCCGATAAGAAATATGCTCAGCAGAACGGAGAGGATTTCGTGGAAATGCGAAATCGTGAAGTAGTTGCTCTTATTGCTTATCTACAGCGTTTAGGTACAGATATTAAAGTGAAGACAAACGATCAAGAAGTAACCCTTAAATAAGCTACACCATGTTGAAATTTGTAAAAGGAAATTTGGAAAATATTGACGGGGTACAGATCTATCCCATCATATCACTCTTGGTGTTCTTCGTGTTTTTCTTGTTGGTTTTTTGGTGGGTATTTACCGCCAAAAAAGCGTACATCACTGAAATGAGCAACATTCCATTAGAGAAAGAAGATAATACTACTAACCAGAAACTAGAACTATGAAATCATTTATGTCATTTTTAAGAGTCATTGGATTTTTAGTCCTTGCCTTCGTATTGTTGGAATTAACCATAGATTCAGGAGAGCAAATGGCCATTGAGAAATATCCCATCATTTGGGGCGTATTGGCAATGCTATTGTTGTTTGCCATAGCGGTTGAAATTATTGCCGAAACCCTTAAGAGTATCCTATACCGTGGACTTTCCGCAGAAGCACAGGAAAAATTCCTAGCTTCTGAAAAAGTACGTAAGGAACAGCAGTTTGCAGGTATTAAGCGTATATATAAAAAGTTGGCTGGCGGTAAACCTATTGAAAAGGAAGGGGAAATCGTTTTAGACCACAATTACGATGGCATTCGTGAATTAGATAACAAACTCCCGCCATGGTGGTTGTACGGGTTCTATATTACCATTGTCTTCGCTGCCATTTACCTAGTTCGCTACCATATTTTGGACGGTACCATGCAGGCCGAAGAATTTGAAATTGAAATGGAAGAAGCCCGTATCGCAGTGGAGGAATACAAAAAAACCGCTAAGAATCTGGTAGATGTCAATACAGTAGAATTGCTTACAGATGCTTCCGATTTGGCCGCTGGGAAGGCTATTTTTGAAACCAACTGTATTGCCTGTCATAAAGCAGATGGAGGAGGAGGAATTGGTCCTAACCTTACCGATGAATACTGGATTTTGGGTGGCGGTATCAAAAATGTGTTCCAAACTATTTCGGAAGGGGGACGTGACGGAAAAGGGATGGTTTCCTGGAAGTCAGAACTGAAGCCAGTTGAAATGGCTCAAGTAGCAAGTTATGTACTATCGTTCCAAGGAACAACTCCGGCAGAACCCAAAGACCCTGAAGGTGAAATTTGGGTAAATCCAGATGCTGTTCCTTCAGAAGAGGTAGTGCCTGAAACCGTAGTTGATTCCACCGCAGCAGACATTACTGTAAGAGATTAAGAAGACCCAAAAAAAGAGCTAATTTAAAAGAAGATACCTTGGAAACACCTGAAGACGAAATTTTTAGGGATAGCATTGCTACCATTAATGAAGAGGGAAAAAGATCATGGATTTATCCCAAAAAACCTTCCGGTAGGTTTTATGATTATCGAAAATGGGTGAGTTATGCACTGCTAACGATTCTTTTTGTATCTCCTTTTATAAAAATAAACGGCAACCAGTTCATTCTTTTGAATGTACTGGAACGCCGTTTTAATATTTTCGGCTTTCCATTCTGGCCTCAAGATTTCCACTTAGTGGTCATCATGATGATCATAGGGGTGGTTTTTGTCATCTTTTTTACGGTGGCCTATGGAAGGATTTTCTGCGGATGGATCTGTCCGCAAACTATATTCATGGAAATGGTCTTCCGAAGGATTGAATACTGGATTGAAGGTGATCGTGGTAAACAAATTAGATTGGCAAAGCAACCATGGAATGGTGAGAAAATCCGAAAGAAGGTACTGAAATGGTTTATCTTCTTTATCATTTCCTTTCTTATAGCCAACATTTTCCTTGCCTATTTAATTGGTAGCGATAAGCTGTTGGAATATATCACGGAAGGGCCTTTGGAGAACATGAGTACTTTTATTTCGCTCCTCATTTTTACGGCAGTCTTTTACTTCATTTTCGCATGGTTTAGGGAGCAGGTGTGTGTAATCGCCTGTCCTTATGGAAGACTACAAGGGGTATTGTTGGATAACAAATCCATAATTGTAGCCTATGACCATAAACGTGGAGAAAAGGAAAAGGGTAGGGCCAAGTTCAATAAAAAAGAAGATCGCGCAGCTAGTGGGAAAGGTGATTGTATAGACTGTTTTCAGTGTGTGCATGTTTGCCCAACGGGAATAGACATTAGAAACGGCACCCAATTGGAATGTGTGAACTGTACGGCTTGTATTGATGCATGTGATGAAATCATGGAAAAAGTAAACCTTCCAAAAGGACTTATTAGGTATGCAAGTGAAGATAACATTGAAAAGAAGGCAAAATTCAAATTCTCTGCACGTTTAAAAGGATATTCTGCAGTACTTGTTATTTTGTTGGGGGTTTTCAGTGGAATGCTCTTCTTAAGAAATGATGTGGAAGCTAGGGTTTTAAGGCTTCCAGGTCAATTGTACGAACACAAAGACAACAACATTATTAGCAATGTTTATACGTATAAACTTGTTAATAAAACTACTGAGGATATCCCAGATGTTCATTTTGTATTGATGTCTCATAATGGTACCGTTAGGACCGTAAAAGCTCAGAATTTTATTGTTCACAAAAATGGTATTGAAGAGGGAACCTTGTTTATAGAAATAAACTCCAGTGCATTGAAAAGTGATCGTGAGAAAGTGAAGATTGGGGTATTTAGCGGTGATGAATTAATAGAAACAACTACGACTGCCTTTTTAGGGCCTCGAAGTTTTAAATAAAAGAATATGAAAATTAATTGGGGAACTGGAATTGTATTGGGAATGATCGCTTTTATAGGCTTTATCATGTTTATGGTAATCACTATGATGACCGATAAAAATTACGATCATGATTTGGTTACGGAAGCATATTATGAACGTGACCTGGCGTATCAGACAGAGATTGATGCAGAAAAAAAGGCGAATGGTCTTTCTGCGCAAATTCAATATGAAAAGACTTCGGAAGGGATTTGGTTTACTTTTCCGCAGGAATTGGGGGAGAATACATATGAAGGAACTGTGGAAATGTATCGACCCTCCAATGAGAAGTTGGATTATAAATTACCGCTGAAACTAACAGATTTAAAAATGTTGGTACCAGACGATCAATTAGTGGATGGCTTTTGGAAAGTAAGCATCCACTGGAAAATGAACGGGGAAGATTATTTGTACAAAAAGGAAATTAGGTATTAATGATAGCAACGGCATTTATATTAGGGCTTTTGGGTAGTTTCCACTGCGTGGGAATGTGTGGGCCCATTGCTTTTTTATTGCCGTTGGATCGCTCTTCTTCCTTTACAAAATACCTTCAGTTAACCTTGTATCACGGAGGAAGGATTTTTACTTACAGTATTCTTGGGATCCTTTTTGGGCTATTGGGAAAGGGCTTATATCTTTTTGGAATGCAACAACAGCTCTCCATTGCCATGGGGGTATTGATGATTCTTTCCGTATTGATTCCGCAACAGTGGCTTTCAAAGTATACCCTCACCAAACCACTTTACAAAGTGATTTCCAAAGTGAAATCGGCTTTAGGCTCACAACTTAAAAAAAGAACGCCAGATACGTTTTTTACCATAGGGTTTTTAAATGGATTTTTGCCTTGCGGACTTGTTTATATGGCAATTTTTGGAGCGATTGCCAGTGGTACCATTTTGGAAGGAAGTTTATACATGATTGCATTTGGTGCGGGAACGATACCGCTAATGACTACAGCTATTTATCTTGGAAACTTCCTAAAAGGGAACTTTCGTGAGAAAATAAGAAAAATAATTCCTGTTGCTGTTTTTCTAATTGGTTGTGTATTTGTATTAAGAGGCATGGGCTTGGGCATCCCTTACTTATCACCCAAACCAGTTACAAATAAAATTGAAGCACAACAACATTGTACAACAGTTTCAGCACAAACAACATTTATACTTAAACCATAAAACACCAATATCATGATTTTAAATAAAATACCTTTAGTAGACTGGGGCAATGGAGTCTTAATGATTGGGCTTTTCGCTTTGGTGGTAGTCATATTAATAGTAATGCTTATCTATTTTATGAGTAGCGGAAAAAAAGCAGAAGATACAGAAGACGAAATGTAAGGTTTACTTTTTACAATGATAACAAAAAAGCGGGTATTCAATTTGAATTCCCGCTTTTTTTCAACTAAAAAACCAATCTCGGAAAAGTTATGGAAACAGGAATTGTTTCCGCTATTTAATATTTTCCGATGTAAAATTAAAATTTGGTGTATTCTTAAAAAATGACTTATGTCATGTTTATGGGTTTCCAAAAAATATCCCGTAGTTTTGTTCCAAAGTCCTGAATTTTCAAATAAAAGAAATGGTGAAAAAAGACCTGCTTTTTATTGTCATACAATTTACGCTATTTGCCTGCTACTTTATTTTGGCAGAGCCTCCTTACATTCCCAATTTAACAATTTGGGGTTATATTCTTTGGCCATTGGTGGCTTTGGGAATTTTGGTTATTATTTTTGGAATCCTAAATTTAGAGGAAAACCTTACCGTATTTCCTTCACCTAAAAAGAAGAATACCCTTATCTCAAATGGAATCTATAAATATGTGAGACATCCAATTTATACTGGTATTCTTCTCATCATGTTTTCGTATGCTTTTCTTAAAATGTCCATTATATTGGTTGTCATCAGTAGCATTCTTTGGCTTGTCTTATATTTTAAGTCGCGTTTAGAAGAAGAATACTTAGTCCAGCGGCATTCAGAATACAGGGATTACAAAGAACGTACAGGACGTTTTTTTCCGAAGCTTTTCACATAGTTTTTCTGAATGAATTGATAATAATTCTTAATAACTTTTCCTGTAAGTTTTAAGGGAAAGTCCCTACTTTTATACCTCTAAATAACAAAACACATACAATGTCTGAAAATATTGAAAAAATAAAATGCTTGATCATTGGTTCTGGACCTGCGGGCTATACTGCAGCTATTTATGCGGCTAGGGCAGATTTAAAACCTGTGGTGTATACGGGGATGGAACCTGGCGGACAACTTACCACTACTACTGAAGTTGATAATTTCCCTGGGTATCCCGAAGGAATCGATGGACCTACCATGATGGTTCAATTACAGCAACAAGCAGAACGCTTTGGAACAGAAGTACGTATTGGGATGGTTACTTCGGTTGATTTTAGTGATGAAGTTGGAGGAATTCATAAAGTAATCGTAGATAATGAAAAGCATATAGAGGCCGAAACAGTAATCCTTGCTACTGGGGCTACTGCAAAATATTTAGGACTCCCTAGTGAGCAACGTCTTCGTGGTGGTGGAGTTTCCGCTTGTGCCGTTTGTGATGGATTCTTTTACAAAGGTCAGGATGTGGCGATAGTAGGGGGTGGGGATACTGCTGCTGAAGAAGCTACCTATTTGGCGAATATCTGTAGCAAAGTGACCATGTTGGTACGCAAAGATGAAATGCGTGCCTCTAAGGCGATGCAACACCGTGTGAATAATACAAGTAATATAGATCTTCGCTACAACACCGAAATAGAAGAGGTTTTGGGAGATCAAGTTGTGGAAGGTATTAAAGTAGTAAATAATCAAACAGGGGAGAAAGAAGATATTCCGGTTACTGGGCTATTCATTGCAATTGGCCACAAACCCAACACAGAGATATTCAAGGGACAACTGGATATGGATGATACAGGGTATATCAAAACTCAAGGGAAAACTACCAAAACCAATAAACCGGGTGTTTTTGCGAGTGGAGATGTGCAGGATAAAGTCTATCGGCAAGCTGTTACCGCAGCAGGAACTGGATGTATGGCTGCCTTGGATGCAGAACGATACCTAGTAACTATTGAAGATAAAGAAGAAGCTTTGAAGGCCTAAGAATACATCTTATATTATAAAAAATGCCCTCTATTAGAGGGCATTTTTTTATGTGAATGAACACGATGGTTATCTAACGATTATTCGTTTTACACTTCCGCGGTTTTCATCTCCCAATCGGATGATATATACTCCGGAAGCTACATAGCTCATATCTAATGCATAGCTGTATCCTTGTCCGTTTTCATTATCTAAAGGATATCTAAACAAACGCTTTCCAGACATGTCTGTTACCGTTAATAACAGTGTATTGGTAACATCTGTCGTAGGCATGGTAAGTTGATAGAGGTCGTTTCCTTTGTCAACGATAATAAGTTCGCTGCCATCAGAAAATTCAAAATTATTTACCCCTAACACATCAACCCCGCAAATTTCCAAGGTCCAGTCATTAAGTTGTCCTCCGTCTTGATTGGCATTATCTGTAATTACGAGATCCCAATCACCTGCGGCCAACATACCATCAAAAGTAGAAAGACTTTCCTGCGGTTGGAAAACACCTGTAAACGGTGCACTTTGCCCTGCAATAGGAGTGGTTGCTTCATCATCAAAGGTGGTATTGATAAAGTCATCGCCATTTCCACCTTCGCCAGAAACCAAAATTACTTCGGTATTGTCTGGGGAAACCAACTTAATTTCAAGATCAGATACCCAAGTATGATCTATGTTTACCGTAACATTTACATCGCTAACGGTCACATCTTCAGAAATACTAATTGTGGAAGTAGTTACCGTACCTGCATTCGGACCAACGGGGAATACCGTATCATTTAATTCAGAATTACAGGTAAAGTTATCTACGGTAATAGTAGTTTCATCATTATCACTAACACTGTCACCACTAAGTTGCGTACCGGCTACTATTTCGTATTGACCTGTAGCTGAAAGATTGGCTTGTGTTGCAAAAGTATAGGAAAGTGTTCCACCGGCAGGTACCATGTCTGCCCCTACATTTTCAACTACGGGTGTTCCGCCGTCGATGGTATAGAAAACATCGAAACCTGTCTGATTTGCCGTTCCGAAGTTTTCAATAGTAATAGTTACATCTTCATTACCAAGGCCTTCACCGCTAACTGGTTCGGTAACTTCAGTAACACCAACGTCATCAGCAAATACGTGCGTAACATCTTTTGAAAATTCATCGTTGGCAGTGTTTTCGTCAATACCATAATCTGTGGTCGCAGAAATGGTATATGTCTGTCCTTCCGTAGAGAAATCCCCTTGTGTTGTAAACGTGTAGTTTACAGTAGCTCCAGATGCAATGGTACCAGCAAAGTTTCCAGTTACGGCAGTAGCGCCATCAATAGAATAACTTACGGGGATATTGGACGCATCCAACACACCAAAGTTTCTTATAGTAACCGTAATGTCTTGAGGTGCTGAAAGATCTCCATTCACAGGAGCAACAATATCAACAATTCCCACGTCGTTGTCAAAATCGGGTGCAATTTTAAATCGTCCACATACATTGGAACGCTGTGGTTGCATCACTTCATTTACAAAGTACATCGTTTGATAGTCATTGGGGTCTATATCAATTTTACTGTAATCCCCATATCTTAGGTTTGGAATATTTGCCAATCCTTGAAAAATGAGCTGTGGAGCAACTGTCATGGTTCCATTAGGATCTGTAGATAGTCTTCCGGTGTAATAACTAGATACAAAAGAGTCTGAAGTTCCATTCCCAGTTGCAGCATTAGACATCGCACTAAAGCCCATCCCAATATTTCCTTGGTTGTCCATAATCATACTACCATGCCAATAGTGTGTGCCATCTGCCGCAGCGAAAGTTCCTTCTTGTTCCAAGGTCCAAGGTTGTCCGTCTGCAGTTTGTCTAAATTCATACCAACGGATGGCAGCCTGCTCACCACTAGTAGGATCAATATCTATCACAAAATTGAACACACAGGAATTGTAGGTAGGAAACTTTTTATACTGTGCCTGGTTCATAATGATTCCTTGAAGGGCATCAATGTCTGCACCTCCGCCAGGTTGTGTCAGATTATCAAAGGAAGTACCATCAAAAATAGAAGTAAAAGGTGTTACCACTACTTCCTGCGGTGCAGAAATAACAGAGTTTCCAGGGGTGTCGAAATCTACATCCAAGTCCCAGAATTTGATACTGTCATCAGACTGGCCAGGATAGGCATCATCTTGAAAAAATACAACTGTAGCATTTCCAGGGCCAGGGTATTGATCATCTGCAATGTTCAATACTTGTACACTTGCAAAGCCTAGGTTGTTAAAGTTAGGAAGTTGAAATCCTTGAATGGATACATTCCCTGCTGGTTCTCCATCTAGCATTGCTTGTCTTTCCATGGCATAAACACGGTTTCCACTAGATTGATCTGTTACATAGTATCCATCACTCCAAACAGAAAGCTTTTGATAATCGTTGATGGTGTTGATGTTGTATACATTCCAACCATCGTTTACAGGGTCTGGTCCATCTGAAACCGCAACCTGGGCACCTCCTCCTAAAAAGGAAACGATCCAACGTCCTGGGGTAGGGTTCCCCGCTGAAGTAGCAACAGGATCATATGATACAGTAAGGTCACAACAACCAGAGGAAGGAAATATAGCTGGGTTTGGTGAAGTTTGCCCTACTAATTGGTTTCCGTCTTTATCGTAAATGGCAAAACCGGTATTGAATACGGCAAATACGTGGTTAGGTCCAACTGCTATGGATGGATCTGTTGGGGATGATCCAGAAAAAGCAGTAGTAAAAACTAGGTCTGGCGCTCTACCGGGTACTTGTTGCTCTAACTGATGAGGAGTTTTGGAAAGTACATCTGGTTGTAATCCTTTTCCAGGAACAATCTCTCTTTTCCAAGTATAGGATCTCCCATCCTGTGCTTCTCCCTTGATAGTAGCTGGGGTAAGCTCACTCATTCTGGATGCAATTGATGGAACATAGGTGTACCCATCAGCTGTGGCTACTACCGAAGGTCCTAAACTGTCTTGCGCATTCATCGCCCATCCCAAAAGAAGAGCAAAAAACACTGCGTAATAGTTAATTTTCATAGTAATTATATAATTTTTGATTAAAAAGTTGTTGAAAATACTACCTTTCGGTAAAAGAATTAAATTTTTCGGCATATTTAATAAAAAAATCCCGAGGAAATTTCCTCAGGATTTTGGGTTTGGAATGCTATGGACACCATTCCAAACAGGGGTTGGCTAGATGGTTTTACATCTTCCGAACATTTCCAGATTGACTATCTTTCACGGAAACATCAGACGGATTTCCAAAATATTTTACGTCTCCACCGCTTGAGGCACTGGCATCAATATCCTCTTTTACATTCACCGTAATATCTGCGCCGCTACTGGCACTAGCTTTACAGGAAATAACCTCTAACTGACGTGCTTTTAGGTCACTTCCGCTAGAAGCTTCGGCAACAAGTCTATTAGCGGTTCCAGACACTTTTAAATCGGCTCCACTGCTAGTGTTAGCGTATATTTCCTTCGCGAAAACCTCTACTTCCAAATCGGCCCCACTGCTACTTTCCAGTGAGAGGGTTTCAGATTTAATCACCGAGTTCCCAATAACATCGGCTCCACTGGACGCTTCAATACTTTCCAGGTTTTCATAGGTTACATATACCTTTTTGGCTTTACAGTGTCCAATACTAGTATTGCTGGTAATTTTGAGGGTATTTCCATCTACATAGGTTTCAATGATTTCCATAAGGTTTTCATCTGCCTCTACTACTACTTTGTTTTCAGTACCTTCGGTAAGGTATACGTCAATTCCAGCACTACCACGTACAGCGGTAAAATTGGAAACGGGTCGTTCTTCTGTAAGCACATTGCCATTGCCATTCACTTGCCCAAACCGAATATCAAAATTACAGCTGGTAAGCGCTATGGCAGCGACAAATGCAACTAGGACTTTAAGTGTTTTCATGTGTATTGTTTTTTGATTGATTATTGAATGCTATCGTTAGTAATGGTTGGAATACTATCACCTGTGATTTCTATGACGTTCTCTTGACCGCCTTGGTTACGCCCATGGGCACGATCTACTTCTTTCTCCCAAGAAGAGTCATTGCTTTCTAGGTTGTTCTCATTGTCTTCATCTTCCGAAGTAGGGCAGTCCAAACAACGGGTGTCTCCATCTTCTATGAGTAAATATTGCTCCTCATCACCATTTTTTAGGATATCCTTAAAATGGTAATCATTCTTGTGGAACGTGTAGGTGTTATTGGATGCAAAAAGGATGCTCCCCTCTGGAAGGTACACTACCAAGGTTACTTCCTGGTCTCTGTACCTGTTTTCAAAATCGGTGGTTAAGTAACCGTCCAGCAACAAAGTATTTCCATTAATGGAGTAGCCATAGTTAATTGCTTCGGCTTTTTTCTTTGCTTCAAGGTAACTGGCGCTTTCTGCCGATTTGCGAATGACCATTTTCCCTACGGAATCTTTTGTAGACCTAACAATAAGTCGCACGTCATTGGAATAAATGATTTTCTCGTCATTCTCTGTGTATTTGATTTCCGGTCCCATTTTCCGAAGGGCTTCATATTCATAGGTACTATTGGAAACCATCTGAATACGCAGTGTATCCCCTTGTCTTATAGGCAATACTTCTTCAATAGTAGCTTCAGCATCATAAGCAGTTTCCGTAGCTTGCCTAATTCCAATAGCGGCCAATCCTACTACGGCTACCAACCAAACTATGAATAAAGTAATTTTGGCAGGCATTCCTATAGATTTCAAGTTGGTCACCAACATTTTCAGCCCTAGGATGAAAAGGACAAAGAATGGAATTCCAACTGCAAAAAAAGTAAGCAGTGAAATGAGCCATATTGGAGCGTTGGTGGTGTCAACCATTTGGTACCAATCCATTAGTTCTCCATGACCCCAAAAGCCCATGGTTCCTGTGGTAAACAATCCTACCAATAAGCCAACGATGGTGGCAAGGGAAACAATGATGACAATAATTCCCAAGAACTTGACAAATACTTTAAAAAGGGTTAGAAGAATATGACCAAGCGTATCGAAAAATGTAGTGGTACTACTCTTTACTTTTTGCCCGTATTTGTCATAGTCGGCGTTTTTTACTTTATCGGCGACAGTTTCATATCCTTCCTTGAACTTTTTTTCAATATTGGAAATATTGATGGGTTCCCCGGTCATTTTCAATTTATCTGAAGTTGATTCGGCGGCTGGGACCAAAATCCAGAATAGGATGTAGAACAGAATAAAGGTTCCACTTGAGAATAACGTAAGCAAGATCCAGATGAGGCGTACCCAAATGGCATCTAAGCCAAGGTAATGCCCCAATCCGGCGCAAACACCTCCTACAAATTTATTGTCGATATCCCGAAACAGTTGTTTGGTTTTAGATCGTTTCTTTTTGGAAGTGGTTTTGGCATCCTCAAAAAGTTCTTCATCTACCGCATAGTCTTCGGGTTGGCCCATTACGGCAATCACCTCGTCAAGTTCTTTAACGGTGACGACTTGTGTTGCCCGTTCCAATTTTTCAGAAAACAGTTCGGCAATGCGGGCTTCGATATCCTTTAGGATTTCATCGCTGCCTTCGGGATCTGTAAGGGATCTTCTAATCGCCTCTAGATAACGTTTTAGCTTTGCATAGGCATCTTCATCTATATGGAAGAATGTGCCTGCCAAATTTATGTTTACGGTCTTGTTCATTTTTTGATATTTTCGCTGGTTACTGTATTTACCGCCTCTTGCAATTCGCTCCAGGTGGTGTTTAATTCTTTCAAGAAAAGTTTACCGGTTTCGGTAAGTCCATAATACTTTCTGGGTGGTCCACTCGTGGATTCTTCCCAACGGTAGTTTAAAAGCCCGGCATTTTTGAGACGGGTGAGCAAAGGGTAGATAGTTCCTTCTACCACGAGCATTTTTGCGTCTTTTAGGGTTTCTAGGATATCACTGGTATACGCTTCGCCATCTTTGAGGATGGAAAGGATACAGTACTCTAGGACCCCTTTTCGCATTTGTGCTTTTGTGTTTTCTATTTTCATCTGTTCGTTTTAGATTTTGACCATGCTAACTTTCGGCATCTTCATCTTGGCTCTATGGTGTTATACTTTTTCTGAATGGACATATTCCATTACCTCTTCTTTACTAATGACATGACTTGGTGCTAATTGGATTACGGCTTTTTTGCAAATTTCTGTTTGCGTACAAGGGACTGTTTTTTCAGCAATCGGTATGGGGTGCATAGGAGACATCTGAAAAATTGCGGCTAATAACATACTAACTAATGTGCTCATTTTTTGATTGATTTTTTTCCACGGTTTGTTGTGAATTGGTTTTGATGAATGGGATTGATAATGGATATTGATATGGCATACCCCGTTGGGCATGAATCGTTGCGGTGATGACGGCATATAATTCAAAAACAAAAAGTCCTAACAGAAAAACAATTGCCACAAAGAAAACAATGGCATACCCAGATATATTTCTAATGTCATTTAGGGTTACCTCATGCATGTGGTGATCAATGGTCTCCACTAAGGAAACAAAGTTGGTGGCAAAAACCACAAAGAAGGGGAGGCAAATAAGGCCTATGACCAATGTGTAGAGTAAAATACTCAATTGAAAGTTTACCGCTTGCCTTCCGTGTTCATCTACAAAAGACTTTTCTTTGTTTAAAGTCCATAGTAGGAGTGGTGCAATGAAATTTCCGAAAGGAAAAAAGAACTTTGCAAAGGTTGATAAATGAATCAACGAAGCAAGATTTTTGTGGTTTTCTAGGGTGTTAGTTTCCATTACTTATTAATTGTCTTTGCAAATATATGTTTAAAAAACAGTAATATGTTACGCATAGTACTAAAAATTAACATATTTTTAACAAATATGATGCTATGAAAATATTTGATATTTTCGTGTTCTAAAGAACAATATATGAGCCTAACTCCTTCCAAAATCACCTGGTTTACCCTTTTTAAATTACCTTCGGTTTATTTTAGTGGTATTCGGGTCAAACAAATTACCAATGAGCGTTGTACAGTCTCGGTAAAGCACCGTTGGATCAATCAAAACCCATTTAAATCTATGTTTTGGGCGGTGCAGGGAATGGCTGCCGAATTGAGTACCGGAGCCTTGGTCATGAAGTATATTCAGGAATCTGGAAGTTCTATTTCCATGTTAGTAGCAAATAATAAGGCTCAATTTTCCAAAAAGGCTCGAGGTAGGATTACTTTTATCTGCAATGATGGAATTTCCATAAAGGAAGCTATTCAAAAGACAATGGAAACCGGGAAGGGGCAAACTTGTTGGATGACTTCAAAAGGTATTGATCAACAAGGGGATACTGTTTCGGTATTTTATTTTGAATGGACCGTCAAACTAAGGTCTTAACATTTCTTTAAGTGTTAAATAGTTATTTTGGCATACGCTATTTGAGAAAAATTTCGTTATATTGAAGTACCAAATCATAAAAAACCTTTGCGTATAGACAAACTCTACCTAACCTAACTCTAAACCACTTTCACTATGGCAAGAGCAATGTTTGATTACACCAAAGCAGTGCTTAAAAAAGTAAGTTTTGATGCTAGTCTGTTCTGTAAAGAGTTGAAAAAGGCGCTGCAACGTTTGCTTCCCCACGAAATTGAGGAGCTTAAAATTTGGGTAAATTCCCTCATTATGCAGAACCCCCAACTAAATCAATGTTTAATCTATCTTAAAGAATAATATAAAACCTCCAGCAATGGAGGTTTTTTTTATGCAACAGGGCTTATAATATTTACATCCTGAAACTTGATGGCCCCCCTTACAATTCCCGAAATTACTTTGTACAGGGCTTCTATGATTTGCAGTTTGAGTTCAGAGGTTGGATAAATAATACTTACCTCTCTGGCAGGTGAAGGTTCTTCAAAATGCCGTAAATATTGTTTTTGTTTTTCAGGAAGGTCTAAAGTGTGTAGAAAAGGAAGCAATGTCATCCCCAAACCCTCGTGAGTTAATTTGATTAAAGTCTCAAAACTGCCACTGGTTATTTGGAAGTGATCATCCTGTAATAACTTGGATGATTTACAGAGATTAATGACTCCATCCCTAAAACAGTGTCCATCCTCCAATAATAAGATATCTTCAATTTCCAAGTCTTCGGAAGTAATTTTAGTCTTCTGAAACAATCGATGACTCTCTGGAATATATCCCACAAACGGCTCATAATATAGGGGGCGCTCTTTCAGTTTTTCCTGAAATAAAGGCGTGGCAGCAATGGCCGCATCTAAATGGCCATCCTTTAATTTATGGATAATTTCTTCGGTGGAAAGTTCTTCAATACGTAACTGAACCTTAGGATATTTCACTGAAAATGTTTTTAAAAACATGGGAAGTAGCGTAGGCATTACGGTAGGAATCATTCCCAATCGAAACTCACCTCCTACAAAACCACGTTCTTGGTCTACCACGTCCTGCATACGGTCTGCTTCATTCACAATATTCTTGGCTTGATTGACGATTTTCCTTCCCACAGGGGTTAATTCTATGGGTTTTTTACTACGATCAAAAATGAGTATGTCCAACTCTTCTTCCAGTTTTTGGATTTGCATACTTAACGTAGGTTGGGTCACAAAGGTTTTTTCGGCAGCCTTGGTAAAGTTTTGATGTTCTGCTACGGCCAATACATATTTTAATTGGGTTATGGTCATCTAAAAATGATTTCTTCAAAAATAGGAAAATAGATAGAAACTATGGCAATGCAGCTACATTTAGTTTTTATCTATAAAAAAGTCCGAGGTAATCTCGGACTTGCAACTAATTCGGTTTCTTCAATGACTATAAAATAATTTCCAATTCAAGATTTTCTGTGCCTACTTCGAACTGGGCATCTTTCCATTGTGGAGGTCCATAACTCATGACATTGTTGGAAACTCCATACATTTCCTTTGGCATTCCGTTAGGTTCAAAATCCATGGTTCGGTTACCATTTTTATCCAGGAAAAGGGTAATACCATAGGTGCCCGGGGTCACATTTTTAAATGTAAGCGTGGCTTTCCCATCAATAATGGTACTCTCTGCGCCCTGCAAAGGAGCTGCTTTCATAAAAGTAGCTTCATCATAGAGTCCGGCAATGATTAATCCGTCATTTGTTTTCACGGGTACGGTAACCGTTATGGTGGTTCCTATGGTAGTTTCGGGCTGGATGCTTTGTGCATTTGAAAAAAAGATACTGAATACACTGGCTAGGCTAATTAAAATTGTTTTCATGACTTTCGTTTTTACTGGTTGACTTATTTACAGTTCAAAATTGCATGGAAAACTTCAGCTTTGCCAAAAGAAATTACCCAACTGTTGAAATTAAGCACCCAACTGTATTACCCCTTAATCTTAAGGATTGGGAGATAGGTTTTTAAATGCCAAAAAATTAGAAATAGATTCGCTAGCAACATTAGGCTGGTAATAATTGGGGTTCCTTTCATTTGAAGGGAAATAGATACCAAAAAAATATTGAATGTTACGGGAAGTGCGAGAAGCGGAGTTAGTTTTTTCCAATAAGAAAGCATCAATAAGAACCCAATAACTATTTGATAGTACCCAATAAAATTCCAATAAAAGCCTGTTACGTACATTCCTTCAAAAAAGAGTCCTACTGGGTTTTCAATGGGTAGTTGAGTAAATTTTACACCAGGAAGTTTCCGTATTCCGGAAATAATAAAAGTGAGGCCAAGACTAATTTTGGTCACATAATAAAACCATTTCCAGATTCTATTTTGTTGATACTTTTCAAAAGAAGTTACCAATCCCATGTTTTAGTGACGAAACAACCGCACATATGTAACATGATGTTATAGCAAACCACGAGCCTTTATTTCCAAATACTTATTTATGGAATTCACGGTAAGGTCTTCCGGAGGGGTCAAAATCGCTTGGATCCCCCGCTGCTGTAATTCCAAAACCATGGTTTTTTTATTGAAGGCAAACTGTTGGGCAATGGTTTGGTCAAATATTTCCGGGAGACTTTCGGCTTGTTTGTGAATCAGGCTTTTTAATTCCGTGTTTTCAAAAATCACCACCACCAAAAGGTGCTTTTTGGCAATTTGCTGTAAGTAGGGCAGTTGCCTTCTTAGTGCCGATATATGCTCAAAATTGGTATATAAAAATAATAAGCTTCTATGGTTAATTCTCTTTTTGACCAATCCCTGCAACAATCCGTAGTCTGCATCCAAAAACTGGGTATTGATATTATAAAGCGACTCCAATAAGGTGTTGAGGTGTGTTTTTTTGGATTGGGCGGGAAGGTAGGTTCCTATTTTGTTGGAAAATTCAATGAGTCCTACTTTGTCTCCTTTTTTAAGGGCTACGTTGGAAAATGCCAAGGTACTATTAATGGCATAATCTACCAGTTTCAACCCTTCAAAGGGCATTTTCATGATTCGGCTGGAATCTATCACCGAAAAAATAGGCTGCATCTTTTCATCCTGATACTGATTTACCATGAGGGCACCGCGTTTGGCAGTGGCTTTCCAATTTACGGTACGTACATCATCACCCAGCACATATTCCTTTATTTGCTCAAATTCCATGGTATGGCCAATCCTACGAATCTTTTTCAGTCCGGCAAAAGAACGCCTATTGTCAATGGCAAGGAAATCATATTTTTTCATCTGGATAAAAGAAGGATACACCTTTACCATTTGTCCACTATTGAAAATATACCGCCTCCGTACCAAACCAATTTGCGAAGAAACAAAACTATTTAAGTTCCCGAATATGTATTCTCCCCTATCTACTGGGCGTACAGCATAGGTGATGATCTTTCTGTCTTTGGATGCAATAGCAGCGTTAATGGCAAAATCCCTCTTTTGAAACTGAAACGGTAACTCATCAATAAGCTGTATCTTGATAGGAAAAGGATAGGTGTTGAATAGTTGTACAGCGACTTCATTGGCATCTCCATTAGAAAATTTTTCTGGAAGTAACCGCGCTCCCTGAAGTCCTTTTTGTACAAACAAGAGCGCCATTTCCAAGACCATCAATACCAAAACCCCTAGAACCAAAAGCCATGTGATCCCATAGAGCGGTTGCCACCAATAACTGATGAGGAAAAGCACGGCGATGGCACTAAGTGCATAGAAAAACCGTGGGGTAAGATATAATGCCTTGAAAAACTGGATCACTATCTCGGAATTTCAATGGTTTGGGTAATCATTTCGATCACGGTTTCTGGGGTCATCCCCTCCATTTCCCTTTCCGGACTTAAAATAACACGGTGCCGTAAAACAGGGGCCAAGGTTTTTTTGATGTCCTCTGGGGTTACAAAATCCCTCCCTTGAATCGCGGCAAGTGCCTTGGAAGCATTCAAAATGGCAATAGAAGCCCTAGGCGATCCTCCCAAAAATAAATGCGGATGGTTTCTGGTTTTGTCTACAATTTCAGCGATGTATTGAAATACTTTTTCCTCAATTAAAACTTCTTGCACTTGTGCACGGTAGGTCCTTAGCTTATCTGCATTGAGCAATGCACTCACTTTGGCTTTTGGAATTTCCGATTTCATTTCGTGATGGCTCTTTAAAATAGTAACTTCTTCCTCAAGGGAGGGATAGTCTACCTTAATTTTAAATAGGAAACGATCTAATTGTGCTTCGGGAAGGGCATAGGTGCCTTCTTGTTCTACGGGGTTCTGTGTAGCGAGCACCATAAAAGGATATTCCATTTCATAACGTACACCGTCCATGGTAATTTGCCGTTCTTCCATGACCTCAAAAAGCGCTGCTTGGGTTTTTGCCGGGGCCCTGTTGATCTCATCTATAAGGACCACGTTGGAAAAAATAGGCCCTTGTTTGAATTCAAATTCCGAAGATTTCATATTCAACACAGAAGTACCCAATACATCACTGGGCATCAAATCTGGCGTAAACTGAATCCTACTGAAATTGGTATCCAATGTTTTGGCAAATAACTTTGCCGTTAGGGTTTTGGCGATACCGGGAACACCTTCTATAAGCACGTGTCCATTAGCCAACAGTCCAACAATTAGGAGTTCCACAAATTCTTCTTGGCCAATGATAATCTTGGCAAGTTCTGCTTTGATGTCGGCTACAGATTGTTTGAGTTCCTCTAACGGAATCCTACTATTAAATTGCAAGTCGTCATTCGGTTGATCGTTCTGTTCCATGAAGTTTATTTTTATAGTCACTTATTTTTTGATGTAAACTTACCAATTGTTCTTTGGTAATATAATTTGCTTTTTGCAAGGTGGTAATGGTATTGAAAAGAGCTTCGGTAGTTTCCAGATCATTTCCAGTTCGCGAAGCCAACTGTACCATAAAGCTTTTGTTGATGCGTTCTGTCGGCATACGCAATTGTGTTCTTATGTAATCCATAAAAAGGGCAACCTGTTTTTCCGCAATGCCTTTGTAGTCCTTTCGATTAAAATACATCCCGGCTATCGTTTGGGTGTATTCATAGGTTTTGTTGGTGGGCGGTTGTATGATAGGGATATTGCGTTGTTTCCGTTTACCTTCAAAAAGTACAAAAAGTAAAACGCCAATCAGGACAAAGTAATAGGCCCATTTAAAATATTTATTTCCAAGGAGTACATGGAGGGGCGAAATGTCAAAACGCTTTCCAGATTTGTAATACCGGTCCCAAAAGATAGGGCTTCCATCATGAAGGTAGGCCAAAGCCTTTTGGGTGTACTGTGCATTATCATCCTTTACCATAAAATAATTGGTGAATACTTCAGGTTGACAATGCAAATAAAAAGCTCCGGTGCCGTGGGGAACTTCCAAAAAGTTTAATAATGGCGCATTAATTTGCAGG
This sequence comes from uncultured Alteromonas sp., assembly GCA_964495885.1. Lineage (GTDB taxonomy): Bacteria > Bacteroidota > Bacteroidia > Flavobacteriales > Flavobacteriaceae > PALG01. Next base: position 52,359 of record CAZBWO010000001.1, on the reverse strand, counting down.
GTATCATTGTAGATTTGTGTGACCCCCAATCCTATGTGGTACAGGGTATCTATCTTATCAAAATAAGGCACCCGAATGTCACGATCCAACAAAAAGGGTTTTTCTTCCTTCAATGACAGATTGGTAAGTTCCAACATAGGTTGGGTGTTGATATTTTGTAAAAGGTAGGCCGTTGTTGTTTCAATTTCCAGGGTATCCAATAATTCCGAAGGTAAATTATTGGCAGCAATGAATACCTTATTTCCTTTTTCGGTCCATTGCATCATTTCCTCTAATTCTTCCTTATCAAACTGAATGCTATTGTTTACAAACAAATAGCTCCCTCGTAACGAATCGTTTTGAAGAAATTCATAAGGGGGAAGGGTTACATCTTCTAGTTGCTCTGGTATCGCTTCTTCTAAAAGTTCATGGATTATTTTCGTGCCATACGGAATCTTGTCATCTGCATTGTAACTGGGATACCAACTTAATGGGGGAGGTTGGGTTGCCTCTACGTAGACGAGGGCTCCTATGGCAAGCAGCAGCCCTAAAAATGCTATTTTTTGTAACCTGCTCATGACTTGGGAATTTGTGTTTCCAGTTTTTCAAAGGATCGTTTCGCTTTTTCGAAATCGGCAGCATCTACTTCAAAATTTCCGTACCATATATAATCATACAAATTGGTTACCTTATGGAAGGAGGACGTCATGGTTGCGACTTTAATCTCCTTTGCATAATCATGATTGGTCTTATCAAATTCATACTCGATAATGTGTGCTTCGGAAAGTTGCTGAAGCGCCAACAGATAATAGTAGCGTACCGCGAGTCGGTAATTCTTTTCCTGCAGGGCAAGTTGTATCAACTCCCTTATATTTTTCGATTTAATGATTTCTTCTTCTTCGGTCAAAAATACCTGGGGGGAATCTTTTCTTCGGAAAGGAGTAAAACCAGGGTTAAGTTTGATAAATACCCAAACAATAAAACCTATTAATCCAGCAATGATTAAATAGGGTAAAAGTTCAATGAAAAATGACCAAAACGGACTCGCCTCATAATCTCCCAACAGCCATTCCCAGAAAGATCTCCAAATATTGCCTAACCACGCTTTAAATTTGTCCCACCAGGTTTCCTCCTTGTTTTCGGTATAATCGTAATCCTTGTCGTTTTTAAAGTCCTCTAAGGTTTCCTCATCCAAGCTAATTGGGGAAACTTCGCGTTCCTTATCATATTGCACTTCCTGCGTTACCTTTACCTGCACCGTATCTATGGTACTGGCGTTGCAAGGCAAGGCAAGCAGGAATATCCAGATAAGTAGATAGAGGTGTTTATTCATTTTCTTGATCGCTTCCTAAGGATTCAATGGCCTCCAAGGTTCCAGTATAGTTTTTCTTTTCGTTGAGGTTGTAATAGATAAAAATAGAAGTAAGGACAATCAAGACTTGCATTAAGTATTGTACAATCATCCCTAAAGAACTTAAAATAGTGTAGCCCCAATCGAACAAATCGGTAGGATCTGCCCCCACTTGTTCTGCTATGGTGAATGTTCTTATAAAAAAATAAATGTATTGCGGTACTTGAGCGATTATGACCACTACATAATAGATAATTCCAGCAACGAGGAAGGTGGCAAAGGTAATCCACCATTCGCCTTTAATCAATTCAAAACTATAGCTAATGGAATCCATCACATCCCGTTTGCCAATAATATGAATACAATACGCAGGAACAAGTACTACACCAAGATAGATTCCAGGGAAAAAACAAACCACCAAACCAAATCCGATCATAAGGCCTATTAAAAAAGATAGCCCAATGACACTCCAAAACCGTTCGCGTATTTCAGTATTGATTTCCTCTGGAAGTGCTACCCCATTGTTTTTTACATACGATTTCACATAGGCAATCACCGAAAGGTACATAAGGGTATAAAAAACCATCCCCGCAAGTAGCATTATTCCAATAGCCAATAACATTTGAATCCCAAATTCATCCGCACCACCATACTCATTAAGTCGTCCAAAGGATTGAATATAATACACAAAGGCCAATACCAATACCAAAAGGGCGGGTCCGGCTTTTTTCAGAATGGTACCAAATAATGGCTTGAACTGTAAGCGTATAAATTTAAACGTATCGGTTAGGATGGCTCCCAACTCCCGTTGTTTCTTAAACTGAATGACCTCGCTCATGTTTTCGTTTTAATTGAATGGGGTAAATGACATAATAAAATACAATGAGGCTCAATGATCCTCCAATAATAAAGATTGCCAACCAGTCTGGCATTTGGGTATGGCGGGTAACAAAACCTTCCAAAAAGCCAGCAATGATAAAGAAGGGAATGGTACTGATTAATATTTTCAATCCATCTTTCGCCCCTCGCACAAACGATTGCAATCTGGTGTAGGTCCCTGGAAATAGAATGCTGTTCCCTAAAACCAATCCGGCACAGCCTGCTACAATGATCACAGAGATTTCTATGGTTCCGTGAATCCAAATTGTTCTGGCAGATTCCCATAGCAGCCCGTGTTCATAAAAGAAATACTGAAATGCACCAAGCATGATGGCGTTTCTCATCAACATAAATAGGGTGCCAAGCCCTAAGAGTATTCCAAAGACATAGGCATAGAGCGCCACTCTAATATTATTGATGGTAATCCCTAAAAACATATTCATTTCCCCCATCTGTTTATACACGGCCATAGGGTCTCCATTTTCAATATTTTCCAGGGTCATATTTACATAACCGTCTCCCATGATAAGCCTAACAAAATGCCCATCGGTTGCTGAAGAATAGGCGCCTACGATTGCGAATAGTAAAAAAGTAAGAAAGGAAATAAGCAGTGGCTTATGGTACTTTGAAAAAAGTAAGGGAAACTCTTTGGTATAAAAGGTGATAAAGCGTTTGCGGTCTTCCCGTTTGGTGCGATAGATCTTTTGATGCGCCAAGACCGAAAGTCCGTTAAGGTACTTCAGCGTGTTGCTATTGGGATAAAACGTTCGGGCATAGCTAAGATGGTCGGTTACTTCCACATAAAGGGCACTTAGCTCCTCTGGGGAAAGGTCGATTTTATTCCGAAGAACATTTTCAAATTTTAACCATTTATCTTTATTTTGCTTGGCAAAAGCGGCTTCTCGCATTCAATTGGTGGCTTTGCTTCAAAGAAACGTATTTCATGGATAATTTTCAAATCGAAACTGCCCAAAATGTCAATATCATCCAAAATGTGGCAGGAGTAGGGGAACGCATTGTGGCCTATCTTATAGATTCCCTCATTATTGTGGCCTATGTGGTACTTATTATCTTTTTATTTTCGGCAATAGAGTTAGATTATGACGCTTACTTTTTGGTAGTTATGAGTGTGTTCCTGCCCATCTTTGTCTACCACCTATTATGGGAGACATTTTGGGATGGCCGTTCACCGGGGAAAGCCATTATGAAGCTACGGGTGGTAAAGCTGGATGGATCTAAACCCAGCTTTTCAAATTACCTTATCCGTTGGTTGTTGCGTATCATCGACATTAGCCTTACGAGTGGCGCTTTGGCGCTAGTAACCGTATTATTTAATGGAAAAGGCCAGCGTTTGGGGGATTTGGCAGCCGCAACTACTGTCATTACCGAAAAGAAACAAATTGTCTTTTCGCAAACCATCCTTATGGATATCCCAGAAGACTATCAACCGCAATATCCACAAGTGACTGTTTTTTCCGATGCCGAAATACAAACCATTAAGTCCGTGTTTTCCGATGCGAAAAGAAGCCACAATCATCTTATCATTAATAGACTTTCCCAAAAGGTGTCCAAGGTAATGCAAATTGAGGTTGAGGAAAAACCCATAGTGTTTTTGGATAAGGTGATTAAGGACTATAATTATTATACCCAACAACTGTGAATATATATTTGACCATTGATATTTTGGGAACCATTGCTTTTGCAATTTCAGGGGTGCTTACCGCGACCAAAAAACGCATGGATATCTTCGGGATTTTCATCATTGCCTTCGTTACGGCAATGGGCGGGGGGACCCTTCGGGATGTCTTGATAGATGCCAACATTAGCTGGATGCGTAATACCACTTTTATTTATGTCATTGCAGGTTCTTCCTTGTTTGCCATTCTCTTTCGGAAGCAATTGGGCTACTTGCGAAAATCTCTCTTTTTATTTGATACCATTGGAATTGCCCTCTATACGGTAATAGGGGTTGAAAAAGGATTGGCCGCGCAATACCCAGCGATTATTTGTATTGCTTTGGGGACTTTATCGGCTTGTTTTGGAGGGGTCATACGGGATATCCTTTGTAATGAAATACCCGTTATTTTCAGAAAGGAAATTTATGCTACGGCTTGTATTATGGGTGGAATCACCTATTTTATTTTACTGAAAACCCCACTTTCTGCAGATGGAGTGGTAATCATTTCGGGATTGGTGGTCATCCTTATTCGTTTGTTGGCTGTGGTATTTAAGTTGCGTTTGCCGTCTATCTATAGGGATGAAGCAACTTAATTGATTACCTCCGCAGTGATATACACATTCTGAAGTGGCCATTCCCCCTCATCCCTTGGTAGGTTGGCAATTTTTTCCACCACATCCATGCCTTTGGTAACTCTGGCAAAGATGGTATAGTTGCCATTTAAATGCGCTGTATGTTCTGGGGGGCCCAAATAAATGAAGAATTCATAGGGAACCGTTTTTTTATCTGGGTTTTTTCTGTATTCCTTGGCTCCCGAAACCGTTCCGTATGTATGAATCCTACCATTCTCCAACTCGGCCGGTAAACGATAACTGGGCCCCAGTTTCTTTCGCTTCCGGTTGGTATTGATATTGTCGCTATTCCCTCCCTGAATGATAAAATTGGGAACCACCCTATGGAAAAAGGTGCCATCAAAATAGCCTTGTTTCACTAAATACACAAAATTCGCCCGGTGCAAGGGAGTGTCTTCATAGAGTTCCAAATAGATGTCCCCATGATTGGTTCCAATCTTTACCTTGGTTTCCGGATTATCCTTTCCGTATTCCGTTAGGAAAGACACCAGGTTTTCCTCTGTAATCACAGGATAGCTTGGGGTTTTTGTAGCTTTTTGGGGATCTTTTTGCTTCGGAAGGGAGTCCTTTTCTACCTTTTTTTCAACTTTGGATTCCTGTGCAGGAGTGTTCTTTTTCTTATCTTCACAGGCTAAGAAAATTACGAACAGGAAACATAGTACAAACCAACGGGACATCTAAAATGCTTTTTTCTGAATTTGAAAAACAAGTCACAAAGGTAACAAAATTGGAACTTCCCGGGACAGCTTCCCATGAAGCAATGGCCCCTGCACAGCGTATTCAGGAATTGAAAAAGGTTTTTCCGCATAAAGTCAATCCCAAAAAGGCAGCCGTGCTCTGTCTTTTTTATCCTTCCATGGAACAGCAAACGCAGTTTGTATTGATTCTTCGGAAAACCTATAAAGGGGTACATTCTGCCCAAGTGGGCTTTCCGGGAGGGAAGGTAGAAAAATCAGACCGTGATTTAATGCATACCGCCCTTCGGGAAACCGAAGAAGAAGTGGGCGTTCCGCAAGAATCTGTACAAATCCTCAAATCACTCACCGAAGTCTATATCCCGCCCAGTAATTTTTTTGTGCATCCTTTTATGGGGATTACTCCCAACACGCCAACTTTGGTCCCACAACCCGAAGAAGTAGAGGCGATACTGGAAGTACCCCTTGCCCAGTTCCTGGATGACCGTGTTTTTATCACCCGCGAATTGTCTACAAGCTATGCAAAACAAATTCAGGTGCCTGCCTTTGATTTGTTGGGGCATGTGGTATGGGGAGCTACCGCAATGATGCTCAGTGAGGTACACCAGTTGTTAAAGAAAATTCTGTAAACGCTTATAATTTGGTATCTTTGTACGCTGAATCTCACTGAAGGATTCCTTCCGGCGGAAAAAACAAACTATGGGGCTTTTTAAAAAAAATCCTTTCGGACATATCCTCTTTCTTAAAAAATGGCTCATTCGTATCTTGGGAGCCTTAACCCATCGCAGATTCAAAGGGTTTAATCAGTTACAGATAGAGGGCAGTGAGATTATCAAAAACCTCCCAGAAAATAATGTGCTTTTTGTATCCAACCACCAAACCTACTTTGCAGATGTGGTGGCCATGTTTCACGTTTTTAATGCCAGTTTGAAGGGACGCACAGATAGCATCAAAAATATTGGCTACCTCTGGAAACCAAAGCTAAACATCTACTTTGTGGCTGCTAGGGAAACCATGCAATCTGGTCTACTCCCGAAAATCCTAGCCTATGCAGGTTCCGTGAGTATAGATCGTACATGGCGAAGTGAAGGAAAGGAAGTGAATAGGCAAGTGAAATTAAGCGATGTAAGCAATATTTCCAAAGCGCTTCAGGATGGATGGGTGATTACCTTTCCGCAAGGAACCACAACGCCATGGAAACCCATCAGAAGGGGAACGGCCCATATCATCAAACACAACAAACCTTTGGTAGTACCTATTGTTATTGATGGCTTCCGAAGGTCTTTCGATAAGAAAGGTATTCGAATTAAAAAACGGGGCATCCTACAATCTATGGAGATTAAGGAACCTTTGGAAATAGACTACGAAAATGAATCTGTAGAAGATATCGTAAAAAAGTTAGAGTTCGCCATTGAGCAGCACCCGTCCTTCCTAAAAGTGATTCCGCAGGATGAAATAGAAAAGGAGGAAGCCCTCAACAAAGAGCGACAATGGCGCTACTAAGCCTAATCTTCAATCTTCTTTAACTGCTTATAATTTTTTTTCAGCCTTCTTAGTAACAATCCGTAGATGACCCAATAAAATAGGATTAGGAATCCAATAATGATAAGTCCGCCTATGATGTTGAATTGTATAAACGTCTCTGGTGGAATTCCCGAATACAGATCATCACTCTGTAGGATCTGGTAGAGTTTGTCTTTATTATAGAAATAGAAAAGATTCGTCACAAACATCAACATTGCCGCCATTCCAATATTGTAATACACAAAATACTGCACGGTCTTTCGGGTGCGAAGGATATTAGACATTAACTCCTTGATGGAATTGGTTGCCTGAATTTTTAAGTAATTTCTATAAAACAAATAAATGAACAAGAACACAATGATGTAGCCTACAATGTTGGCAATTAAGAAAAAAGTGTTCAAGCCCATCCCGTCCTGGAATTTCTTACTGGATTCCGGAACGAGGAAATAGAGGGTGGTCCATAGGGCAATTTCGGCAAGACTAATGATAAAAATCCACTTCACTACCGAAGACGATTTCTTCAGCAGCATAGGGTAAATCTCTTTGGAGGTAAACTTGGGAAATACCTGCTCGCGGGTTTGCCACTCCTTTTTTAATACTTCTAATTCATCCATATATTAAGGATTAAGGATGTTTCTTAATTTCTTTTTGATACGGTTCATTTTCACCCGTGCATTTACTTCAGTAATTCCTAACGTATCGGCAATTTCGTTGTAATTTTTATTTTCAAGGTAGAGGAACACAAGGGCCTTATCAATATCATTTAAGGTCTTTACGGCACTGTACATCAACTTCAACTGGTTCTCTACCGTAGGATCGTATACTTCTTCCGTTATTTTAAAACTAACCCCTTCATAATCCTGCGTCTTAATTTTCCTTTTGCTCTTTCGATATAGCGTAATGGCCGTATTCAAGGCCACTCGGTACATCCATGTACTGAACTTCGAATCTCCCCTAAATTTTGGGTAGGCCTTCCACAATTGGATGGTAATCTCCTGGAACAAATCATTATGTGCATCCTGGTCATTGGTATATAACCTACATATTTTATGCACAATGTTCTGATGCTCCTCTAATTGGGTCACAAAACGATGTTCTAGTTCTTCAGTCAATGGTTTTTGGTTAACTGTCTAATTAGTGTACCTATGGTTTCTTTTGTTACAATTTTGCTAAAATATAACCATTTCTGGGGGAAGGGAAACACATTTCGTATTTTTACCAAACAATATATTCCACATGAATATTCCAGTAACCTCAAAACCCCGTATCATTGTGATAGGGGGTGGTTTTGCAGGGATCTCGTTCATCAAGAAAATGATGAAGGCACCTGTACAGTTAATCCTTTTCGATAAACACAACTACCATACCTTTCAACCTTTATTATACCAAGTATCCACAGCAGGGCTCGAACCAGATTCCATTGCCTATCCGCTTCGGAAGATATTCCGCAAGCACGATAACTTTCATTTCAGGATGGCTTCCGTGGAAAAGATTGATACCGCTAATAAAACCGTAGAAACTTCCGTAGGAAACCTTACCTATGATTATCTGGTCCTTGCTACGGGAACCAAAACCAATTTCTTCGGAAACCAAAACATTGCCCAGTATAGTATGCCTATGAAAACAGTGCCGCAAGCACTCAATATCCGTAGCCTGATGTTGCAGAATATTGAATTGGCAGACCAGTCTGATGATCCCCAAACCCAGCGTCAATACCTCAATTTCGTCATTGCCGGTGGCGGCCCTACTGGGGTCGAACTAGCCGGGGCACTGGCAGAATTCCGAAAGGGGATCCTTAAAAACGATTACCCAGAACTCAATCCCTCAGAGATGCATATTCATCTTGTGGAAGGTTCCAACCGTCTCCTGGCTGCCATGAGCGAAAAAGCCTCCCAGAAGGCACAGTCCTTTTTGGAAAAAATGGGCGTACAAATACACCTCAATACCTTGGTACAGGATTTCGATGGGAAAACCGTAACCACCAAAGACGGCCCGTCCTTTCATACGGCTACCTTCATTTGGGCAGCTGGGGTGACGGGCAATCCAGTGATAGGGATGCCATCCCATCTACATGAAAAAACCAATCGTTACAAGGTAAATGCTTTTAACCAAATAGAAGGCTTGGAAAACGTCTACGCCCTTGGCGATATTGCCCTTATGGAAACCGAAGCCTTTCCCAAAGGGCATCCACAATTGGCACAACCGGCCATGCAACAGGGGCGTCACCTAGCCAAAAACTTGTTGCGGCAGTTCAAAGGGAAAGCCATGGAACCGTTTTCGTATTTAGACAAAGGAAGTATGGCTACCGTAGGACGTAATAAAGCCGTGGTAGATTTTAAAGGTCTTAAGTTCGGAGGGTTCTTTGCGTGGTTTCTATGGATGTTCATCCACCTGTGGTACCTCGTTGGCTTCAGAAACCGCGTGGTGACATTCTTCAACTGGACCTACAACTACATTAATTATGATAGGGCGGCCCGACTCATCATTCGTCCATATCTTAAGAAACCTAATTAATTTTCACGGGAATGGGGCCGCCATTGCTAATCCAACCGCCACCAATCTCATCAATGTTTACATCCAATTCGTCACTGGTGTCAATGCTTTTAATGTTCACCTTCACCTCGTCATAGGTATCAATATTTTTCACATTCACATTTAATTCGTCATAGGTATTGATATCCACAATACGTACATCCAAGGTTTCCATATCGCTAATGGGTACCAAACGGTATTGGGTTTTGGTGTCTTCGGAAAGTGTCTCCGAAGCCTGAGCTTCCGGAATGGGATTCCACTCTTTCACTAGATTCAAGGTAAGGGCAACGGCAATAACCGTCAATACGGTTTTGGTGTACAAATCGGTTTTCATAAGGTTCGTGTTTATAAGGTTATGGAAAATTCCTCATCAATTATTGTTCCGAAAGGTCACCAAAGCTACTTCGCTTATCTTTCCTTTTAAACGCTGGGCGCCCATGGGAACAGCTTCTATTTTACGTGGAAGGGGGGAAATACAATGCAAGTACCCTTCCGAAGCAAGTACTTTTACATCCAGTTCGTTGCAGGTACCCTGTATCCGTGCTGCTGTATTCAATACATCTCCAGAAAAGGCAATATCCCGCTTAATCACCCCAATCTCGCCCACTACCGCCGTACCACAGTGAAACCCACTTTTAAAGTCGGGGATAATCCCAAAGGTTTTGTCAAAATAGGCACTTTTGGCCAACAGCAAACTGCGCATTTTATAGTAACATAACAGCGAGCGTTGATTATGGCTAGATTTCCGAATCTTCCAGGTAAGAACAATTTCATCCCCAACGTATTGGTAAATTTCCCCTCGGTATTCCGAAATAGCCGGGGAGATGCATTTAAAAAAGGCCTTTAGGAACAAAAAATACTGTTCCTCTCCCAATACTTCGGCAATGGTGGTAGCATCCTTGATGTCACTGAAAATAAAGATGCGTTGTTCTTTTTTCGGACTAAAATACCTTCCGAAGAGATACGAACGCAACACCCCCGGACCAAAACGGTCACTCACCATCAGGAAAATAAGGGTAATCAAGACCAGTGCCAACCAGATAAAATAGTTTTTAATAAAAACAGGGTCTTTGTAAAAGGGAATCAGATTTTCCAATGCTTCCTGCCGAAACATGGGAAGTCCCATTTCGGGACCGTTCAAATACAAGGCCCCCATGCTCCCTACCAGCGCAGCAACGATAGAGTAAATGATGATAATCAATAACATTGCTACCCAGAACTTGTATTTCCGAACCCAAAACTCCATAAGGTTCACCGTAAGCGTCCCCCCAATAAAACCGGCACTTACCGCTACAATGAGGTAAGCGGTAAAAGCAGACATTAAATCGTAATCACTCGTAAGCGCTTTGTTGGTAAGCAGGGTAAAATAATCATAGAAAAAGACACCAACAGCAAAGAGCACCCAAGCCACGAAGATATACAAGGCCCTTCGTGCGTAAAAAGCAAATCGGTTGATGTTCATTCGCTAGCAGTTTTTATACTTATCGTGTAGGCCTTCTCCCCGTAGGATCAACGGGATGGCTTTCTCCAATCTACTTTGTTGGGTCGCTTCCCGCTTGGCACTGCCAATATGTTCAGCATACTCCCGTTGCTTTCCAGGGGAAAGTTCTCCAAAGGCTTTTTGTAAGGAAGCATCTGCTTTGAAGGCATCCTTTAAGATAGGGGGGAGGGTTACCCCTTTTTTGCGTTGTGGTTTTATTTCCTTCCCCGCCAAGGTATTTTGAATGGATTCCTCCAAATACTTCAACACGATCTTTTCGGGAATAGGGTCTCCTTTTTCAAACCGCCATTGCCGCATAGACTTGGTCTTACCTTCCTGTGCATTGTTTAATTTTTGTTCAGTATCCTTTAAAAACACCCCTTGATGAAACCAAATGGCATAGTGATGCTTAAAGGCAGCATAGCCCACAACAATCTTTCCGTTCAGGGTATAGGTGGGCGCCCCCCATTTCACTTCTTCCTTCAGTTCGGTTTGCTGAAAGATGTTCCGTAAGGCTTGTAATTCCTTCGTCCAAGCGGTATGCTTGGCAACGTAGGCGTCTATCTTTTGAGAGTCCGTCATGTGTACTTATTGTTTTATAAAGCGAAGGGTTACAGCACCTTTAGAAGTATTCACCTTCAAGAAATACAATCCGGCAGCCAAACCGCTTACGTCTAGGCTGGTATCGGAAGGTGAAAAAGTATCCACCCCCAACTGCTTGCCCTGAAGGTCATACAGCGTATAGTCCTTCAAGTCAAGGGAGGTTGCAGATTGGAGATGGAGTCTATTTTGTACCGGATTGGGATACATCCGAATATGGTTTTGAAAGTTATTATCTTCCGTAGAAAGGAAATCATCATACAAATCCTGTAAAATATCAATGGGTTCGGTGCCAGAGGCTTGCTGTCCTACATTCAAACGCAAATAAGGTTCCCCGGGCAAATCATCTTCTTTATAGACAATCAAATAAGCCGTAGTAGAGGAAGTACCCGCCGCCAAACATCTGGAATCGGCCCCCGGGAAATTGGCACCCTGTAGCGCCGCCATAAGCTTATCGGCCAAGGTACCCGTAGTGTTGTTAAAATTAGTCTCCATATTGTCTATCACCGTTTGGTTCAAGAGGATATTCCCTTGAATGCTATAGGTAGCGCCTTGGCGGTCTTCTTTATAATCATCGGTCATGTTTCCGGTAAACCCTGCTGTTCTTGGGTCACCATTGGTGTCAAAATCCACAATACCATACTGCCTAAACTGTGGGTCAAAACTTTGTGATCCACAGGCATCATTCGCAATGAGCCAATCGATGATTTCTTGCGGACTCGAACCGTTTTCCATTTCATTTATGGCATTCTGTAAATTGATATTTGGGATACATACATAGGCCTGCGAATTCACCCCACCACGTCCGGGAATGATATCGGTAATGATGTCAATAATCCCACTACTGCCTACCCCAGAAACACAAGAGGCACCGGCAGAGCCTACTTCACCGGTCACGGGATCCAGCGCAATGATGGAAAAGGTATCTTGGGCCCAAAACCCACTGGTAAATAGCACAGCAATTAAAAGAGAGGATAACTTTTTCATAGGATTGGTTTTGGTTAAAGATACTATTTTTTCAAACGCTTTCTACAACTCGGTATGCGAATCCAACAGTTCGGTATCTTTACCTTTGGAAGTTGAGGACCATATCGCACCTTTGACCCATCAATCATTACGAACAACCATGAAAACCATTCAACTTCTTTTACTACTGCTACTTTTTGCTCCCTTTTTAAGTGTTGCCCAAACCACCATCTCGGGTACTGTAAATGGGCAAGACGGAAACCCTATTCTTGGGGCAAATGTTTACTTGGAAGGTACCTATGATGGGGCTTCTACCACCCAAGAAGGTGCTTTTTCCTTTTCCACCACCGAAACCGGCGTGCAGACGCTTGTAGTCTCCTACGTGGCCTTCGAGCCTTTCTACATGGCAGCCGATGTTTCCCAAATGAACAACCTTTCCATCCAGCTTCGGGAGGATGTGAACTCCCTCGAAACCGTGGTGATTTCCGCAGGAACCTTGGAAGCAGGGGACAATAGTAAAGTTTCCGTGCTTAAACCACTAGACGTGGTCACTACCGCCAGTGCGCTGGGGGATTTTGTGGGGGCACTGCAAACGCTTCCGGGAACCTCTACCGTGGCAGAGGATGGCCGACTCTTCGTTCGGGGGGGCGATGCGGGAGAAACGCAGATATTCATCGATGGCATCCGGGTATTCACGCCTTACACACCCACCACCAATAACATCCCTACCCGCGGAAGATACAGTCCGTTTCTTTTTGACGGCATCACCTTTTCCACAGGAGGGTATTCCGCAGAATACGGACAAGCACTTTCATCGGTGCTATTGCTGAACACGATTGATGAGCCGGCACAGGAGAAGACCGATATCGGATTGATGAGCGTGGGGGCTACTCTTGGGAATACACAAATTTGGGAGAACAGCTCCTTAAGTGTGAATGCGTCCTACATCAATCTCGCACCTTACATCGCCATTTATCCAGATCGCAACGATTGGGAAAAGCCTTTTGAAGGTTTTGGGGGTGAAACCGTGTACCGACATAAAATTGGGGACGGGCTCTTTAAACTATATGCCGCCTTTGATGCCACAAACTTTGAATTGACCCAAGAGGATATCAACCTGGTTGACGGGCTTCGTTTTAAACTGAACAACAATAACTTCTATACCAACGCGAGCTACCGAAATGAACTCAACAATGATTGGCGCTATGAAGTGGGCGGAAGCTTTACAAGGGCGTCCAATGAAGTGGAAATCCTAACAGACAATATCAATAGCTTGGAACATTCCGGACATGCCAAATTGAAATTCCGGAAGCGCTTCAGCAACCGATTCAAACTCTACTTCGGGGCCGAACAATTCTGGACCGATTTCACCGAGGACTACCAAAATCCGCAAATACCACAGATTGGCTATGGCTTCAATAACAATCTTTCCGCAGCCTTCGTGGAAACAGACCTGGTCTTTTCCAGAAAGTTCGCCATGAAACTGGGACTTCGGGGGGAGTATAGCTACCTTTTTGATCAAGCAACCGTTTCACCAAGGGCTTCCGTAGCCTATAAATTGTCCAAGCACGGGCAGGTGTCGGTGGCGTATGGGGATTTCTTTCAGCAACCGCTAAGCGACGTGCTTAAGTTCACCCAGGAACTCGAAGCCCGAAAAACCAACCATTATATCCTCAACTACCAATACATCCATAACGATAGGCTCCTACGGGTGGAGGCCTATAGAAAGGACTACCACAAATTGGTGACCTATGATACGCCCTTTGCAGGCTTTGATAGCACCTATGCCAATGAGGGTGACGGCTATGCCCAAGGAGTGGATGTATTTTTTCGGGATAACAAGAGCATCAAAAATCTGGATTATTGGGTGAGCTATTCCTTTTTGGATAGTGAACGGCAGTACCAAAACTACCCCATGCAGGCGGTGCCGCCCTTTGCCAATGCACACAACTTAAGTGTGGTGGGCAAGTACTGGATAGACGATTGGAAGAGTCAGGTAGGCATGAGCTATTCTTTTGCCAGCGGCCGAAGCTATACCGATCCCAATATACCCGGCTTTTTGCAGGAGCAGACCAAAAGCTTCAACAGCCTAAGCTTAAACTGGGCCTATTTGATTTCCCCACAAAAGATTTTGTATGCTTCCGTAAACAATGTATTGGGCTTTAAAAACATCAATGGCTATCAATATGCCAACACTCCCAATGCGCAGGGTGTTTTTGATAGACGCGCTTTACGCCCCGCCGCAGACCAATTCTTCTTTATTGGCTTCTTCTGGACCATCAGCGAAGACGGCACAGATAATCAGTTGGATAATTTATAAGTGAATCGTGAATGGTGAGTCGTTAGGTCATTCCGCAAGCGTTGCGGAATCGCTTTCTTTTAACCGGACCGAGCGTTAAGAAAAGGTATGGCATACCTTTTTAGCGAAGGGGCCAGCCTGCCGCGCTGGCAATAATTCCAACCTGCAACTTCTCAATCATGCTGAACCCATCTTGTACTGAGCTTGTCGAAGTATCGAAAGGTGCGAATTGATATGCATTGCTTTTACAGTTGGTATTATCTAATTAGGATTATATCAACCTCTCCAGGTTTCATTGATTTATCTCCAAAAAGTTTGGTCTGTGTTTTAGTATCCTTTTTTAATGGCTTGTTCAAAATTGAGACCTCGTGATTTGGAAAATGCTTTGTTAATATATTTAATGTTGTATCAAAGGTGTATTTTCTTTTATCAGTTCGAACATAAATAGTACTTTCTTCTGCCATCATTAATGCACTATTCCCAAATACATTATCCAACAATTTAAAATAGTTATCCTTGTCAGAAAATCTGCCTTTATACTTTTCTTTAATTGTGGTTGGTATGTCTTTACCACCAAGCATCCATAATCTTAACCATTGGTCTGCGTGATAATCGGTAACTGAGCAGTAAGGTGGCGATGTAAATAATAGTTTGAATCGAATATCATTATTTATAGCTCTATTTGCGATTTCTTGTAATTCGATTGTACTATCGCCAAAAACGACTGCACTTTCTGTTACATTTGGCATTCCCTTTTGATAGCGCCATTCTATTTTTTTATGAATTAGTTCCGCTGGATTTATCTCTGGTGGTTTTGAATAACCATTTTCTTTCCACCATTCTACCGAGTAATTCATTCCCATAGATTTGGTCATTCTCATTTGGTTAGAAAGACCTTCTCCAAGTTTAGCGTGCAAATACACTAATATTATTGACATCAAAGTAGCATCTACAGCATTATTTTTCCAATCGAGATTTTTCCTTGCATTCAATAAAAACTTGAGTACTTCATCGCAATAGCAAATGCGATAGAATTCAGGCATCTTTTCAATAGCTCGATTATAATAATTTCTTTTACCGTAAATTTCAAAAAGGCGGTTAATAACGTCTTCTTTATCTGCAGGCTTTAATTTTACCGAACCAAAAAGCCAACCAACTGGATTAATTTCGATTCCTAAACTGTGTCTTCCCAAAACTCCTCCTGCGTAAATGCTCGTGCTTCGACCTGCAAATGGGTCTAAAATGTAATCTCCTTCACTTGAATATTTATTAATGACATCAAATGCAAAGTCAACAGGGAACATAGCATAGTAAGGCCCAAATCTTGCCCATCGAGATTCTGCTGTCTTAAATCCCTTTGTTATGTCTTTAATTTTAATCATTAATTATTCGAACGTATTTCTCTTGCTATATCTTCAAATATTCTTTTCCCTAAATTCAAAGGTATCGCTGCCTCCGAGTGCGCTGAAATTAATGGCGAAACCGAATTAGGATATCTACTTGATACCAAAGTATCTAATAAACTCATTATATCTGCTAAACGGGAAAACTGATTTGGATTTGCAGTATACATATTTTCCTGCTCATCATTATAAGTTGCCACGACTGGTACTATTCTTTGACCAGAAGCCGCTTTATAAAAGAACTTTCTCCCAAAGTAGGTATCTTGACCATAGGGTTTATTACTTTCAGAGAAAATGATGTTTTCTTTTATGTAGCTATCTTTTAACAGGAAAGCAGATTGCTTTGGAAACTTGTCTTTTATTCCGTCTTTGGTTGTATCAACTTCTTCAAAATGATTATAGAATGTTCCTGATTTTTCAATTCCGAAAATCAACAAATCTGTACCATTGATAGACTTTTGTAATTCATTTAATCGTTTTAGCTCATAATTAATCACTTTAGTAAGCCAAGAGGAAGTACTGAAAACAGCCAATGGACCATCCATAATAAAAGCTACACGGCGTAATGTTGGTAGCCAACCTTTATTCTCAAAAGCTCTCAAAATATGAATTAACCATAATTTCTCAAGAGTTGACATTATTTGACCAAACATTTCTCCATTGCTACCTCCAGGATTCATAAGTTCGTGAAGTCTCAAAGCATCCGTAGAAAAAAGAGGTCTATTGGAATGCGGACATTTATATTCTCCGTATCCATAAGTCATATCTTTCTCAGAATAATCTTCTATTGGCGATTTTGGTAATCTACTTTCCGAAAATTTTTCTCTCTTGATTTTAAAGAGATATTCGTAAGTTTCTAAAAGTGTTTCACTATCTGTAAAGATTTGATTGCTTTTCAATTCTTCAAATAATGAACGGCGAAGTGAAGATTTAGCGTTAATTTCTGAGTCAAGAATAATATTACAACCCGGAAATACAGTTTCTATAGTTGATGCTTTTTCTGTTTTTCTAAATTCTTTTGGGTCAATAAATTGATGATTTTCGAGATTTTCAATTTTCTTCATATCGATTAAAACCGAAGCAATGGTTACATATCCAAATTCTGCACCTGGATAACCATTTTCTGCTTTCGCAGCTAAATTGCTACCATCAATTGCTAAAACTAAATCTGGTTTTAGCTCAGATTCTTCAAGGTCATCTTTGTTAATGATATCGTTTTCGAATTCTTCACTTTCTTCCGTTTTTTCTCTAATTTTAAAACGGTCTTGTAGAGCCTTGACTTTTTCCGAATCAAGTAGGCGTCTCAAAGGTTCGTAACTCGCAAATTCTCCCTCAAAACTCATATTAACTTGGGTTTACTTGAAATAAATCAACTTGAACAGGTATTACAAATAAATTACTCAATGTCTTTACTCTCAAAAATCCTTTGTCTTGAGCTCTTCTAATTGAAGGTTCAAAGTCTTGAAAGTCATAATACTTGCAAAGCTCTTTGGTTTCATCAGTATTATTTAAGTGACTTATAAACCAATTAGAAGTATTTTTCAAGATATTTTTTTGAATACTGCTTACTTCTTGTGTAGCGTAAACCATACCTAATTTATATTTCGAACCTTCTTTAGCGGTTCGTACCCAAACATCAGAAGTGTCTAAATCATTGCCAGCAGGAAGAATATTGTGTGCCTCTTCAACAAATACTAAAATTTCTGGTGGAATTTCTCCTAATCGGAAAGATTGTTGGTTTGCTCTGAAAATATGCCACATTATGCGCTCTGCAGAGGACTTATTCAAATCTGGTTCTCCACTTGATTGGTCAATTATAACAAGTTTGCCACTTTTTAGATCTGTATATATGTCATCTGCATAATCTGTAGTGGTAGATGCTGAATGATTATCTCTTAGGGCACTAACTTGTTTTGCACCATTTGGTCGCCACAACATTTCCAAAATCTTTTCAAAATCTCCATCTGCCCAATTTTCTCCAGTTGAACTTTGGTCAATATACCATCTGTCAAATGCTCGATATTCTGCTGTTTTAAAAAATTCGAATAGAGTAGAAAAAGCATTTGATAAACTGGATAAAGGTGGATTGTCTGATTGCAATATTAGGGCTGCTGACCGATATTTTGCGGCATTATTAGTATCTGATTCAACGTTAAGCATTCCATTAAATCTTTCAGCTTCATTTCTTGCATTTGGACGTCCATTAAACAATTCTGGCTTGAACAGACCTTTTGTATAACCATTGATAGATGAAGGCACTTCAAATTCAGCTTTTGCCAATAGTGAACGATAGGCGAGTACTCTTCTATTGTATCTTGTAGAGGCACTTCTGTCAGTTTCCTCAGGTTTTACAAATTGCACTTGCTTAAATGCTTCGATAAATTTCGATTCTCCTTTACGAAATGAAGCATCAATTATTTCTTTTCCTAATTGTAGATTTTCTTCTAAATAAAAATTTAGAAGCATCATTTTTCTTTCTGGGTCATTTTTATGTGAATGTACACCATATGTAACTACTTCATTTTCCTTAACTCCATCTGGAAGGTGCTGCCAAATATTTTTTAATGCATTATTGTTATCCTGTACATTTTCGTTTGCATATTCTCCATTAGGGTCAAAAATGATTTGACCAACTCTCATTGGCTTATCCTTACTGTCTTGAGGATTTCTGAGTTCAAAAACTGATTTTGCAACGATTTTTGTTGTATTTGATTTTCCTGTTCGAGTCATACCAAATAAAGCAGATTTTTGAGATAATAAATCCGCAGGGTAAATGTAAACTGGAACGTCATCTACATTTTGATATTTTCGATTTGTTGAAGCGTAGCGGACGTGACCGAGTTTAACTTTACCAGAATTTTGGTATTTATCGAAATGAGCAAGTAACGTACTTGGGTCGCAATAATTCACAATTCTCTCAAGTGCTTTACTGTTTGGCTTGTAAACTGTAAGACCTCTATTTGGATAATAATTTGAAATGTCACTACCAAATTTTAAATTTAATGGTGCTTGAGGATTGTTAGAGTTTTCTTCGAAGTAAAATGTTCCAATAATTCGACATTGAACACCAGCGAAGCTTAAAAGATTTTTTGTTCTCAAATCCATTGCACCTTTTTCATCCCAATTTTTATCAGCTTCTCCACTAATTCTTTGTGCTGTTTCGACACGTATTCTTTCAGCTTCTCTGTCTTGTGGTAGTGAAGCTGAATCCATAACTCTTAAAAGTATAAAAGATGAATCTTCTACTTTAAAATCAATGTCATTTGAATTAGGGTCGACTCTGGTTGCAATAAGAAAGCTTAGACTTGGTATTCCACCTACTTTTTGTCTATAAAAATCGTGAACTATTACTCTTGCAGTTTCATAATTGATTGAATACAAATCACCAATATATTGGTCAGTTTGAATAAGTTCCTGAAATCGTTGTTTTATTTCCGCTTTTCGGTCAAAGTCAAACCTTTCGTTTAGTCCAGATTCTATGCTCATATTACTTGAGATATTTTAATAAAAGTTCAAATTTTGCAACCACAGCTACTAAGCTAAATCGAAGCTTCAACGAAATCAATCTTTCGCGTGGGTCAAATTAATCATATAATATGTTTTCTTGTGGGGAGAACCCCTAAAATAGTAAAAAAAGTACATAGTGCGTCCTAATTCGTGAATAGAACCCCACAAACGGTCAAAAAAATAAATACCACCCCACAATTTTCCTTTGGGGGATACTCCATAGATAATGCACGGATAAAGCACGGATAGTCCATGGATAGTGCATGGGTGGGTTTGTTAGTTTGTTACAAGCTAAAAGTTGCAAGTTACAGGTTAAAGGCTGGGAAACAGGAGGAACGAACAAATACACCCCAAAAATTAACAATCCCCCTCCCTCGGGGAGGGGCTAGGGGTGGGACAATAACACGCCACCGCGCAATTTTATCGCATGGCCCAATAATCAATAAACAATAGAACTTTTAAGGCAACCCCCAAACCGCTCTACTAAACTGCTCGTAATTTTCCGGACTCTTACGGGCACTCTGCGGATTGCTACTTGCCAAATCATCAGCGGTATCTTCATTTACCTTCGTGCCATTGTGCTTTTGGTCATTAAACCAAACATGCATCACCTCATGAATAAATACTGCCGCAATCTTTTCGGGATCAATCCTTCCATTGGTTTTGTGGGTAAAGAGCGCCGGAAAAACCCTAAAACTCCTTGGGCTGGCAAAGCTGCCATGGTTTCTGGAAGTACCCGGCATTTCCTTTTGGGGCCGCATCTTTAAGGTAAGTCCTTTCTTGATACGCTTTTTGGCTTTCCGCATTCTATTTTCCACCTTTTGGGCCTGGGATTTGCTGTCTACGGTACCAAACCATTCCTTCAGCAAGGCATTATTGTTGAAATTGTTTTTCCAACGGGACCTTCTAACACCCAATGCCTTTTGCATGTAGGCGTAAGCCTTGTTCACCATGTCTTCACTAATAAGTGCTGCCTGTAGGCAAGTCTGTTCGGCATTCCCCAAGGAAAGCCCCATCTTCCGAAGATCATTAATCAATATACCGCGGTTCCTGTTCTTAAGCGGTAACGTTACTTTGTGTTTCATACAGCTAGTGTTGGTTGAATACTATTGGGGAGGAAACTAAAGATAACATAATCACCGCTGGTTTCAAAACATTTGATTGTAAGTTAATTAGGTGAAGTAGTAAGAAGGAAACACGAACCACGAACCACGAATCACGATAAAAGGAGTTACAGGTTGAAAGTTGAAAGTTACAGGTTATAAACTCTTAGTCCGGGCACAGCCCGGCAACCCCGCGCCTCATCAGCGTTTTGGTTAAACTCGATAAGTTTGAGCGTAAAGCATATTTGATTTCTCAAAGCCCATAAATCCACATTCCGGCACCGCCGGAAAAAACCGAAGCTATGTTAGAAATAGGAGTGACGCAAGTGGAGATGCGTTTTCCGAGGGAGACAATAGCTAAAGAACCCCACCACATCTTATTGCATTGATACATCCCGTTAAAACCATGCTTCCCCTCCGACGGAAAAAAGAGCACGAAACGATAAGCGGCATCTCCGGTTGGGAGCCTGCTCCCAAATTTCCTTAATAGCTTCTAGAGTTTTTTGGTACTTTTTTGGGCAATGCAAAAAAGTACAGAAAGAAATCAACATAAAAAAAGCTACCGCGCGAAATCGCAGATTCGACGGAGTCAAATCCCGCTACCGCGCGATTCCTATCGCGTGGTCCAATAAAAAATAAGAATAATCAATAATCAATACCCCTCGGGTCCAATAAAAAATAACAATAAAAAATAATTAATAATACTCATTCCACCGCTTTAATCAAATACCATACAGGCTCCAACGGTCGGTGGGTCTCCATAAATACTTCTGGATCCATCAAGAAATAGGAATCCTCATACTGAAAGTGAAAATCATAGGTCTTGGCATCAATTATCCCAGCAGACCAAGTGGCGTCGCACAAATACCATTTTCCATTTAAGGATACCGCATTCCATGCATGGTTGGGCACCTCCATATCTTTTAACCGATTGTAATCGCCTTGCCCATATCCATTGATGACCGTACAGTAGAGTCCGGCCAATTGGGCCATATGCTGTAGTAGATAGGCATAGCCAGAACACAGCGTTTCCCGGTCTTCACGTAAGCGTTGGAAGACCTCCTTTTTAAAGTTTCGGTTCCACGCTTCCAGTGCTACGGAATCCTTTTGTAGTTTTTTAAACATACGGGTACTGTGCAGGGTCAGTCGGTAATCCCCTTTGATATTGTGGGTCACCCAAGTATGTAGCACCCGGAACTTTTCCACATCGGTTTCCAGTTGGGCGGTCAACTTAAGGACCAACACCGGAAGATTGGAAAGTGCTTCCCCTTTGTACCGTTCGGCAATGGCATCCGCCTTGGCAAAGTCAATCCCACTAAAATCACTTCTTTGTGCGTGCGCTGCTAGGCCAAAGAAGAAGCAAACAATCCAAATCCATTTAAACATAGTCCCTCCTAATTAGTCTTATTATCAGGGGCTAGGGAAGCATCACCCATCCGAAGGGCACCAATTAAGATCACCGGATTATCCTTCAGGAAGGGTTCCACTACAGTAGTACCCTGGTCAATGGTTACCACGGCATCTTCATAGCCTAGGTAAGTGACCACCAGTACATCGTTTTGGGTAAGTGGCTTCGGAAAGGTAAACCGTCCGTTCTCATCGGTATAGGTACCAACGGTGGTCCCTTTCAAGGTCACCGCCGCTCCAAATACGGGTCCGTCCATTGAAGTCACTACGCCGCTAACCGTGCGTTGCAGGTCCTGTGCCTGTACTTGGGCTTGGGAGGGAGCCGCCAATAAAAAGGCAGCACAGATCAATCCGAAGCCC
The DNA here is from genome assembly GCA_964495885.1 of uncultured Alteromonas sp. Taxonomy (GTDB): domain Bacteria; phylum Bacteroidota; class Bacteroidia; order Flavobacteriales; family Flavobacteriaceae; genus PALG01. The sequence continues at coordinate 29,964 of CAZBWO010000001.1, read as the reverse complement.
ATCAGGTTTTTAATTCCTTTAAAAAGTGTTGAGGTGTTACGTGTTTTCATACTATTGAAGTTTTTAAGTGAATACCCAAACCTACATACACCAACACAGTCTCACAATGCAGATTGAGGGAACGGGCCGTTTCGGTGAGGGAAGGGGAGACAATCGTGAAACGTGACTCGTGAGAAGTTAGAAGTTAGAAGTAAATGGTGTAGTCATTCCGCATTTATTGCGGAATCGCTTTCTCCCAACCTCTTCTGAATCCCAAAAACAATAACAATTCCCCTCCCTCGGGGAGGGGTTAGGGGTGGGATAACAATCATGAATGGATCTAGCTGGCGCGCTGAAGCTTGTACTGAGCCTGCCGAAGTATAAAGCATGCCCCATTTTCTCCCAGCTGGCGCGCTTTTGTAAAGCGTGCCCATTTTATCAGGTGTTTGCAACACCTAGAAATTTTTACTAAAGTAAAATTATGTTTTCCCCCGCTACCGCGCGAAATCGAAGATTCGACGTAGTCAATCCCATCGCGTGGTCAAATAAACAATAAACAATAAGAATAAAAAATAAAAAGTAACCCACCCTAAAATCATCCCTCCAATGACCTTGGTCATGGTTTTAAGGATGATTTTATCCTACTTTCACCCATCACTTTACGGAACCTCTTATTGTATATATCATGAGAAAATTACTGTTGGTTCTGATGCTATTGGGAGTAACCTACCCCATGATGTCGCAAGACCCCATCATGCTTAGCGAAGTAGTGATCCGAGGGACTAACTATCAGTACCTCAATGCCACCAATTACACCGAAGCCATTGTCCCAGTGTACATTCTGGAACGCGAAGCGGCAAGATTCAGTGTAGCGGGCAGGGACATATTTGTGGATGAGTATGGTACCTTCTCTGTTGCCTTTCACATCCCGGAAGGAAAAGTAGTAGCCGTGTACAATGAAGATGGAAAGATTCTCAAAACCATCGAACGGTACGTCAACCCTAACCTTCCTTCCCCTGTGGTCTATGCCCTTCACGAACAGTTCCCAGATTGGGAAATTGTTCACGATGTGTACCACGTACAGTACGCAGAAGACTATGGTGCCGAAAAGTTCTTTATGGTCAACCTTAAAAAGGACGGAAAATTCATGAAAGTGAAAGTGGATAAAGTCGGCACGTTTATGTAATTGGCGGAAGGTTTCATGACCTAGGAAAAGCCCATTTTTAAAAGAATGGGCTTTTTTTGTTTATAGGTGAATAGTGAGTAGTGAGTAGTGAGTAGTGAGTAGTGAGTAGTGAGTAGTGAGTAGTGAATAGTGAATAGTATAGTCATTAATCACTTGTTCCAGAATCACTACACTTGCTGAAGCATTTTCCCTTACTACCGTGCGATTACATCGCATGGCCCAATAAACAATAAGAATAAAAAATAAATAATAATCCCAGCTGGCGCGCTGAAGCTTGTACTGAGCCTGCCGAAGTATAAAGCGTGCCCATTTTCTAAGGTGTTTGCAACCCCCCGCTACCGCGCGAAATCATAGATTCAACGAAGTTAATCTTTCGCGTGGTTCAATAATCAATAAAAAATCACTCCAAATGTTAAAAAAATTAACAATCACACCTGTTTCTACCCCGATTCTAAGGGGGAGGAAAGCCGTACCAAAGCCGTAGGAAAGGCGTACCAAAGCCGTACCAAAGGCGTATATAACCCGTATAAGGCCTAATTTGTTAAAATTCTTAACATTTTATAGCGGTATCCTAGAAGGGGCAAAGGCATAGCAAAAGCATGGCAAAGGCATACCAAAGCCATATCAAAGGCATGGGAAAGGTATATTAAAGGCATATTAAAGGCATATCAAAGGTATGTAGAAGCCTTATAGCAGTTTTAAAGTTTAGTGTAGTATGTTTTTAGCAACAATGACGATTCAGTCGCAATATCCTACGGTTCGGTAGATTCCTTTTTTAAATAGAAGCGAAACATAGCATCTTTGACTCATCATTTAAAAAGCAACTGTTATGCAAACTGTACTTACCTATCTCACCTTACTTATCACGGGGGTCATGCTTCACGCACAGAATAGTGTAGAAGTGACCCTAACTCATTTCAATAGTGACGAAGGCATGGCCCGCGTGGGACTGTACAACAATCCCTCCGACTTTCTCAACAAGGAGTTCAAAACCTTGGAAACGACCATTCAAAATGGGGTGGCTACCGTAACCTTTACAGATGTTCCAGATGGCATATATGCCATTTCCAGCTACCACGACGAAGACAACAACGGTCAACTCAATATGCGTATGGGAATCATCCCTGCGGAAGACTACGGCTGCTCCAATAATGCCCGTGGCTTCTTCGGACCACCCAAATGGGAAGATGCCCAGTTTGAAGTACAAAACGGGGAAGTAAAACAATTGGAAATCAAAGTAAAATAAACACCATGTTGGGAATCATCTTAAAACGATTGGGAAGACACCAGACCTTCAAAGTAGCCTTACTTATAAGTTTGTTGGTGCTTTTCATTGGAATTGGACTTCAACTTTTATAAATTCACTTATTAATTCAGACTCATGAAATCACTTTTCACATTGCTTATCTTGTGCGTGACACTTTCCGTAGGGGCACAAACCCAATACGACAAGGGCATGCAAAAAGCCTTCGAACTATGGCAAAACAACCAACCATGGGAAGCCGCCAACCTATTTGAGCGTATTGCCCAGGTAGAAACAGAGAACTGGCTGCCTCCTTTCTATGTGGCGCAGATTAATGTGCTCAACAGTTTTAACGAAAAAGACGAAGCTAAACTTACGGCCCAGCTTACCAAGGCCCAAGACTTCCTGAATGATGCGAAGGCACTTTCCAAAGACAATGCAGAAATTGTAGTACTGCAGGCACAGCTGCATACGGCTTGGATTGTCTTCGACGGACAAAAATACGGGATGACCCTTTCTCCCAAAGTGGCACAGCTATATGACAAAGCGTTTAGTATTGAGCCAGAGAATCCGCGGGTGGCCTTCGGAAAGGCAGAGTGGGATATGGGTACGGCCCGTTGGTTTGGAAAGGATGTAACACCCTATTGTGATGACCTGCAAAGGGCAGTGACCCTATTTGAGAGCTATGAACCCAAAGGGAAATACTATCCCAATGGTGGTGCCGAATATGCACAGCAATCCTTTGAACGTAACTGTGGAAAAGAATAATGAAGTTCTTTAAGGAAATAGGGAAAGCCTTTTTTGTAGGGTCGGTCATCTTCTTGGTTGTAGGACTCATAGAATACTTCAACGGTTGGGAAATCAATTCGGGGAAGGAACTCTTGATAAGGTTTCTTTACAACCAATGGTATTCGGTTTCCCTCTACATGGCTAACTCCTATTTCTTCTACTTCATCATTACCCGGTACAAAGGGGAGTGGTTCAAGATTAAACATTTATCCAAAGGATTTTTAGGCTCTATTGTTATTTCGCTCGTTACGATTTTCTTATTGCGATTTATAGAGGCCGTATTTTTTAAAGGGATTGCTGTGGGTGAATTCCTTCGGAATGAGCGCCCAATATTTTACTATGTCTCTTTGCTCATATCTATTGTGGTCATCTCTATTTTCTATGCGGTGTACTACTACCGGTATGTGCAGGAACGGAAGGTAAAGGAGCAAAAGATCATTGCAGGAACGGCTTCGGCACAGTTTGATGCGTTGAAGAATCAATTAGACCCCCACTTTCTTTTCAATAGCCTAAACGTTCTCACAAGCCTTATTGAAGAGAATCCCAAGGCGGCAACTAAATTCACCACGGCACTTTCCAAAGTATATCGTTACGTATTGGAACAGAAAAACAAGGAACTGGTCACTTTGGAGGAAGAGCTCAACTTTGCCAAACTCTACATGTCACTCATTAAAATGAGGTTTGAGGATAGCATAGAATTTCAGCAACCAGAGACCCTTCAAAACCCTGAAGCCAAAGTAGTGCCATTATCGTTGCAATTATTATTGGAAAATGCAGTGAAGCACAACCAGGTGACGCCTTCCAAAAAACTTCGCATTCGCATCGAAGAACAAAAGGGGCAGCTTATTATTAAAAATAACATACAACCCAAAAAAGTAATCAAGGAAAGCAGTGGGGTAGGCCTACGGAATATCTACCAGCGGTATCAATTGCTAACAGATAGACCCATGAAGGTTGAAAAAAACGAACAAGAGTTTCGGGTAACCCTGCCTTTATTAACACAACAAACAAATACAATCATGACACAAACAGCATATATTTCAGAAAAGCGTTACGAACGCGCCAAAAAGAAAGTAGACGAACTAAAAGGATTTTACATCCACTTTTCCATTTACCTCATCTTCGTTCCCGTATTCATATACTTGAATGTACAATCTACCAGCTTCCCTTGGGCCTTATTTCCAATCTTTGGATGGGGAATGGGAGTCGCCGGTCATGCCATGGAAGTCTTTGGCTATAATCCCCTATTGGGAAAGGATTGGGAGCAGCGAAAGATCAAGGAGTTGATGGAAAAGGATGATTAATAACAATTGGGTAGAGAGAAATGACAGTTCGGTAAAACCTTTTTTTATTACGAAGCAACCTGTAGTAGTTTTACCTTGTAATCATTTAAGAACACAACATCATGGAACTTTTAGAACCTAATACCAAAAAAGAGAACAAATACCTACGCGCCAAGGAGCGGGTAGCAGAGATGAAAAAATTCTATACAGGCATTATTTTCTACGTGATCTTTATTTCTTTTCTAGCGGCTTTAAACTACTACACCAATGAGTGGCGTTATATGTGGTTTCTATGGGCTGCTTTTGGATGGGGAATTGGTTTGGTGTTTCAGGCTGCGAAGGCCTTTAACTGGGCACCGTTTATGAACAAAGACTGGGAGCAACGAAAGATTAAGGAACTCATAGACAAGGAAGATAATCAAATGAAGAATCAGCGTTGGAGCTAAACAAAACAATTATGGAACCATTTGACCAAGACAAATACGAAAAAGCACAGAAGAAGGTAAAGGACATTAAGGGGTTTTATACCCACTTAATGGTATATCTGCTCATCAATATTTTTTTAATTATCGTGCAAACAGGACTCCTTAGCGGAAGGTTCCATTTTGGAATGCCAGCTTGGGGATATTTCACCACTCCTTTTTTCTGGGGCATCGGACTCTTTTTTCACGGGCTGTATGTATTTCAGGATAGATTTCCTTTTTTCAAAAACTGGGAAGAGCGAAAGATCAAGGAATTTATGGAAAAGGAAGAGCAAGAATATAATGACCAATTTAAAAACTAACCCACTAGACACACTCAACAATGAATGTACTTGTTATTGAAGACGAACGACCTTCTGCCAGACGTTTACAACGAATGCTGGAACCTTTGGGCGTAAAGGTAGATCAATTGTTGCACAGTGTGGAAGAAGCCGTTACATGGTTTCAGCAAAATGAACACCCAGACCTAATCTTTTTGGATATCCAATTAAGCGACGGACTCTCCTTTGAAATCTTTGATACCGTTGAAGTAAAGAGTGCTATCATTTTTACTACTGCCTATGATGAATATGCATTGCAGGCATTTAAATTGAATAGCATTGATTATTTGTTGAAACCTATTGACGAAGAGGAACTGGCCGATGCTGTTTCCAAATACAAGGAACGTATTCCCACTTCCCAACAGGTACAACTAAACTTTGAGGATATTAAAAAACTGCTCACCAACCCTGTTGAACGAACCTACAAAAAACGTTTCACCACCAAGATTGGGCAACATATCAAAATGATTTCGGTAGATGAGGTAGCCTGTTTTTTCAGTGAAAACAAAGGAACCTATGCGCATACCTACGAAGGCCGAAACTATTTACTGGATACCACCCTGGAACAGTTGGAAGGTGAATTATCCCCAGCCCACTTTTTTAGGGTTAACCGAAAATTTTATGTGCACATTGAAGCCATTGAGGATATTGTTGCGTATTCCAACAGTAGATTAAAATTGGTAATCAAAAGCTATAAGGACGAAGAAATCATCGTCGCCCGTGAACGGGTAAAGGATTTTAAATTGTGGTTGGAATAATTTATTTGGAAACCATTTTTTTGAGTAACACGATTTGTCCCAAGTGATAGTAGCTATGCTCCAATAACCCCATAAAATTCCGAAGGTTACTTCCGTATTTGGGAACATCAAAATCGTTTTGCAATTGATCTTCCGGGAATTCTTGAAGTAATCCACAAACTACATCCACATCCTTAAAAACATGTTGTTTTAAAGAATCCCAAGAAGCTTCATCGGTAACGGAAGGGGTTTCAAAACTTTCTTTATCGCTTCCATTCAGCCCTTCACCCAGCAATACACCTTTTTGGATGGTGACATAATAGGACAAGTGATATAGGAGTGTAGCAATGCTATTGAAACCTTCCACTTGTTGAGTGGCTTGCTTCCAAGTGATCCCTTCAAGTTGGGTAGTAATGTTGCAATGGCTTCCGGTCCAACTATTCCCGAAGAATAACTCATGTAGATGCTTGGCAATGGTTTGAGGAGTGTTCATACTTCTATAAAGAAATTGTAAAATACATTGCTAAAGTACTAAAAGACCAATTTAATACTCTTTGGTAGGTTCTAATTTTTTCATCACTAAAAATACTGTGAGGAGCATTCCCAGATTGTAAATGGTATCTTCCACTGGAATGGTTCCCATTCTAATGCCAAGATTCTCTGCATTGTTGTACCAAACCACTTGTTCTTCTATGCCTGTACCGGTAAGGATTCCATTCACTAAAAAGAAGGGAATTAAGATGATTAAATACGTTGCAAAAAACCGTGGGAGTTCGTCCTGAAAATAATTGAAAGCAATTCCCAATACTACAAGTGAGAAGCTAAAATTTACCAAAGTGTACCAGTGTTCATATTGGTACCATAATATCAATACCAATGCTGTCACCAAGGAGAAATAAATCACCTTCATCGTTTTTTTCCGAAACGCCATTCTAGGGAATAATTCCTCAAGTGCATAATGGGTAAATAAACACGCGTACGGAATACATAAAAAGAAAAGCCACTCTTCCAGGGGGAGCCCCAAAAAAGAAATCCCCGTTAGATATGTGGGATTAAAACCCCAAATTCCACTATTGGTAAAAGCAATATCCCATGGAATGAAAATGCACATCATGATCAATGTTCCGATTAAGAAGGATTTCCATTTTTTATAAAATTGAAGTCTAGGGTGAAAACTAAACAAAAAGGGAATAATGAAAGACCCAATGTCTAGCCAGAGGTAGAGGGTCTTCATAAGGGGTTATTTTTTTTTGAAGTATTTAACAGGCGGAAAAAGCATTCCGAAACATTCTCCATCTTCTTTGCCCAAATGTTTGTGATGGATTTTGTGTGCTCTTCGGATACCTCGTGCATACCAGTTATTGGCATTTCGGAACATTTTAAAACGTTGATGAATAAATATATCATGAACCAAAAAATAAGTGGCTCCGTAGGCAAAGATACCAATCCCAATAGGAAGTCCTGCCCAAAACTCCCAATATTTCCAGCTAAGAAAGAAACCAATACTCACAATGGCATAAAATATAAAGAAGGCATCATTTCTTTCCCACCAACTTTCATGATCTTTTTTGTGGTGGTCTCTGTGGAGACTCCAAAGAAAACCATGCATGACATATTTATGGGTAAACCATGCCATGAATTCCATGCCGCAAAAAGTTCCTATAAAAATTAATATCCAGAGTAGTATTTCCATAATTTATCGCACCAAATTTAATCGATATTTTACATAGCTTCTAGTGAGTAACCCAAATTTTTCATAGTTGGGTACTCGAATACGTTTTTTCTTAATCTCCAATGCCGGTGTATGTTTTAATTTTTTGAGAAGCCTTCGGTAATAGCGATATGCCATAAAGACTCCAAATTTTGCTTCAGCAGGTAGTTTTAGGATTCCTTGATATCCCAAATGAAAATCATTTTCAATTTCGTCAATAATCCTTTTCTTGGAAGTTTCATCCAATTCTGCAAGATTGGTATTTGGGAAATACGTTCGGTTTAATCCTTCAAAATCGGCCTTCAAATCTCGAAGAAAATTCACTTTTTGAAATGCAGAACCTAAATGCATGGCGGCATCTTTCAGCTCCTCGTATTTTTGCCCATCGCCTTTTACAAATACCTTTAAGCACATAAGCCCAACCACATCTGCAGATCCATAAATGTATTTTTCGTATTCTGCCTGGGTATTATAAGTTTGTTTGCTTAAATCCCATCGCATGCTATCCATAAATGCATCTATGAGATGACGATCTATCTGGTATTGGTGGACTGTTTTTTGAAAAGCATTCAATATGGGGTTCAGACTAATCTTGTCTTTTAGTGATTGGTCTAAGCTAGTTTCAAATCTGTTGAAAAGCTCCCTTTTATCATAGTCATGAAACGAATCTACAATTTCATCGGCAAATCGTACGAATCCATATATATTGTAAATATCCTGACGGATGGTAGGCGCCAACATTTTTGTAGCCAAGGAAAAAGAGGTGCTGTAGGCGTGGGTGACCTTGCGGCTACAGGTTTGTGATACAGTGTCAAACAGTGCTTTCATAGCGTGCCATTTCTTTTAAAATTAAATTTGAGACCACTTTCCCCGAAATCAATGACGGAGGGACTCCTGGCCCGGGGACGGTAAGTTGCCCCGTAAAATAAAGTCCTTTTACCTTACTGCTTTTTAGGTTGGGTCTTAAAAAAGCAGTTTGACGTAATGTATTGGCCAATCCGTAAGCATTTCCTTTATACGAATGATAGTCCTCTATAAAATCCTTAATACAATAGGATTCCTTAAATATAACGTATTTTTTGACTTCTTGGTTGGTGAGGGTCTCAAGGCGGGTCATTATTTTTTCGAAATATTCTTCCCTAAGTTCAGGGATATCATCTAATCCGGGAGCCAATGGAATTAGAAAAATTCCACTCTCTTTTCCTTCTGGAGCTAATGAAGCATCTGTTTTGGAAGGAAAACTGGCATAGAAAAGGGGATCTTCTGGCCATTGTGGATGATCATATATAGCTTTGGCATGTTCTTCAAAAGGAACGTCAAAAAAGAGGGTGTGATGCACCACGTCTTTAAGAGGTTTGCTGAAACCAACATAAAAGAGTAGGGAGGAAGGAGCAAAGGTCTTTTTGTTCCAATATGCTTCGCTGTACTGTCTGTAGTTGGATTTTAATAGGGTTTCGGTATGGTGATAATCAGCTCCGCTAAGCACCATATCAACCTTAATAAAATCACTATTAACTTCAATTCCTTCAACTTCCCCTTGGCTTACCCTAATTTTTTCAACAGGACTATTTGTAATGATTCGAACTCCTAATTCTTCCGCTAAGGTTTTCATTCCCTGCACCACACTATACATTCCGTTTTCGGGATGGAAAGTCCCAAGTCCGAAATCTGCATAGTTCATAAAGCTGTAAAACGAAGGTGTATTGGAGGGTTTAGCTCCTAAGAACAAAACCGGGAATTCCAAAATGGAGACAAGCCTAGGGTTTTTAAACTCTTTCCGTACCCGTTTACTAACCGTACTAAAGAACTGTCCAATTTTTTTTATGGTTGTTGTTGTTACCAATTCCATAGGGGAAATACCTGGGCGGTATACCAAATCTTTAATGGCGATATTGTAGTTATCCAGTGCCTCATCCATGAATTTTTGAAGTTTTTCGGCACTTCCGGGCTCTTCCTTTTCAAATGTGGCTTTAATTTTTTCAAGGGTATCCTCAATGCTGATGGTGTCTTGTTCTCCAAAATACACCTGATAGGCTGGGTTTAATTTGTTAAGATGATAGTATTGGGAGGGGTGTTTTCCAAAATCTGAAAAAAAACGTTCGAATACATCTGGCATCCAGTACCATGTTGGTCCCATATCAAATGTAAATCCATCTTTCTTAAATTGACGGGCCCTTCCGCCTATGGTTTTATTTTTTTCGTAGATAGTTACCTCGCAATCAGCCTGTGCCAGATAACATGAGGCTGCTAACGAAGAAAATCCAGAACCAATTATGGCGATTTTCTTTTTCATTTTGTTTAACAAATATAAAAAATAAATAAACAGAATTAAGAACTTAACGTTTATTTAAGACGTTTATTCTTGAGTTCTTTCTGAAGTTCTTTTAAGCTTGTGACTATTTTAGTATTCTTGGGAACTTCGTTAGGTTTAAGATTTACTATTTTACTACCCATAAGCCACAAGGGAATCTTACTGTTTCCAATTTCTGTATGAAATCTATCTACATATTCTGCAACCGATTCTTTATCGGGTTTCACCGTAAAATAAGACAAAAAGATAATATCTGGGTAGTGTTTAAGCAAGTGTTTTAAGCTGTCCATTGGTATGTTATTCCCAAGATATACCGATTTGAAACCAGCGCTTAGAATCTCAAAATTAGCGAAAAGTAACCCTATCTCATGAATTTCCTCGTAAGGGAGGTAAAGTGCAAAAGTGAGTGAATTTTTTTGAAGGTTTTTCTGCTGAATTTCATGAATATTTAGGATAATCTTCTGTTTAATGGCTTCTGAAATAAAGCGTTCATGGGAAGGGTCTATTGTCCCCGTTTGCCACAACATGCCAATATCATTTAAAAGCGGAAGAAATACATTGTAAAAAACTTCCCGGAAGTCCATTTCTTTTCTTAATTCGTCGTAGGCATTTGAAAACAAGGCATAATCAAAACTGAACATTGCTGTTTTAAAGGTTTTAATTCCGTAGGATTCCTTTTGCGTCTGGGAAATATCTTGGATTAATTTTGCGATCTCCTCTTCTTGAAACTTTGCAATTTTAGAAATTTTGTAGCCTTCGTTATAGAGGAAGGTAACGTTCAGTAACTTTTTTAAATTCAATAAATCGTATTGCCTAATATTGGTTTCTGTACGATTTGGCTCTAGAAGTTGATATCTTTTTTCCCAAATACGTATGGTATGTGCCTTTACACCACTAAGATTTTCTAAGTCCTTGATACTGAACTGCGTTTTTACAGACATCGTTGTGATTTTGAGCTAAAGATACACAAAATCGTTTAACCAATATTTTTTTTTGTTAAACAATATAATATGGAAAGTGCAGAAATAAAAAAACGCTGTGGGAAACAGCGTTTGTACCGAGGATGGGAATCGAACCCACACGTCCTTAGGGACACATGGCCCTCAACCATGCCTGTCTACCAGTTCCAGCACCTCGGTAAAGATGCCCTGAAACTAAAAAGTCAAGCGTAAGCCCGACTTTTATTTCTGTGACCTGACTGGGGCTCGAACCCAGGACCACCTCCTTAAAAGGGAGGTGCTCTACCAACTGAGCTATCAGGTCTTAAAAATTTAGCGGGTATTTAAACCCGCTCAAACACTATCTTTTTGTGTTTGCGGGTGCAAATATAATATCATTATATGGATTAATCAAAGTAAAAACCTTGAAAATTTAAAAAACGTTTTTATGCTTTTATTCATAGTGGTTATTCCGATATTTGTGGTATGACAATCGCACTTTTGGGATACATGGGATCTGGAAAATCCTCCATTGGAAAGCTGCTTGCTGAAGCATTAACTTTTCCTTTTGTGGATTTAGACCATTATATTGAAAAAAAGGAAGGAATGTCTGTCTCTGCTATTTTTGAATCTCGCGGGGAACTTTATTTTAGAAAACAAGAAGCACGGTGCCTTCAGGAAGTAATAAAGGACCATCCAAAAGCTGTACTGTCCTTAGGCGGCGGAACACCCTGCTACGGGACAATTATGGACGATCTACTTAAAAATGAAGAGGTGATCACTTTGTATTTGAAAGCTTCCGTGGAAACGCTCACCAATAGATTGTGGCCCCAAAAAGAAGATCGGCCGTTAATTGCACACCTTCCTTCCGAAGAAGCCCTTAATGAATTCATTCGGAAGCATTTATTTGAAAGGAGCTTTTTCTATAATCAAGCCAATATTAAACTAGTGGTGGATGATTTGAGTAGGCAGGAAGTGGTACAAAAAATTTTACTAACGTTATTTTAGTCGGACACTAAAATTGTTTTTGGAAAAATCTACCACTACATTTTCATTGAGGGAAGTAGAAAGTGAAATCCCTTTAAAATCTGCTTTTACAGGATATTTCTTGTGATTTCTATCTACTAGGACAGCTGTTTTGAACTGCTGAAGGGGAATATCCAAAAAGAATTTTACCCCATATATTAGTGTAGTACCAGAGTTTAGGACATCATCCACCAAAATAAGGGATTGGTTTTCAATTTTGGATAAATCAAGGGAACAGTTGATGCTTCCTATAGGTTGTTCCTTATCCATGGAAACTTCACAAAGTTGTACCTTTAATGGGGAAATCTTTTCAACTTGCGCTTTGAGTTTCTTTGCCAAAACATATCCGTTTTCTTTGATACCAGCAATAATTACCTGTTCTGCGTTGATGTTGCTTTCATAAATTTGAAAGGCCATCCGTCTGATTTTATGGGTAATTTCTTGATGGGATAGTATGGTTGATTTTAGTGTTTCCATAGGGTAAAGATACTAAATTAGTCTTGAGCAGAATCTGTAAAATCTTCCAAATCCCTTCGGTCTTTTTTGGTGGGTCTTCCTGTTCCTTTTTTTCGGTAATATTCTTTAGAATAACTAAGTAATTCCTGTTGTTCAAAAGCTTCGGAAGGGGTAGTGTCTACCCTGTATAGATTCACCAGTTTGGCTCCTACACGGTTTGACGGGTGATCCAAAACTTCCAATGAATAATTCACTTGGTCCTTCCGAAGAATTATTTGATCCCCAGGGAAAACTTCCCTTGAAGGTTTGACTGTTTCCCCATTTACTTTTACGGCTCCTTTTTTACACGCTCTTGTAGCGATGCTTCTGGTTTTAAAATATCGGGTGCACCAAAGGTATTTGTCAACTCGCATATCATTTCCGATTAAAACTACGTTAAAGAAGGTACAAAAATAACTGAAAATTGTATCTTGCGCCATCAAAATAGTGACGATGAAGAAATATTGGTATATCGTAATTTTAACAGGAATTCTTCTTCCTTTTTCCGCATGTAATAATGACGATGATGGAACTCCAGATAATTTTATTCCGGCACGTGATAGAAATGAAGAAGCGCCTGCAGCTCAAGCTATCATAGAGGAGTACTTGGAGACACACTTTTATAACTATGAGGATTTTCAAAACCCACCAGCAGATTTTGACTACATGATCAAGTTCGATACCATTGCTGGTGACAACGCTGGTAAAACCCCACTTATTGATCAGGTGACCTTTAAGATGGTTCCGGACAGGATTGAAGAAAACCTAGAATACAAATTATATTATCTATCGGTAGATACCGGTGATGGGGAAACAATTCAATTTCCAGATGTTGCTACGGTGAGCTACGAAGGTACTTACATTAATAAGGAGACCAGTTTGGTTCCATACACTAAAATATTTGATTCTTCAGTGGTCCCAGTTAGTTTTGATTTAACAGCGGTAGTGAATGGATTTCAAGATGGACTTACTGGATTTAAAACCGCAACAGGGTTTGTGACAAATCCAGATGGTACCATTTCCTTTGAAAATTTTGGAATTGGTGCCGTTTTCATTCCTGCCGGATTGGGGTATTACGTTAACCCACCTTCCAATTCTTCTATCCCTGTTTACGCAAATTTAATCTTTGCTTTCCAAGTGTACGATCGGGCAGAAGGTGATCAAGATGCAGATGGCATTCCTTCTGTCGTGGAAGACCTTAACGGAAATGGTATTGAGGAAGATGATGATACAGACGAAGACACATTACCTAATTATATTGATCCGGATGATGACAATGATGGGCGTCCAACTTCTGATGAAATTGAGATTGATGAAGACGGAAACATCACCTACCCAGATGTTGATAATGACGGAATTCCAGATTATTTAGACGAAGATAGTTAATGGATGGTTAATCCTATTCATTGAAAAAAGCCCTGCAATAAGTAACTGCAGGGCTTTTTTATATTTATGTAAATACTATTATTTTCTAGCCAATACTTTCTTTGCAGCTTTTGTAATAGCCTCTGCATTTAAGCCATATTTTTCCATCAATTGCTCTGGAGTTCCAGATTCGCCAAAGGTATCTTGCGTGGCAACAATTTCTTGGGGAGCGGGATTGTTTTCGGTTAAAACCCTAGCAACGCTTTCGCCAAGACCACCAAGGTAATTGTGTTCTTCTGCAGTTACAATACAGCCTGTTTTGGAAATACTTTTTAAAATAGCTTCAGTATCTAAAGGTTTAATGGTGTGAATGTTGATGACTTCTGCTGAAATACCTTCCTCGTGTAATGCTTCAGCAGCTAGTAAAGCTTCCCATACCAAATGACCTGTAGCAACCAAGGTTACATCACTCCCTTCTTGAAGTAGAATGGCTTTGCCTATTTCAAATGATTGATCTTCTGGGGTGAAATTAGGAACTTTTGGACGCCCAAACCTTAGGTAAACCGGACCTTTATGGTCTGCAATCGCTAAGGTCGCTGCTTTGGTCTGGTTAAAATCGCAGGTGTTGATTACGGTCATTCCAGGGAGCATTTTCATAAGCCCAATATCTTCCAGAATTTGGTGGGTGGCACCATCTTCTCCTAAGGTAAGCCCTGCATGCGAGGCGCAGATTTTTACATTTTTTCCACTGTAGGCAATACTCTGTCTAATTTGGTCATACACCCTTCCTGTAGAGAAATTTGCAAACGTACCTGTGAAAGGAACTTTCCCTCCAATGGTAAGTCCGGCAGCAATTCCCATCATATTAGCTTCAGCAATTCCCACTTGAAAAAATCGTTCAGGATGATTGTCTTTAAACTCATCCATTTTGAGGGAACCTGTTAAATCTGCACAAAGCGCCACTACATTAGGATGGGTTTTCCCAAGTATTGTTAGTCCTGCACCAAATCCAGATCTAGTATCTTTTTTTCCTGTATCAATATACTTTTTCATAAATGTTGTATTAATAGTCCCCTAAAGTTTCTGGGTTTTGTGAAAGGGCAATTTCCAATTGTTCGTCATTAGGTGCTTTTCCATGCCAAGCATGTGTATGCATCATAAAGTCAACACCATTACCCATTACAGTATGTAGCAGGACACAAACAGGTTTTCCATTTCCTGTTTTAGACTTTGCCTTTTCCATTCCATTGATGATGGAAGAGAGATCGTTCCCTTTTTCAATCTCCATTACGTCCCATCCAAAGGCTTTAAATTTTTCTGAAAGATTCCCAAGTGGAAGAACCGTGTCTAAGGAACCATCAATTTGTTGCCCATTATAGTCTACCGTTACTATAAGGTTGTCTACATTATTTCCAGCAGCATACATAATTGCTTCCCAGTTTTGTCCTTCCTGAAGCTCTCCATCTCCACAGAGAGTATAGACCAAGTGATTATCATTATTGAGTTTTTTGGAAAGTGCAGCACCTACTGCAACGGAAATTCCTTGTCCCAATGACCCAGAAGCCACCCTAATTCCTGGTAATCCTTCGTGTGTAGTAGGGTGTCCCTGAAGGCGGGAATCAATATGGCGGAAAGTATTCAATTCATCCACAGGGAAATAACCGGAACGCGCCAAAACACTGTAAAAAACCGGGGAAATATGGCCATTGGAAAGAAAAAATAAATCCTCTCCAATACCGTCCATATCAAAACCATCCTTTCTGTCCATGAGTTCTTGATACAGTGCAACAAAAAATTCTGTACATCCCAAAGAGCCACCCGGATGCCCCGAATTAACCCTGTGTACTTGTCGTAAAATATCCCTTCGGACTTGTACAACCAAATCGTTCAGGTAATCCATATTAGGCATAAAAACTTGTTTTTAAATCTGCGATAAAAATACCACTTTCGAAAAGCCGTTCAAAGTGAAAAAAAAGTCAGTTATCAACGATTTACGGAATTTAGTTAACAGTTTCCAAGGTTTTCAAGTGATTCCACTTCCATAACGTAGGGATACTTATATTTCGTCCTATCTTTGCGTTTTGAAAATAAACGCTACATGAAGTTTACGATTGCTGGAAACGATAGCATGTCTAAAGCCAGGGCAGGAACTATTACCTTGGCTCACGGAAAAGTGGAAACCCCCATCTTTATGCCAGTAGGTACGCTGGCAACCGTTAAGGGAGTACACCAACGGGAATTAGAAGAAGAGATCAATCCAGATATTATTTTGGGGAATACGTATCATTTATTTCTTAGGCCACAAACAGCTATTTTGGAGAAGGCAGGCGGACTCCACAAGTTTATGAATTGGGACCGCAACATTTTAACAGACAGTGGTGGATATCAAGTATATTCCCTTTCAGCAAACAGGAAGATAAAAGAGGAAGGGGTGAAGTTTAAATCGCATATAGATGGCAGCCTGCACGTATTTACACCAGAAAATGTAATGGAAATTCAGCGTACCATAGGTGCAGATATTATCATGGCCTTTGATGAATGTACACCTTACCCTTGTGATTATCAATACGCCAAGCGATCTATGCACATGACGCACAGATGGCTGGACCGCTGTATGAATCACTTGGAAAAACTACCATTTAAGTATGGGTATGAGCAAACTTTTTTTCCAATTGTGCAAGGAAGCACCTACAAGGATCTTCGGAAGCAATCTGCGGATTATATAGCTTCGGTGGGGGCTGAAGGGAATGCTATTGGCGGACTGTCTGTTGGGGAACCTGCAGAGGAAATGTACGAGATGACCGATGTGGTGACCGACATACTTCCGAAGGAAAAGCCACGTTACCTTATGGGAGTGGGAACGCCTATTAATATATTGGAAAATATTGCGCTTGGGATTGATATGTTTGATTGTGTAATGCCCACCCGAAATGGTAGAAATGGGATGCTATTTACGGCCCATGGAACAATTAACATCAAAAACAAAAAGTGGGAAGATGATTTTTCACCGTTGGACGAAATGGGAATTACATGGGTAGATACGGCCTATAGTAAAGCCTATGTTAGGCATCTATTTTCTGTGAATGAAATGTTGGGAAGGCAGATAGCCAGTATTCATAATTTAGGGTTTTACCTTTGGTTGGTTCGTGAAGCGAGAAAACATATCTTAGCAGGGGATTTTTCTGAATGGAAAAACCGTATGGTGCAGCAAATGGACAAAAGACTGTAATGCTTAAAATTTTAGATAAATACATTCTTCAGAAATACTTGGGGACTTTTACGCTTCTCCTACTACTTTTCATTCCTATTGGGATCACCATTAATCTAGCAGAAAAGATCGATAAGATCCTGGCAAATGAAGTCCCCTTAATTAATGTGTTGGAATACTACCTTGATTTCACCATTTATTTTGCCAATTTACTATTTCCTCTGTTTCTTTTTCTATCCATTATTTGGTTTACCTCTAAATTGGCCAATAATACAGAAGTAATTGCCTTTTTAAGTTCTGGGGTTTCTTTTTATAGGTTTTTACGGCCCTATTTTATAGGAGCCACAATTGTGTGTGTTGGTGCTTTTTTCCTCGGAAATTACTTAGCGCCAAAGGCAAGCAAAGGATTTAATGAGTTTAGTTATAAATACCTTAATAAAGGACGCGGAAAAGACAGGGAGCAATCTAATGTGTACCGTCAGATTAATGATGATGAATATATCTATGTGAGTTATTTTAATGTATTGGAAAAATCTGGAAATAACTTCACATTAGAGCATTTTGATGGGAATAAAATGTCCCATAAAATTACAGCCAGTAGAATAGATTTCAATGAGGCAGATTCTAGCTATACGCTATATAATTATTTTTTAAGACGCATTGGAAATAGAGAAGACTCTTTGCATTACGAACCAAAAAAAGATACTATACTTCCCTTTGAAATTGAAGATTTGACTCCCGTAGAATATATTGCCGAAACCTTGAATTTTAATGAATTAAACAAATTCATTAGAAGGGAAAAGGAGAAGGGCTCTACTTTTATTAACCGTTATGAAGTGGTTCGATATAAACGATGGAGTCTACCAGTTTCTGCCTACATTTTAACAATAATTGCTGTTTCGGTATCTTCAATTAAACGAAGAGGTGGTATGGGGGTGAATCTTGCCATTGGAATAGGAGTGGGGATGGTTTTCGTCTTTTTTGATAAAATTTTCGGAACCTTGGCAGAGCAAAGCACCTTTAGTCCGTTTTTAGCCACTTGGTTTCCTAACTTTGTTTTTGGTGCCTTAGCTATTTATTTACTTCGAAATGCGAAACGGTAATTTACTTCAATACCTTCATTTACATTTCATTGTATTTGTTTGGGGCTACACTGCTGTACTGGGAGCGCTTATTTCGCTTGAGGCGATTCCATTGGTTTGGTACAGAATGTTATTGGCAACAGGGTTGGTTGGGTTGTTTATTTTATTTAGGAAAAAAAGCCTTCGGTTTTCCAAAAAGGTACTCACTGGTTTTTTTATTGCTGGCTTTATCATAGCTGTACACTGGCTTACTTTTTTTGGAGCTATTAAGGCCTCTAATGTTTCAGTGACCTTAGCCGTCATGTCTACCGGTGCATTCTTTACTTCCTTACTGGAGCCCATGTTTTATAGACGGAAGGTTATTCTTTATGAATTGGTGTTCGGCCTTCTTACCATGATTGGTTTGTTCATTATATTTAAGGCAAGTTGGCATTATTTGTTGGGCATTTTACTAGCCTTACTTTCGGCTTTTTTAAGTGCACTGTTTTCGGTAATAAACAGCAGGTATGCAAAACGCTACGAAGCATCAACAATTTCTTTCTATGAGCTAGGTTTTGGCGTTTTGTGTATTACCGTATATCTAGCTTTGAAAGGAGATTTTACCGCATCGTTTTTTAAAGTTTCTGCAACAGATTGGGGATACTTGTTTATTTTGGCTTCGGCATGTACAGCCTATGCTTTTATTGCTTCGGTACATGTCATGAAATGGCTATCTCCTTTTACGGTGATGCTTACCATTAATTTGGAACCTGTTTATGGAATTATCCTAGCCGTATTGGTACTGGGGGATTCAGAAAATATGAGTCCGCAATTTTATATTGGGGCAGCAATTATATTATTGACCGTATTGGCAAACGGATATTTGAAAATGCGGAAAAGAAGAAAAAGCAAACAAATACCTTTTAGCTAATTTCAAAATTTTATCTTTGTAGACTATAACTAAAACTTCACCGAAAAACCCATGGAATACCTTGACTTTGAATTACCCATTAAGGAATTGCAGGAGCAATATGAAAAAGCTTGCAAAATTGGGGAAGATAGTAATGTAGATGTGAGCAATACCTGCAAGCAGATTGAGAAAAAATTAAACGAGACCAAAAAGGAGATATATAAAAACCTAACGGCTTGGCAACGAGTACAATTATCACGCCATCCCAACCGTCCCTACACTATGGATTATATCAAAGCCATTTGTGGGGATTCTTTTTTAGAACTACATGGTGACCGAAATTTCAAGGATGATAAAGCCATGATTGGCGGACTTGGGAAAATTGGTGACCAAAGCTATATGTTTATTGGGCAACAAAAAGGTTATAATACCAAGACCAGACAATATAGAAACTTTGGAATGGCAAACCCGGAAGGATACCGCAAAGCCCTTCGTTTGATGAAATCTGCGGAAAAGTTTGGTATTCCTGTAGTGACACTTGTAGATACTCCTGGTGCATATCCTGGAATGGAAGCCGAAGAACGCGGACAAGGGGAAGCTATTGCCCGAAATATTTTGGAAATGACTAGGCTTGAGGTTCCCATTATTGTGGTGATTATTGGAGAAGGAGCCAGTGGAGGTGCTTTTGGTATTGGAGTGGGCGATAGGGTACTAATGTTGGAAAATACTTGGTATTCCGTAATCTCCCCAGAGAGCTGTTCTTCTATTCTTTGGAGAAGTTGGGAATTTAAGGAACAGGCTGCAGAAGCCTTAAAGCTTACTGCTTCAGATATGAAGAAGCTAAAACTAATAGATAGTATCGTAAAAGAACCATTAGGAGGAGCGCATAGTGATCGTGAAAAAACCTACATCGCTGTTGCGAAGGCTATCGAAAAAAATTATGCGGAACTGAAGAACTTATCACCAGATGATTTAGTGGAAAAGAGGATGGAAAAATACAGTAAAATGGGAGAGTTTAAATCTTAATCCCAACAAACACAACCCTTTCGAAAATGCCGGTGTTTTTACATCGGTTTTTTTTGTGGTTATCAACAATATTTCTAACTTATTAACAGTTCAATTGTTAATGACCAGTGGACAGCTATCCCAAGTAATGTAGCGCTGCTCTTAACATTTTTTTTACATTCGCATCATGGAAAAAGTGCAACCTAAAACCTCATATTCTTCAAAAATTGCACAGGTTATTTCTTTGGAAAAAGGAAAATTGCCTCCACAAGCTATTGATTTAGAAGAAGTTGTGCTTGGGGCAATGATGATTGATAAAAAAGGTGTTGATGAAATCATTGATATTCTTCATCATGAAGTATTCTATAAGGAGGCACACCAACATATTTTTGAAGCGATTTATACCTTGTTTCAAAATAGTGAACCCATAGACTTATTAACTGTTTCGGCGCAATTAAAGAAGGAAAAAAAGCTGGATATTGTTGGAGGTGAGTTTTACCTCATCCAATTAACCCAAAAAGTATCTTCTTCGGCCCACATTGAATTCCATGCAAGGATCATTCTTCAGAAGTATATTCAGCGTAGTCTAATTCGTATTTCAAGTGAAATTATCGAAGAATCCTATGATGAGGGTACAGATGTTTTTGACTTGTTGGATAATGCCGAGGCAAAGCTATATGATATTACCCAAGGCAATCTAAAGCGTTCTTCAGAAACGGCCCAAAGTTTGGTAATCCAAGCTAAAAAAAGAATTGAGGAAATTGCCAATAAAGAAGGGCTTTCAGGTATTCCTTCTGGTTTTTCCAAAGTAGATAAACTCACCTCTGGTTGGCAGCCCAGTGATTTAGTCATTATTGCGGCACGACCCGGGATGGGGAAGACAGCCTTAACATTATCCATGGCGCGTAATATTACCGTTGAGCATAATATTCCGGTGGCATTCTTTTCATTGGAAATGTCTTCGGTACAATTGATTACTAGATTGATTTCTTCGGAAACAGGCCTTTCTTCAGAAAAGCTTCGTACTGGTAACCTGGAAAAACATGAATGGGAGCAACTTAATGTGAAGGTTAAAGACCTTGAAAAAGCTCCCTTATTTATTGATGATACACCTTCTCTTTCCATCTTTGATTTACGGGCAAAGGCAAGGCGTTTGGCTTCCCAACACGGCATTAAACTAATCATAGTAGATTACCTTCAATTGATGACCGCAGGCTCAAGTCAGAAAGGCGGAAATAGAGAACAAGAGATTTCAACCATTTCCAGAAACTTAAAAGCATTGGCCAAGGAATTGAACGTACCTGTTATTGCGCTTTCGCAGCTCTCCAGGGCCGTGGAAACCCGAGGGGGAAGTAAACGGCCTTTGTTAAGTGACCTTCGGGAATCTGGAGCAATTGAGCAGGATGCAGATATTGTTTCCTTTATTTACCGTCCGGAATATTACAAAATAGATGAGTGGGATGATGAAGAACGAACCCCTACTGCTGGACAGGCAGAGTTTATTGTCGCCAAGCACAGAAATGGTGGTTTGGATGAAATTAGGTTGAAATTTGTTGGACATTTGGGTCGTTTTGAAAACTTGGAAACTTTCGATTTCCCAACTGAAATCCATTCCAGAATGAACGATGCAGCCAATGACGATACCTTTAAGGCAGATCAAGGACCGTTTCCTTCAACAGATGAGGCATTTGGAAGTGCAATGAACCCTTCTGATGATCCAGATGATGATATTCCTTTCTAGTATTTAACAACTCATTACACTTTGGCTTGAAATTTGTCATTATCTTCGTGTTATGAGACAAGTTCTATTATTGTTTATCTTCCTTTTTTTAAATATAAAAGGATTTGCTTCCTATATTCTCATTCCTATGGATGCTGAAGGACAGGAAGAACATCTTAAGGCTTACGGGATTACTTATTGGGTCTTGGATCAAAAGCTGAAAGCTAAATGGTTACTGAATTATCGTGGAGGTTCTTTTTTGCTGCCAGATGCCGAAGATATCCGAAAGGAATGTCTCATAAGGGGGGTGAGCTATGAAGTAATTAGTGATGCACAAGCAAATCAGATTCTTGAGGAAATTAGTAGTCCGTCCCAAAACATGGAAGCAGTTGTATTGGAAAAAGCCCCTCGTATTGCGGTATATTCTCCTAAAGGTAACCAGCCTTGGGATGACGCCGTTACAATGGTGCTTACCTATGCGGAAATTCCATACGATATTGTGTATGACGAAGAAGTATTGTCAGATCAATTGCTGTTATATGATTGGCTACATTTGCACCATGAAGATTTCACGGGCCAATATGGAAAATTCTATAGGGCATATCGATCGGCACCTTGGTATATAGAACAAAAGCGCGATGCCGAAGCACTTGCTGCCAAGTTAGGGTATGATAAGGTTTCCGAAGAAAAAAGGGACGTGGCCCTAAAGATTAGGGATTATGTGATTGGAGGAGGCTTTATGTTTGCCATGTGTAGTGCTACCGATAGTTTTGATATTGCTTTAGCTGCAGAGGGAGTAGATATTTGCGAACCGATGTTTGACGGTGATCCCAGTGATCCCGGCTACCAAAGTAAAATAGATTTTGGAAAGACTTTTGCGTTTACAGATTTTACGTTAGAACGAAGCCCTATGGTTTATGAATTTTCTTCTATTGATATGACAAGCCGAAGGAAAGTTAATAAAGAAACCGATTATTTTACGTTAATGGATTATTCGGCGAAATGGGATCCTATTCCATGTATGTTGGTCCAAAACCATACTGCTTTGGTAAAAGGTTTTATGGGGCAAACAACTTCTTTTGCTCGTGATGAAATTAAGTCTACGGTATTAGTAATGGGAGAGAATAAAAGTAATGGAGAAGCACGTTACATTCATGGGATTCGTGGGAAAGGATTTTTTACCTTCTATGGTGGACATGATCCAGAGGATTATCAGCATAGGGTAGGGGATGCCAAAACCGAATTGGCCTTACATCCTAATTCACCAGGCTACCGATTGATTTTAAATAACGTACTGTTCCCAGCAGCTAAAAAGAAAAAGCAGAAAACTTAATTAAAAAAAAAAGGCCGCTCAACGAGCGGCTTTTTTTTTTAATTAGAACTTAGTTGGGTCTTTTCATTTAGATAAATAAGTTTACGACAGGCCTGGAGTTCATTGTTTTTGCAAGCTTTTTTTAACCAATGCTTTGCCAATAATTGATTTTTGTTAATACCCTTGCCTTCTTCATAGGATTTGGCAATTTCAATTTGTGCTCTAGGGTGATGATTCGTAGCTGCCTTTAAAAACCATTTAAAGGATTCTTTTTCTAAAGTTGCTTTTATGGTGGGAGTAGAGGTTTTTTCGGCTTTTTTATAAAAAAGTACTCCTAAAGAGAAAAAAGCAAATGGCATATCATAATTGGATGCTTTTTTGAGCCAGTATTCAGCTTTTTTAGGATCTGTTTTGCAAACTCCATTGTTTTCCTTGGAGTACAACAATCCAAGATTGTATTGAGCAAAGGGATCTTCTTTAAGTGCTGATTTTTTGTAGTAGTTCAACCCTTTTTCAGTATCCTTTTCAAAACCAATACCATTAGTGTATAAATACCCTAAGTTATAATAGGCAAAGCCGTTCCCGTCCTCTGCAGCTGTAACAAAGTAGGAAATTGCCCTATTGATGTCCTTTGAGATTCCCAAACCCTCACGGTATAGAAAACCTATTCTGGCATAGGCCTCGGGGGAACCATTTTCTTCTAGTTTTTTTATTTCGGAACTAGCTTGATTTTCTGTAAAATGAATTGCTTCCATTTGTTTACGCCATGTTATGATATCTTGTAAAGTATTGGTAACATTATTTTTCTTTTTCCCAAGAATAAACCTTTCATATGCTCCTGCCACTACTTCCTTTGAAGATGCCATTGGGAAATGGACATTTCCAAAAAACTGGGGCTCGTTCATTTCCCCAGTTTCCTTTTCAATCCCTTTAAATAATTCTCCAGCAGTGATGATGCCATCTTTGTTAGAATCTGTATTTTCTTGTGAAATTGCCATTAAAAAGTGCTTGGTATATTCACTCTCATGTTTCCCGGATGGAGTAACCCTAAATGCATTTGTTGCAGTAAAAACAGCTTTGTTGTTTTCTTTATCCTGTTTTAATGCATTCCAGTATTCTTGATTAAATCCTTCGCTTTTGTAATTGATAATAGAACCAGAGTAACATGCATCTATTACAAAGACAACAGCATTTACCTGGTATTCTTCGATTTTTTGCTGAATCCAATCATACGAAATGAGCGTCGAAGTGTTATCAATTTTATAGTTTGAAGGAACAATTCCTCCCTGAACTCCATGACCACTGTAATAAAAATATAGCGTACTAATTTCTGGTATAGTAATCCCATTCAATTGTTTGAGAAAGGCCTTTTGAAAATTTTCTTTTCGGGCGTCCAAAAGAACCTTTATATGTTGAGAAGGTAAATTCCAGTTCTGATTACTTTTTAGAAATCCGCTAAATCTAACTGCGTCAAGTCTGCAAGAGGATAAATTATTGATTTTAGGGTCTTCATAGTGATCATTCCCAACAATGAAAGCATAGCGGTGCATACTTGGATCTAGGGTTTCTTCCGAAAGATTTCCAACTGTAATCTGTTTTTGCTGAGCATTTCCTATCCTCCCTCCAAAGAAAATACCTAGAAAGAAAAGGAGTATTATGTATAGCTTTTCCATACTTTTAGATTTAATTGAATTCTTTATTGATTTTAATGTACACCGGAACTATCCCTTGAAATACCTGGTTAGATTGAAATCTAATTTCTTTTTGGTTTAAAAGAGAAATGTTAGTTTTGAAACATGTTGTATTGAGATTTGGGATGATATCATGTAGAGACTCCATAAACGAAACGCCTCTTTTACTAGAATGTAGAATGGAACGAATGAATTTGTCATTTAATGGACTCTGTGAAACTAAAATAAGAAGTTCTTCATAGGGATTGTCTCCAAGTATTTCAAAAAACTGGTTCATAGACGGCAATGTTGTTGATTTATCATTTTTACCTTCACCACCTACGATGATACTCTTGCCATAAGGATCTTTCCATTGAGATTCTTCAGATTCGTAATAGAAAAAATAGGCATACTTAAAACCTTTCATCATTACTTGAAATCTTTGTCCTACCTGCATTGGTTCTTGAGTAGCAAATATTTCAATTGTAGAGCTCCCTTTCTCTCCTCCAACTATAATTTGCTTTGATATTGGCATAATGGAAAGCTTTTCCTTTAACTCATAGTCCATAAATGTAATAGAAGCAGTTTCTAACTGAACTTCTGTAGGATTATATTGCTCTTCAGAAGAAGATCTGCTAGGAGTGTAGTTCGTACTTTCAGTTGTGACTTCATATTTCATTAAATCGTCCCAATCTGGATAGCTTAGCGAGCTTTTCAATTTTTTCAGGGCAATGTGCATGCCTAATTCAAAAAGTTGTTGCTCTTGTTCTCTATTGAGTTCACCATTCTGAAAAAGACTTTTGATAGAATTAAAGAGGGTTTCCCCAAACTTGATAATAAAGACCAAGGTTGGAATAATAGACTTGCTCTTAGATTCAATAGCGCCTTTTTCTAAGGCTAATTTAAAATCTGTTTCATAAATTTTCTTTGCATTTATGAGTTCGTCAAAAAACTGACTGTTAAATGCTTCAACCCACTTTTTAAGTTTTCTTTGCTTAAGATCATGAAGGCTTTCAATTTTATCAAGCTCTGAAATTAATTGCTCAACCAAAACATTCATTTGCATTGAGTATTTTCGATATCCCAATTCAATATTTTGGTAAGTTGTATTGGTAATTTTTCCGTCAAGTGCCCACTGGTCAACATCTTTAAGCTGTTGATGGATGATTTTTTTATTGAAAATCATTTCTTGAACCGTTTCAGTCTGTTCTAAAATTTCAATTAGCTTTGATTCTAATTTTTTTTCATTGAAGATTTGTGCGTTGCCAATTGCAATACTGCAAAATAATAGGCAGGTGAAGAGTACTTTCATATCATTGAATTTTGATTGAAACTACGTATGTTAAAGAAATGTTAGAAACGTGTTTGAGGGAAACCTGGTATTGAAATGAGTGAATGGGTTAGGTGAGTGAGTTTATTATCTTTTGAAGGAATAAAAAAAAGCCCGCTCAACGAGCGGGCTTTTTTGAAAGCGAAATAATACGTTATAGGCTTACGCCTTATTTTTTTACTTTATTTACAATGGCTTCAAAAGCCTCTGGGTGATTCATGGCCAAATCTGCAAGGACCTTACGGTTCAATTCGATATCATTGGCTTTTAGTGCACCCATAAATTTTGAATAGGACATTCCGTGCATACGAGCCCCCGCATTGATACGGGTAATCCATAGGGCGCGGAAATTCCTCTTTTTATTTCGTCTGTCACGGTACGAATATAGCATCGCTTTATCCACGGCATTTTTCGCAACGGTCCAAACATTTTTACGTCTTCCAAAGTAACCTTTGGCTTGCTTGAGCACTTTTTTTCTTCTAGCTCTTTTTGCAACTGAATTTACTGATCTTGGCATAATTTTACTTGTTTTTTGTAGCAGGCGCTCTAAAAAGAGACTTTAATAGGCCATGCTCCAGGGTTAAAAAAATTTACTAACCGGTGAAGGCAATTACTTCATTCGAAGCATATGCTTCACATTGTCTTCATCACTTTTGTGCACGGTTGTGTCATGCGTAAGGGCCAACTTTCTCTTTTTTGATTTTTTGGTCAAAATGTGGCTCTTGAATGCATGCTTTCTTTTAATCTTACCAGTTCCGGTAAGTTTAAAACGCTTTTTGGCACTCGAGTTTGTTTTTTGTTTAGGCATTCCTAAAAGTTTTAGATTTATTTCGCTTTTTATTTTTAGTTCCAGCATTAAGTTGGAAACTTACTTACTCTTTTTTGGAGCGATGAACATGGTCATTCGCTTCCCTTCTAATTTAGGCATCTGTTCTACTTTCCCGTAGTCTTCCAGTTCCTGTGCAAGTTTAAGCAACAGAATTTCACCTTTATCCTTATAGATGATAGATCGTCCTTTAAAAAACACGTATGCTTTTAATTTCGCCCCATCCTTTAAGAATTTTTCAGCATGTTTCTTTTTGAAGTCGTAGTCATGGTCATCTGTATTTGGACCAAATCTAATTTCCTTAACGACAACTTTTGAAGCTTTGGCTTTTAAAGCTTTTTCACGCTTTTTTTGCTCGTAAACGAACTTTTTATAGTCCATTACTTTACAAACCGGGGGTTCGGCATTTGGGGATATTTCCACAAGGTCTAATCCCTGTTCTTCAGCTAACTGAAGGGCCTTAGACAAAGGATATACTCCCATTTCCACATTATCTCCAACTAACCGAACTTCTTTCGCACGGATTTTGTCGTTAATGAGGTGTTTGTCTTTTTTAATTTCCCGTGATCCTCTACTTCTTTTTCTTCTTATTGCTATGGCTTATATAATTTTAATTAAACTTCTTTAAAAGGTCGTATTTCTTTATTGATCTCTTCCTTCAACATATTTGCAAAATCAGACACCTTCATTGTTCCTAAGTCTCCTTCAGAATGTTTCCTTACAGAAATAGTGCCGTCTTTCTCTTCTTGCTCCCCAACAATTAACATATAGGGAATTTTATTCATCTCTGCTTCCCTAATTTTCTTGCCAATCGTCTCATTCCGATTATCAACAAGGGCGCGAATTTCGTGATTTTCCAACAAATTTAAAACTTTTTGAGCGTATTTTTCATATTTTTCACTTAATGATAAAATACTAACTTGCTCTGGCATAAGCCATAATGGGAAGTTTCCACCCGTGTGTTCCAATAAAATAGCAATAAACCGTTCCATACTGCCAAATGGAGCCCTATGAATCATGATGGGGCGATGCAATTCATTGTCACTTCCTTTGTAATGTAGATCAAATCGTTCAGGGAGATTATAGTCTACCTGAATGGTCCCTAACTGCCAACTTCTTCCAAGGGCATCCTTCACCATAAAATCCAGCTTAGGGCCATAGAATGCTGCCTCTCCCTCTTCAATGTAATAATCCAATCCTTTTTCTTTTGCTGCATTGATAATAGCGTTTTCGGCTTTTTCCCAATTCTCAAGATTCCCAATGTATTTTTCTGGTTTTTCAGGGTCTCTTACCGAAACTTGAGTAGAGAAGTTTTCAAATCCAAGGGAGCCAAATACGTAAAGAACTAAATCAATAACCTTTTTAAATTCTTCGTCCAATTGATCTGGAGTACAAAAGATATGGGCATCATCTTGTGTAAATCCCCGAACTCTTGTTAAACCATGAAGTTCACCGCTCTGTTCATATCTGTAAACTGTGCCAAATTCCGCAAATCGTTTAGGAAGATCTTTATAGGACCAGGGTCTGCTTTTGTAAATTTCGCAATGATGGGGGCAGTTCATGGGTTTTAGCATGAATTCCTCCCCTTCGTTAGGGGTATGTATAGTTTGAAAACTGTCTTCCCCATATTTTGCGAAATGCCCGGAGGTAACATAAAGTTCCTTGCTTCCAATATGCGGAGAAATAACCATTTCGTAACCAGCTTTCTTTTGGGCAGTTTTCAGAAAATTCTCCAACCGTTCCCTAAGGGCTGTACCTTTGGGTAGCCAGAGGGGTAGGCCTTGACCAACCTTCTGTGAAAAAGTAAAAAGCTCCAATTCTTTTCCAAGTTTTCGATGATCCCTTTTTTTGGCTTCTTCCAACATGGCGAGGTATTCCTTCAAGTCTTTTTGCTTCGGAAAACTAATTCCATACACCCGGGTCAACTGTTTGTTATTCTCGTCCCCTTTATAGTAAGCCCCTGCTACACTCAAAATCTTTACCGCCTTTACAATACCTGTATTGGGAATATGGCCTCCGCGGCATAAATCCGTAAAGGTGTCGTGATCGCAAAAGGTAATATCCCCATCTTCAAGCCCTTCAATTAAATCTACCTTGTATTCATTTTTATTTGTATAATATGCAATAGCATCTGTCTTACTTACCTCTCGCATGTTGAAATCATGTTTCCCTCTCGCAATTTCCAGCATTTTGTTTTCAATTGTCGGGAAATCCTTTTCAGAAATAGACTGCTCTCCTAAATCTACATCATAATAAAACCCATTTTCAATAGCAGGCCCCACCCAAAGTTTGACCCCTGGATAGAGTTCTTCCAACGCTTGCGCTAGGATATGGGCAGAAGAATGCCAAAAAGCTTTTTTGCCTTCATCATCTCTCCAGGTGTATAACACAAGACTTCCATCATCTTTTAATTGCGTTGATGTCTCAATGGTTTTCCCGTTGTAGGATGCAGAAATTACATTTCTAGCAAGTCCTTCGCTAATGCTTAAGGCAACATCCATGGGTGTTGTTCCTTCCTGAAAGGCTTTTACACTACCGTCTGGCAAGGTGATTTCAATCATTTTCTAAATTTTAAAGGGCAAAGATACTATTCCTTATATCGATTTACAATAGCGCATTTGCTGATTTATGAGCAAGCTTTTCTGCTGAAAAAGCCGGGCTTTAATAATAATTTGAATAAGAGTATATATATAAAGGTATAAATATGTTTTTTAAATATTTTTTTCATTCTGATCTGCGTTTCAATCGGTTGCAGATAGGAGCTGAAATTTATTTAAAAAAGCTTTGAAAATTATTTGCTAAAATCGGAAACCCCCTTATATTTGCACCCGCTTCTGAAACAAAGAAGCCAACGCTCAAAAAAAGATTTAAAAAAAATCAAAAAAATATTGCAGGGTTTAAAATTAGTCGTAAATTTGCACCCGCTTTTGGAGATAGAGCGCGATCATTAAGAAGGTGAAATGGTAAGAAAATGTGGTTCAAATCCACATCACCTAACAATTTTAAGATCTTTGAGATATTGGAGACGAATTAAGACAGCGGGCCCGGCCGTTTTTT